>JBBPYC010000026.1:0-148776 GCA_038200275.1 Burkholderiales bacterium
GTCCGGTGCAAAACTGGTCAATCAGCTCCTTGGGTATCAACGGCAGCGCCGCAGCGGCTGCTATCGACTTCTCGGTCTTCGTTGGCATAGATGCTCCTTCGGGTCATGCTGTGCCTCGCACACAAAATTTAGGACAGGCTCTCCACGAGGATAGGGTCAAGCGCTGCCGAGACCACCATCGTTCGCCCCATCGCCTCTCACATCACCTGCCAGCCGCACTCGTCTCTGACCAAGACAACGCCCGCCACCATTTGCCTCGGGTCACTGTCGGTGTCCCAACAGGCGACTTGTGCTCTGAACAGGACGAGCCCGGCCGTTATGTCCGGCTGCACCAGCACCGCTTGGTTGTCGTGTGTATGTGAATCGATGAACCCAAGCGCGACGATTTCCCCTGACGCATCGATCATCTGGACCGCCATGCGGCCGCTCCGATTCTCACTGGCTGCGATGTACCCATGGGGTTCCCACGTCTGCGTCGAACTGCGGCGTTTGAGATGCCCTGCGCCCCACTGCCGCCAATGACCAGGATGTCAAAAGCGGCGGCATTCCTGCTCACGCTCGCGCGGCAAAGTCATCGCGATTGTGGGCGCTTGTGTCCAACGCATCGGCCAGTCGTTTCGCCGAACCAAACGCCAAGGTCAGTCCGAGGCCGCCGTGGCCAACGTTGAGAAACACGTTGTCGATTGGTGCGCGACCGATGATCGGCAAAGACGACGGTGTGGCCGGTCTGAGTCCGGCCCAGGGGGAGGGCGAGTCCAGCTTCAGCGCGGGGCCGAACGCGGCCCGGGTATGCGCCACCAGCTGCGCGATGCGCTCACCATCGATGTCTTCACCGTGGCCACGAATCTCCGCGATGCCAGCGATCCGAAGCCGTTGTCCGATCCGCGCATAAACCACCTTGTTCGCCGCGTCGGTGACGCTGACGCGCGGTGCGCGCGCATCGTCGGTGATCTCAGCGGTGATGCTGTAACCCTTCAACGGATAGACCGGCAGCCGGATGCCCAGCTTGCGCGCCAGCGCGGCGCTGCCGGTGCCGTTGGCGAGCACGATCTGGCCCACGCTGCGTGTGCTCGTGCCGGTTGACAGATGGGTGATGCGGCTGCCGCGGCGCGTGAAACCGGTCACCTGCGTGCCATATTCGAACATCACGCCGCGCGCACGCAGTCTTTGCTCCAGATCGCGGCACAGCGCCAGGCTGTCGACCACGCACTCACTCGGCGTATGGATGGCACCCCGGATGCGTCCCTGCAACGAGGCAAGCGCCGGCTCGATCGCGATGCATTCGTCTGCAGAAATCGCGTGTTGCGCTGGCCCAAACGGCGCCTGCATCGCCATCTGCCTGCGGCTGGCCTCGAATGAGGCAGCACTGCTGTAGACGACCAGCTTGCCGCTCTCAGAAAAAGCCAGCGCTTCGGCTTCGGCGCCGCGAATCCAGCGTTCGGTCTCCGCGCGGCTGAGCTGCCCAAGTTCCAGCAACGCCACGGTGGAACGCGCTGCCGCGGACGCTCGACACGCGGCCAGGAAGTCCCACATCCAGCGCCACTGCGCGTTGTCCAGCCGCGGAATCACGCGCAACGGTGCACCACGGCTGAACAGCAGCTTCGGCAGTTCGGCAAATAGTCCCGGCTGGGCCAGCGGGGCGACATAGCCGTAGCTCAGCTGGCATCCGTTGCCGCGCGTGGCACCAGCTGCTGCCTCATGGCGGGCGTCCAGCACGGTGACCGACCGGCCGGTGCGCACCAGCGCCGCAGCCGTTGCCAGTCCGATCACGCCGGCACCGATGACGGTGACGTGGTCGGACGAGCCGGCGGTGGGCGGCGGCGCATCACGCCAGTAGGAATCGGTTGGATCGGTACCGATCTGCTCAGTTTCAAAGGACATGATTTGCCTGATCAATCGACATTGGCGCGGCTGTTGTTGACGACCTCGACCCAATCGGTGCACTCAAGCGCGGCGTCGTCCCTGGACAGATCTTGTGGCATACCGCTCATCCGAGCGAACGCAAGCGGAGTCGGCCGAGTGCCGACCTTTTTGTCATCGAGCATTTCGTTGGTTGCTGCGACAAGCTGCTTGATGGAGCGAGGGATGTTCACCGGCGGGTTCTCAAAAGGGGCGTTGCGCTGCTGCATTACGCAGCATGCACTGGCGGGAGTATCGGCGCCGGTGTTGTGATGGCCGACAAACTGGTCGATGCGCCGCACGAATCATTTGAGGCGCGGATCGAAGCTGCGGTGGAACACATTGGCCTCAAATTCGGGCGTTCTCGATGCAGCAATCGGCGGCTGTGGCGACTTGATTGGCTCAGGAGCTGGTGCCGCTGGGTCGAGAATCCGCTCCATGCTTGTCCATGTAAACGGAGCAAGGCCAACTGGCGTTGTGGGCGCATGGCCTTGTGTCAGCTCCTCTCACGCTGGAGCAATGCCTCGCGCCATAGCGCGCGCTTCGTTTGCTAGCGTTTCAATCACCGCACCATGGCTGAGCCCAGCAGTCAGCGTCCGTGGCGTACAGTCAGGCGCGACCAAGCTGAACGCGCAAGGCCCCTGACCTCGGGTGTCCAGCCAGTGGCCGAGCGCGCCGGTTGCCTGCAACTCGCCCACACCCTCGGCCAACACCAGGCTCAGTCCGTCAATCTGCACTTGCGCGATACGCAAGCCGCTGCCCGGCGTCACAAAAGGGATGCCGATGACCGCTGCCGGACCCAGCAGCGCCTCATATCGCGGCAACGTCACGCCCAGATCGGCCACGGCCACAGACAAGCTTGAGACACCTGTCACACCATTGGCATGCTGGCGCGCTACACCTTCCGGCACACGCCATGCGCGGGGGGTGATGTCGGCGCACAGAAATGGCACATCGGGCGTGGCATGGCGCGCCGTCTGCCACTTGAGTTCGGCGCCGTCGGGTTGTTTGCGTGATCCGTCCAGCGGACCCGATAGTTCAAGGCCGCTGGCGCGCGCGGCCTCGGTGGCGGCCACCACGTTTGCCGGCAACAGTGCAAAGTCCACCGGCCCGTCGCCGAACTGCTGCAGATCGCGCCACCAGCGCTCCTGCGGCGCCGGCGCTTGCCAGGCGATCAGCTCCAGATAGGCGCCATCAGCAAACACCACCAGCGCGTTGTGTGAGGTGCGCCCAGGGTGTTGTCCTCCCGGCGTGACCGTGAAACCCAGGGCCTGATAGTCGGCCACGGTGCGCTGCAGGTCATGCACCGCTATGACGATGTGGTCGAGTTGCATCGCGGCAGGTCTCACTCTTCGAGTTTGAGATTGGCCTCTTGTACGAAGCTGCGCCAGCGGTCGTATTGCTCTCGGGTATAGCGGTCTACCGCCGGGCCATCGGTGGCCATGACTTCGAATCCGGCAGCGGTCAAGCGTTGCTTGACCTCAGGGTCCTGCAACGTGCTTTGAAAGCCTTCGGTCAACTGGCTCAAAGTGACGATTGGCGTGGCCGCAGGCGCAAAGATGCCGATCCACGAGTAGGCCTCGAAGCCGGGGAAGCCCGACTCCGCCACTGTGGGCACATCCGGCAGCTCGGGCAGGCGTTGCGCACCCGTTACGGCCAGCGGCTTGATCTTGCCTGCAGCGATCTGGCCGCGCAGCGCCGCGTAGCTCAGCAGGGTAAGGCTGGAGACCCCGCTCACCACCGCCTGCACGGCTGGGCCGCCGCCGCCATAGGGCACGTGCAGCAGCTCGGTGCCCGAGCGCCGCTTGATGTCCTCGGCCACCAGATGGTTCATCGAGCCGAGGCCGGTGGACGCATAGTTGAAGCGGTCGGGCTCAGCCTTGGCGGCTTGCAAAAATTCACTCAGGTCCTTGCCAGGCACCGAGGGCGCGGCGCCGATGACCAGTGGAAACCGCACGGCCAGCGTGACACCAGCGAAGTCCTTGAACGTGTCGTACGGCAGCCTGGACTTGGCCACGGGGTTGATGGCGTGGGTGTCGAAACCCACCAGCAGGGTGTTGCCGTCCGGCGCCGAGTGCGCAACGAGCTGGGTGGCCAGCTGGCTGGCGGCTCCCGGCTTGTTCTCGACCACCACCGGCCGGCCCAGCAGTTCGGAAAGCCTCGGCTGGATGATGCGGGCAACGATGTCGGTACTGCCGCCTGGCGGGAAAGTGACGATCAAGCGCAGCGGCGCGTCGTTGGCGGTCTGGGACCAGGCCTGGGGCAAGCACGCCAGGGCGGTGGCCGTCGAAGCACCGCCCAACACGAGGCGCCGGGAGATTCGGGATCGATCAGTTGTCATGAAATGCCTTGTTGGTGAAATAAAACGTGCGGATCAGCCCATCCATTGGCTGACGGGAACGGCCGTGTCCTGCAGTTCCTGCGACAACACGTCGACCAGGGTCGGGCCGTCGTGCCGCAACGCTGCGCGCAGGGCCGCTTCGAGCTGGGCCGGATCGCTCACGCGCCAAGCCTTGACGCCAAAGGCTTCGGCCACCCGGGCGTGGTTGGTGCGCGTGAAATCGACCGAGAAATAACGCTGACCGTAGCCTTCCTTCTGGCTGGCCTTGATCCAGCCGAACACCGCGTTCGAGAACACCACCATCTTCAGCGGTATCTTGCGGCGCACCAGGGTCTCCATCTCACCGCAGGTGAAGCCGAAGCTGCCGTCGCCCATCACGGACACCACCGGTGCATCCGGCCGGCCGATCTGCGCACCGATGCCGGCGGCCAGCGCAAAGCCCAACGCCCCTTGCGCCCGGTTGGTGATGAACTGGCGCCCAGAGCGCGCCGCATTGAAATAGGCGGAAAAGTAAGGGCAGGGTGTGCCCGGGTCACAGACCACCACGGCGTTGTCCGGCAGCAAGTTATTCAAGAGGTCCACCACCCGCTCGGGCTTGATCGGGGTGTCCAGCGATGCGGCCAATGGCGCAAACGCCGCCTGCTTGGCCACCCGTGCAGCCGTTGCCAACGCCTGGCCAGCACCGCCCTGGTGAGTCTTGTCATGAAGCTGCGTTTGCACTGCGGTGTGCAGCGCCTGCAGCGCCAGCAACGCATCGCCGACCAGCGCGACATCGGTTCGGTAGTTGGCACCGATCACCATGGGGTCCACGTCGATGTGGACGATCGTGGTGGTGCGCGCCGGTACGCGCCAGTTCTCGGTGCTGGTAGAGCCGGCGCGGCAGCCGATGAACAGCACCAGATCGGCTTGCTGCACCACATCGCGCGTGGCGCTGATGCCGCCATTGGCGCCGATCACGCCCACGTTGAGCGGGTGCGTATCGGCCAGACTGCCTTGACCGCTGACCGTGATGCAGACCGGGGCGTCCAGCAGGGTGGCTAGTGCGTCGAGCACTTCGCATGCACCGGCGATCACCACGCCGCCGCCGCAGACGATGACCGGTCGGCGCGCGTTCACCAGGCACGCGGCCGCCTGCAGCACTGCGGCCGGATCGGGTGCACTGCGCATCGCCGGGAAACGGTCGTGCCCGGGCTGCGCCCATACATCGGCCGGATCGGCCTCGTGCTTCTGCACGTCGTAGGGCAGGCAGATATGGGCCGAGCCGGGTTTGCCGGTCGTCATCGCGCGGAAGGCGCCGCGCACCGCCCCGGGGATCTGGTCGACGCGGTCCACCGTGGTGTTCCATTTGGTGAGCGGACGGTACAGCGCCTGCTGGTCCAGCTCGGTCAGCGGGTACTTGCCGCGCGAACCCACTGACACGTCCGACGTAATGCCCAGCACCGCGATGGACGACTCGTTCGCCTCCACCAGTGCTGGCAACAGATACGTGGCGCCACCACCACTGGGGCCTTCACAGACGCCCACCTTGCCGGTCACACGGGCATAGCCATCGGCCATGTAGCCGGCGCTGCGCTCGTCGCGGGTCAGGACGTGGTCGATGCCGTGATCGAGGCGGGCCAGGGCGTCGTAGAACGGCAGGCTGGTGTCGCCGCACAGCCCGAAGATGTGGCGCACGCCGTTGAGTTGCAGCATGCGCACGAGGGCATCGGCACCATTCATATGGGTCATGAGACAGTTTTAGGGTTTGGTTCTGAATGCTTTTCAGTCTACTTAAATGGCGGTGACGCGCCACATGGACTGCATCCGCCGTCTCGATCTCAGCCATGCGGCGCCCGCGCAGTTCGAGCCGATCGAATAACGCGGGAGGCATGGCCGTCTTCAGCAGGCTCATGCCAAACAAGCAGCTTGACCGCGCGTTCTGCCGGGACTTGGAAGCGCTGCGCCGGAGCCGTTGCTCGCTTGCCCTGACTGCGGTTGAAGTGCGCGAGCGTGGCGTATGGTGCGCTGCCTGGCGATCAAGTGGACGTTTGGATCAGGTGCCTGGGCATCGACCTGTGCCGGCCAAGCCCACGCACCCGGCGCATCGCCGGATCGGCGGTCGCCGACCCCTCCCCCATCAACGTTCCGGTGGGCCGCCAAGGCAACCAAAATGCGCGACTGCAAAGCCCGTTTCAAGCTGGGCCCGCAGTAGCTCCAGCAAGTGAAGGGCACGCGCGCCAAGTGAGAACCTCGGCCGGCAGCGGACGCCAGGTGGGTCGCCGATTTGCCCTCGCCAGGCAAAATCCGTTCAGTCGACTGTGGAGCCTGCCATTGTCTCAATCCCATCGCTTGTGAGCCGCAGCACGCGATCCGCTCGCTCAGCGGCTGTCGCGGAATGCGTCACCAGGATCAGCGCCGCATGCTGCTCACGCACCTGCGCCACCAGCACGTCAAGCACGCGTGCGGCGGTGCCGGGGTCGAGGTTGCCGGTGGGTTCATCCGCCAGCACAAGGGCAGGGCGGTGTACCAACGCACGCGCCAGAGCCACGCGCTGCAGCTGGCCGCCGCTCAACTGTTCGGGCAGCCGGGTGCCCAGGCCTTCCAAGCCAACCGCGTTGAGCATCTGCTGCACCCGGGCGTCGTCGGGCTTGTTCAGCAGCAGCAGCGGCAGCGCGACGTTTTGTGCGACGTCCAGATGCGGCAGCACGTGGAACGCCTGAAATACGAAGCCGACCTTGGCGCGGCGCAGCAAGGCGCGTTGGTCGTTGTCCAACGTGTTCAGGTCAACGCCTTCGAGCGTGACAGCGCCTTCGCTCCATTCGTCCAGGCCGGCAACGCAGTTCAGCAAGGTCGACTTGCCGACGCCCGAGTCGCCGACGATGGCAACGAACTCACCAGCTGCCACATCAAGCGAGACGTGTTCGAACACCACCGCTTGCGCATAGCGCTTGGCCAGGTTGCGTACCTGCACGATCATGAATGGAAGCCTGTTGACGTCATCGGTTTTCGGTCGGTATGAATGGAGTGGGTCGTGCGGCAAGTGTCTGGTCAACGGTTTCGATCAATCGGCCCAGCATGTCGGGCCGATCGCAGGCGATGACGTGGCGTTCGGGCATCGAACGCAGCCAGGTGAGCTGCCGCTTGGCGAGCTGGCGGGTCGCGAAGATGCCGCGGTCGCGCAGCTCGGTCATCGGCAGCTCGCCTGCGAGTGCTTGCCACGCCTGACGGTAACCGACGCAGCGCATCGACGGCAGCGCTGGGTGCAGATCACCCCGTGCGCGCAAGTGGCGCACTTCCTCGACAAAACCAGCGGCGAGCATGGCGTCGAAACGCTCGGCGATGCCGGTGTGCAGCCAGTCTCGGTGCTCAGGTTCCAGGCTGAAAAGCGGTGAGGCACTCGTCCTGTTTGCATTGTCTGCTACCATTTTTGAAGCATGAAATGAGGAGAGCGTTTGCCCGCTGCTGCGAAACACTTCGAGCGCTCGTTGAATGCGCTGGGCATCGCGGGGCGCCAGACGCAGCGCGCTGGCTGGGTCCACTTCAGCCAGCCGTCGATGCATCTCAGGCCAGCCGTGTTGCGCTGCCTCGTGCTCGATCTGCGCGCGGATCAACGGGTTGGCCGCCGGCATCGGGTCCAGCCCCTGAAACAGCGCGCGGAAGTAGAGCATCGTGCCGCCGGCCAGCAAGGCGAGCTTGCCGCGGCCGTTGATCTCCTCGATCAGGCGCCGCGCATCCTGCGCAAAGGCGGCTGCGCTGTACGCATCGGCCGGGTCGCGGATGTCGAGCAGGTGATGCGGCACCGCGGCGCGCTCGGCGGCGCTCGGCTTGGCGGTGCCGATGTCCATCCCGCGGAAGACCTGCGCGGAATCGACGCTGATGATCTCGCTCGGATAACGGCTTGCGACCGCAAGCGCAGCGGTGCTTTTGCCGGCAGCGGTTGGCCCGGTGATGGCGATGCACCAAGCGTCGGCAAGGCTCGGCGATTTCGTCACGTTGGCTCAGTGCACATCATGCTTTGATGCGAGCGGATCGCGCTGCGGCTGCCCGATTCGCGGCAAGCGCGGTGTTGCACCGTGAGCCAGGCCGTGGGCTGAAGCGCTGTGCGCAGCATCGGCATGCGCTGCAGCCGGATCAAGTCAGCAACGCCTGCGCAAATTCGCGTGCGTTGAAAGTCTCGAGGTCTTCCAGTTTTTCGCCGACGCCGATGAAGTAGACCGGCACCGGCTGCAACCCCGGCGTAGCGCGCGCGCGGTCCACGCCCCACTGCGCAATCGCGGCCAGCATGCCGCCCTTGGCGGTACCGTCGAGCTTGGTCACGATCAGGCCCGTCAGGCCCAAGGCGGCATCGAACGACTTGACCTGCGAAAGCGCGTTCTGCCCGGTGTTGCCGTCGATCACGAGCAGTACCTCGTGCGGTGCGGTGGCGTCGGCCTTTTGCACCACGCGCTTGATCTTCTTGAGCTCGTCCATCAGGTGCAGTTGCGTCGGCAGCCGGCCCGCGGTGTCGACCAGTACCACGTCCTTGCCGCGCGCCTTGCCGGCGGTGACGGCGTCGAAACTCACGGCGGCCGGGTCGCCGCCTTCTTGAGCCACGATTTCGACCAAGTTGCGATCGGCCCAGACGCCGAGCTGCTCGCGCGCGGCGGCGCGGAACGTGTCGGCTGCAGCCAGCAGCACGGCCGCGCCTTCGTTCGACAGATGTTTGGTCAGCTTGCCGATCGACGTCGTCTTGCCCGCGCCGTTCACACCCGCCACCATGATCACGGTCGGCGTGAACTGGCCGATCACGAGCTCGCGCTCGAGTGGCTTGAGCAGCAGGGTGAGCGCTTCGACCAATGCGTTGCGGACAGCGATCGGATGCGTCGCGCCGCCGGCCTTGACGCGCCGCCGCACGTCGTCGAGCAGAAACTGCGTGGCCGGCACGCCGGTATCGGCCAGCAGCAGCGCGGACTCCAGGTCTTCGTACAGCGATTCGGTGATCTGTGCGCCCGTGAACACGCTCGACAGATTGCTGCCGGTCTTGCGCAGCCCGGTCTTGAGCCGCGATGTCCAGCGTTCGCGTGCTGCGGGAGCGGCTTGCGGCAGCGGAATCTCGAGCGGCGTGACGAGCGCGCTGCCGATCAGGCTCGACCCGCCGGCCCGCGCGGCAGGGGGCGATGCGAGTGCTGAAGTCCGAATTACGGCAGGTGCTGGTGCTTCCGCTTCCGCCCGCACAGGCATTTCGGGAGGTTGGCTGCTTGCCTCACGCGCCATGGGCATGGACGGGAGTGGCGAGGGGGCTTGTGCAATGCTTGGAAGGGGTGGTGGCGACGGCGCTTGGCTAGGTGCCTGTCCCAATGGGTCAACGTGGGCATCGGCGCCTGACTCGACTTGCTCGTCGTGCATCAGTTGCGGTGCAGCGGCGGGCAGCTCGGCAGTCTCAGATGTCCCCAATTCCGCGTTGGGCAACGTGACGGCGGGTTGTGTTACCAAGGGCTCTACGGCCGCGGCTTCCTGCAGCCGACGGGGCGGCTCAGTGACTTCGACAGCGACTGGGTCTGGTGCTGTGACTGGCGGCAGCGCAGGCATCGGCTCGGCGGGTGCTGGCGCAACCGGCGGCTCGGCCGCGTCGCTGCCGCCAAAAATCTTCTTCAGGAACTTGAACATTTAGCGGGTTTCTACAATCCGACGATTCTATGAAACACCCCATGCAACGACTTTTCTCCATTGGTCTGCTGGCCGCGGCTGCCGCGCTGCCGGCTGGCGCCGCCGAGCCAGCCGCGCCGCCTGTGCAACAGTTCAAGCTCGCCAACGAGCTGACCGTGATCGTCAAGCCGGACCGGCGCGCGCCCACAGCGGTTCACATGCTCTGGGTGCGCGTGGGCGCGATGGACGAGGTCGACGGCACAAGCGGCGTCGCCCACGTGCTTGAGCACATGATGTTCAAAGGCACGCCCGACTTGCCGCCGGGCGAATTCTCGCGCCGCGTGGCCGCCCTTGGCGGGCGTGAAAACGCCTTTACGTCGCGCGACTACACCGGCTACTACCAGCAGATCCCTGCCAATCGGCTCGAAGACGTGATGAAGCTGGAAGCGGACCGCTTCGCGCACAACCAGTGGAGCGACGACGAATTCAAGCGCGAGATCGAAGTGGTGAAGGAAGAGCGCCGGATGCGCACCGAGGACTCCCCGCGTGCGCGCATGGACGAAATCCTCGACGCGGTGACGTTCGTCGCATCGCCGTACGGCCGGCCGGTGGTCGGCTGGATGAGTGACCTGGATGCGCTCACCCCGGACGATGTGCGCGCTTTCTATCGGCGCTGGTATGTGCCGGCAAATGCGGCCGTGGTGGTGGCTGGCGATGTCGATGCCGACCAGGTCCGCGTTCTGGCCGAGCGCTATTACGGCGCGATTCCCGAGCGCGCGGTGCCAGTGCGCAAGCCGCGTGAGGAGCCGCCGCAGCAGGGCCTGCGCCGCATCGAGTTCAAGGCGCCGGCCGAGCAGGCATATCTGAAGATGGCGTTCAAGGCGCCGCGCCTGACCGGCTTCGCGCCGATGGTGGCCGAGGCACCGGCACAACCCGTCAGTGGCGCCGGCACTGCCGCCGCCAAGCCGCCCGCCCAGGTCGACGAAGGCGAAGATGCGCTTGCGCTGACCGTGCTGGCTGCGGTACTCGACGGCTACCGCGGCGCGCGGCTTGATCGGGCGTTGACGCAGGGGCCGGACCGGGTCGCCGACAGCGCAGGCGCCGGCAACGGTTTATTGGGCCGCGGCCCGCAGCTGTTCGTGCTGGATGCCGTGCCGGCGGCCGGCAAGACCGTGGCCGATGCAGAACAGCGGCTGCGCGCGCAGATCACCGCAGTGGCTGAAGGCGGCGTGCAGCCATCGGAGCTGAAGCGGGTCAAGACGCAATGGATTGCAAGCCAGGTTTATCAACGCGATTCGGTGTTTTCGCAGGCGCGGTCGCTCGGCACGTTCTGGGCGCTCGGGCTGCCGCTTGATTCGGACGACCGGCTGATCGAGCGGCTGCGCGCGGTCACGGCGGATCAGGTGCAGCGCGTGGCAGGCAAATATTTCAATGACGATCAATTGAGCGTCGGCGTGCTGGTGCCCCAGCCGATCGATCCGAAGCGACCACAGCGACCGGCTGCCACCGGTCCGCTGCACGGTGGCGAACAACGCTGAGACTGTATGAAAAAGATAGCTGAAAACGCAATCTGTACCGGTGCAGTCGCGCTGTTTGCCTCGATTTTTTGTGCTGCGGCAGCCCATGCGGCGATCCCGATCGACCACTGGACCCAGCCGAGCGGTGCGCAGGTCTATCTGGTGCCGAGCCCCGGCATTCCGATGATCGACGTGCAAATCGACTTCGACGCTGGCAGCCGGCGCGATCCGGCAGGCAAGGCTGGCCTGGCCAACGTGACCGCGAGCGAGGCGAGCAAGGGGGTGAAGGCCGACGGCGACATGCCTGCGATCGACGAGAACGCGCTCAGCGAAGCCTGGGCTGACCTGGGTGCCACCTTCGATGCGCGTGCCGGCGATGACCGCATGAGCTTTTCGCTGCGCACCTTGTCCGAGCGGGAATTGCTTGCTCAAGCCGGCGCGTTGGCTGCGCGGCAACTCGGCGAACCGGCCTTTCCCGCCGAGGTCTGGCAGCGAGATCGCCAGCGGCTGGCCGCCGCCTTGCGTGAGGCCAACACCCGGCCGGCGACCGTGGCGCGCCGAACGTTTGCCGCCGCCGTCTACGGGAGCCACCCCTATGGCTACGAGACGACCGAGCAGACGATCGAGCGCATCGAGCCGGCCGATATGGCCGCGTTCTATGACCGCACGATCCGGCCGTGCCGGGCCAAGATCAGCATCGTCGGCGCAATCGACCGCGCGCGCGCCGACGCACTGGCCACGCAGCTGCTGTCGCGACTGCCCGAGCCGTCTCGTTGCGACGCGCTGCCACCGGTGGCGGATGTGCAGCCGCTTGCGCAAGGCGTCGAGCGTGACGTTCCGTTCGCCTCAGCCCAGGCGCACATCCTGATTGGTCAGCCCGGCTACCCGCGCAGCGATCCGGACTACTTTCCGCTCACGGTGGGCAACCACATCCTGGGGGGCGGCGGCTTCACGTCGCGGCTGACTTCGCAAGTGCGGGAGAAGCGCGGCTTGAGCTACAGCGTCTACAGCTACTTCGCGCCCGGGCTGCACGCGGGTGCGTTCACGATTGGCATGCAGACGCGGCCCGATCAGGCGCAGCAGGCGGTGCAAGTGTCCAAGGACGTGCTGGCAAGGTTCGTTGCCGATGGCCCCACGGCGGACGAACTCGAAGCAGCGAAACAGAACCTGATCGGCGGCTTTGCGTTGCGCCTGGACAGCAACCGCGACCTGCTCGGCAACGTGGCGAACATCGCCTGGAACAACTTGCCACTGGACTATCTGGACCACTGGACCGAGCACGTACAGGCGTTGACCGTGGCCGACATCAAGGCCGCGTTTCAGCGCAAGCTGCAGCCGGACCGGATGGTGACGGTGGTGGTCGGCGGCCAGCCGTGACGGCAGTGTCCAGCCGCAGCGGGCGCGGGCCGACTCGACCTGCCGCTGCTGCGCCGGGGCTGGTGCGCTTGATCGGCGGCAAGTGGAAGCGCACGCCGCTGAACGTTTCCGATCGACCCGGTTTGCGGCCCACACCGAACCGGGTGCGCAAGACGTTGTTCGACTGGCTCGGACACGATTTGGACGGCTGGATCGTCTACGACGCATTTGCCGGCAGCGGCGCCTTGGGGCTGGAGGCCGGCTCGCGCGGTGCAGCGCGGGTGACTTTGTGCGAGCAGGACACCGCGCTGGCAGCCGGACTGAAGGCAGTCGCCAGACGGCTTGATCCAAAAGCCCTTACCCTCCACGTCGAGCGCGGTGACGGCGTAGCCGCTCTGCGCCGGCAACCGAGCAACAGTTGCGATCTGGTGCTGCTCGACCCGCCGTTTGAGACCGGACTACATGACCCCGCGCTCGCTGCCGCGGCTGGCGCGCTGCGACTGCAGGGTCGAATTTATCTCGAAGCACCGACGCGCTGGTCTTTGGAGCGCCTGCAGGCACTTGGTCTCGAGACGTTGAAATACCTGCATGCGGGCAGCGTTCACGCGCATCTGATCGGCCGGCTAACCATCGTTTGATGCGCCGCATAATAATTTGCCACGCTTGTGGCAGCAACGGGAATGCGCATGGCCAGCAGCAAAGTTGATGAAAACCGCGCACCGCAAGCGCACCGGCCACCAGGCCAGCGTCTCTCAGTGTCGGCTGTCTACCCAGGCACGTTCGATCCGATCACGCTGGGCCACGAAGACCTGGTGCGGCGTGCGGCCACAATGTTCGATCGGGTCGTGGTCGGCGTCGCCGTTGGCCACCACAAGCGCACGATGTTCACGCTGGATGAACGCATCAGAATGGCGCAGGAGACGCTCGGCGAGATCGCTGGTGTCGAGGTGGTGCCGTTTTCCGGATTGGTGGTCGAGTTTGCGGCTGCGCAGGAAGCTTGCGTGATGCTGCGCGGATTGCGCTCCAGTACCGACTACGACTACGAGAGCCAGTTGGCCGGCATGAACCGTCGGATGGCGCCTGCGATCGAGACGGTATTTCTGCCGCCAGGCGATGCGGTGCAGCACATCTCAAGCACGCTGGTACGAGAAATTGTCAAACTGGGCGGCGATGTCAGCGCCTTCGTTGCCGTGCCGGTGCTCAGCCGGCTTCACGCGAGGGTGGTTCAAATTCGTGAAGAAGAAGAAGCGACCAAGTAGGGGCAATTCCTCGCTAGATGACGGATCGAATCGAGGCTGGTGTCATTTCTGCGAAAAGCCGTCGATCATCGGCCGATCAACCCGAGCTGGGCCGATCACCGCATCGCGTCTGAATATCAGGCCGACACTGGCGCCGGGGTAAAGATGCTTGCATTCTGCAAGTCTTCGTGTGTCTGGCCGGCTTGCAGTGCATTCACGAGCTTGATCCAGCTCGGATCGGGTTGCTCGATTCGGAATGCATACCAGCCGCTCACGCCATTCACGCTTTCACGCACTGCCATCACGCGAAGTTGCGAACGTTCGGCGTTGCCGAGTTGAACCGTAACGTCGAACCACTGATTCAACGGCACCACAACAGACGAGGACGCGAGAAGGCCTTGCTCTGATGCCTCAATCACAAGCATGGCGCGCGCTCGCGTATCTGAGGTGTCGCCAAGCTGAATCGAAGCCGGGCACTTGATCGCGTAGCGCTGATGCCGCCGTAGACGATGTCCGGTCCGCGCAGTTTGATCGAGCGCAGGCAGCACGTCGGCGTATTCGGACGTGTCGTAGATGGCGCGCAACATCACACGCCGGCGATCGTCAAGGTTTTCAAACACCCGCGTCTTCTGGTTGAAGAAGTAATCGAGCAACTCGGGCGTCATGACCGGATCGTTGGTCGTGAAGTAACGCCGATTCGGCACCACAATGTTCGGCAGTGTGATTTCAGTGAAGTAGGAATGCAGGTTCTTGCGCTGGGTGCGCCGGCCGTAGATCTGCTTGAAGATCTCAGGCGCCGTGGATAAGTCAAGCGATGCACCAATGGCCGGCGCGCCGTTCACAAAATCGTAGTTGTCGATCTTTTTTTCGTTCAACCGCTGAAAGAACAGCAGCGACTCATACATCTCGATGCGGTTGGGGTTGACCGCGATGACGAGATGCCGGGTGTCGAAAAACGCTGTGGAATATTCATACATGAACTTCATCAGCGGAAAAAGAATCGCGCCGCCCGTGCTGCGATAGCGCGGATGGACAGCCAGTGCCGAAACTTCCGCGATGTTGCCGCCCTTGGCGCGCACACCGCCCAACTCGAACACCTGTTGCATCGGAAAGCCAAACGAGCTGTCCCGAATGAGCGACATGGTGCCGACCACTTCACCATCGTAGGTGGCACACAGCGTGGTGGTTGTTGGTAGGGCGTGATAGATGGTCGCCCGCATGCCGGACGGGTCGGGTTTTTGAAAGCCACTGGCTACATAGGCATCGTGCAGGAGGCGGAAGCAGGCTTCCAGTTCTTCCTTGGTATCGGCAATCTTTAGCATTAAGCGTGGGTCTGGTGCGGGATCGCAGTCGATGAACGAGCGGAAAATCGAGAAGCGGACGGAGCGGGGAAAGCTCGCGAACCCCTTGCGTAGCGTGGTATGCCAAAACTTTCTAAGCGGTGCGTTTTTCATTCTAGTGAGCTGATATTGCGCAGCAACGTTCCCATCCGGCCGAAAAGTAACGACTTGTACGCGGTTGCAGCACCCCCACGGCGGCTGCTTATCCCAATGTTCACGCGGGTCGTCGCGGGTCAAGTCGGTTTTCCCTCCGAGGGGATGATCCCCTCCAGCGGCCACAATCTGCCAGCCAATTGAGCCGACCAGAAGGAACAATTGATCAGATGTGGCGTCCTTCGGCGTATAGGAACGCTGACGACGAGTTGCGCGTGAACGAACTCACATTTCTAGGAGTCTGTCGGGCTTTCCCCACTTCTCCAAGCTGAAGCCCGCTGGGACAATTCTGCGCAAGTACAAAGCGAGCCTTGCCGCATGAGCCGATTCATCGCCGTTGACCGAGACACCGCTTACCTGCTGCCGCCATCGGTCAACGAATGGTTGCCGCAGGACCACCTGGCCCGCTTTGTCGTGGAAGTCATCGATCAGCTGGACCTGAGCGAACTGGTGCGCCAATACGCCGGATGCGGCAGCGCCGCATACCACCCGGCGATGCTGCTGGGCTTGCTTGTGTACGGCTACGCCACCGGCGTGCATTCCAGCCGCAAGATCGAGCGCGCTTGCAGCGACTCGGTGGCCTTTCGCTTCATTGCCGCCAACAGCCAGCCCGACCACGACAGCATCGCCGCCTTCCGGCGCCGCTTTCTGCCGCAAATCGAAGCGCTGTTTGTGCAAGTGCTGATGCTGGCGCGCGAGATGAAGTGTTTAAAGCTGGGCACCATTGCGCTGGACGGCACCAAGATCGCCGCCAACGCCAGCAAGCACAAAGCGCTGTCCTGGGAGCACGCCAACAAGATCGAGGCTCAATTGCGCAGCGAAGTGCAGCAGCTTTTGCAACTGGCCGAGGCCAGCGACAACCAGCCGCTGGCCGACGGTCTTGACGTGCCCGCCGAGATCGCGCGGCGCGAGGCGCGCCTGGCCGCGCTGGCACAAGCCAAGGCCAGCATCGAAGCGCGCGCGGCCGAGCGGCACGCCGCCCAGCAGCAGGAGTACGAAGCCAAAGTGACCCGCCGCCAGGCTCAGCGCGAGGCGGGCAAGAAGCCCGGCGGCAAAGAGCCACAACCCCCGGCTGGCAGCCCCAGAGCCGGCGACCAAGTCAGCCTCACCGACGAAGAATCGCGCATCATGCCCGGCTCAGGTGGCAGCTTTGGGCAAAGCTACAACGCGCAAGCGGCAGTGGACACCGACACGATGCTGGTCGTGAGTGCCCACGTCACGCAAGCGAGCAACGACAAGCGAGAGGTCACCCCGACGCTGGCCCAGCTCCAAGCCCTGCCGCCCGAGCTCGGGCAGGTCGAGGCCCTGCTGACCGACACCGGCTACTTCAGCGCCGCCAACGTGCTGGCGTGTGAGGCCAGCGGCATCACACCGCTGGTGGCGATCAAGCGCGACTCGCACCACCTGCCGGCGCTTGAGCGCTTTGCGGCCGATCAACCGGCGCCCGACGGCGACAACCCGGTGCTCAACATGGCGCATCGGCTGAAGAGCAAGGCAGGGCGGGCCCTGTATGCACTGCGCAAACAGACCGTGGAGCCGGTGTTTGGCATCATCAAGCGCGTGATGGGCTGGCGCCAGATGAGCATGCGGGGGCTGGCCAAGGCACGTGGCGAATGGTCTTTGGTGACGATGGCTTGGAACATCAAGCGATTGCACGTGCTGCGGCGAGCGTGAATCGAAAAGAGGGGGCATTCATGCCCCAAAACGCGCCTGCTTTAGTTCTTTGAAAGCATTGCAAGACCTCGCACGTGAATCTCCGTGCCTTCCAGGGGCCCGACTGGGCAAAACACACCGCGCGTAACCGGTAAAACACCGCCAAGACGAAATCTGCGAGCTCGGTGGGCTCAAGTCCGACAGACTCCTAGGCGCCTGTGGTGAGCCAGTCCAAGCTGGCAATCGTTGACGGGAAATTTGGTCGGGTCGAAAGCCGTGTTTGCGCCGGAAACGTTGTCACGATCGCTTGCGAAAAAAGAGTTCTACAGCCGCCATGCGACGCGAAATCGTCCGCCGGTCTGAGGGTAAACGCGAGTTGAGGGTCGTTCCAAGCACTGGCCTAGATCGGCTGCAGGAACCGGCTCAATAGCTCAAATCCCGGCATCAAGCTGGCGGGTGAGTCCCGTTGAGATGCTTTCCCGCTTCGGTAATCCACCAGAAAACAAGTGATCTCGCGGGCCTGTGCTCGATTGATTTCCAGCGCGCCGTCATGCCTCGGTTGTTGAAGCGGTCGGCCAAGACGGCCTTCGCTACCATTGCAGCTTTCTGCCATTCATCATTCACAGGAAGTACCAGCCCAAATCATGAAAGTGCTAGTGACGGGAGCTGCAGGCTTCATCGGGATGACGACCGCGCTTCGCCTGCTGGAGCGAGGCGATGAAGTGGTCGGACTGGACAACCTGAACGACTACTACGAGGTGGCGCTAAAAGAAAAGCGGTTGGCGCGATTGCAGTCGCACAGCCGATTCACTTTTGTGCGTGCCGACGTGGCCGATCGGGAGGCGATGGCGCAACTGTTTGCGCAACAGCGACCCGACCGGGTGGTCCATCTGGCAGCGCAGGCGGGTGTCAGGTACTCGCTACAGAACCCACACGCCTATGCCGATGCGAACTTGCTCGGCTTCATTAATATTCTGGAAGGCTGCCGGCACAGTCAGGTGGAGCACCTAGTATATGCGTCAAGCTCGAGCGTATACGGCGGCAATACGAAGATGCCGTTCGCGGAGAGCGACTCAGTCGATCATCCGGTGAGCTTGTATGCAGCCACCAAGAAGGCGAACGAGTTGATGGCGTATAGCTACAGCCATCTGTATGCGTTGCCGACCACCGGGCTGCGGTTTTTCACGGTGTATGGGCCTTGGGGTCGGCCGGACATGGCGCTGTTCTTGTTTACCAAGGCGATCCTGGAAGGCCGTCCAATTGACGTGTTCAACCATGGCCATATGCGGCGTGATTTCACTTATGTTGACGACATTGTTGAAGGGGTGGTGCGCGTGCTTGACCGCATCCCGCAGGGAGCAGACGGAAGTGGCGCCGGAGCCGCGCCGTATCGCGTGTTCAACATCGGCAACAACCAGCCGGTGCAATTGCTCGACTTTGTGGCATGCCTCGAGCAGGCTCTAGGCCAGCAGGCCGAAAAGCGCATGCTGCCGCTGCAGGATGGCGATGTGCCGGAGACTTACGCAGACACCGACGCGTTGGCCAATTGGGTTGGGTTTGTGCCGGAGACGTCGATCGAGCATGGCATCGGCCGGTTCGTAGCTTGGTATCGCGATTACTACCAGACTTGAAACCGGGGTTTGAAGCCGCAGGTCACATCTGCGGCTCAAGCGGTGTGCGTAAGCAGCGGTTGACCAGGCCGGTCACGCCCGCCTCGCAGAGGCTGAGCACGCGATCGAAGCCGGCCGCATTGCCGAAGTAAGGGTCGGGGATGTCGGACTCATGCACCGTGTCGGCAAAATCGAGCAAGCGATACAGTTTTTGCTGAAGCTCTGGAGGACAGATTTTCTTGAGACTCCGCAGGTTGTCTTCGTCCATCGCGACAATGAGGTCGAATCGCCCAAAATCGCCCGGCATAATGGGTCGTGAGCGTTGATTCAACGTTCCCATGTAGCCGAAACGCGCCAGTGACTCGATTGCCCGTGGGTCAGGGCGCTGTCCCGCGTGGCGCCGGACGTGTGTGCCGGCTGAGTCAATCTGAAACAGATGTTCCACACGACGTGCCAATATGACCGTCTGCATGGCACCAACCGCCATTGGCGAGCGGCAGATGTTGGCCATGCAGACCATCAGGATTTTGTGCATGAATGCCTTCAGTTATTGATCCAAGCCATCGTCCACGCTGCCCCAATGTTGCGAAGTCGGCGACACTTGGGAGGTGACGGGTTTTTTGGTTGCTTGGCTTTTGCTGACGCAAGGCCGAAGCGCATACCCATTGCGCATATCTGAGCCCGGAACAGGTAGCCGTGGCTTATAGCACGCTGAACGCGGTTAGCGCTCAGCGGTTTTTGGTTCTCTGTGCTCGCCCCATTTAGAGTGCAGACCCAGTAACTTACCGTAATAAGTAATCAAATCATGAGCTCAATGTGTTTGACCGAATCGCGCCGCGCTGGCGTCTGTTGGAGCCATGGTTTCAGGATCGGTCTGGCGTCGCTGGTGGTCATGCTCAGCGGTTGCACTCTGTTCGGGTCCAGCCTTCCGCCAGCTCCGACCCTGGCTGCTTCATCAGACTACAACTACATCGTCGGACCGGGCGATACGCTCAACATCATTGTTTGGCGCAACCCGGACTTGTCGCTGGCGGTGCCGGTGCGCCCCGACGGCAAACTCTCCACCCCCCTGGTCGACGAATTGGTGGTGCAGGGCAAGAGCACGATCGAAATCGCGCGTGACAT
Organism: Burkholderiales bacterium; assembly: GCA_038200275.1. GTDB lineage: Bacteria > Pseudomonadota > Gammaproteobacteria > Burkholderiales > Burkholderiaceae_C > JBBPYC01. The sequence goes on from JBBPYC010000026.1 coordinate 19,837, forward strand.
TGAAAAGGTTCTGTCGAAGTACGTGCGGGACCCGGTGGTCACGGTGGTCGCCACCAGCTTCATCGGTCCGTACAGCGAGCAGATCCGAGTCGTCGGGCAAGCGGCGCGACCCCAGTTCCTGCCTTACAAGCAGAAGATGACGTTGCTCGACGTGATGATTGCAGTGGGCGGCCTGACCGACTTTGCAGATGGCAATGGCGCCACCATTTTGCGTACTTCGGAAGGCGACAAGCGCTATTCCGTGCGACTGAAGGACCTGATCAGAAACGGCGACATTTCGCGCAACGTCGAAATGCTGCCTGGCGATGTGCTGATCATCCCGCAAAGCTGGTTCTGAGCTAATCCAATGCAGTTCGGTAGTCAACAACGACGCAGTCGCCGGCCTATGGTTCGAGTCGCCTGGTTTTGGAGTCGATAGTTTCATGGAAGAGTTGATCGGTCAGGTCACCACAATTGCCAAGGGCGTCTGGAAACATCGCTGGCTGGGCCTGCTTGTGGCGTGGGTCATTGCGATCATCGGCGCTGCCGTCGTGTTTCGCATTCCAGATCGGTATGAGGCAAGCGCGCGTATCTACGTCGATACCCAGTCGATCTTGAAGCCGCTGATGGCGGGCCTTACGGTGCAGCCCAATGTCGAGCAGCAGGTGGTGATGCTCAGCCGCACGCTGATCAGCCGCCCAAACATGGAAAAGCTGGTGCGCATGGCCGATCTCGATCTGGGCGCCCAGTCGAAAGACGCACAGATCGAACTGATCGACCGGCTTACAAAGACTTTGCAGATCAAAAGCTCGGCGCGTGACAACCTCTACACCTTGTCCTATCAGGATTCGGAGCCCGCCAAGGCGAAACGCGTGATCCAGTCGCTCGTGTCGATCTTTGTAGAGTCCAGTCTGGGCGACAGCCGCAAGGATTCGGCCGTCGCGAAGCGATTTCTGGATGAGCAAATCAAAGGATATGAAAATAAGCTGGAAGAGGCCGAATTGCGCCTCAAGAACTTCAAGCTGAAAAACCTGGAGATGCAAGGCGCCGACGGCAGAGACAGTGTGTCGCGACTCGCCGATCTGTCCACACTGCTCAACCAGTCTCGACTTGAATTGTCGGAGGCAGAGAACGCACGCAACGCCGCCGTCAAGCAGCTGCAAGAGATGAAGGCCGATGCGGCCAACAGTTCAATGGCGGGCATCTTGCAGGAGTCGGGGCTTGTGGTGGCGACGCCGGAAGTCGATGCGCGCATCGCGGCGATTCAGAAAAACCTGGACACGTTGTTGCAACGTTATACAGACCAGCACCCAGATGTGGTCGGCTCACGTCGGCTGCTGAAGGAGATGGAAGCGCAAAAACAGCGCGAGACGGCCGAGCAGCGTCGGCTTGCAATGGGCAGTTCGATGGCCAGTATTGGCGGCGCTGGCACGAACAACCTTGCTTATCAGGAAGTCTCACGACTGCTGGCGGCTGCACAAATTCAGGTGGCCGGCTTGCAGGCCAGGGTTGCTGAATACGTTGCGCGCTACGACCGGGCACGCTCGCAAATGAAGACCACGCCGCAGACGGAAGCCGAGTTCACACAGCTGAACCGCGATTATGCGATCCACAAGAAGAATTACGATGACCTCGTGGGTCGGCGTGAATCAGCAGCGCTGTCTGGTGATCTGGAGTCGTCGGCTGGCGTCGCCGACTTCCGCCTGATCGATCCGCCGCAAGTGTCGGCGGGCCCGGTGGCGCCAAACCGGACTCTGCTGCTGCCACTTGCACTAGTCGTCGGCATTGTCAGCGGCTTGTTCGTTGCATTTGCGTCCAGCCAGTTGCGCCCGGTTTTCCACGACTCTCGCTCGCTTCGTACCCTGGTGGGCCTGCCGTTGCTTGGTGTGGTGACCAAAGTGATGAACGACGCAACGCTGCGTCGGCGACGCGCGGATTTGCGGCGGTTCGTCGCCGCTTCCAGTGGTTTGGTTGGGTTGTTCATCGCTGGCATCGTGCTGCTCACGTTCTTCTCTCGCCCCGCTTAGAAAGCGTCTCAGCCATCATGAGCAGTCTGATCGAACAAGCCACCCGCCGGCTGGAGCAACTCAAGCGCGCCGGCGCCGATGTGCCGGACCATGCGTTCGGGGCGTCGTCGGCTGCCGTGGCCGATGCGCCCTTGAAGCAGCCTGTCGGGGCAGGCGCTCTGGTGCGGTCGGCGTCGTCTGCCCGACTGGAACCTTCGCCGCCGCTGCGTGGCGAGAGGGAAAGCGAGCAACTTACATCCGCTATGGTCACGCTGGACCTAGATGCGTTGGCGGCATCGGGAATCGTGAGCCCACATGCACCGCGGTCGCACATTGCAGATCAGTACCGGGTCATCAAACGGCCCCTGATCAGCAATGCAATGGGGCGCGGTGCAGCTGCGGTGGCCAACGGCAATCTGATCATGGTGACCAGCGCCGTGTCGGGTGAGGGGAAAAGCTTCACAGCGATCAATCTCGCAATGAGCATTGCGACCGAGTTCGACAACACCGTGTTGCTGGTTGATGCCGATGTGGCGCGGCCTTCAGTGTTGCGCATGCTTGGGCTCGCGCCGTGTCCCGGTCTGCTCGACATGTTGACGTCGGATTCGGTCGATTTGTCGTCCGTGCTGTTGCGTACCAACGTCGACAAACTGGCGATTCTTCCCAGCGGGACGCCACATCCACGCGCAACCGAACTGCTGGCCAGTGATGCAATGACTCAACTGCTGCTCGGAATGGCCAGACGCTATCCCGAGCGCATTATCATTTTCGACTCGCCGCCGCTGCTGCTGACCACTGAGTCGCCGGTGCTCGCCACGCATATGGGGCAGATCGTTGTGGTGGTACAAGCTGATAAGACACTGCAGTCTGATGTGCAACTGGCGCTCTCGACGATCGAGGCCTGCCCGGTCAAGATGGTCATGTTGAATCAGGCTTCAACCAGTTCATCCGGCTCGCAGTATGGATACGGGTACGGGTACGGGTACGGGTACGGGTACGGTGAGGAATCGGAATCCACTGCTGCTGCCCACCGCGAAGTCTGATGACAGCCGGATCCCCCATCGTGTGCCCATCACGTGCCAATGCTGCCTGCAGGCAACCGCACGCAAGGCTCTCCTGCTTTGTCGCGTTGCTGGTTGCTGGCTTGTCGACTGGGTGGGCATCCGCGCAGTCGCTGCCTGGTAGCACCCTTGATGGTGCAGGCCAGACTTCCTCAGGGATCGGAGGTGGCGGGATTCTCGGCGGCGGTGGACTCGCTGGCGGCAGCGGTGTCATCGGCGACGCTGTGGGCGTCGGAACGCAGAGCGGAATTGCACAGCCTGGCGTGCCGCAGGCGGGTGCAGCAGGACAGCGTGGGCTGACCATCGTGCCGCGAATCGAGGCAGGCATTGTCTACTCGGACAACGTCGCTTTTTCCACCACGAATCGGCGTAGTGGCTTCATCTACGAACTCAGCCCTGGCATCCGGATGTCCAGCTACGGCGGACGCATTCGCGGCTTTTTGGACTATTCACTGCGCGGGTTTGCCTACTCCGGTGGCACCTCACCTGCCACCGTGCAAAACGAACTGAATGCCCTAGCCACGCTCGAGGCGGTTGATCGGAAGGTGTTCGTCGATGTAGGTGGACGAATTTCGCGGGCCACCGTCTCGGCTTTCGGCGTGCAGGCCAGCGATGCATCCCGGCCCAACGCGAACTCGACCGAACTCAGGACCTACTATGTCTCGCCCTATGCCAGAGGCCGATTTTCCGATCTCGCCAATTACGAGCTGCGCTATCGAGGTGCCGTCTCCTCCAGCGATTCGACGCCGTCCAGCGATGCAACGATTCAGGAATTTATTGGTAACTTGAGAGAAGATTATCCAAGCCGTCAATTGGGTTGGGCGCTCGAAGGCAGCCGCAGCATCGTGGATTACAAAGACACGCGCGATATCGACGCCTCGATGGTGCGCGGCGTGTTGAGTCTGATCTTTAATCCGCAGTTCCGTGTCTTCGGTTCCACGGGTCGGGAAGTCAACAATTTCTTGAGCGAAGAGCAGCGCAGCTATACCACTTACAGCGCTGGCTTGCGTTGGCGCCCGTCGCCGCGTACGCGACTCGAGCTCGAGCAGCAGCGACGTTTTTTCGGGGAAGGACACACCTATCTGGCGGAAGTCCGTACGCCGCAGAGTGCGCTGCGATTTACCGATCTGAAGGACATCGTAATCGGCCGCGGCTTTAACAACATCGGGTCACAGGGGTCGGTCTACGATCTGCTGTTCAGCCAATTTACATCCGTTGAGCCCGACCCGGACAAGCGGGCGACGTTGGTCAATCAATACTTGCAGCGAAACGGTTTCAACGGGAACTCTGCTGTCAACACAAGCGTATTCGCGTCTTCCACCACACTGCGCCGCGACCAGCAGTTCAGCTATTCGCTGATCGGCAAGCGCGACGTCGTGACACTTCTGTTTGGACAGATGAACAGCCGACTTCTTGATGCAGCCAGCGCGGTGGATGGCGACTTCGCGCGGGCCAATGAGATTCGCCAGCGCCGGATCGGAGCCACGTATGCGCACGCACTGACGCCAAGCGCCACTGTCAATGTGACTGGGCTGATTCAGAAAGTGAGCAGTCCCGGCAACGCGCTTGGCACGAACCTGCGAACGATATCCATCAATTACACCAGCCGACTCACCCCCAAGCTGTTTTTTTCAGCGGGTGCGACCAAGTCTTTCTCCTCCGGCGGCGGTGTTTCGTCGTTTGACGAGCTGTCTATATTCAGCCGCGTGTCCTTGCGGTTCTAACTTTATGTACGAAGATTTCTATGGACTGCTCAGCAAGCCTTTCCAGCTGAATCCAGACCCCAGCTTTTATTTTGCGAGCAAGCAGCACCGCCGTGCGAAGGATTACCTGGACTACGGAATCTTGCGCAACGAGGGCTTCATTGTGGTGACGGGCGAGATCGGTGCTGGCAAGACGACCATCGTACGCGGCCTGCTCGACAGCCTCGAATCGACCCAAGTGGTTGCAGCGCAGTTGGTCAGCACGCAGCTTGAAGCCGACGATACGCTGCGCATGATCGGCGCGGCATTCGGCGTGCGCACCAAGGATGTGTCGAAGGCCGACCTGCTGATGTCGCTCGAAGTTTTTCTGGTCAGCCAGGCTGGCCAGGGCAAACGCTGTTTGTTGGTGGTCGATGAAGCGCAGAACTTGAGCCCGACTGCGCTTGAGGAACTGCGCATGTTGTCGAACTTTCAGTTTGGCAGTCAGGCGTTGCTGCAGAGCTTTCTTGTCGGCCAGCCAGAATTTCGCAACATGCTGCAGGGCCGCAACATGCAGCAACTGCGCCAGCGCGTAATCGCCGCCTGTCACATTGGTCCGCTCGATCAACAGGAAACCCGCCAATACGTCGAACACCGGCTCAAATGCGCGGGCTCTACTGGCCAGCCGACGTTCGATGACTCCGCCTTTGAAGGCATCTACCGGTTAAGCCGCGGCATTCCGCGCCGCATCAATGGCGTCTGTGATCGGCTGCTGCTGCTGGGTTTTTTGAACGACAGGCAACATTTCACTGAAGCGCAAGTGCGCGAAGTCGAAGCCGGCATGCAGGAGGAGTCGTTTGACGATCAGACAAGCGATGAAATCGTCGCGACGAGCAACGCCATTGAGCGTCCTCGGTACGCCTCGACTCCTGCTGCTCTGGCCGAAGCACGCGCTCTGGCCGAGCGTGCTGCGCATCGCGCCGAGGCCGACGGCGAGCGCTTGTCGCAACTGGAAGAACGGCTGTTGCGAATGGAGTCGACCAATGAAACCATCTTGCACACACTACAGCGGTTGGTCGGCAATTCGGCCGAGCATGCGACAGCACGCAAATTGCAGACATGACGCTTGTGCCGCCAGCAGCTGAGCGCGTTGGCCCCATCGTGTGTGTGGTCGGCGCCCGACCGAACTTTATGAAGATGGCGCCGATCCTGCGTGCGTTTGCCGCGTTGGAGCCGGCAGCGCCGACTCTGCTTGTGCACACGGGCCAACACTACGACGCCGACATGAACGACCGTCTGTTTGTCGACCTTGAACTGCCGCAGCCCGATGTCAACCTGAAGGTGGGTTCGGGTTCGCATGCAGTGCAGACCGCGCAAGTGATGTTGCGCTTTGAGGCGGTGCTCGACGAACATCAACCACGCTGCGTGGTGGTGGTTGGCGACGTCAATTCGACGCTCGCTTGCACCTTGGTTGCGGTCAAGAAAAACGTGCCGGTGGTGCATGTGGAAGCGGGGCTGCGCAGCTTTGACCGTAACATGCCCGAGGAGATCAATCGCAAGCTGACCGACCAGGTGGCCGATCGGCTTTATACGACCGAACGCAGTGCAGCCGACAACTTGCTGCGTGAAGGCATCGATGAATCGCGCATCTGCTTTGCCGGCAATGTGATGATCGATTCGCTGGTGGCAGCGCGGCCCAAGGCACCCGATCTGCACAGGGTGTTGCAAGCGGTACCCGACGTGCCGGCACACTGGCACAAGGACCTTCCCCGGTTCGGGCTTGTCACACTGCATCGCCCATCGAACGTGGACCGGCCGGACACGCTGCGGCATCTGCTGCAGACCCTGGGGCTGGCAGCGCAGCGGTTGCCGCTGATATTCGCGTTGCACCCGCGCACGCGGGAGAACATTCGACGGTTCGAGTTGCAAGCTGAGCTGGACTCAAGCCGCATCCTGCTGCTGCCCCCACAGGGCTACTTGGAAATGCTCGGGCTGATGTCGGCTGCGACCGTGGTATTGACCGACTCTGGCGGGCTGCAAGAAGAGAGCACGGCGCTGGGCGTGCCTTGTCTTACTCTGCGCGACAACACCGAACGGCCCATCACGCTTGAGCAGGGCACCAACAGCTTGGTCGGGCAGGACCGAGAGCTGACATTGACGCTGCTCAACGGCATTCTCGCCGGCACCGGCAAGCGGGGCCGTGTACCAGAACGCTGGGATGGACATGCAGCTGCGCGTATTGCTGAAGATCTGGTGCGCTGGCTGACCACCGACCTCGCAGCCTGAATCATATCGAAGCACTTTTTCTGCCATTGATTTCTATCCCATGATCACCAACGCACTCACGGTCGACGTGGAAGACTATTTCCAGGTCTCTGCATTCGAGCCGCACATCGACCGTGCCGACTGGGACCGGCTGGAATGCCGGGTCGAGCGCAACATCACGCGCATCCTGGCGTTGTTCGCGCAGCACAACGCGAAGGCCACATTCTTCACGCTCGGCTGGGTGGCTGAGCGTTACCCAACGCTCGTGCGCGAGATCGTGCAGCAAGGGCATGAGCTGGCCAGCCACGGCTTTGCGCATCAACGCGCATCAGGCCTGTCCGAGGCAGATTTCTTCGCCGATATTTCTCGCGCCAAGTCTTTGCTCGAAGATGTGGCTGGCGTCGCAGTCAAAGGCTACCGCGCACCGAGTTTTTCGATCAACGAACGCAATTTGTGGGCGTTCGATGCACTGAGCCGTGCCGGGTACGCATACAGCTCGAGCATTTATCCAATCCGTCATGATCATTACGGCATGCCGGATGCGCCGCGTTTTGCACATCGGCGTGCGACCGGCCTACTCGAGATACCGATCACCACCTTGCGGCTGCGCGGGCGGAACTTTCCAGCCAGCGGCGGGGGCTATTTCAGGTTGTTGCCCTATCGTGCGTCGAAGTGGCTGTTCTCGCAGGTCAATCGACTGGAACAGCATCCCGTCGTTTTCTATTTCCATCCTTGGGAGATTGACCCCGACCAGCCGCGCATCCAGGCAGCCGCCGCCAAAGCGAAATTCCGCCACTATCTGAACTTGAACCGGATGGAAGGCCGCCTCGCGCAGTTGTTGCAGGATTTCCGCTGGGGCCGTATGGATGCAATCTTTCTCGTTGGGCCGCACCATAGCCCAGCGCCATTTGCATCGGCGGCGTTGCAGGCAGCCTGATGACGACCATCCACCGGCTCTCCGTCGACGACGCCCAGGGCGCACGTGCCTGGGATGCGTTCGTGGATACCTGTCCGCAGGCCACGTTTTTCCACAAGTCCGGCTGGCAACACGTGATTCGCGAGAACTTCAAGCACGAAACCTACTTCTATTTTGCGGAAGTCAACGGACAGGTGGCGGGTGTGTTGCCGCTCGCAAACGTCACGAGCCTGTTGTTCGGCAAGTCGCTTGTGAGCTTGCCGTTTGCGGTGTACGGCGGCGTTGCAGCCAACGATGAATCGGTGGCGGCCGCGCTCGCCGAAGAAGCGCAGCAACTGGCCCGGCGTCTGAAAGTCGCGTACCTTGAATTTCGCAATATTGCGCAGATCGGCAACGACTGGCCTGTGCAAGACCTCTACGTCACGTTCAGAAAAGACATCGTCGGCGACGACGAAGCGAACCTGCAGGCCATCCCCCGCAAGCAGCGCGCGATGGTGCGAAAGGGCATCAAGGCTGGACTTACGAGCGCGATCGAGTCCGATGGCGATGCGTTCTTCGCACTGTATGCCGACAACGTGCATCGGCACGGCACGCCCGCATTCGCAAAAAAATATTTTCAATCGCTGGCTCGTACGTTCGGGCAAGACTGCGACATCCTGCTGGTGCGGGACGCGCAGCACACACCGCTTAGCGGGGTACTGAGCTTTTACTTCCGCGACGAGGTATTGCCGTATTACGCAGGCGATGCGGTGGCAGCGCGCGTGGTTGCCGCAAATGACTTCAAGTATTGGGAGTTGATGCGCCATGCAGCCGCACGTCGCGTGCGAGTGTTCGACTTCGGCCGCAGCAAGCGCGGCACCGGTTCGTTCGACTTCAAGAAGAACTGGGGGTTTGAGCCCACGCCGCTGCATTACCAGTATTGTTTGTACCAGCGCGACTCGATCCCGCAGAACAACCCGTCGAACAAGAAGTTTCGTCTGCTGATCGAAACCTGGAAGAAGATGCCGATTCAGCTTGCCAATCTGATCGGTCCGCACATCGTGCGCGGACTTGGCTGATCGCGCTGTCCGTTCGTCCATGGCAAATATTCTTTATCTCGTGCATCGGCTGCCGTACCCGCCCAACAAAGGCGACAAGGTGCGTTCCTACCACTTGCTGAAACATCTCGCATCCCTGCACCGAGTCCACTTGGGCACGTTTATCGACGATCCGCAAGATCGTACGCACGTTGCGGTCGTCGAGCAGTTGACTGCAGGCTTGCATGTTGTGGATCTCCATCCGGCGGCCGCCAAGCTCAAGAGTTTGCAAGGCCTGGCCAGGGGCGAAGCACTGAGCTTGCCGTACTACGCCGACCGATCGATGCGGCGTTGGGTCGAGCGCGTCGTGCGGGACGAGCAAATCGACGCGATAGTGGTGTTCTCAAGTGCAATGGCGCAGTATGTGCAAAAGCAACTTGAAGCGGCCGACGGCCCGGTCGTGCTGATTGATTTCGTTGATGTGGATTCGGCCAAATGGGCGCACTATGCAGCCCGGCATCGCTGGCCATTGTCTTGGCTCTATCGCCGCGAAAGCCAGAAACTGCTTGCGTTCGAGCGCCGGGTCGCACGGGTGGCCGACCAGTCGTTTTTTGTAACCGAGCGGGAGAGCGCACTCTTTTGCGAACTCGCGCCCGAGTGCGCAGCGCGCGTGTCGACCATCGGCAACGGAGTCGATGCGGACTACTACGCGCCCAATGCGGCCCGGCCGTCGCCATTCACCGACGAGCCGGTCGCACCGATCGTGTTCACCGGCGCGATGGACTACTGGCCGAACGTCGACGCGGTGATCTGGTTTGCGCACGAGGTACTGCCGTTGATCCGGCAGACACTGCCCGCCGTTCGGTTTTGTATCGTCGGGCGCAATCCGCCGACTGCAGTTCAAGCGCTTGCATCCGACCATGTGTCGATCACTGGCACGGTGCCCGATGTGCGACCGTATCTGCAGCATGCGGGCGTCGTGGTCGCGCCGCTGCGCGTGGCGCGCGGCATTCAGAACAAAATCCTTGAAGCCATGGCGATGGAGCGGCCAGTCGTCGCGTCGACCGCCTGTGTTGATGCATTCGATGCGCCGACGCGCGCAACGCTTGCCACGGCAACCAGCGCGCCCGACTTCGCGCAGCGGGTGCTGGCTTTCTACGACGCACCGCAGCAGGCTTCCCACCTAGGCCGACAAGCTCGAGCCAGCGTGTTGCAGCGCTTTAGCTGGGCCGCCCATATGCTTGCGATCGAGGCATTCATGACCCGGTCTTTGACCGAGGTGCAACAAGCCAGCCATGTCGCGTGACATCACCCAGCTTGGCGCCGGACGGTGGCCACTGCATGCCGCAGCCACTGTGCTGCTGCTGTTATGGATTGGCTTTTGCTATCGCGACGCAGCGGCTTCAATGGTCCAGATCTGGTCGCGCTCGGACACCTTCGCGCACGGATTTTTCATCGCACCGATTTCGCTGTGGCTGATCTGGCGTCAACGAGAGCGTCTGGCCGCAGCGACGCCGGTGGTCAGTCCCATCTGGGCATTGCCACTGCTGCTGCTCGGCGTGACTTGGTGGATCGGGTATGTGACGGCAGCCAACGTGGTGGTCCAGTTCTCGTTCGTTGGCATGCTGATTGCGGGCGTCTTCCTCACGCTCGGCTGGTCGGTCGCACGGCTGATCTTGTTTCCGCTGATGTTTTTGCTGTTTGCAGTGCCGTTCGGCGAATTTCTACTGCCGCTGTTGATCGAGAAAACGGCGGATTTCACGATTTGGGCGCTGCGTTTGACAGGCGTTCCGGTCTATCGCGAGGGCAACAACTTTCAGATTCCATCTGGCGCCTGGTCGGTCGTCGAGGCCTGCAGCGGTGTGCGCTATCTGATCGCATCGATTACGGTCGGCGCGTTGTTCGCTTACCTGAACTACCGGTCGTGGCAGCGCCGCCTCGTGTTTGTCGCGGTATCGATCGCGGTTCCGGTGATCGCGAACTGGGTGCGTGCTTACATGATCGTAATGCTTGGGCATCTGTCGGACAACCGGATTGCGACGGGCGTCGATCATCTGGTCTACGGCTGGGTGTTTTTTGGGATCGTGATCTCGATCATGTTCGCTATCGGTGCACGTTGGACCGAGCCAGCGCTTCCGCACGGTGCAGAGCCCTCCGCGGTAGCAAAGGCTGCCGCACCGCGCACAACCGGGTTGACGCTGCGCTGGATTGGCCTTGCGCTGGTCGCCGGCTGGCTTGCGCTGCCACCTGCCGCGAGCCGACTCGTGACCGATGACGAGGCCGTTGCGTCGGCCCAGGTCACTCTGCCGTCTGGTCGGTGGCAGGCACTGCCAGAGTCGGCAACCGCAACCAACTCCCCACCCGACGCTGGACGAGCGAGTTCGGATCTGATCGTCTATCAGAACGACCATTGGTGGGTTGGCTTGTCATTGACCGACGCAGCGATTGAGTTGGCTGCATGGCCCACAGTCGACGTTCCTTCGTCGACCAGCGCCTTGCATGCAGCCGATGCACCGCGCGCAGCAAACGCGGATTTGCGCTGTGGCGGGCAACCGGTAAACGCGGTCGCGGCCCGATCGCACACTCAGGCTGCCACCGGCGCGGGCGATACTGCGGAGCCGTTGATGATTTGGCGTGTGCAGTGGAACGATGGTTTCGTCGACGGCTCGGACCGCTGGTTGCGGTTGCACCGTGCCGTAGCGCGTTTGCGTGGAAAAGTCAACGACACGGCAGCGGTCTCGTTGGTCGTGCCGCAAAGCCAGTCACCGACTGCGCTCAAAATGTTTTTTGGAGAAAGCTGTGTCGCGATCGACACCTACTTGCGCCACCGGCGCGATGCCCGCCGCAAGGACGTCACCGCGTCGAGGCATGTGGGTCAATAGGAATGCAAGGTTCATGAAATCCGTAGCGGTTGTTGGTCTGGGTTATGTGGGGCTGCCGTTGGTAGTCGCCTTCGGAGCGAAAGGCCCGACGGTCGGTTTTGACATTGCCGAAGGCAAGGTGCAGTCGTGTCTGCGCGGGGTCGATCCGTCGCGTGAGCTGACGGCCGAGCAGATGCGCACGGCCGTGCATGCCAAGTACACGTCGGATCCGGCGCTGCTGGCCGAGGCCGACATCATCGTGGTGGCGGTGCCGACACCGGTCGATGATGCGCACATCCCGGACTTCAGGCCGTTGATCGGCGCGAGCATCAGTGTGGGTCGCCATATGAAACAGGGCGCGATCGTGGTGTACGAGTCGACCGTTTATCCAGGTGCAACCGAAGAGGTCTGTGTGCCGGTGCTCGAGCGCGAGTCGGGCAAGAAGTGGAGGGAAGATTTTTTCATCGGCTACTCGCCCGAGCGCATCAACCCCGGCGACAAAGAACACACGCTCACCAAAATTCTGAAGATCGTCTCAGCCGACGGACCGCAGACGCTGGACTTGGTGGCCGAGCTGTACGAGCAAATCATCGAGCCCGGCGTGTACCGCGCCTCGTCGATCAAGACAGCGGAAGCCGCTAAGGTGATCGAGAACACGCAGCGCGACCTGAACATCGCGCTGATGAACGAGCTGTCGATGATCTTCGACAAGATCGGCATCGACACGAGCGAAGTGCTGGAGGCCGCGGGCACCAAATGGAATTTCCTGAAGTTCAAGCCAGGACTGGTCGGCGGGCACTGCATCGGCGTCGACCCGTACTACTTGACGCACAAGGCAGAAAAACTGGGCTATCACCCGCAAGTGATTACGGCCGGGCGCCGCATCAACGACGGCATGGGCAAGTTCATTGCCGAGCAGACCATCAAGCAGATGATCGCGGCCGGCAGCTATGTGAAGAATGCCAAGGTCAATGTGCTCGGGCTGACTTTCAAGGAAAACTGCGCGGACTTGCGCAACTCGAAGGTGATCGACATCATTCGCGAGCTCGAGTCGTTCGGCGTCGAAGTGTTCGTGACCGATCCGCAAGCACGCGCCGACGAAGCGTTGCACGAGTACGGCGTGCAACTGCACGAATGGAGCGATCTGCCGCGGGCAGATGCGATCGTCGCCGCCGTCTCGCACCACGAATTTCAGGCGCTGGCCATTGATGACTTGAGCAAGAAGCTCATCAAGGGCGGCGTATTTATCGACGTAAAAGCAGGCTGGGACCGCAACGCGTTGACGGAGGCTGGCTACCACCTCTGGCGGCTTTGATTGCAGTGTCTGGCTCGGTCGCTGCGCCTCCGTCAAGATCTGCTGCAGTGCAGCAACTACCACACGGCGCTCCGCCGCTGATCGTGCATGTGGTGTATCACTTCGATACTGGTGGGCTCGAAAATGGCATCGTGAACCTGATCAACCATATGCAACCGGGCCGCTACCGGCACGGCATCGTCGCGTTATGCGGCATTGGTGAGCTGAAAAAACGCATCCGGCGCGATGACGTCATCTATGCAGCGCTGGGCAAACCCCCCGGTCATGCGCTGCGGCTGTATCCAAGGCTATATCAGCTGATGCGGCAATGGCGTCCGGCGATCGTGCACACTCGCAATTTGGCGGCGCTCGAGTGCGTGGTGCCGGCCTGGGCCGCTGGCGTACCGGTGCGCATTCACGGCGAGCATGGCCGCGACGTTGGCGACCTGGATGGCCGCAGCGTCAAATATCAGCGGTTGCGCCGGCTATACCGGCCGTTTGTAAGCCAGTACGTGGCGTTGTCAGGCGACTTGTCCGACTACCTGACCGGTCCGGTCAGGGTTCCGCAGGACCAGGTGGTGCGGCTATGCAACGGCGTCGATATTGAGCGATTTCATCCCGCCCATGCGGTGCCCGAACCCATTCCCGGCTGCCCGTTCAACGCCGACGACCATTGGCTGATCGGCACCGTCGGTCGTATGCAGCATGTGAAGGACCAGACCACGCTTATGCGTGCGTTCATCGAACTGCTGCGGCTGCAGCCTGCACTAAAAGAAACGATCCGGCTCGCGCTGGTGGGTGACGGCCCGCTGCGTGCCGATTGCCGGCAGCTGCTCGAGTTGGCTGGCATTGTTGAGCTTGCCTGGATGCCAGGCGAGCGCGACGACGTGCCGCAGGTGATGCGTGGTCTGAACTGCTTTGTGTTGCCGTCGCTTGCCGAAGGCATCTCCAATACGATCCTCGAAGCCATGGCTTGTGGCCTGCCGGTGCTGGCGACCAGCGTCGGCGGAAACGGGGAATTGGTGGTCGCTGGCATCACGGGGGAAATTGTGCCGGCTGCCGATCCATCTGCTCTCGCGCAAGTGTTGTTGCAGTGGTCAACCACACCCGAGTTGGCGCGGAATCTGGGTGCGGCGGGTCGAACACGCGCGCAGCAGCAGTTCAGTATCGACGCGATGGTGCAGGGTTACGAACAGTTGTATGACCGCTTGCTCCCCGGTACGGCGCGCGATCGCGAAACGAAGGCGGGTTGAACAACGATGTGTGGCATCACGGGAATTGTGGATCTGGTCGGCACGCGCGAGATCGATCGCGCGCGGTTGCAGCGCATGAACGCGTCGCAACTGCACCGCGGCCCGGACGAGGGCGGCGAGCATTTCGAGCCAGGCGTGGGGTTCGGCCATCGGCGCCTGTCAATCATCGATCTGTCGAGCGGACAGCAGCCGCTCTACAACGAAGACCAGACCGTTTGCGTCGTTTTCAACGGCGAGATCTACAACTATCAGCAGTTGATTCCCGAGCTGCAGATGTTGGGCCATGTGTTCCATACGCAGAGCGATACGGAAGTGATCGTGCATGCTTGGGAAGCCTGGGGCGAGCGCTGCGTCGAACGCTTCCGAGGCATGTTCGCGTTCGCACTGTGGGACCGCAATCGGCAGACTCTGTTTCTGGCGCGCGACCGGCTTGGCGTGAAGCCTTTGTACTACGCGTTGTTGCCAGACCAGACGTTCATCTTCGGGTCTGAGCTCAAGTCGCTGCTCGCCCACGGCGGCTTGCCGCGTGAGATTGATCCGCCGGCGATCGAGGAGTACTTTGCACTTGGCTACGTGGCGGAGCCGCGCACCATCTATCGCCAAGCGAAGAAGCTGCCGCCCGGCCATCACCTGACTTTGCAGCGCGGCCAGGGCATGCCCGCACCGCGCCAATTTTGGGATGTGCATTTCACGCTTGACAATCCCATCTCCGAAGCCGACGCATGCGCCGAGTTGACCCAGCGCCTCAGCGAATCGGTGCGCCTGCGCATGATCTCGGAAGTGCCGCTTGGGGCTTTCCTGTCTGGCGGCGTGGATTCCAGCGTGGTGGTCGCCGCAATGGCCGGGTTGTCCAACGGACCTGTCAATACCTGTTCTATCGGCTTTGACGATCCGCGCTTCAACGAATCCGAATTTGCGGCAAAGGTGGCTCAGCGCTACCAAACCGCGCACCGGCTTGAGACGGTCGCCAGTGACGACTTCGACCTGATCGACACGCTGGCGCGCTTGTACGACGAGCCCTACGCCGACAGCTCAGCGATCCCGACTTATCGGGTCTGCCAACTCGCGCGCAAGCACGTGACGGTGGCGCTGTCGGGCGACGGGGGTGATGAGACGTTCGGGGGCTATCGGCGCTACCGGCTGCACATGATGGAAGAGCGCATGCGTTCGCTGTTGCCCACCAGCCTGCGCCGGCCGCTGTTCGGCCTGCTCGGCCGCACCTATCCGAAAGCCGACTGGGCGCCGCGTGTGCTGCGCGCGAAGACCACGTTCGAGGGCATGGCGCGCAATTCGGTCGAAGCGTATTTCCATTCCGTCTCGATCCTGCGTGGGCCGATGCGCCAGGCCCTGTTCAGCGACAAGTTGAAACGCGAGCTGGGCGGCTACGACGCGCTTGACGTGTTTCAGCGCCATGCGCGCCACGCTGAGACCGATGACCCACTCGCGCTGATCCAGTACCTTGACATGAAGACCTACCTGGTCGGCGACATCAACACAAAAGTCGACCGTGCCAGCATGGCGCATTCGCTCGAAGTGCGCGAGCCGTTGATGGACCACGAACTCGTTGAGTGGATGGCAACCTTGCCCACATCGCTCAAGGTTCGCGGCAACAATGGAAAGCACCTGCTCAAAAAAGCGTATGAGCCGCAACTGCCACACGACGTGCTGTACCGGCCCAAGATGGGCTTTGCGGTGCCGCTTGCGCGTTGGTTCCGTGGTCCCCTGCGAGCGCGTGTGCAGGAAGCCGTGCTGGGCTCGCAGCTCGCCGACACCGGCTGGTTCAATCACGATTATCTGGAGCATCTCGTCTCCGCGCATCAGAACGGCAGCCGCGACTACAGCGCGCCGTTGTGGACGCTGCTGATGTTCGATGCTTTCCTGCGCCAGCAAAGCGGCGATGTGCCGGCTGCAGCAGGCGCTGTCGCCGCACCGGCTTGAACACCCAACACCGCACCGTTTGCCCGTGTCTGCCCATCTGATGGACCCAAAAAAGCCGCCCGTGGCAGCATCGCCGCAGGCCGCCAGCCTGCGTGTGCTGCATGTGCTGGACCACTCGATTCCTCTGCACAGCGGCTATACCTTTCGCACGCTGTCGATTTTGCGCGAGCAGCGCCGCCGCGGCTGGCAGACCTTCCACCTGACGAGCGGCAAGCAGGGCGAGTGCAAAGAATCAATGCAGGAAGTCGATGGTTGGGAGTTTTACCGCACCCAACCTGCGGCCTCCGTGCTCGACAAGCTGCCCGGCCTGAGTGAGATTGCGTTGATGCGTACGCTTGAACAACGGTTGCTCGAGGTGGCTGAGGAGGTACGTCCTGACCTGCTGCACGCGCACTCGCCGGTGCTCAACGCCATGCCGGCGCTGCGGGTCGGCCGACGCCTGAACATTCCGGTGATGTATGAAGTCCGCGCATTTTGGGAGGACGCCGCGGTCGACCACGGCACCACCACCGAAGGTGCCACGCGCTATCGCCTGACGCGCTGGCTTGAGACTCGCGCGATGCGCGAGGCGCAGCACGTGTTCACGATCTGCGAAGGTTTGCGCAGCGACATCGCAGCGCGCGGCATTTCACCGTTGAAGATCACGGTGATTCCGAATGCGGTCGACATCGAAGCGTTCGACGCGGGCTGCCCGCCAGATACGGCGCTGAAAGTGCAGCTGGGTCTGACCGGTGCCGCCGTGGTGGGCTTCATCGGTTCGTTCTACGCGTATGAAGGTCTTGATCTGCTGCTGGGTGCGCTGCCTCGGCTGTTGCAGAGGCAACCGCAAGCCCGATTGTTGCTGGTCGGCGGCGGCCCGCAGGACGCGGCGCTGCGCGCCCAGGCCGTCAGCCTCGGGCTAGCCGACAAGGTGGTGTTCACTGGCCGCGTACCGCATTCGCAAGTTGCGCGTTATTACGACCTGATCGACATGCTGGCCTATCCGCGTCACTCGATGCGGCTTACTGAGTTGGTCACGCCGCTCAAGCCGCTCGAAGCGATGGCTCAGGGCCGGCTTGTGGTCGCGTCCGATGTGGGCGGCCACCGCGAACTGATTCGTCATGGGGAGACTGGTCTCCTGTTCCAAGCCGGCAGCAGCGACTCCTTGGCCGATCAACTCACGGTGTTGCTGTCTGAGCCGGCGCGCTGGCCCGCATTGCGCCAGGCGGGCCGCCGTTTCGTTGAAGCCGAACGCAACTGGCGTGACAGCGTCGCCCGTTACGAGCGGCCTTACGCCGCTGCGCTCGGCCGGCCGCTGGGAGCGGGCTAAGCGCCTGGCCACCATGGTCGCTGTCGCATTCCGCGGGCTGAAGCTGTGAACATCACGATCGTTGGCACAGGCTATGTGGGTTTGGTCACGGGCGCCTGCTTGTCCGAGATGGGCAACGACGTGCTCTGCCTGGACACCGATTCGGCCAAGGTCGACGCTTTGCAGCGGGGCGTCATTCCGATCCATGAACGTGGGCTGGAGCCGCTGGTGCGCCGCAACCTTGCAGCCGGTCGTTTGCAGTTCACGACCGATGTGGACGCGGCCGTCGCACATGGCGAATTGCAGTTCATCTGCGTTGGCACGCCGCCGCTGGAAGACGGTTCGGCCGATCTCGAGTATGTGCTCGCAGCAGCGCAAAGCATCGGACAGCGGATGACTGAGCACAAAGTCGTGGTTGTCAAAAGCACCGTGCCGGTCGGCACCACGCAACGCGTGCAGAGCGTATTGCAGCAGGCGCTGCAACAGCGCGGTTGTGCACCAATTGGCTTCAGTGTGGCAAGCAACCCCGAATTCTTGAAGGAAGGCGCGGCGGTTGACGACTTCATGCGACCGGACCGCATCGTGATCGGCTCGGCAGACTCGGCCGCGATCGCGTTATTGAGCACGGTCTATGCGCCGTTCACGCGCAATCGCGACCGGCTGCAACTGATGGATGTGGCGAGCGCCGAACTCACCAAGTATGCGGCGAATTCGATGCTTGCCACGCGGATCAGCTTCATGAACGAACTTGCGCGACTGGCCGAATCGGTCGGTGCCGACATCGAGATGGTGCGGCGCGGAATCGGCAGTGATCCGCGCATCGGCACGCATTTTCTGTATTCGGGGGTGGGCTTCGGTGGTTCGTGTTTTCCAAAAGATTTGAAGGCGCTGATCCGCACTGGGCAGGACAACGGCGTTCCGATGCCGTTGCTGGGCGCGGTGCAATCGGTCAATGATGCGCAAAAGCAGGTGCTGGTGGCCAAGGTGCTGCAACGCTTGGGCAACGATCTGAGCGGTCGTGCTTTCGCGGTCTGGGGCTTGGCGTTCAAGCCCGATACCGACGACATGCGGGAGGCGCCGAG
Organism: Burkholderiales bacterium; assembly: GCA_038200275.1. Taxonomy (GTDB): domain Bacteria; phylum Pseudomonadota; class Gammaproteobacteria; order Burkholderiales; family Burkholderiaceae_C; genus JBBPYC01. The sequence goes on from JBBPYC010000026.1 coordinate 38,478, forward strand.
CGTGACGATCATTCAGGCATTGGTCGCCCACGGCGCGCGTTTGCAGCTGTACGACCCGGTGGCCAGCGTGCAAGCGCAACAGGTGCTGCGCGGTGTGCCTTCCCTGTCTTTCGCAGCACATCAAAATCTTGCTCTGGAAGGGGCGGACGCTTTGTTGATCGTGACCGACTGGCGCGAATTCAAGAGCCCGGACTTCGACCTGATCCGAGACCGGCTGAAACTGCCGCTGGTGTTCGATGGTCGCAATCTGTTCGATCCGGCGGCAATGGCCGCGCTCGGCATCGAGTACCACGCAATCGGCCGAGGCATGCCGATGTCCGTGGGCGCTGCAGCTCAGGTCAACCCATGAACCGGATTGCCGATCAATCGCTGCGCCGAATCGACGAGCCGCCAGTTCAATCGTCGATGTGCCAACCCACGCGTGCAGTTGTCGATCCCGCCGCAGCCACAGGCCCGAGTCTGCCGGTCGGCTTCGCTGATCTTCGTATCGGATTGATCGGGCCGGTGCCGCCACCAGCTGGTGGCATGGCAAATCAGACCCGGCAGCTTGGCGAACTGTTGCAAGCCGTCGGCGCCGACGTGACGTTGGTGCCCACCAATCCCGCTTATTGGCCGACCTGGATTGGCCACGTGCCGGTGCTGCGTGCGGGATTTCGGCTGCTGCCGTACCTGCTGGCCGTCTGGCGTGCAGCCGGAGCGAACACGCTGCTGCACATGATGGCGAACTCGGGATGGTCCTGGCATCTTTACGCCATGCCGGCGCTTGTGATCGGGCGGCTGCGCCGCACGCCGGTGGTGATCAACTATCGGGGTGGAGAGGCAGGCGATTTTCTTGTGCGTTCGGCCAGGCAAGTGCGCTGGGCCATGCGCCATGCCGCTTGCTTGGCCGTGCCGTCGGGTTTTCTGGCCGAAGTGTTCGCACGCTTCGGAATGAACGCACGGCCGTTACCGAACATCGTCGATCTGAGCCGGTTTCACCCGCCCGAGTCCCTGCCGAATGCGAGTTCTCATCGGCTCGTGGTCACGCGCAATCTCGAGCCGCTCTACGACATCGGCACTGCAATCCGTGCGTTCGCGCTGGTAAGAGTTACCTATCAGGACGCATCCCTGACGATTTCAGGCAGCGGCCCGGATGCTGCTGCGTTAGCGCAACTTTGCCGTGATCTGCACCTCGAATCCGCGGTCCACTGGGTCGGTCGGCTCGACCGGGCGCAGATGGCCGACCTGTACCGCAACGCCGACTTGAGCCTGAACCCGAGCCGCGCCGACAACATGCCCAATTCGGTGCTCGAATCGCTGGCCAGCGGCGTGCCAGTGGTCAGCACCGATGTGGGCGGCGTGCCGTTCCTGCTCGAACACCGCCGCACGGGCCTGCTGGTGCCTCCCGATCAACCCCAGGCAATGGCGGACGCCGTGGTCGAACTGCTCGGAGACAGCACGTTCTATTGCCAGCTGCAGCAAGCCGGACTCGCGGAGGTTCAGCGCTACACCTGGCCACGCCTGGCGCCCGTGCTGGCTGCAGTTTATCGCAACGTACAGACGGGTCTGGTGAGCGGTGCGTGCCGTCCCATCGTCTCCGGGAATTTCTGAAATGGGATCGCTCTATACCACCCTCGTTTCAAAGCTGTTGTTTCCATTGCATGAGCGGTTGAAGCGCCACGATTCGGTCGCGCTGCGGCGCGCAATGGAGCAGTCACAGTGGTGGACCGCAGAGCAACTGCACGTGCATCAGGTGCAGCAACTGCGCGCGCTGCTGCAAGCGGTCGGCACCGACGTGCCGTTTTATCGCGCGTTGTTCAGCCGAATCGGGTTTGATCCAGCAGCGACCCAGTCCCTCGCCGACCTGCAACGGCTGCCGTTGCTCGACAAAGCCGCCATACGCGCGAGCACCGAAGACATGAAGCGCACCGGTGCCGCCGGCCTGGCGCGCTTCAACACCGGCGGCTCGTCCGGCGAGCCGCTGATTTTCTTCATCGGCAAAGCGCGTGTCAGCCACGACGTGGCCGCCAAGTGGCGTGCCACGCGCTGGTGGGATGTGGACATCGGCGACCGGGAGCTCGTGGTCTGGGGTTCGCCGATCGAGCTCGGCACGCAAGACCGTGTGCGCTTGGTACGGGACCGGGTGATGCGCACAGAACTGCTGCCGGCGTTTGCGATGTCGAATGAAAAACTCGCAGCGTTCGTGCAAACGATTCGCCTGCGCCGACCGAAGATGCTGTTTGGCTATCCGTCTGCGCTCGCACGCATCGCGGGTTTTGCGAAGCAGCGTGGGGATTCACTCGACCAGCTCGGCGTCAAGGTGGTGTTTGTCACCTCTGAGCGACTCTACGAAGAACAGCGTGCGCTCATCTCAGAAGTATTCGGTTGTCCCATCGCCAACGGCTACGGTGGGCGCGATGCGGGATTCATTGCGCATGAATGTCCTGCGGGGGGCATGCACATCACGGCAGAGGACATCATTGTCGAAATCGTGGACCCGAAGACCGGGGCGAATCTCCCCGCTGGCCAGACCGGCGAGATTGTCGTGACGCATCTGGCGACGCGCGACTTCCCGTTCATCCGCTACCGCACCGGCGATGTGGGGGCGATCGCCGGCTCGCCTTGCCCTTGCGGTCGCGGGCTGCCGGTGCTCTCCGCATTGGAAGGCCGCACCACCGACTTTGTCGTGGCGGCCGACGGCACTGTGCTGCACGGACTGGCGCTGATCTATGTGCTGCGCGACTTGGCTGGCGTGCAGTCTTTCAAAATCATTCAGCATGACCGGTTGTCAGTGCAGGTGCTGGTCGTGACCGATGCTGGTTTTGCGCCCGACGCGCCAGCGCGCATCGAGCAAGGTTTCCGCCAGCGACTGGGTAACGCGGTGGCGGTGACAATCGACCAAGTGGAAACCATCCCGGCTGAAAAGTCCGGCAAGTTCCGCTATGTCGTGAGCCACGCAACCCAATCGGAAACTACAGTGGAAACTGCCAGCCATGCGTGACATTCTGTTGGTCGCTTTGGTGCTATCGCTGGGGATCATTGCGCTCAGGCGGCCATGGGTCGGAATCATGCTGTGGACCTGGCTCAGCATCATGAATCCGCACCGCTACACGTACGGCTTTGCTTTCGACGCGCCGCTGGCGGCGATCGCAGTCGGCACTACGGTGATCGGGATGTTCGCCACACGCGACCGGCGCGAATCGCCGTTCAAAGGCGCAGCCACCAAGTTCTTGGTGGCGTTCATGATGTGGGTGACGCTGTCGTGGCTGCTCGGACTCGATCCGGCGAAGGACTACGCGCAGTGGGCGAAGGTCATGAAGATCGACATTATGATCATTGCGGCACTGGCGGTGTTGCACACCAAGCAGCACGTGCTGGCGCTACTGTGGGTGTCGGTCGGTTCTTTGGCACTGCTGGGCATCAAAGGCGGCGTTTTTACGTTATTGAGCGGCGGCAACTACCGCGTCTGGGGCCCGACCGGCTCGTTCATTGAGGACAACAACGAGTTTGCATTGTCGCTTGTGATGACCATTCCGTTGCTGCGCTTTCTGCAGCAGCAGTTGGTCGGCAAGTGGGCTCGCCTTGGTGTCTGGCTGGTCATGCTGCTGTGCGGCGTGGCAGCCGTGGGCAGCTACTCCCGTGGTGCATTGCTCGCCATCTCGGCCATGCTGGTTGCGCTTTGGTGGCGTGGCACGAACAAAATTTTTATCGGAATCGTCATGATGGTGGCCGCGGTGCTTGTGGTCGGCTTCATGCCTGACGCTTGGAACACCCGCATGTCCTCGATTAACGACTATGAGAGCGACCTGTCGGCACTGGGCCGCATCAGCGCTTGGTGGACCGCTTGGGGCATTGGGCTGCACTATCCAACCGGTATTGGTTTCGATGCAGCACGGCCCGAACTGTTCGCAAAGTATTCGCCGTATCCGACGTTTGTGCACGCCGCACACAGCATTTATTTTCAGATGCTTGGCAACCACGGCTTCGTCGGATTGTTTCTGTTTTTAGGAATCTGGATTGCGAGCTGGCGCACCGCTGGATCGCTGCGCAGTTCTGCAAAGATCGGTCCGCAGGCGACCTGGTGCGCTGAACTGGGTGCGATGTGCCAGGTGTCCTTGATTGGCTATGCGGTGGGCGGTGCGTTCTTGAGCCTGGCTTATTTCGACTTGCCATACGACATCATGGTGGCGCTGGTGGTCGCGCGTCGTTGGGTGGGAGAACGTGGCTGGGAGACCGAGCCGCAGCAGCCGTTCGCTTGGCGCTGGGTTCCCGGGTTGGCAAAGCCCAGCGCTGTGGCCCCAGTTATGAAGGGGAGGTCACCGAGCCATGCTTAAGACTTTGCTTGCTGCCAGCTCCGGGGCAGGCGCGCGCGCGCGACTATCGGTGTTGATCTTTCACCGTGTGCTGCCCGAGCCCGATCCGTTGTTTCCCGGCGAGATCAGCGCCGCTGCCTTCCGCGCGATTTGCGGCTGGTTGGCAGAGTGGTGTCGCGTCCTGCCCCTGCCAGAGGCCATGCGCCGTCTCGCCGAAGGCACGTTGCCACCGCGAGCATGCGCGATCACGTTTGACGACGGCTATGCAGACAACCACTCGGTCGCGCTCCCGATCCTGCAGGCGCACGGCTTGAGCGCCACGTTCTTTGTTGCGACCGGCTTCCTGAACGGGGGCCGCATGTGGAACGACACCGTGATTGAGGCGCTGCGGCGCACCGAGCGGCCAACCCTCGACCTGCACGAGCTGCCGGGCGACGGCGCCGCCGACTCACCGATTGCCACAGTCACCTCGTCTGAGCGCCGCGGCGCGATCGACCAACTGCTGCAACGATTCAAATACCTGCCGACCGACGCGCGGGTGGCAGCAACCGAGCGACTCGCCGCGCTCGCGCAGGTGGTGCCGCCAGCCGATTTGATGATGACCACAGCGCAGCTGCGTGGGTTGCACGCGGCCGGCATGACGATCGGTGCTCACACAGTTTCGCACCCGATCCTGGCTCGGCTGGACCGCGCCGCCGCGCAAGCCGAGATCGAAGACGGCAAGGCCGCGCTGGAGGCAATGATCGATGCGCCGGTGACGCTGTTCGCCTACCCGAACGGCAAACCCGGCACCGACTACTCAGCAGAGACGATCGCACTGGCACGAGCGGTTGGTTTTGACGCGGCGTTCAGCACGTCCTGGGGCACGGCACGGCGCGGTGGTGATCGGTTTCAGGTGCCGCGGTTCACGCCGTGGGACCGCACCCGTGTGCGCTTCGGGCTGCGCATGGTGGCCAATCTGCAGCGCCGCGGCACCGTGTCTGCGTTGCTGCCGGGCTGACGACCGCCAGGGCTGGGAAACGGACGTTGGCAGGCTCCGACCGTCAGCCCATCGCTGACGCAAAAACTCGGAGGCGCTAGTGTAGTGTTTGATTCTTGACTAAACTTAATGGCATTGCCTTCCTCCGATGCTCTACTTCGTTTTGCATTGGAGCGAGCAATTGCGAGTTGCCCCGGCGATTGAGTTGACACAAGAGCAGGAAAGCGAACTGACCAGACTGGCGCGTTCCAAGCGCACCAGTGTCAGGCTGGCGCAGCGCGCGCAGATTGTGCTACTGGCGGCGCATGGCTTGCAGAACAAGGACATCGCCGAGCGACTCGGCATCGGGCGTGTGCAGGTTGCGCGCTGGCGCGAACGCTACCTGGAATCCGGACTGCAAGGCATTGAACGCGACCTGCCTCGCGGTGCGCCGCCGGTCAAGGTGGACGTGGCCAAGCTGGTGGAATTGACCACTCAGAGCACCCCCGAGGCGGCCACGCACTGGAGCACGCGCAAGATGGCAGCAGTGCTGGAAGTCAGCCCGAGCACCGTGATGCGCCACTGGCAGGCCAACGGCTTGAAGCCTCACCTGGTGCGTGGATTCAAGATCTCGCGCGACCCGAAGTTCGTCGAGAAGCTCGAAGACATCGTGGGCCTGTACCTGGCCCCGCCCGAGCACGCACTGGTGCTGTGTTGCGACGAGAAGAGCCAGGTTCAGGCGCTGGATAGAACGCAGCCGGGATTGCCGCTGAAGAAGGGACGCGCGCAGACGATGACGCATGATTACAAGCGCCACGGCACGACCACGCTGTTCGCTGCACTCAATGTACTCAACGGTCAAGTCATCGGCCAGTGCCAACAGCGGCACACTCACGCTGAGTGGCTGAAGTTCCTGCGCAAGATCGATCGTGAGACGCCCAAGGACAAGACGCTGCACTTGATCGCCGACAACTACGCCACCCACAAGCACCCAGCGGTGCAGGACTGGCTGGCCAAGCACCGGCGCTTCAACATGCACTTCACGCCGACTTCGGCCTCATGGCTGAACATGGTGGAGCGATTCTTCCGCGACATCACTGTCAATCGTCTGCGCCGAGGTGGGTTCACCAGCGTGCCCGAACTGATGGCCGCCATCGATGAGTACGTCGCCCATCACAACAACAAGCCCAAGCCGTTCATCTGGACGAAAAGCGCTGCCGACATCCTACAGAAGGTAATTCGGGCCAATGCACGCTTAAGTTCCAAACAGAACGAAACACTACACTAGCATCCGGCGGCCGGATCAAGTCGTCGACCATTGCGCGTGGTGCGTCTTGTCTCTGCCGCATCGCGCAATCACATCCCATCGGGGCGCCTGATCACGCAACAGAAGGCGTCCCTGAAGCATGAGCAAACGAAAACGCCGGAGGGCAGGAATGAGCCTTGCTGGAGCGTCCAGTCGATGGCGTCGTCGCAAGGGGAGTCCTTGCAAGCGATTGCCCGTAGACGGCTTCCCATTGTCGATTCGGCCTAACCAGCAGGATACTTACTTCCATGGATGAAAACAACACACTGCCGCATTCTTCAGGACCTGCCGGCGGATGGGGATCGCTGAAGGGAATCACCCACATTTTTGGTGAAACCTGGTCCAGTCCGGGCGCGCTGACCGCGTTGGGCAAGCTCAACAAACCGAAGGGCGTGATGTGCGTGTCTTGCGCATGGCCCAAGCCGGCCAACTACTCGGCATTCGAGTTTTGCGAGAACGGCGCCAAGGCCACGTTATGGGAGATGACGAGCGCACGTTGCATCCCGGCGTTCTGGGACGACAAGGACCATACCGTGGGCCAATTGCGCAAGTGGCGCGATCACGATCTGGAGATGACGGGCCGGCTGACGCACCCGCTGCGCTACGACGTTGCCACGGACCGATACGTCCCGGTTTCATGGGACGCAGCCTTCAAGAAAATTGGCGCCACGCTGAAGTCGCTCGATGCCAACAGCGCGGTTTTCTACGCCTCGGGGCACGCGGGGCTTGAAGCCTCCTATTTGTTCGCATTGCTCGCACGCAAGCTCGGCACCAACAATCTGCCGCAGAGTTCCAACATGTGCCATGAGACGACCTCGGTCGGTCTGACCAAAGTCATCGGTTCGTCCGTGGGGACGATCGTCTGGGACGACTTGGCCGAAGCCGATGCCTTCTTCTTCTTTGGCCAGAACCCGGGCACCAACAGCCCGCGGTTCCTGCACCCGCTCAAAGATGCCAAGGATCGGGGCGCCAAGGTCGTCACGTTCAATCCCATCATCGAGCAAGGCCTTGTCTCTTTCGTCGATCCACAAAACCCGTTGGAGATGCTGACCGGTAAGTCGACCGCGATCTCGGACCAGTATCACCAGTTGAAAGCAGGCGGCGATGTCGCTGCGATTCTGGGCATGTGCAAGTGTGTGGTCGAGGCCGATGACCAAGCCAAGGCGGCGGGCCAATCCGAAGTGATCGACCACGCATTCGTCGACCAGCACACCACCGGCTTCGACGTTTTTATTGAAGACTGTCGGGCCGTATCCTGGACCGATATCGAACAGGAAAGCGGCCTGACCGAGGCTGCGATCCGGGATGCGGCGTCGGTCTATATCGCTGCGAAAAAGGTGATCGGGGTGTATGGGATGGGGCTGACACAGCACACCCACGGCGCGTTGAACATCGCGATGCTGGTGAATCTGCTGCTGCTTCGCGGCAACATCGGGCGCGCAGGCGCCGGCTGCTGCCCGGTGCGCGGACACAGCAACGTGCAGGGGCAACGCACCGTCGGGATCGCCGAGAAAGCGCATCTCGTGCCCATGGACAAACTCAAAGAATTGTTCGCCTTCGATCCGCCGACTGAAGACGGAATGAATATTGTCGAGGCAGCGGAAGGCTTGTTCGCCGGCAAGGTGCACGCTTTCATCTCCCTGGGCGGAAACCTCGTGCGCGCCGTGCCCGATCAAGAGCGCATGGAACAAGCCTGGGCCGCCCAGGAGTTGACCGTGATGGTGTCGACCAAGCTCAATCGCAGCCACCTTTTCCCAGCAAAAAACGCCTACATCCTGCCTTGCCTGGGCCGCTTCGAACGCGACGAACAAGCCAGCGGCACACAGGCCATCACAAGCGAAGACAGCTTTTCGATGATCAACGGCTCGATCGGCCACGCGTCACCGGTGTCCGACAGCGTCAAGAGCGAGCTTGCGATCGTCGCCGGCATCGCCAAGGCTGCACTGGAGGCCGATGACCACCTGCGCTGGGATGCATGGACCGACGACTACGGGCTGGTCAGGGACCTGATTGAAGCCACTTATCCAGACGACTTCCGCGATTTCAACCAGCGGATGTTCGAGCCAGGTGGCTTCTACCGCGGCAACAGCGCCCACGACCGAATCTGGAAAACCGATTCCGGCAAAGCCGTGTTCACGCCGCCCGGGCCGTTGACCTCGGTGGGGTTCAAGAACGCGCCTGGTCGATACCGCCTGATCACCTTGCGATCGAACGATCAGTTCAACACCACCATCTACGGCTATTCCGATCGGTTTCGCGGCATTGAGGGCACGCGCAACGTGCTGATGATGAATCCCGACGACATCTCGGAAGCTGGGTTGACCAACGGGCAGATCGTCCGGCTCTCTACCGATGTCGACGACGGGCAGCACCGCGTGTTGGGTGGCCTCACGCTCACGGCCTACAAAATCCCACGCGGAACGGTGGCGGGCTACTACCCCGAGTGCAACGTGCTGGTTCCCATCGGCCACCATGACGAGCTGTCCAAGACGCCTGCGTCGAAATCCGTGCCGGTACGAATCGCAGCCGATGCCGATGTGGCAGCAACGCGCGCCTGAGTCGATTGCCTCGTCGGCCCCGGTTGCGGGGGCGCGATGCGTGCCCGTCTCCAGATGGCGCGCGGGCTGCAGTCAGGCGACAGACGACTGGGTCTCGGAGGAAGTGCCGATTGCACTTGAGTTCAACGGCATCTCTCACGCCGTGATGCTTGCGACGCCGTGCGATCTGGAAGACTTTGCACTTGGATTCGGTCTCAGCGAAGGCATCTTCGCCAGCGCGGTCGATCTGTACGGCTGTGAAGTGAGCGAGACCGGCCCAGGCATCACGGTCAGCATGGATGTGTCAGCAAGCAGTTTTGCCAAATTGAAGGTGCGCCGACGCACGCTTGTCGGCCGCACCGGTTGCGGTGTTTGTGGCACCGAAAGCCTGGCGCACGCCCTGCGGCCCGTGCCACGCGTGACAACCGGCCTGAATGTGCGTTGCGAGGCGGTCGTCCAGGCCGTGCAGGCCATGCGCGATGAGCAAAGCATGAACCACCTCACCGGCTCGATGCACGCCGCGGCGTGGTGCGATGTGAACGGCAGCTTGCAAGTGGCGCGTGAGGATGTGGGACGCCACAACGCGCTCGACAAGTTGGTTGGTGCGTTGGCTGGTGCGCGGTGGGTTGCCAGCGAAGGCTTCATGGTGGTGACCAGCCGCGCCAGCATCGAGATGGTTCAGAAAGCGGCGGTGGCTGGTGTGTCGCTGATCGCTGCAATCTCAGCGCCCACCCAACTTGCGATAAACACTGCACAGACTGCGGGCATCTGCCTTCTCGGGTTGGTTCGGGAGGACAACTTGGTGATCTATTCCCATCCCGACCGGATCTTGAAAAGCCTGTAACTTGCGGTGACTTGACGCATGGCTACAGCCTGAACAAGCGTGCGAGGCGGAGATCTCCGGCCGCCGGATGTGCTGAGGCATGGCCATCAGGTCAATGCGCGGTGTGCGTCGCCGCCGGAAACTCTAAGCAGCTGCTTCTAGGGGTTTACCCCTGTGTTGCCTCCAATCCGAATCCACAACCTACTGCTTTGCGTATCCAATATTCGGGGAAGGGTCACGTCTGTTGTTGTCGTCTCTCTCACTGCGCCGAACCATCCGTTTGCTACTTCCCGCCCATTCAACCACTGGAGTACCTGTCCCATGAAATTTCAGAAAACGGTCATGACCGCCGTTGCCCTTGCTGCCGCTTGCGTGGCTGGCCAGAGCGTGGCATCGAGTCACCGCGAAGCGCCGTTCATCACGACCTCGCCGAAGGTCGACGGCACGGATCTCTACATGTTCCGCAGCTACGAAGGCGTCGCACCCGATGGCAGCGGCGGCCGCAGTGACTACGTCACGCTGATTGCCAACTATGTGCCGCTGCAGGCCCCGTACGGCGGCCCGAACTACTTCGCGCTGGATCCGAACGCGCTGTATGAGATTCACATCGACAACAACGGCGATGCCAAGGAAGACCTGACCTTCCAGTTCCGCCCGCAAGTTGCTTTGCGTGACGTGCAGTTGCCGGTCGGCACCGGCACCGCGCAGCAAAACGTGTCGATCCCGTTGATTCAGGCTGGCAAAGTCAGCGGGCTTGTCGACCCAAACCTCAATCGCACCGAAACCTACACCTTGACGCTGGTGCGAGGCGATCGCCGTTCTGGCACCCGCCAGGTGATCACCACGCCAGACGGGCAGGCCACCTTTGCCAAGCCGGTCGACTACATCGGCACCAAGACGCTGGGTGACTCTGCAGCTTATGCAGCTTATGCGAACAAGCACGTGTTTCCGATCACCATTCCGGGCTGCGGTGCACCAGGCAAGGTGTTTGTCGGCCAGCGCCAGGAAGGCTTCGCAGTCAACCTCGGCCCGATTTTCGACCTCGTGAACGCGCCGTTGGCCGTCATCACGAATCCGGCGAACATCAACGCGGCGGCTGCCAATTCGATCCAAAACGCGAACGTCACAACGTTCGCACTGGAAGTCCCGCGCGTTTGCCTGACCGCTGGCAACGATCCCGTGATCGGTGCCTGGACCACCGCCAGTCTGCGTCAAGCACGGTTGCTGTCCGGCGCGCCGGAGTCCGGCTATCAGACGACCGAGAAAGTCGGCGGTGCCTGGACACAAGTCTCCCGCCTGGGCCAGCCGCTGGTCAACGAGCTCGTGATCGGCCTCAAGGACAAGGACAAGTTCAACGGCTCGAAGCCGAGCGGCGACACCCAGTTCCTGACCTATGTGACCAATCCGACGTTGCCGCCGCTGCTTGGACTCGTTCTGTCTGGTGACACGAAGGCGCTCGCGCCGACGAACATCCCGCGCACCGACTTGGCTACCGTGTTCCTGACTGGCATTGCCGGCGTCAACAAGCCGGCCAACGCGACGCCGTCGGAAGTGCTGCGCTTGAACACGTCGACCGCACCGGTGCCATTCGCGGCGCAAAACCGTCTTGGCATCGTCGGCAACATTCTGGCCAAGGGAAACGACCATGCGGGCTTCCCGAACGGTCGCCGTCCGAAGGACGACGTGGTTGACATCGCGCTGGTCGCCATGCTCGGCGGGTTGTGTATGGCCAACGGCGACAGCAATGCGCTTGGCCTGAACGGCGTGCCAGGCGTGCCGAGCTTGGTCTCGCAGTGCCGTCCGTCGAGCGTGCCGGCCGGCATGGCTTCCTTGACGGTCAACGATGCGGTGGATCAGGCGGTGGTGCCGTTCTTGCCAACGTTCCCGTACCTGAACACGCCGAACCCGGGTGCCAAGTAAGCTGCCCGAGCGACTTCTTCAAGCACACATAAGGAAATCCCTCATGAACAAGCCTTCAAGAATTGGTGCGGGGCTGGCGCTTGCGCTGGCCGCTGTGCTATTGGCGGGCTGCAGCAGCAGCGACGACAACAACAACGGGAACACGCCGGTCAACCCGGGTCCCAACCCACCGGGCCCGGGCCCGGGCCAGACCGCATCGGTGGACCCGACGATCGCACTGGTCCGCCAGTTGGTCGCGCAGGGCGGCAACAACACCGCTGAGCCGTTGGTGCTGAGCAACCAGGCATTCGCGACCTCCGACACGACAGAACCCGAAGCACTGTAAAGCCGATCAGCCCAAGCGCGAAAAGCGCTCAGGGCGATCAAAAGCGGCGTGCCTCCAGCTGGGCACGCCGCTTTTTTTTGGTCGGTGTGCCGGTCGTGAGTGCACACCGCCGAAGCGCCAGAATCTCGACCCAATGATTTCAAACATCACAACGCTTGCGACTTTGCGCAGCGAAACGCGCACTGTCCATGGGGTCGCTCAGCGGCCCGCATCGATCCGATCCAACGCGCCCCCACCCGCATATGCACACGCGATCGCAGCGCACATGCCGAGCTGCAAGTGGCCAGTGGTCGCCGCATTGCTGGTTTCCTCGCTTGCCGTGCTTGTAACGCTCACCTGGCCTGCCGCCGCAGCCGCTGCAGATCGCGACATTGAGCTCAGCAACGACGCAGTCGTGCTCGAAAAACTGCCGCCGCGCGTGGCGTTGCGGGCAACCACTCCGGAGCAGGCCGCACGTGCTGCGCGCCGCTGGATCGGTGAGGCCCGCGAATTGGCCGAGCCGCGCTATCTGGGCCGCGCGCAGGCCGTGCTGGCGCCCTGGTGGGACCAGCCGGAAGCGCCGCCCGAGCTGGCCGTGCTGCAGGCGACCATCGAACAAAGCCGGCATGAATTTGCCGCCGCGCGCACCACGCTGGAACGCACGCTCGCGCGGGCCGATTCGAACGCGCAGGGCTGGCTTACCCTGGCCACGTTGAACCGGGTGGCAGCCCGATACCCGGACGCACAAGCCGCCTGCGACAAGGTCGCCGCCAGCGGTGCGCCGATGTATGCGCAGGCCTGCCGGCTCGAAACCCGGTCGCTGCTGGGCTTCCATGAAGAAGCACGAACCGGCTATCTAGCCCTGTTGCGTGCCAGCACCGATCCAGCCGTGCGCGCCTGGTTCTCATCGCTGGCCGGGGAGAACGAAGAACGCGCCGGCAACGACATGGCAGCCGCAGCCGACTACCGCGCCAGCCTGGCGCTCGCGCCCGACGACTACACCGCGCTGGTGCTGGCCGATCTGCTGCTGCGCGGATCCGATCCGGCTGCGGCGCTGGCAGCGCTTGCCGATCGACCTGCCAGCGACGCGGTGCAATTGCGCCGTGCGGCCGCGCGAAAACGCCTGGGCGACGACGGCTGGCGCCCTGTGGCCGATGACCTGCGGCAGCGCTTCGCCGCACTCGCCGAGCGCGGCGACGACCCCGCACTGCACGCACGCGAGGCGGCGCTGTTCAGCCTTTGGATCGATCCGGATGCACCGCGAGCGCTGGAAGCAGCGCAAGCCAACTTGACGCTGCAAAAGGAGCCGCTCGACTGGTGGATCGCGCTGACCGCCGCAACCGAGGCCGACCAGCCGCAGGTGAAGGCCCAGTTGACGCAGGCGCTGCGCGCGACCGGCCTGGTCGATGCGCGGCTGGCGCAGTGGCTCTGAACGGGAAGGGCATGCCGTGACCAATGCACCCAGCGTTCGACACCTCGTTGCGTGGCTCTTGCTGCCACTGCTGATGCTGACCGCGGGGCCGAGTCACGCGCACAAGGCGAGCGATGCCTACCTGGTGCTGCAGCCTGCCGACGCAGGTGGCGGTGCTGCGGCGCCGAAGATCGCCGCCTCCACCCGAGCCGCGCTGTCCATCGCGCTCAAAGACCTGGACGCGGCGTTGCCCACGCTCGATGCCGACGACGACCGCCAGCTCACGTTGGGCGAGATGCGCCGCGCGCTGCCGCAGATCGTCGGCTGGGTCGAGAACGGTTTTCGCCTTCAGTGCGGAGGCCAGTCGCTCAGCGTTCGGTTCGTGTTCGAGGCGATCGAGCAGCGCGTCGACGGCCATTACGTGCGACTTGCAGCCCCGCTGGATTGCCCGGCACCGGCACTGCTGGTGCTCGACTATTCGCTGTTCGAGGGCATCGATGCCAGTCATAGGCTGCTCGTCGGCGGCACGCTGGACGGCCGCCCGGTCGCATTCACCACCGCGCCGCGTGCCGGCCGTGCGCTGACACTGCGTGCGCAGCAAAGCGCATCGACCGATTCGGCGGACGGAGCGTCCAGCGCGGGTGCAGCGCCAGTGGCACGGCAGGGCGGCCCGGCCACGCTCGCGCAGTTCTTCCCCGAAGGCATGCACCACATCCTCTCAGGCATCGACCATCTCGCATTCCTGCTGGCGCTTCTGCTGCCGATCCGGCTGTTTCGACGGCGGCAGGCGCACGAGTTGATGGCTCAAGCGCAGCCACCGCGCGCAAGCGAACACGGTTTTGTCGCACTGCTGCGCACGGTCACCGCGTTCACGGTCGGCCACTCTTTGACGCTGGGGCTGGCCAGCATCGGCTGGATCCGTGTGTCACCCAATTGGGTGGAGCCGGCCATCGCCATCACGATCGGCGTCTCGGCGGCGCTCAACTTATACCCGGTGCGCTGGATTCGCGGCGACGTGCTGGCGCTCGTGTTCGGCTTGGTGCACGGCCTGGGGTTTTCCGAAGTGATGCGCGAAGCCGGCATTCGCGGCGTGCTCCTGCTGTGGGGATTGGCCGGTTTCAACCTTGGCGTCGAAGCCGGGCAATTGCTGGTGGTGCTCGGCTGGTGCGTGCTGCAGTGGCTGCTGGTGCGGCTGTCTTGGTACCGGACGGCGCTGGTGCGGGCCAGTTCCTGGGCGCTGATTGCGCTGGCCGCGTACTGGACGCTGCAACGGCTGGGCTGACGCTCGCCCCCAGCCTTCGCTACCTGTGGTCGGCTCCCGGCTTTTCCCCTACCGGGGGCGGCGCGGGCGGCTTGGCGGAGCCAGCACCACGGCCTCTGCTGGAACTGGGTGCATCCGTCTCGGTAGTAGCGAGTGTCAGGTGCGCCTTGACCAATCTGACATTCGTTTTCTCGGCTGAGTGTCCAGCGGAGCGTATCTCCAACGAAAACCGACCAATGCGCAGATATATAGGTCATTTATTGCTACTGATTATGTAGCAAACAATCTGCTGTTCTCGGGTGGCCCGCAGATCCATCCGCGGCGCCGACCGCGTGGGTCTTCGGCGCCGCTTCCCATTGCTCCAGCCCGTAAGATAGCCCGATGTCCTACCTCGTGCTAGCGCGCAAATACCGCCCGAAAACCTTTGCCGAGCTGGTCGGCCAGGGGCATGTGGTGCAGGCATTGACCAACGCGCTGCGCAGCGGGCGGCTGCACCATGCTTACCTATTCACCGGCACGCGCGGCGTCGGCAAGACGACGGTGTCACGCATCTTGGCCAAGTCGCTCAACTGCGTGGGACCCGACGGCACCGGCGGCGTGACGGACGCACCGTGCGGCGTCTGCGACCCGTGCCGCGACATCGACCGCGGCCGTTTTGTCGACTACACCGAACTCGACGCGGCCTCGAACCGCGGTGTGGACGAGGTGCAGTCGCTGCTCGAGCAAGCCGTCTACAAGCCGGTGCAGGGCCGCTTCAAGGTGTTCATGATCGACGAGGTCCACATGCTGAGCGGCCACGCGTTCAACGCGATGCTCAAAACGCTGGAGGAGCCGCCCGAATACCTGAAGTTCGTGCTGGCCACGACCGATCCGCAGAAGGTGCCGGTCACCGTGCTGTCGCGCTGCCTGCAATTCAACCTCGCGCCGATGGCGCCGCAGACCGTGCGCGAACACCTGGCCGACGTGCTGGCCAGCGAACAGGTCGAAGCCGAGCCTGCAGCGCTGCGGTTGATTGCGCGTGCCGCGCGCGGCTCGATGCGCGACGCGTTGAGCCTGACCGATCAAGCCATCGCGTTCGGCGGCGGCCAACTGCAGGAAGCCCCGGTGCGCCAGATGCTCGGCAGCGTCGACCGCACACATGTGCTGCGGCTGATCGAGGCGTTGGCCGCAAGCGATGCGCGCAGCGTGATTGCCACCATCGACACGCTGCGCACGCACGGCTTCAGTGCCGCCGCTACGTTGGAGGACATGAGTTTGTTGCTGCAGCGCATGGCGGTCCTGCAAGTGGTGCCGGCGCTGCCCGAGGTGCGAGGTTCTGCCACCGACTCAGACGACGACCAAGAATCTCAAACCGACCCCGAAGCCGCCGATGCAATCCGGCTGGCGCTCAGCATGCCAGCCGATGAGACGCAACTGCTCTACAGCATCTGCCTGCATGGCCGCGCCGAGCTTGGCCTGGCGCCAGACGAATACACCGGCCTGACGATGGTTTTGTTGCGGTTGCTGGCGTTCAAGCCAGCCAGCGGAGCAACTGCCGGACCCGATGTGCCCGCTGCGGCGCAACGGGCTCAAAAAAAAACGGTGGCTGAAAGCGCGGCGGGCGCCGTGCCTGCGTTGTCTGTTGCAACGGTGGTGCCCGAGCGGGCGTCGGCACGAGCCACAGATGCGTTGGGTGCGCCAGGCGTTGCTGTAGCTGATGCAGTTGGTACTGCCGGTGCACGTTCAGGTCCGGGTTGGAGCGAAGATCCAAACGCCAATGTCTCCCACCGCCCAGATGCCGACGAACCGACCGATGCGGACGTGGTTGCGGCCGACAAGGCGAACGCCGGCACGCCCCAATCGGGTACTGGTGCAACGGCCGACAGAATGTCGGCGCAGGGTGTCGCCGATAAATCTTTGCCCGGCGTGCCGACAGAGCGCACATCGCCTGCGGCGCCCTCGACTGCCCCAGCGCTGACGCCCGAATCGATAAGCGCACGGGCATCGAGGCTTGGGTCTCCCTCAACACCACTTGCTGCCGTGCCTGCTGGAGACAGCGCCACCGATGCATCCGCACGTGCGCGGGCCGAACAGCCGTTGGCTCCCGCAGGGAGCCCCAAGCATGCGGCTTCGTCTACGTCGGGTGCACACTTCGATGGGCCGATCAAGGCCAAGCCAACGCAGGTTGGTAATCAGCCGTTGCAAGCCGTTGCGGCACGTGCGAATGACCTGGCGACCGCCGACCCAGACACGGGCGCTGCTAGCGCCCCTGGTACGCCTGCCGAGCCTGCCGAGCCTGCCGATGGCACCCGCACCGGTGCCGGCGTCGAAACCCCCGCGCTGGCGCCTACAACGGGCGAGGTCGATGACTTGGGCGATTTCTGGCACCTGACCGTGCAACAACTCGCCACCAGTGGCACCATCACCGCGCTGGTGCGGGAGCTTGCACTGCAGTCGCAGCTGATCGCGCGCGATGACCAGCACTGGACGCTGCACGTGGCCAGCAGCTCGCTCGACCAGCCCATATCACGGGAGCGATTGACGCAGGCGTTGGCGACCGACGGCCATGTGGTTACCTCGCTGCGAGTTGAGATTGCTGCGGTCAACGATTCGCCTGCGCGGCGCATTGCTGCAGCGGCCGAGCAGGCCCAGCGCGAAGCACTGGCCCGCATCGAAGGCGACCCGTTCGTGCAAAGCATGATCCGCGACTACGGCGCACGCATCGTGCCCGGCAGCGTCCGAGCGGCGGCCGCAGCGCCGCAGCGTGCCGGCTGAGGGACAATCCGGGTCAGGGCACGGCTTGCCAGTTGCCGGCCAGATTTTCTTTCTCCCTCTCAGGCGCTGCGGCGCAGCAAAGGACCACAGATCATGTTCAACAAAGGACAACTCGCCGGCTTGATGAAGCAAGCGCAGTCGATGCAGGAAAACCTGAAAAAAGCGCAAGACGAATTGGCATTGGTCGAAGTCACCGGCGAGTCCGGCGCCGGCATGGTCAGCGTCGTGATGACCTGCAAGCACGATGTGAAGCGCGTCACGATCGACCCGAGTCTGCTGGCCGACGACAAGGACATGCTCGAAGACTTGGTCGCCGCCGCCTTCAATGCCGCAGTGCGCAAGGCAGACGACACCACGCAGGACAAGATGGGAAAGATCACCGCTGGAATGCCCGGCATGCCGAGCCTGCCGGGCGGGATGAAGTTTCCTTTTTGAGTGGCGTTTTTATGCGAAAGCAGGCCTGGGCACCGGTGCTTGCTTCGCTTTCAGCTACTGTTTGAATAGCAAATCGAAGGCTCGGTCTTTGCTGTTTTGTGGGTTGCCGGAGCATGCTCAAAAAGCGTCCGGCACGCAGAAAGTCCGCACCCGTTTCGTGTCCAGTAACCGGAGAGCCGGCCGCGCGAATCTGAACACAGCCCAAAGTGAAACGGCTGCTACGTTGGGTGAGGATAGAGCCCGCGACGAACGGAGTCGGCGCGACGTCCAACTAAACTTCGCAAGGTGTTCCGAGCGGGTTACACAGCTGCGAATTTGCACAGCAGTGGTTCTTCAAGAGCGCCGCAATGAGGCGCTTGTTGGATCTATTGCTAACGCGCAGATTTCGACAAAGTGGCCTCAAGGGGCACGCAACTGCAAAACAGATTCCGATCGCCCCAGGCGTTGTCGACCCGGCCGACCGGCGGCCAGTATTTGAGATGGTCCGATGACGCCGCACCCAGGGCTGCAGCACAGTCGCGAGAATAAGGATGGCGCCAGTCGGGTTGCAACAAACTTGCCGCTGTATGGGGTGCCGATTTGAGCGGGTTGTCGTCCCGCAGCCATTCGCCGGATTCGACCTTTGCGATCTCGGCGCGAATGGCGATCATCGCGTCGATGAAGCGATCGAGCTCGACGAGCGGTTCGCTCTCGGTCGGCTCGACCATCAAGGTGCCGGGCACCGGGAAGCTCAACGTCGGTGCATGAAAGCCGTAGTCGATCAGGCGTTTGGCGACGTCTTCGGCCGTGATGCCGCAGCCTTTGGCGAGCGGGCGCAGGTCGAGGATGCACTCGTGCGCAACGCGGCCCTCTGCGGAGGCATAGAGCGTCGGGAAATGGTCCTTCAGCCGCACGCTGATGTAGTTGGCGGACAAAATGGCGACTTCGGTGGCGGCCTGCAAGCCTTCGGCGCCCATCATGCGGCAATACATCCAAGAGATCGGCAGCACGCCGGCGTTGCCCAGCGGCGCAGCCGACACCGCGCCGACCGCGCCCACTGCGTCATTGGCAACGCCCGACGCGGCGTGGCCCGGCAGGAACGGCACCAGATCGGCCACCACGCAGACCGGCCCGACGCCAGGCCCGCCGCCGCCGTGCGGGATGCAAAACGTCTTGTGCAGGTTCAGATGGCTCACGTCGCCACCGAACGCGCCGGGCGCGGCAAGGCCGACCAATGCGTTCAGATTGGCGCCGTCCACATAGACGCGGCCGCCGTGCGCATGCACCACCTCGCAGAGTTCGCGCACCTGCGGCTCGAACACGCCGTGCGTGCTCGGGTAAGTGATCATGATGGCTGCGAGACGGTCGCGGTGCTGTTCGCACTTGGCTTGCAAGTCGGCTAGGTCGACATTGCCCTGCGCGTCGCAGGCCACGGCAGCGACCTGCATGCCGGCGAGTTGTGCGCTGGCCGGATTGGTGCCGTGCGCAGATTGCGGGATCAGGCAAAGGTCCCGACCCGCGTCGCCGCGTGACCGGTGCCACGCACGAATGGCGAGCAATCCCGCGTACTCGCCTTGCGAGCCCGCGTTGGGCTGCAGGCTGACATCGGCATACCCAGTGATCTCAGCCAGCCAGCTGCGCAACTGACGATCGAGTTCGACATAGCCCGCGCGCTGCTCGACCGGTGCGAAAGGGTGGATGTCGGCGAATTCGGGCCAGCCGATCGGCATCATCTCGCTGGTCGCGTTCAACTTCATCGTGCAGCTGCCCAGCGGGATCATGCTGCGGTCGAGCGCGAGATCCTTGTCGCTCAGGCGGCGGATGTAGCGCAGCATCGCCGTCTCGGAATGGTGCGTGTTGAACACCGGGTGCGTGAGAAACGCGCTGGTGCGGCGCAGTGACGATGGAATCATGGACGCAGCGCTGCTTGCGCGCTCGATCGCGGTGAAGTCGGGCAGCGGCTTCTGCGCACGGGCGAACACGGACCAGATCGCTTCGACATCGGCGCGTGTCGTGGTCTCGTCCAGAGAAATCAGAAGATAGGTCTGCCAGTGGACGCGCAGATTCATGCCGTTGGTGCGCGCGCGCGCAGCAATCGCTTCGGTCGCCGCGCCGGCTTCGATCGACAGCGTATCGAACGCGCCGTGCGGCCGCGGCGTATGGCCGAGTTGCGCAAGGCCTGCAGCGAGCACAGCGGTCATTGCTGCGATGCGTTCAGCGATGCGCTTCAGGCCACTGGGTCCGTGGTACACTGCATACATGCTCGCAACCACGGCGGGCAACACCTGCGCAGTGCAGATGTTGGAAGTCGCCTTCTCACGCCGGATGTGCTGCTCTCGTGTCTGCAACGCAAGCCGATAAGCGGTGTGGCCGTGCGCATCGACGCTGACGCCGACCAGCCGGCCGGGCAGTGAGCGCTTGAACGCGTCGCGGCATGCAATGAACGCTGCATGCGGGCCGCCGTTTCCCATCGGCATGCCAAAGCGCTGCGTGCTGCCAACGACGATGTCGGCATCCCATTCGCCGGGTGGTGTAATCAGGGTGAGCGCGAGCAGGTCGGCGGAGACGATGAACGCGGCTTGTTTTTCATGCACCCTTGCCGCGTCTGCACGCAGATCCTCGATGCGGCCCGAGGTCGACGGGTACTGCGCAAGCGCAGCGAAGCAGTCGGCGGCCAGCAGCGCAGCCCATTCCTGCGCAGAGTTCGCTAATTTGACTTTGATGCCGAGCGGCTCGGCCCGCGTTTGAATCACTTCGATCGTCTGCGGGTGGCAGTCGCCGGCCACCACGAACACGTTGCTGGCCGAGCGCACGCTGCGCCGGGCCAACGTCATGGCTTCGGCAGCGGCGGTGGCCTCATCGAGCAGCGACGCGTTGGCGATCGGCATCGCGGTAAGGTCGCAGACCATGGTCTGGAAATTCAGCAGCGCTTCGAGTCGGCCTTGGCTGATTTCGGCTTGGTAGGGCGTGTAGGCGGTGTACCAGGCCGGGCTTTCCAGCACGTTGCGCTGGATCACGGCAGGCGTGTGGGTCGCGTGGTAGCCCTGGCCGATGAAGCTTTTGAAGACCAGGTTTTTTGCTGCAATGCGTTTCAGCTCAGCGAGCGCTGCGGTTTCGGTGAGTGCGGGCGGCAGTTGCATCGGCGTGCTGCGTGCGATCGAGGGTGGCACGACTTGATCAATCAGTGCGCGGCGTGAAGGCGCGCCGATGATGGACAGCATGCGTGCTTCGTCGGCCGCGTCGATGCCGATGTGGCGCGCGGCGAATTCATCGTGTGGCATGGGGGCCGCAGGCGCCGCAAGCACAGCGGGAGGTAACTCAGGCGTTGGCTTTGAACTCGCCATAACGAGTCTCGTCCATCAATGTGTCGAGCTGGGTGGCGTCGGACAGTTTGATCTTGAACAACCAGCCGGTGTCGAGGGGGTCGCTGTTGGCCAGCGACGGGTCGTCGCGCAGCGCATCGTTGACTGCCACGATCTCTCCCTGGGCCGGCATGTATACATCGGCTGCAGCCTTGACCGATTCGACCACGCCGGCCACGGCGCCCTTTGCAAAGGTGCTGCCGACGCCTGGCAACTCAATGAACACGACATCGCCTAACGCGTCCTGTGCATGTTGGGTGATGCCGACCGTAGCGTTCCCGTCGCCTTCAGCGCGGACCCATTCGTGGTTTTCGGTGTACTTGAGCATGATGGAAATCGGTTGATGAATAAAGTGAAGGATTCAGGGCAGAGGGCCGCGGACATAGTTTGCCGGCACAAATGGCAATGCGCTGACACGCATCGCCACGCGCTGCCCGCGCACCAGCGCCTCGAGCGGCGTGCCGATGGCGGCAAAGGTCGGGGCTACATAGCCCATTGCGATCGGCTCGCCCAATGTAGGCGACAGCAGGCCACTGGTGACCTCGCCGATTCGCTGCTGACCGGTTGGGTCCTGCAGCTCACTGTGTTCGCGCACCGGGATGCGCTGCGATGCGATCAGGCCCACGCGCTGACGCTTGAGTTGGGTCATGGGGTCGGCGAGTTGCGCCAGGATTGTTTCAACGCCCGGAAAACCACCGGCGCGAGCACCGCCGGCACGACGGATCTTGGGGATCGCCCAATGCAGGCCCGCCTCGACCGGTGTGGTGCGCGCATCGATGTCGCTGCCGTGCAAACACAAGCCGGCTTCGAGTCGCAGCGAGTTGCGCGCGCCCAGGCCGACTGGCACCACTTCGTGTTGATTCAGCAACAGGCGTGCGAGCGTCTCGACGTCGTCGGCCGGCACCGAAATCTCGAACCCGTCTTCACCCGTGTAGCCGCTTCGCGTCACGTAGCAGTCGCAGCCCGCGATTTCGAAGCGACCCCCCGTCATGAACACCAGCCGGTCGATGTCGGACGCGAATCGCCCCAGCACCGACGCCGCAAGCGGCCCCTGCAGCGCCAGCAGGGCTTGATCCGGTGCTGGGCGTACCTCGCAGTGTCCACCAATGCGTGACGTGATGTGCGCAATGTCTTGCGCCTTGCACGCACCATTGACGATCAACAGCAGATCATCGCCGCAGTTGACAACCATCAGGTCATCGAGGATGCCGCCGTGCTCATTGGTCAGCAGCCCGTAGCGTTGTTTGCCGACGGGCAGATCAACTATATCGACCGGCATCAACGATTCAACCGCGCGGGCAGCCCCCGTTCCAATCAACCGCAACTGGCCCATGTGCGAAACGTCGAACAAGCCGGCCGCAACGCGCGTGTGCCGATGCTCGGCGAGCAGGCCGGTCGGATACTGAACCGGCATCGAGTAACCAGCGAAAGGCACCATGCGCGCCCCGAGCGCACGGTGCAATGCGCCAAGCGGCAGTTCGAGCAACGGTGTCGATGGCGTGGGTGGCGCGGACATGGGGATGCATTTCGCGCTGGGTGGCAGCACACTTTCGCAATGGCAAACGGTGTCTTCGCACCGCACATCCAGCGCGTGCAGCCAGCAGCAAAATCATTCTATCGACGCTGGCAAGGCCCGCCAAGCCAGCGCGCCGGGGCCGCCCCCGCCCCGGGCTGCCACGACCATTCAGTTGCGACCGTACACCAGGTCGCGCAACGTCAGAGACAGCTCCGGCACGTAGGTGATCACCATCAGGCACAAGAGAATCACGCCGACGAACCAGGCCAAGTAGCCGATCATTTGATCGAGCGAGATCTTGGCGACCGTGCACGCGGCAAAAAGATTCACACCGAACGGCGGCGTGATCATGCCGAGCGCCAAGTTCACCACCATCACCATGCCGAAATGCACCGGGTCGATGCCGAAGTGCTGTGCAACCGGCGCGAGAATCGGTGCCAGCACGATGATCGCAGCGCTGGTCTCGATGAACATCCCGATCACGAACAGCGCCGCGTTCACGCCAAGCAGAAAGTAGGCCGGGCTTTGCAGCACTTGTTCGAGCCAGTGGCCGATCGCGTCCGGCACGCCAGCACGTGTGATCAGGTAGGCGAACAGTCCGGCATTCGCGATCACGAACATGATCACCGCGCTGGACAGCACCGATTTGCGCAGCGTCACGTAGAGGTCTCTGATGCCGATTTCGCGATAGATCACCATGCCGACAATCAGAGAATAAAACACCGCCACGGCGGATGCCTCGGTCGGCGTGAACACACCGCCGTAGATGCCGCCCAGCACGATCACCGGCATCATCAGCGCCCAGCCGGCCTGCCAAGTGGCCTTGCCCAATGACAAGCGACCGTCGCCGTCGTTCTTGCCCCAGCCCTTGTATTTGCAGAACAGCCAAACGAACAGCATCAGCGCCAGACCCACCAGCAGACCGGGGCCGAAGCCTGCGATGAACAGCTCGCCAATCGACACTTCGGCGCTCACGCCGTAGAGGATCAGTGGAATCGACGGCGGGATGATCACGCCGAGCTCGGCGCTGGTGGCCTGCAGCGAGGCCGCAAAAGTGACGGGATAGCCATGCTTGACGAGCGCCGGGATCAGGATCGCACCGATCGCGAATGTGGTCGCCACCGACGAGCCGGACACGGCGGCAAAGATCATGCAGGTCAGCACGCACGTCATCGGCAGGCCGCCCTGCACGCCGCCCACGACCGCCTTGCCGAATTCGACCAGACGGCGTGAAATGCCGCCGGTCTCCATGATGTTGCCGGCCAGGATGAAGAATGGGATCGCGGCCAGTGGAAACTTGTTGATCGAGTTGAAGATCTCTTTGACCGAGATCAACATGTGCGCGCCAGTCACCTGGATGCCAAGCACCGAGGCCAGCCCGATCGACACCGCAACCGAGACGGTGAGTGCAAAGCACAACACCATCGTGGTGAGCATCGCAGCAGTCATTGCGCGTTCTCCAGTTCGGTGTGCTTCGGGTCGACCAGATTGCCGATGATGCCCATCGCCGCGAACAGCCCACCGACCGGTAGCGCGAGATAGGCCCAGAACATCGAGATGCTTTCAAGCCCAGCCATCGACTGGACTTTGCCGCGCACCGCATAGTCCCAACCCCACCAGACAATGATCGCAATCAGCAGCAGCGCGGCAAAGCAGACCACCCAATCCAGCACACGTCGCACGCGCGGTGTGCTCCAGCGATACAGCACATCGACATTCACCATCGCGCCCTGGCGAAAGGCAGCGGCAATGCCTAGGAACACCATCCAGATCAGCGCCAGCCGGATCAGGATCTCAGACCATTCGGCTGGCGTTTCCAGCACGAAGCGCGTGATGATCTGGAACATGCCGAGGCTGGCGGCAATTGCCATCATCAAGCACGCGCCGATCATGGCCAGTCCTGTGGTGAAGCGCTCAATTCTCAAAAATGCGGATTTCATTGAAGCGTGACTCAAGCAGTTGATCGACGGTGCAGCGCCGCGCTGGATCAACGAAGACCAGAAATGAAAGACGCCTCGGCGCGGGCAGCGGCGAGGCGGTCAAGAAAGGCGGTCAATCAGGGCGCAGACGCCACCGGCCGGAGCCTGACGCAAGGTCTGTGCCCGAGTGATTATTTGTAGTTGCGGATCTTGTCGATGTTGTCCTTGCCGAACTGCTTTTCGAACTGGGCATTCACGGGCGCAAGCTTGGCGACGAAAGCGGCCTTGTCGACTTTTTCCGTCACGTCCATGCCTTTGCTGCGCAACTCGGCCACGCCCTTGGTGTCGTCCTCATCCACACGGTGGCGGTTCGCCTTGACACCGGCTTTGGCGGCCTCGAGGAACGCCGTTTTATCGGCTGCGGACAGCTTGTCGAACTCGCCCTTGTTCATCAGGAAGATGCAGGGTGAATACACGTGGCCGGTCAGACTCAAGTACTTTTGCACCTGATCGAATTTGGACGCCATGATGACGGACAGTGGATTTTCCTGGCCGTCCACGGTGCCTTGCTGCAGTGCGGTGAACACTTCCGGGAAAGCCATCGGCGTGGTGACGATGCCCAAGCCTTTGTAAGCAGCGATGTGCACCGGGTTTTCCATCGTGCGCATCTTCAAGCCCTTCAGGTCATCGGGCTCTTTGACCTCCCGCTTGCTGTTGGTCATGTGGCGGAAACCGTTCTCACCCCAGGCCAGTGCCTTGAAGCCGCGGCCTTCGAACTTCTTCAGCAGGTCGTCGCCGATCGGGCCGTCGAGCACAGCACGCGCGTGCTCCTTGTCGCGGAACAGAAATGGCACATCGAGAATCTTCGATTCCGGCACAAAGTTCGGCACCGGGCCGGTCGAAGTGAACGTCAACGCCTGCGTGCCGAGTTGCACCGCTTCGACCGATTCGCGCTCACCGCCGAGCGACCCGCTGTAGAACGTTTCGATCTTGTAGCGGCCATCGGTGCGCTTGGCGACTTCTTTCGCGAAGGTATCGATCGCCACGCCCTGATGCGAATTTTGCGAGGTCGAGATGTTGATCTTCATGACTGTCTGGGCCAGCGCCGATTGGCTGGCAACGAAGCCAAACGCTACCGCGCAGGCAGCGAACATACGGGAATAACGCATGGAAAAACTCTCCTCTATCTGTTTGTCTTGAGATGAAAACGAGCGCACGTGCGTGCGCTCGGCAACCGGCGATTATCGGCTTGCAGTCCGCTTCACCAAATCGGGGTTTTCGCGCACGTATTCGCGCACGATCGACTCGAAGTCGGCATCGGGCTCAAGACCCAAGGCAGCGGCGCGCGCTGCTTTCACATGGCCGGGCCACGTGGCCACGATCTTGGCAACGGGCGCATCGATCTGCCAGTCGAGCAGGTCATACGCTGGCTGCCCACCAACTTTTCTCAACGCCTCGGCCATCTCGCGAACGCTGGTGCGCAGCGCCGGCAGATTGACCGCTGTGCGCGCACCCCATTCGTTGTCGCTCATCTGGGCGGCACGCACCAAGCCAACAGTGGTGTGGCCCGGCGACGACAGCGCGACTTCGGTGTCCGGGCTGACCGGCACTTGTTCACGCTGCCCAGCCAGTGGCTCACGAATCATGCTGCTCAGGAAGTTCGACGCGGCGCCGTTCGGGCGGCCCGGGCGGCCCGGGCGCACGCTGGCCGTCATGAGCCGCACATTGCGGCCGCGTATCAAGCCTTCACGGGCGTAGTCGGCCACCAGTTGCTCGCCGATGAACTTCTGGATGCCGTAACTTGATTGCAAAGTGGGCAGCGTGTCGTCGGTGATCACAGGCGGCGTGGGCTGTTCGGGCGAATTACCGAACACGGCAAGCGAGCTCGCAAACAAGAAGGTCGGGCGACTGCCGAGCGTCCGGCACGCTTCGAGCAACCCATGCGTCGCTGCAAAGTTGCTGCGCATGCCAAGGTCGAAGTCGGCTTCGCATTCACCACTGACGGCGGCTGCGAGGTGAAGCACCAAAGCGGTGTCGGCGGGCGCAGCACACGTTGTCGTTCTCGAGTCAGCAGGTCATTCAAGTCGCCAACCACGCACTCAATCCGCTCGTCTTAAAGCAGGTCGCTGGGCGCCTCCGCGCGGTCGGCCAGCACGAGTTCCGAGATCGGCTCGGCAGCAGCGCCTCCGATGCCGATCTGCCCTTCGGCCAACAGCGCGCGCCGACCGCACGCCGAGGAAGCCGGCATCGCCGGTGATCATGATCTTCATTGGAGGGTGTGGCCTCCGTTCGCCATTTTTTTTAATTTCAGTTACCCGATCGGCAGGCTCGCTCACCGGATTGCAGCATGCCTGACCGATGAAGCCGGGACCCCGATCGGTCGTCCGACTTCGCAACCCCACTGCCTTCGGCGGCATCGGACTTGCCATGCGTACCACGCCCCGTCTTGTGCTGCAGTTCGTCGATGCGCACAGAGGCTTGCGCCTGCGTAGGCGTTTCGTCGAAATCCTCTTTCGCTTCTTCGGATAACGTCTTCAGATAGGAGCGTTGCGCGTTGCCCTCGTCGGCGTGTTCCTGCGTTTTCTTCTCGGTGGAGGGTTGGTCCGGCGGGAGGGAAAGACTTGATCTGGGGGCGGCTACATATTCACGTAATTCGGCCCACCGCCACCTTCGGGCGGTACCCATACGATGTTTTGCGTCGGGTCCTTGATATCGCAGGTTTTGCAGTGGATGCAGTTCTGCGCGTTGATCTGCAACTTGTCCTTGCCGTCGTTGTCCTTGATGTATTCATAGACTGCGGCCGGGCAGTAGCGGCTCTCAGGGCCTGCGTACTTCGCAAGGTTGATCTCTACCGGCACCGAGGCGTCTTTGAGCGTCAGGTGCGGCGGCTGATCCTCCGCGTGATTCGTGTTAGTGAGATAGACGCTTGAAAGCCGGTCGAACGTGAGCTTGCCGTCGGGCTTCGGGTATTCGATCTTGCGGCTTTCGGCGGCTGGCTTCAAGTAAGCGTGATCCGGCTTGTCCTTGTGCAGCGTCCACGGGATGTGACCCCGGAGCGCGAACTGCTCGACGCCGTTCATCACGGTGGCAACCGTCAATCCCTTCTTGAACCAGGCCTTGAAATTGCGTGACTTGTTCAGCTCGGCATGCAGCCAGCTTTTCTCAAACGCTTCCGGGTAGGCAGTCAGCTCATCGTGCTGACGACCGGCGCCGATGGCCGAAAATGCCGCATCGGCTGCAAGCATTCCGGTCTTGATCGCGGCGTGGCTGCCCTTGATGCGGCTCACGTTCAGGTAGCCCGCTGCACAGCCGATCAGCGCGCCACCGGGGAACACCGTCTTCGGCAGACTCGATAGCCCCCCCGCAGTGATCGACCGTGCGCCGTAACCGACGCGCTTGCCTGCCTTGACGCCGTTGGCCTCATCCCCCGCGAGATAGTAGGCAATGTTCGGATGCGTTTTCCAACGTTGCATTTCTTCGAACGGCGACAGCCAGGGGTTGCTGTAATCAAGCCCCGTGATGAAGCCGAGCGTGACGAGGTTGCCCTCCATGTGATACATGAACGAGCCACCGTAGGTGTCGCTCTTCATCGGCCAGCCGGCTGTGTGAATCACGAGGCCGGGTTGGTGCCGCTTCGGGTCAATTTCCCAAAGCTCCTTGATGCCGATGCCGTACGTCTGTGGGTCCCGGCCGGCGTCGAGATTGAAGCGACGGATCAACTGCTTGGAAAGCGAACCGCGTGAGCCTTCAGCAAAGATCGTGTACTTGGCGCGCAGCTCCATACCGAGCTGGAATTCGCCAGTCGGCTCGCCGTTCTTGCCGACGCCTACATTGCCGGTGGCGACACCGCGCACACTGCCGTCTTCGTTATAGAGCACTTCAGCGGCTGCGAAGCCAGGGAAGATTTCCACCCCTTTTTCTTCTGCCTGAGTGCCCAGCCAGCGCGTGAAATTCGACAGGCTGACCACGTAGTTGCCGTGGTTCTGAAAACATTCCGGCAGCAGGAAGTTGGGTGTGCGGTAGCCAGTCGACTCGCTCAGGAAAATCATGGCGTCGTCGGTCACAGGCTGGGTCAGTGGCGCGCCGAGTTCCTGCCAGTTCGGAAACAGTTCCGACAGCGCACGCGGGTCAACGATCGCGCCAGACAGGATGTGCGCGCCGGCTTCCGAACCCTTCTCCAGCACCACCACCGACAGCTCCTTGCCGTACAGTTCGGACAGCTGCTTGAGCCGGATGGCAGTGGCCAGCCCGGCCGGGCCACCACCGACCACCACAACGTCATAGTCCATCGATTCGCGGGGGCCATGGGTGCTCAGAATTTCGTCTTTGGTCATCTGCAGTCTCGCTCGATAATGGGCCAGTATCTCGGGTGAAAAATCATTCTATGCGGGGTAAGCGACGGGCCTGAAGCCTGTGCAACGAGCCCCTAACGCAGCGCCAGAAACTCATCAGCAGGAAGCACCATCTCATGGCTTACAGCATCGACTTGTCCGGCCGCGTGGCCTTCATCACAGGCGCCTCCGGCGGCTTGGGCGCCCAGTTCGCGCGCACGCTATCGCGCGCGGGCGCGGCCGTGGTGCTCGCCAGCCGGCGCGTTGAAAAACTCAAGTCACTGCGCGCGCAGATCGAGGGCGAGGGCGGCGACGCGCACGTCGTGGGCTGCGACGTGACCGACCGCAATTCAATCAAGGCGGCGGTCGCACACGCCGAGACGGAAGTCGGCTCGATCGACATCCTCGTGAACAACTCAGGCGTCAGCACCACCCAGCGGCTGCAAGACGTCAGCGAAGACGACTACGACTTCATCTTCGATACCAACGTAAAGGGCGCGTTCTTTGTCGCGCAGGAAGTGGGAAAGCGCATGCTGGCGCGTGCGAACGGCTCGGCGCCTGGCAGCTTCACGGGCGGGCGCATCATCAACATTGCGTCAATGGCGGGCTTGAAGGTGCTGCCGCAGATCGGTGTTTATTGCATGAGCAAAGCAGCGGTGGTGCAGATGACCAAGGCGATGGCCCTCGAATGGGGCCGCTTCGGCATCAATGTGAGCGCGATCTGCCCAGGCTACATCGACACCGAGATCAACCATCATCATTGGGAAACCGAACAGGGCAAAAAGCTTGTCAACATGTTGCCCAGAAAGCGCATTGGCAAGCCGGAAGACCTCGATGCGTTGCTCGTGCTGCTGGCCAGTGATCAGAGCCACTTCATCAACGGCGCAGTGATCGCAGCCGACGACGGCTTCGGGGTGTGATGCCCATCACCACTGACCGCTGGTCTGCGCCAATTGCAATCAATTCTTCAGCTGACCCCATCATCGGGTGCGACTCGGTTGGGAAGACCGCCGAGCTTGGACCTCGCGTGGCTGTGCAGGCAGCACAAGACTTAAATTAAGACGTTATGAAATTTGAAATTCCCGACCGCAAAAAACTGGTTTACCAGATGGAATTCCCAATCCGCTGGGGCGATATGGACGCGATGGGCCACGTCAACAATGCAATGTATTTCCGCTATATGGAGGCCGCCCGCATCGACTGGATGCATGCGATCGGTCGCCAGCCGGACGCATCCCATGGTGAGGGGTTCGTGGTGGCCAACGCGTTCTGCAGCTTTCATCGCCAGCTTGTATACCCAAACGACGTGCTGCTGAAAACCTACATCAGCGACCCCGGCCGTACCACAATCGAAAGCTGGGCCACGATGGAATATTCAAGTGAGCCGGATGTGATCCGCGCGGCTGGTGGGGCCACCATGATCTGGGTGGACCACGAGAAACAAAAAGCCGCAACCCTGCCGGACTGGCTTCGCACGTTGGCGCTTTAACGCAGAGAACCCCGACAGGCCGAGGTCAGGCGATCACCGCAACATCGCTTTGCCGGTTCAGCAGCAATCCAAGCAGATCGGCCACCGTACGCCTCATCGCGCGGCGGTCGCAGATCATGTCGATCGCGCCTTTTTCCAGCAGAAATTCGGCGCGTTGAAAACCTTCCGGCAAGGTCACGCGCACGGTGGACTCAATCACGCGCGGGCCAGCAAAGCCGATCAGCGCGCGGGGTTCTGCAATCACCACGTCGCCAATAAATGCGAAGCTCGCACTCACGCCGCCGGTTGTAGGATCGGTCAGGATGCTTAAATAAGGCAATTTCTGCCGCGCCAGCAAGGTCAATGCAGAATTCGTCTTGGCCATTTGCATCAGGCTCAGCAGCCCTTCCTGCATGCGCGCGCCGCCGGTCGCGGTGAAACAGAGGAATGGCACTTTTTGCTCGACTGCCGCATCGACGCCGCGCACGAAACGCTCGCCCACGACGCTGCCCATGCTGCCCGCCATAAAGTCGAACTCAAACGCGGCAGCCACCAGCTTCACGCCGTGCACACTGCCGCTTTGCACCACCAGCGCGTCGGTCTCGCCGCTGTGCTTTGTGGCTTCCTTCGCCCGCTCCGCATAGTCGCGGCTGTCCTTGAAGTTGAGCGGATCCACGGGTGTGACCTGCTGGCCGATCTCTGTGCGACCTTCCGGGTCCAAGAACGCGTCCAATCGTGCACGGGCGCCGATGCGGTGATGGTGGCCGCAGGTCGGGCAAACATTCTGATTTTTCTCCAGATCGTTCTTGTAGAGCACCGCATCGCAGCTTGGGCATTTCACCCAAACGCCTTCGGGCACGCCGCGTCGGCTGTCCAGGTTGGCACTGCGCTGCAGCTTTGCGGGAATCAGTTTGCCGAGCCAGCTCATGAATGGACGATCCGATTGCGCTTGTATGAAGGGGAGTTCATTGGTCCAGCGCGGCGCGGATTTCTTTGATGAAGTCTGCCGCTGCCGGCACGATCTGATCGGGTGACGCGGCTTCGAGCAACTGGATGAGTCGGGTGCCGATCACCACCGCATCGGCCACTTTGCCCACCGCACGCGCGCTGGCCGCATCGCGGATGCCGAAGCCGACACCGACCGGGATCTGCACATGCTGCCGAATCCGCGGCAGCATCGACTCGACCGCGGCGGTGTCGAGCGTACCCGCGCCGGTGACACCCTTGAGCGACACGTAATACACATAGCCACTGGCCAATGCGGCCACCTGCTGCATGCGCGCTTCCGTACTGGTGGGCGCAAGCAAAAAGATCAGGTCGAGGCCAGCGGCTTTTAGGCGCGCGGCGAAGTCGGCGCATTCCTCCGGTGGGTAATCAACGATCAACACACCGTCGACACCGGCTGCAGCCGCGTCGCGCACGAACGCGTACGCACCGTGCTTCTGGTCATAGCGTTCGACCGGGTTCGCATAGCCCATCAACACGACCGGCGTGCGGTCGTCGCCTGTGCGAAAGTCGCGCACCATCGCGAGCACCTGCGTCATGCCGACGCCAGCGGCCAGCGCTTGCTCACCGGCTTTCTGGATCACCGGGCCGTCGGCCATCGGGTCGGAGAACGGCACGCCGAGCTCGATCACGTCGGCGCCGGCGCCGACCATGCCGTGCATCAACCCCGGCGTGATGTCGGCTTGCGGGAAGCCAGCCGTCACGTACGGGATCAGCGCCGTTGCGCCGCGCGCTTTGAGTGCGGCGAAGGTGGCGTCGATGCGGCTCATGGCATGGGCACCTGCGCACCGCCCTTGACCTGATGGCCACGCATCGAAGGCCGGTCATAGAAGTCGGCACCGGCCAGATCGGCCACGGTGCCGATGTCCTTGTCGCCGCGACCGGACAGGTTCACGAGGATCGATTGGTCGCTGCGCATGGTCTTGGCCAGTTCCATCGCATAGGCAAGCGCATGGGCCGATTCAAGCGCCGGAATGATGCCTTCGGTCCGGCACAGGTGATGGAACGCGGCGACGGCTTCGTCGTCGGTCACGCCGACGTACTCAGCGCGGCCGATGTCTTTCAGCCACGCGTGCTCCGGCCCCACGCCGGGATAGTCGAGGCCCGCACTCACGCTGTGCGTTTCGGTGATCTGGCCGTCTTCGCTTTGCAGGATGTAGGTGCGGTTGCCATGCAGCACGCCGGGACTGCCGCGTTGCAGAGAGGCCGAATGTTTGCCGCTGTCGATGCCTCTGCCGGCCGCCTCGACGCCGATCAGCCTTGTCGCTGCGTACGGGATGTAAGGGTGAAAAATCCCCATCGCGTTGCTGCCGCCGCCCACGCAGGCGACCACCGCATCAGGCTGGCGGCCGCCGGTCTGCTCCGGCATCTGCGTCAGGCATTCCTCGCCGATCACGCGCTGAAAATCGCGCACCATCATCGGGTACGGGTGCGGGCCCGCCACCGTGCCGATGATGTAGAACGTGCGGTCGACGTTGGCCACCCAGTCGCGCATCGCTTCGTTGAGTGCATCTTTCAGCGTGCGGCTGCCGGACTCGACCGGCACCACGGTCGCGCCCAAGAGGTTCATGCGGTAGACGTTCGGGTTCTGTCGCTTGACGTCCTCGCTGCCCATGTAGACCACGCACTCAAGGCCGTAGCGCGCGCAGATCGTCGCGGTGGCCACGCCGTGCTGGCCGGCACCGGTCTCCGCGATGATGCGCGGCTTGCCCATGCGGCGCGCGAGCATGGCTTGGCCGATCACATTGTTGATCTTGTGCGCGCCGGTGTGGTTCAGGTCTTCGCGCTTCAGATAGATTTGCGCGCCGCCGATGTCGCGGCTGGTGCGCGCGGCGTGATAGACGGGGGAAGGGCGGCCGACGAAGTGCTTCAGCTCCCATTGGAATTCGGCCAGGAATTCCGGGTCGTGCTGATAGCGCGCATAAGCGGCTTTCAACTCTTCGATGGCGTGGGTCAGCGTCTCGCTGACGAAGCTGCCGCCGTACTGGCCGAAATGGCCGCTCGCGTCAGGTTGGTGGTATTCGATCTGCATGGTGAAAAGCCTTGGCAAGTCGTTGTTCATCGGCCGCGCGGACGGCTGCGACGAACTGGTGGATCCGGGCGGCGTCCTTGATGCCCTTTACGGGCCCTTCAACGCCGGAGCTCACGTCAACGGCCAGCGTTCTTCTGCAACGCGGCCAAACCTGCTGAAGGCCATCGATCACGTTGGCAGCATGTAACCCACCACTCAAGACGAGGTGACTTTCGACGCTTGGTGGAAGCCGTGACCAATTGAATGCAGTGCCGCCGCCGCCGTACCCCTCGACATGTGCGTCGAGCAGGATGGCTTGGGCTGAGTGGAAGTTGGCCGCAAATTTTAGCAAGTCGAATGCGTCCTCACGTCCGGCCGGGATGCGCGCGGCACGAATCCAGGCGTGCGTGCCTTGGTGGCTTGCCTCCAGGCATTGTTGCGGCGTCTCATCACCATGAAATTGCAGCAGGGCGCACGGCAGCACATCATTTGCTGCTCTCAATTCAGAAGCAGAGGCATTGACGAACAGCAAGACCGGCGTTACGAACGGCGGAAGTCGGCGCGCCAATTCGGCTGCGCGCTCTGGCGTGACGAAGCGCGGGCTGGGTGGGTACAGCACGAAGCCGACCGCATCCGCGCCGGCGGCTACGGCGGCATCCAGGTCCGCTTCGCGCGTGATGCCGCAAATCTTGATGCGAGTGCGCTGAAACAGGCTGGGCGTTGGATTCATCGGGTGGGGTGCCTGTGCATGGGGCCACAGCCGCTGGCGAGGAGCTAGGCGATCCAATGATACGCAGCAGTCTGTTGCGGGAGACCCCAATGCGCCTCATAGACCGGCCCAAGAAAATACAGCCCAGCGGCTGAAAACGTGGGTGCAGCTACCGCCCGGTCGCGTGCCGAAAGCACCGTGTCGATCCACGCCACCGGCTTTGCACCGTGGCCGATCGCGATCAGGCAACCCATGATGTTGCGGATCATGTGGTGCAAAAATGCATTCGCTTCGAACTCGAACCACCAGTAGCGCGCGCCGGCACTGCCGCGTGCCAGCAAGCGAATCGAATGCAGTGTTTTGACAGGCGACGCTGCCTGGCACGCGGCCGCGCGAAACGATGTGAAGTCGTGTTCGCCGACCAGTCGAGCTGCAGCCGCCTCCATCGCCAGGCCGTCGAGGGTTCGGAAACTCCAGCCGACCTTGCCTGTCTCCACGCTCGGGCGCACCGGCGACTCCAGCAGCCGGTAGCCATAGCGGCGGGATCGGGCGCTGCCGCGCGCGTGGAACTCGGACGGCACGGGCTGTGCCCACTGCACCGCGATATTGGGCGGCAGATAGCGGTTGGTGCCGCGGATCCAGGAAGCGGCGCTGCGCTGCCGTGCGGTGTCGAAGTGAACCACCTGCATCAGCGCATGAACACCGGCATCGGTGCGTCCGGCGCAGCGCGTGGCGATCGGCTCGCAGGCGAACTGAGTGAGCGCCGCTTCAAGCCGGTCTTGCACCGTGCAGCCGCTGCGCTGGCTCTGCCAGCCTTGATAGGCCTCGCCGCCATAGCTGACGCCAAGCGCAATGCGCTGCCCGCGCTCGAGCGGGTGCGCAGCGACCGGTGCGTCGGTGTTCAGTCGATCGAAGCCAGAAAGCGCTGAGCCTTGGCTTTCAACGTGCCAGACGATTCGCCGATCACCTCATGCGCCAAGCTGCGCGCGCCCTCCGCATCACCGATGGCGCTGAACGCCTCAGCCAGCGCCAGCTTGGTTGAGAGCGAGTCGTCGTCATCGGCGCCGAGCGTTCCACCAGCAGGAGCGTGCGAGGCATCAAACGCAAGATCAGGCGCCGATGCACGTTCCGGCTTCATTAGCGGTGCGGCGATGACGGGGGATGAGGCGGCTGGTGCCCGGGTGTGCGGGGCCACAACGGGATCGTCGAGTTCCAGCCGCAACGAGCTGAAATCGAAATCGATGACGCCGGTGTCTGGCACCGCTGAGCGCGGTGCCTCGACTGGAGCCGACATGGTCGGCAAGGCGCTGCGATTGGTTGCAATGAACGCCGGCTTGTCGGCGCTTGCATCGGGTTGGGTCATCCAGACCGGTGGTGCCTGACGCTTCTGCGCGGAAGTGCGCTGGGGTGAAGATTCCAGACTGCCGAAATCGCTCAAATCAAGATCGAGATCGATCGGACGGGACAAGGATGCAGGCTGCGTAGCCGATGCGGATGCGGCCCGGATCGCGCCAAAGTCGAGATCGAGATCAAGACTCCGAGAAGGCAGCCACGCGGCCGATCCCACCGGGCCGGCCGCACCGACTAGGCCGCCAAACCCGCTCGAAAGGCTCTGTGTCGGCATGACGGAAGAGGGAGCGGCGTCGGCATCGCCCGCTACCATTGCAGCAGTCATCGCACCGCCTTGCAATGGGACGGCAGCACTGATCGGGGCCTGGTAGAGCGAATTCTTGAAATCAAGCTCGCGGCCGATTTCGCAGATACGTCGCCAATCGCGGCTGTCGTCGCCGACGATCGCGCGAGTGTCCCTGGCAAGCGCTTCGAACGCTTTGACTTCGCGCCGGCGCGCATGCACTTCAAGCAGCTTGACGCGCACGTCGGCGCGTGCCGGGCTGGTGCGCAGTGCTTCTTTCAAGATCTCCAGAGCCTGCTCTTCTCGGCCGTAAGCCATGTAGACGTCTGCCTCGGCAACTGGGTCGACTTCGCCGCCCGCATCAAGCTGGCTTGGCGAGTAGGCTATGGGTGCCACGCCGGTCGACCCATGCAGGGTATCGATGTTGCGCCCGCCAGACATCGAGAAACTCGACTCCGAATCGGTCTGCGAATCCGCGTGCAGGTGGTTCAGTTCGGTCGCGCGTTTGTTGCGGCGCGAGCGCCAGATGCCAAAGCCAGCCAACAATGCCAGAAGGCCGAGACCAGCCGCTGGCAGCACCGGCTCTTCGAGCATTTGCTCTACCAACCCAGGTTCGGATGCAGCGGTCGGCTGCACGCCTGCAGCGAGCGTGCCGCCTGCGGTGCCGCTGCGTTCTCCCGTCGAACCGGGGGTCTTGACGGCCGACGGCGTACCCACGCCAGTTGCGGCTGATGTGCCGGTGGCGCTGGCTGGTGCGGTCAGCCCAAGGGCCAGAGGTCCGCCGGTCAGGGCCGTCGTCGAATTTTCGTTACCGTCGGGGCTGGTCGCCACAATCGTGGTTGCAGACGATGCGCCTGCTGTGTTCGCACCATTGTTGCCCGCCGTCGCGTTGCCGATACCGGAACCGGCAGCGCCGCTTGTCGCATTGCCGGTATTGTTGTCTGCGACAGCGGCCGCACTCTTTGTCCCAGAGGGCTCGGCGCTGGCAGCCGATCCGCCCGCAGCGGTGGGCCGATCGACCGACCCCTTGGACAGCGTGAGTTTGTCGGGCGACGTGGTCACCGGGTTGCTTTCCTGCACTGCGGTTTGCAGCTTGCCACTGTCAGCGCGGCCACCGGCCGGCGCCGGTGTCGCCACAGTGGCGAGCTTGCGACGGAAGGCGTTGAAATCCTTGCTCTGTGCGTTCAGGGTCTCACGCGCCTGCGGGTCGGTTTGCTCGGTTACCTGCGCTGTCGTGGGCATGTCAAGCACGGCACCGGCCCTGATCCGGTTCACGTTGCCGTCCACGAACGCGCCCGGATTGGTGCGCAGCATGGCCACCAGCATCTGGTCGAGCGACACATTGACTGGCAGGTTGGCGGAGGCAATCCGGCTGGCCGTATCGCCAGACCGGACCTTGATACGGTTTGCGCCTTCGTCAGCTATTTTGGAAGCGGGCGCTGCGGTCGTGCCGCGTGCAGTCGACGGCGAGGCGATGCGCGCGGAGCGTGGACTGGCTGCCGATGGAGTGGCAGCGGCGCCGCTATCGCTGGTGGCGCTGGCCTCACGGGTGTTTGAATCCGCAGAGCGCGCGCGCGCGCGACTGGCTGAAGCCGCCACCGCATCGGCGCGCGCCACACTTTGCGCGGCCGGCGGGATCACACCCGGCGCACTGCCGCGGCCCCCCTGCGGATCGAACAACATCGTGAAATCACGCGAGATCTGACCTGAGGACGAACTGACGTTCAAGATCAGGTCCATGAACGGATCGTTCACCGGACGGCTGCTGGACAGCCGCAAAAAGGGCCGTCCGTTGGCACGGCGCTGGACCGCGACGCGCACACTGGAAATCACCGAATCGAACTCAAGCCCGGCAGCGCGGAACGTCTCCGGTGAGGCTGGGCTCACACGCAGCGACTCGGCTTCGGCTGTGGTGATTTCCGCGATGTCAATCTCGGCGCGCAGGGGCTCGCCCAGGGTCGACAGCACCTTGATGCGGCCCAGCGCCATCGCGTTTGCATCGACTGCGCCAAAAGCCATTACGCCAGCGACCGCAGCAGCAGCAGCCGTCATTGGCCAGCCGGCGATCAAGCGCCGAGTGGTCGACCGCACTGCGAATCCATTCGGGCGCGCTGTGTGCATTCTGTAAAACATCTGCTGTTTCCGCCTTGCAAGAAAATCTGAGTGCAGAAGTTAACAGCAACCCTTCGTACAAACCAGCCCTGTGCGCGTGCCGAATCGCTCGACCGAGGAATTGCTCACATCGAACTCGTTGGGCCCGCGCGATCGCATGTTGAGCAGACCGCGCGGCGCAGCGTGTTCGGTGCAGGGTCCATCGTTCAGCGTGTCAACAGCAGGCGCAACATGCGACGCAGCGGTTCTGCAGCACCCCAGAGCAACTGATCGCCGATCGTGAACGCACCCAGGTAGCTCGGCCCCATGGCCAGCTTGCGCATCCGGCCGACCGGAATGTCGAGCGAGCCGGTGACCGCCACCGGCGTAAGTGCCCGCGTGGTTGCCTCACGCGTGTTGGGCACCAGCCGGACCCAATCGTTGTCCTCACGGATCAGCCCCTCGATGTCGGCCAGCGGCACGTCGCGATTCAGCTTGAACGTCAACGCCTGACTGTGGCAACGCATCGCGCCCACCCGCACGCAGAAGCCGTCCACCGGCACCGCAGCTTTGTCGAACCCGGTCCCTTGGCCGAGGATCTTGTTGGTTTCTGCGCCGCCTTTCCATTCCTCTCGGCTGGTGCCCCAGCCTTCCTCACCGGCTTGCTTGCCGTGGCCCATGTCTTTGTCAATCCACGGGATCAAGCTGCCGGCCAGCGGAACACCGAAGTTGGTGGTCTCAGCCGAAGACAGCGATCGCTGGCGTGCAAGCAACAGACGGTCAATTTCAAGGATTGACGAATTCGGGTCGGCCAGCAGGTCGCGCACTTCGGCGTGCAAGGTGCCCATCTGCGTGATCAATTCGCGCATGTGTTGGGCGCCGCCCCCCGACGCAGCCTGGTAGGTCATGGTGCTCATCCATTCGACCAAGCCGGCCTTGAACAGCGCGCCCACGCCCATCAACATGCAGCTCACGGTGCAGTTGCCGCCGATCCAACTGCGGCCGCCTTTTTGCAGCGCTCGTTCGATCACCGGCAGGTTGACCGGGTCCAGCACGATCACTGCATCGTCTTCCATACGCAAGGTGGACGCAGCGTCGATCCAGTGCCCCTTCCAGCCGGCCGCGCGCAGCTTCGGATACACCGCGCTGGTGTAGTCGCCGCCCTGGGTGGTGACGATCACGTCGCAGCGTCTCAGCGCGTCGACCTCGTGCCCGTCGCGCAGCTTGGTTTCGTTCTTTGCATGAGCCGGCGCAGTGCCGCCCGCATTCGAGGTCGAGAAGAAGACCGGCTCGATCAGATCGAAGTCGCCTTCGCTCTTCATCCGGTCCATCAGCACCGAGCCGACCATGCCGCGCCAGCCGACGATGCCGACCAGACGCCCCGTTGTTGCGTTCATTGCTTGCGTTTCCTTCCAGGCTAGGTGGGTTTCAACCGGCCGTTTGCCGGAGCTCGGCCACCACGGCATCGCCCATTTCGACGGTACCGACTTTTTGCGTGCCATCAGAATGAATGTCGGCCGTGCGCAAGCCCTTCGCGAGCACCGCTCGCACCGCAGCTTCGATCCGGTCGGCGGCCTGCGGCTGCTCCAGCGAGAAGCGCAGCATCATCGCAGCCGACAGGATCGTTGCCAGAGGGTTTGCGACGCCCTGACCAGCAATGTCGGGCGCGCTGCCATGGCTCGGTTCATACAGGCCCTGGCGCTTGTCGTTCAGGCTGGCTGACGGCAGCATGCCGATCGAGCCGGTCAGCATCGCAGCCTCGTCGCTCAGGATGTCTCCGAACATGTTGCCAGTCACGATCACGTCGAATTTCTTCGGTGCCTTCACGAGCTGCATCGCGGCGTTGTCGACGTACATGTGATCGAGCGCGACATCTGGGTATTCCTTGCCAACTTCGCTGACCACGTCTTTCCAGAACTGGAAGGTCTCCAGCACATTCGCCTTGTCCACACTGGTTACGCGTTTGCTGCGCGCCTGTGCGGCTTTGAATGCGACATGCGCAATGCGCTCGATCTCCGGGCGGGTATAGCGCATGGTGTCGAACGCTTCCTCGCTGCCGGCGAACGGACCGTCGGTCGCGGTCCGGCGGCCGCGCGGCTGGCCGAAATAGATGTCACCGGTCAGCTCGCGCACGATCAGGATGTCCAGGCCCGCAATCAGCTCGGGCCGCAGGCTGGAGGCGCCGACCAGTTGTTCATAGCAGATCGCTGGGCGGAAGTTGGCGAATAGCCCGAGATGCTTACGCAGGCCAAGAATCGCCTGCTCGGGCCGCAGTGAACGCTCGAGGTTGTCGTACTTCCAATCACCGACCGCACCGAACAGGATCGCGTCCGATTGCAACGCCAGCTTCAGCGTTGCATCCGGCAGCGGGTGGCCGTGCGCGTCGTAGGCAACGCCGCCGACTGGTGCGGTCTCCAGTTCGAGCGGCAGCTCAAGCGCCTGCAACGCCTTGACTGCTTCGGCGGTGATCTCGATGCCGATACCGTCACCGGGAAGGACTGCGATTTTCATTTGCAACTCAAACTTCAAAAAGAAGAAAACGACCTGCTTGCACACGATGGTGCGGTCGTTTTCGGGAGGTCGTTCAAATCAACGACAGCAACCATCGGCGGCACCGCAGCCGGTCCGACCAACATGACAGCGTCGTTCTGGCGAGTTCAGCTCGTTAGCGTGTGTGCGAGCCAGGGCTTGCTGGCCAGCCGCTGCGCTTCGAACAACTTGATCTTTTCGGCATGTCGCATCGTCAGGCCGATGTCGTCGAAGCCGTTCGTGAGGCAGTATTTGCGGAACGGCTCGAGCTCGAACCCAATTTCTTTGCCGTCCGGCTGGATCACGGCCTGGCGCTCCAGGTCGATCGTGAGTTCGTAGCCGGGAAATGCGTAAACCTCATCGAAAAGCTTCGAAACCTGCAACTCGCCCAGCACGATCGGCAGCAGGCCATTTTTGAAACAGTTGTTGAAGAAGATGTCAGCATAGCTCGGTGCGATGATCGCGCGAAAGCCGTACTGATCAAGCGCCCAAGGCGCATGCTCGCGCGATGAGCCGCACCCAAAATTCTTGCGAGCCAGCAGGATCGAGGCGCCTGCATAGCGTGGCTGGTTCAGAATGAAATCAGGATTGGGTCGGCGGCTCGCCAAATCTTGTCCAGGTTCGCCCGGATCGAGGTAGCGCCAAGCGTCGAACAAGTTGACGCCGAAGCCGGTCTTTTTGATCGATTTCAAAAACTGTTTGGGGATGATCGCGTCGGTATCAACGTTCTCACGGTCCATTGGTGCGACCAGCCCCTGATGTACGGTGAATTTTTGCATGGCAATTCGGCGCCGTTTGGGCGGATCTGAAGAAGTGAGAAAAAGCTCAAGGGCGGCGCCCGCACGGCATTGGCATGCCGCCCACCGCGTCGTTCAGACGATCAGTATTTCTTTTCCTTGTCTGCCTTGTTCTCGATCTTGTCGCCGGCTTTGGAGACATCCTTGCCGAACCCACTCATCGTGTTGCAACCCACCAGAAGGAAACCAACGGCGAGCATCAGGATACCAGTCACTTTTTTCATTAGCGTTTTCTCATTTCTTGAAAGTTAACTCAGAGCAGTTTGCGGACATCGACGAAATGACCATGAACCGCCGCCGCAGCGGCCATGGCGGGGGAGACCAAATGAGTGCGGCCGCCGGCACCCTGGCGACCTTCGAAATTGCGATTGCTGGTTGAGGCACAGCGCTCGCCAGGCTCGAGCCGGTCGCTGTTCATCGCCAAACACATCGAGCAGCCGGGTTCTCGCCACTCAAAACCGGCGGCCTTGAAGATCTTGTCGAGCCCTTCGCGCTCGGCCTGCTCTTTGACCAGCCCCGAACCTGGCACGACCATCGCAACTTTGACGTTGCGCGCGACCCGCTGGCCCATCTTCTTGACCAGCGCAGCCGCTTCACGCATGTCTTCGATGCGCGAGTTGGTGCAGGAGCCAATGAATACCTTGTCGACATGCACGTCGGCAAGCAGCTTGCCGGGTGTGAGTGCCATGTAGCTCAACGCGCGCTCGATGGCTTCGCGCTTGTTCAGGTCTTTCTCGTCTTCGGGGTCGGGCACGCGTGCGTCCACGCCGAGCACCATCTCGGGCGATGTGCCCCACGTCACCTGCGGCACGATGCGCGCAGCGTCGAGTTCGATCACACGATCGAACTTGGCACCTGGATCGGTCTGCAGCGTCTTCCAGTACGCAACGGCCTGGTCCCACTCGACGCCGCCGACAAAGCTGCGCGTTTTTTCGTCGTAACCCGGCGCCATCGGCCGGCCCTTGAGATAGGCAATCGTCTTGTCGTCAACTGCGACCAAACCGGCACGCGCGCCGGCTTCGATCGCCATGTTGCAGACCGTCATGCGGCCTTCCATCGACAGTGCGCGAATCGCGCTGCCTGCGAACTCGATCGTGCAGCCAGTGCCACCCGCGGTGCCAATCTTGCCGATGATCGCCAGGACGATGTCTTTTGCGGTACAGCCGCGCGCCAGCGTGCCTTCGACCTTGATCAGCAGGTTCTTCGCTTTTTTGGTGAGCAGCGTTTGCGTGGCCAGCACATGTTCTACCTCGCTGGTGCCAATGCCATGCGCAAGTGCGCCGAACGCACCGTGTGTCGAGGTGTGCGAATCGCCGCAGACGACCGTCATGCCGGGCAGTGTGGCGCCGGTTTCAGGCCCGATCACATGAACGATGCCTTGGCGCTTTGACAAGAACGGAAAGTAAGCGGCTGAGCCGAACTCGGCAATGTTGTCGTCGAGTGTGATGACCTGTTGCTTGCTGATCGGATCGGTAATGCCGTCGTAGCCGCGCTCCCAGCCGGTGGTCGGCGTGTTGTGGTCGGCCGTTGCCACAATTGAGCTGATGCGCCAGACCTTGCGGCCAGCTTCGCGCAGACCTTCAAACGCCTGCGGGCTGGTCACCTCATGCACCAAGTGCCGGTCGATGTAGAGCACCGACGTGCCATCGTCCTCGGTGTGGATGACGTGTTCGTCCCAGATTTTGTCGTACAGGGTACGTGCCATGGTGCGGCCCTTTTGTTTGCAAATAGCGCGGATAACCCGTGATTTTATGCCGTGCATGCAGTCGCGGAGTGAGTCACTGCGCAGCGCAGTCGGCGAGTCAGTATCCCGCGCCACGCGTATTTACAAACAGGCTGTAGACCGACTGGCTGCTCGCCATGAACAGGCGATTGCCGCGCACGCCGCCGAAGCACAGATTCGCACAGCGCTCGGGCAGCACGATGCGACCGATTAACTTGCCGGTACGGTCATACACCATGACGCCGTCGAGCGCTTCCGGCTCCGCACTCGGAGCGCCATTGCTGCCGAAGCCGCACCAAAGATTGCCGTCACGGTCGCAGGCAATGCCGTCGAATGCGCCTGGGCCGTTGGCGTCGATGTGCAGTCGCTTGTTGGACAGCCGGCCTGAAGCAGCAACGTCATACGCCCAGATTAACCGATTGGGCTTGGCACGACTCTCGACGATGTAGAGGACGTTGCCGTTCGGAGAAAAACACAGGCCGTTCGGGCCGGACAGATCGTCGCAGACGATTTCGACGCGACCGCTGGTGCCGTCGACACGGTAAACCGCCTCAGGCAGTTCCGA
Organism: Burkholderiales bacterium; assembly: GCA_038200275.1. Classification (GTDB taxonomy): domain Bacteria; phylum Pseudomonadota; class Gammaproteobacteria; order Burkholderiales; family Burkholderiaceae_C; genus JBBPYC01. The sequence goes on from JBBPYC010000026.1 coordinate 82,117, forward strand.
CGTGGCCTGTTCGCCTTCGTAATCCCCGCCGATGCCGAATGGGGGGTCGGTGAACCAGATCGCGCCGCTGGCGTCGCAGACAAGGTCGTTCGGGGAATTGAGGCGCTGCCCTTCGAAAGAATCGGCTATCACCGTGTTGCGGCCGTCGTATTCGGTGCGCGTAACGCGCCGCGTCAGATGCTCGCAAACAAGCAGCCGCCCCTGGTTGTCTCGCACCAAACCATTGGCGTGGTTCGATGGACTGCGAAAGATCGCGCAGTGGCCGCTGGCTTCATCCCAGCGCACAATCCGATTGTTTGGAATGTCGCTGACCAGCAAATAGCGCCCATCACCAAACCACACCGGGCCCTCCGCCCAGCGCAATCCGGAAATGATGCGCTCCACCGCGCTGCTAAACACTCGATAACCAGCAAATTCAGGATTGATGATCTGTACAGCGGGATCCGGATAGCGAGCGCTGGACGTGAACGGCGCAATAGAGTCAGCGCAAGTGGACAGACTGAGGGAAGACACGTTAATCGTCATCCGGACAACTGTACCTGCCCAAACTTCGGGAAGGTCAGGCCTTTCGGTGTGCGAGCGGCACGGGACGCGAGGTCAGCGCTGCAGTACCGGCTTGACTTCGCGACGCGCGGCACCAACGTAGAGCTGACGCGGTCGGCCAATCTTGTAGTCTGGCTCGGCGATCATTTCGTTCAGTTGGGCGATCCAGCCCACGGTGCGTGCCAGCGCAAACACGGCAGTGAACAATGGCACCGGAATGCCAATCGCGCGCTGCACGATGCCAGAGTAGAAGTCGACGTTTGGATACAGCTTGCGCGATACGAAGTATTCGTCTTCAAGCGCAATTTTCTCAAGGGCCATGGCTAGCTTGAATAGCGGATCGTTCTCCAATCCCATCTCGGCCAGCACCTCCTTGCAGGTCTCTTGCATCAGCTTGGCGCGCGGGTCGTAGTTCTTGTACACCCGGTGACCGAAACCCATCAGCTTGACGTTCGAGTTCTTGTCCTTGACCTGCTTGATGAACTCGCCGATCTTTTCGATTCCACCCGCACGCTCGATATCCCCGAGCATGCCCAATGCGGCCTCGTTGGCGCCTCCATGCGCTGGACCCCACAAACACGCGACGCCTGCTGCGATCGCGGCGAATGGGTTCGTACCGGAGGAGCCGCACAGCCGCACGGTCGACGTGGATGCGTTCTGCTCATGATCGGCATGCAGGATAAAAATGCGGTCGATCGCCTTTTCCAGCACCGGGCGCACCACATAGTTCTCGCAGGGCACCGCAAACATCATGTGCAGGAAATTGCCTGCATAGGACAGTGAATTGCGCGGATACATATAGGGCTGACCCTGTGTGTACTTGTACGCCATCGCAACCAACGTCGGCATTTTCGCGATCAGCCGGATCGCCGCGATCTCACGGTGCTTCGGATCCTTGATATCGGTGCTGTCGTGATAGAACGCAGACATGGCGCCGACCAGCCCCGTCATGATGGCCATCGGGTGCGCGTCGCGCCGGAAGCCGCGCAAGAAGAACTGCATCTGCTCGTTGACCATCGTGTGATTGGTCACCAGCTTCTCAAACGATTCCTTTTGCCCCTGATTCGGCAAGTCCCCGTACAGCAGCAAGTGACAGGTCTCTAGAAAATCGCAGTTGACAGCCAGTTCTTCAATAGGATAGCCGCGATAAAGCAACTCGCCCTTATCGCCGTCAATGTAGGTAATTGCCGATTCGCATGCCGCTGTCGACATAAATCCAGGGTCGAATGTGAACGACCCGGTCTGTCCGTAAAGCTTCCGAATGTCGAGCACGTCCGGGCCAACGGTGCCTTGGTAGACAGGGAACTCAACGCTCGGGGTGCCATTGCTGAACGACAGCGTGGCTTTGTAATCGGCTGACTTCATGGTCAATGTTCTTTCAACAGGTTCAGTAGTTCTTGATTCGCATCCGACACGAGCGACGGGTCGATGTCGTGGAGCGATTTTCGTGCCATCAGCAGGTCGAGCAGTTCGGGGTCGTCAAGCGCCATCAAGCGGCCCAGCGCCTCGGCGCGCTTGGGCGTCAGCAAGTTCTCGTACTTACTGAAAAACCGCTCGACGAACAAATCGTTCTCAAGCAATCCCCGGCGGCAACGCCAACGCAGTTTGCTCAACGCACGCTCGTCGATGAATTCTTCAATGGACGGCATCATTGGACTTTCCAATACATCGTTGACGAGCCAAACTGGCTCCCTGGCGGTCAAACCGTACGCAGTGCCATCATTTCCTTGATCTTGCCGATCGCGCGGGTCGGGTTCAAATTCTTCGGGCACACATCAACGCAGTTCATGATGCTGCGGCACCGGAACAGCCGGTAGGGATCTTCCAGATTGTCGAGCCGTTCTGCAGTTGCCTGATCCCGGCTGTCAGCGATGAATCGGTATGCCTGCAACAGACCCGCGGGGCCAACGAACTTGTCTGGGTTCCACCAGAAGCTTGGGCAACTCGTCGAGCAGCTGGCGCACAAAATGCATTCATACAAGCCGTTCAGTTCGTCGCGCTCCTCCGGGCTCTGCAAGCGTTCGCGCTCAGGCGGGATGGTGTCATTGATCAAGTAAGGCTTGATCGAATCGTACTGCTTGAAGAACTGCGTCATGTCGACGATCAGATCCCGCACCACCGGCAATCCCGGCAGCGGCTTCAGCACGATCGCACCGGGCAGGGTGCGCATGTTGGTCAGACAAGCCAGACCGTTCTTGCCATTGATGTTCATCGCGTCGGAGCCGCAAACGCCCTCGCGGCACGAACGCCGAAACGATAGGGTCGGGTCTTGCGCTTTCAGTTTCATCAGCGCGTCCAGCAACATGCGCTCATGGCCATCGAGTTCGACCTCGATGGTCTGCATGTACGGTTTGTTGTCTTTTTCCGGGTCATAGCGGTAGATCTGGAATTTGCGTTTGTCCATGGATTGTTCTCTGGAAAATTCGTTTATGCCCGACAGGGGCTGGTCAGAACGTACGCACTTTCGGCGGCACGCTGTCGACGCTTAATGGTTTCAGCTGCACTGGCTTGTAGTCCAGCCGGTTGCCTTTGCTGTACCAAAGCGTGTGTTTAAGCCAGTTTGTGTCGTCGCGCCCCAATGGGGCTGTGGGGTGATCTGCATCGTGTTCGTAATCGTTCACGGTGTGCGCACCGCGGCATTCGGTGCGTGCTGCCGCTGACACAATGGTCGCTTGCGCGCATTCAATCAGGTTCTGCACTTCGAGCGCTTCGACCCGCGCAGTGTTGAAGATCAGCGACTTGTCTTTCAGTGCGATCGACTCGACCCGATCGCGCAGGGCTCGAACCTTCTCGACGCCTTCATCCAGAGTGGCCTGCGTGCGGAACACGCCCGCATGCAGTTGCATGGTGGCACGAAGGTCGTTGGCGACGTCCTGCGAGTACTCACCAGTTGTGGATTCCTGCAGCCGATTCAACCTAGTCAACGAGATGTCGCCTGCGTCGGCTGGCAATGACTTGTGCGCTTTCGAGGTCGCGATGAAGTCGACAATGTGATTGCCGGCTGCGCGCCCGAATACCAACAGGTCAAGCAACGAATTGGTACCGAGCCGGTTCGCGCCGTGCACGCTTACGCACGAGCATTCACCGACTGCATACAAGCCGTTGACCGGCTTGCTGTTCTCAGCACCGCTTTGCTCCACAACTTGGCCGTGGATATTGGTCGGGATGCCGCCCATTTGGTAGTGGATTGTCGGTACCACCGGAATGGCTTCTTTTGTGATGTCGACGTTGGCAAAGTTGTGCCCGATCTCGAACACGCTGGGCAGCCGCTTCATGATGTCGGCCACGCCCAGGTGCGTCATGTCCAGTAGGATGTGATCCTTGTTCGGCCCGCAGCCGCGGCCTTCCTTGATCTCCTGATCCATCGAGCGGGAGACGAAGTCGCGAGGTGCCAGGTCTTTCAACGTAGGTGCATAGCGCTCCATGAAACGTTCGCCGTTGCTGTTGCGCAGAATTGCACCTTCACCGCGGCAGCCCTCGGTGAGCAGCACGCCAGCGCCGGCCACACCGGTTGGGTGGAACTGCCAGAACTCCATGTCTTGCAACGCAATGCCGGCGCGTGCGGCCATGCCCATGCCGTCGCCGGTGTTGATGTAGGCGTTGGTCGAGGCTGCAAAGATGCGCCCCGCGCCGCCGGTGGCCAGCAGCGTGGTCTTGGCTTCCAGGATGTGGACGTCGCCGGTTTCCATCTCAAGCGCTGTCACGCCGACCACGTCACCATCGGCGTCGCGGATCAGGTCCAACGCCATCCACTCAACGAAGAAGCTGGTACGCGCCTGCACGTTTTGCTGGTACAGCGTGTGCAGCATCGCATGACCAGTGCGGTCGGCTGCGGCACAAGCGCGCTGCACCGGCTTTTCACCGTAATTGGCGGTGTGACCGCCGAACGGGCGTTGATAGATGGTGCCGTCCGCATTGCGGTCAAACGGCATGCCCATGTGCTCGAGTTCATAGACCACCTTCGGCGCCTCGCGGCACATGAACTCGATCGCGTCCTGGTCGCCAAGCCAGTCGGAGCCCTTGATCGTGTCGTAGAAGTGGTAGTGCCAGTTGTCCTCGGACATGTTGCCAAGCGACGCGCCGATGCCGCCTTGCGCAGCCACCGTATGGGATCGTGTGGGAAACACTTTGGAGAGCACTGCCACGTTAAGCCCGGCACGTGCCATCTGCAGCGAAGCCCGCATGCCCGAGCCACCGGCACCGACGATCACGACGTCGAACTTGCGCCGGGTAATGTTCTGCTTGGTAAACGTCATGCGCTGAGGTACTTCGTGTGGTGAATGTGGAACGATGTGTGGAACTTGGACAGTTGCGGCAACAGGCCGTTAAAGCCGCCAGAGCACCTGGATGGCCCAGCCGACACAGCCGACCAGCCAGATCAGTGCGAAGATCTGCAGCACCAGCCGAAGCCAGACCGGCGAAGTCACGTAGTCCATCGTCACGTCGCGCACGCCAACCCAGGCATGCCACAGCAGCGAGACAGCCACAGCAAACGTCAGCACCTTCATCCATTGGGATGCAAAGAGCCCCGCCCAGGTTTCGTAGCCTATGGGCCCGGAAGTAAACAGCAACGACAACACGACGATCACCGTAAACAACGCCATGATGGCGCCCGTCACACGTTGCGCCAGCCAATCGCGCAGTCCGTAGTGAGCTCCGACGACGGTGCGGCCGGTTCCGTAATTGACACCAGACATTGCAGGATTCCTTTTGTTGATTGGAGGCGAGCGCTGAGCGCTGATCAATACAGCCCGAACAGCTTCGCGCCTAGGATCACGGTTAGCCCGAGACTCAGTGCCAGTGTGACGATCGCCGTCAGCCGACCGTCTTCCTTGCCCACCGCAGCCGGGTCTACATCCATCCGAATGTGGCGCAGCCCGGCGAAAAAGTGGTGCAGCAGCGCCCACAACAACGCAAGCGCCACCAGCTTGAGCAAGAACCCGCCCAAACCTTCGTTAAACACGGCAGTAAAGTGCGCGTAGGAAATTTCTGAAGTGACCGACGCATCAAACATCCAGATGATGAACGGCAGCAGTACAAACATCAGCAGCCCGCTGATGCGGTGCAGGATCGACACAATGCCAGGCAGCGGCAGCCGATAGCCGATCACATCCCGGAAAATGTTGATGTTGCGAAACACCGGCCGCTTCTTCGACAGCTCTGCCATGGATGGAACCTCAGTAGGGAAAAGGAAATGCGCGCCCTTTTGCAAAGAACGCGTTGCAACATGCAAAATTTTATTGCAAGCGCAAATACCCGCTTGGTCTGCCAGCTTCTCTGGGATGGTGCGGAAACAGGCAGTTAACCCAGCTGGTTGTGATAGTGATGGCTATCCGTCCGGTACCAGCCGCGCCGCAGCTCCATCCGCACCTCCTGGTATGTGCAGGCGACCCGCTCGACCTGCAACAGGGGTGTCCCGAGCGCAACTTCCAGCAGACGGGCCTGCTCTGCGTCGGCGACCACTGCGCGAAGCTTTTCGTCGGCGCGCACCATGCGCACCCCGAACTCGGCTTCAAACAGTGCATACATCGGCCCCTGATACTCTGCCAACCGTTCGGTGGTGAGTCCGTGAAAAGGCGCTGCTGGTAGCCAGAGGTCTTCCAAAATGGTCGGCACATGCGCAAATGACAACACCCGTCGTACCTGCAGCACCGGTTGCGCATCGGCCAGCCCGAGCGCCTTGGCGACCGTCGCGTCTGCTGGCAATCGCCAGCACCCAATGATGCGGCGCTCGGCTGGCCCTTCGCTCGACGGATCGCCTGCATCCGGCATTAGCTTCAGGAAGCGATACTCGATCTGCTGTTCCGCGTGGGTTGCGACAAAGGTGCCCTTGCCCTGGCGTCGGTTCAGTAAATTGTCGCCAGCAAGCTCGTCGATCGCTTTTCTCACCGTGCCTTGGCTGACCTTGAAACGCGCTGCCAGTTCGAATTCGCTTGGGATGGCTTCGCCGGGTCGCCACTGCCCGGACTTCAAGTCGCCAAGGATCAGCAACTTGATCTGACGATAAAGTGGGCTGAAAGATGGCGTTGGCGCAGGCCCTTTCGCTGCGCTGTTCCTTGCGCCGTCTGGCCCGCCAGCAACGTGATCAGGGCTGTCACCAAGCTCGGGGATTTCATTGGCTGGGAGACGATTGGTCGATTCGGGACTCATGGCAAACAAAAAAGCTATTTCCGATCTTATTCTTGTATAAGACACAAGACCTGAACCAAGGTGGCACCGACCGCGGCGCTAAACTAGCCCGTACTTTTCTCGCTTCGGTGCTGTGTGATGAAGTCGCCGTGCCAAGCCTGGTTTTATTTCTCCAAGCTGATTCAGGAGTGGCAGGAAAATGAGCAAGAACCCCGTTCGTGTGGCCGTGACTGGCGCTGCAGGCCAGATTGGTTATGCGCTGGTGTTTCGTATCGCCTCGGGCGAGATGCTGGGCAAGGATCAGCCGGTCATCTTGCAGTTGTTGGAAGTGCCGGTCGAAGGCCCTCAAAAAGCGCTGCGCGGCGTCATGATGGAGTTGCAGGACTGCGCCTTTCCGCTGCTGGTCGGCATGGAAGCGCACGACGACCCAATGGCCGCGTTCAAGGACACCGATTACGCTCTGTTGGTCGGCTCCATGCCGCGCAAGGCCGGCATGGAGCGGGCCGAATTGCTGGCGGTCAACGGCAAAATTTTCACTGCGCAGGGCAAGGCGCTGGATGCCGTGGCAAGCCGCAACGTCAAAGTGCTGGTGGTTGGCAATCCGGCCAATACCAATGCGTATATCGCCATGAAAAGCGCACCGAGTTTGCCGCGCGAAAACTTCACCGCGATGCTGCGGCTCGACCACAACCGCGCTCTGTCGCAAGTGGCTGAGAAGATCGACGTCAAAGTGGCCGACATCGAAAAACTGACGGTCTGGGGCAACCATTCACCAACCATGTATGCCGACTACCGGTTCGCAACCGCGAACGGCAGGGCGGTCAAGGATCTGATCGACGATCAGGTCTGGAACGCCGAGGTGTTCTTGCCGACTGTGGGCAAGCGTGGTGCAGCGATCATCGATGCGCGCGGCAGCTCGTCCGCTGCATCTGCAGCGAATGCGGCCATCGACCACATGCGCGATTGGGCGTTGGGCAGCAATGGCAAATGGGTCACGATGGGGGTGCCGTCGAATGGCGACTATGGCATTCCGAAAGATGTGATGTTCGGCTTTCCCGTTATTGCCAAGGATGGCAAGTACGAGATCGTGAAAGGTCTCGAAATTGACGAGTTCAGTCAGCAGCGCATCGATAAGACTCTCAAAGAGTTGACTGACGAGCAGGCGGGTGTCGCTCAGCTGATTTGAGCCACGGCGTGACTTGTGTGGTTTCAGTGAGACTGCAAGCAACGTGACGCGTCTAAGCCATCCGCGTGAGGTGTTGCTGGGTCCGCAGGCAGCTGCTTGCGTGCTGCCAGTTTGCGATCACTACAGCGGCGTGGAAGCTCGCATGAGAAAGAGTCTCCAATTGCAGGCGGAGATGACCGAAGAATTCGGCACGTGCGTGTTTGACGTGAGCCTGGACTGCGAAGACGGCGCCCCGGTCGGCGGGGAGGCCGAGCACGCCGCTTTGGTCATTGAACTGCTGCAACAGGCACCGGCCGACGCACGGGTTGCGGTTCGGGTCCATCCCGTCGAGCACGCTGCGTTTGAGCAGGACGTGGCGCTGATCGTGGGGCAGGCCGGGCATCGGCTGTCTCACCTGATGTTGCCCAAGGTGGAATCGGTGGAGGAAGTCGACCGAGCGCTGCGGTCAATCGACGCCTGCCACTGTATCCAGCCACCAATCCCGGTACACGCGCTGATTGAGTCGCCGGGAGCGGTGCACCGCGCGCATGCCATTGCTGCCCACCCGCGCGTCCAGTCGTTGAGTTTTGGGCTGATGGATTTCGTGTCGTCACACGGCGGGGCGATTCCTGCCGCCGGCATGTCGTCTGTAGGGCAGTTCACACATCCGCTGGTGCTTCGGGCCAAGCTGGAAATCTCTTCAGCTTGCCATGCCGCGGGCAAAACGCCGTCGCATTGTGTGGTCACAGAATTCACCGATATTCAGGCAATGCACGCCGCGGCGACGCGCGCAGCGCACGAGTTTGGCTATACCCGGATGTGGAGCATCCACCCGGCACAAATTCGCCCGATTCTGGAAGCAATGGCCCCGGGCGAACGGGAGATTGAAGACGCCACGCGCATCCTGACAGCGGCGCAGCAAGCTGACTTCGCGCCGATCGCGATGGATGGGCAACTGCATGACCGTGCAAGCTACCGTTATTTCTGGCAGGTACTTGAGCGAGCGCACCAAACTGGCCGGCCATTGCCGCCTGAGGCGGCACGATACTTCGAAACGTCGGGTGGGCAGCCGGCTGCCTGACGTGGGAGCTCAGAGAGCGACGATGGGTATTCATTGCCCTTGATTTCAGTTTCTCGTCTTTTTTCTTTCACTTCCCCTCTCATCAAAAATTCACCCATGAAGTCACTGATCCTCGTCACTTTTATCGGGCTGGCGCCGGTTTTCGCGACGGCTCAAACCATCCAAGCAACGCCCAAGAAACCGGCTCAAGCGTCAACGCGTCCGGCAGCCAAGCCAGCCGCTCGGTCGAATACCACAAAATCCACCAAGCCGACCACCTCGTCGAAACGTACCACGAGCAAAGCCAAGACGAGAAGCAAGACGGCGGCGTCCTTGAACGAGGCGACCGACCGCGACGAACTTCGCAGCTTGGCTGCCCAGATTGCGGCTGGCACGCGAGCGGCCGATCGTGCTCTAACGCCTGCGGAACTCGAGGTAGCTGACCGCGTTCAGACGGGCCGGATGCCGTGTGAACTTGGCAACGTTGTGAACCTGTTGCCCGATCCGAAGTCGCCTGGACACTTCGAGTTGGAACTGCAGAAGCTGCGCTTTCGCATGTCGCCGGTCGAGACGCAGACCGGTGCGATTCGGCTTGAAGACCAGCAGGCCGGCGTGGTCTGGCTGCAACTGGCGAACAAGTCGATGCTCATGAACCAGAAAGTAGGTCAGCGGCTCGCCGACGACTGCCAAAGCCCAAGCCAACTGCAGGTAGCTGATGTGCTCAAGCGCACGCCAGCGCAAGGGCTGTTCGATGAGACCACGTCGTCTGTCACTACAACGCCGGCAGCAGCACCTATTGCGCCCGCGCGCCGCTAAGTCAGGCATTCTGAGTCTGTGGCACATTCCGTCCGAATGCTGATAACGGAGGAGGGCCTGCGATGCAGCTATGAGTAGTCCACGCTGCGGGATACCCCAGAGCATGGATGCGGCACAGATGCGCTTGCCTCATATTTCGAGACTTCGGGAATTCCTCTTAAATACCAAGTCAGGAAGGGGATAAGTGGCGACCCATCGAACGGCTGATAGTCAACCTGATTACAGCGTCAAGTATTCGGTGCCAATGCTCGCTTGACCGCGGCCGACACCTGCGCCATTTCGGCTTTGCCGCCGAGACTGGACTTGGCAGCGGCCATTACTTTTCCCATGTCGGCGGGTCCCACAGCGCCGAGTTCGGATACGATCGCGTTTACCGCTGCATCGACCGCTGCGGCGTCGAGACGTGCTGGCAAATAGACCTCAAGGACGGCGCTCTCAGCGCTTTCGTTGTCGGCGAGATCGGTACGGCCAGCCTGCGTGAACGCAGCAATGCTGTCCCTGCGCTGCTTAAGCAGCCTATCAACGATCTGCACCACAGCGGTATCGTCAAGGTCAATTCGCTCGTCAATTTCTTTTTGCTTGATGGCGGCAATAAGCAAGCGGATGGTGCCGAGCCGGTGCGCATCTCTGGCACGCATGGCGGTCTTCATATCCTCGGTAATTCGTTCCTTGAGCGCCATGATCCCCGCCAAAAAGTGAAAAGGCCCGCCAGGAACGCTCCTTGGCGAGCCGAATTATGGGTCAAACAGATCGATTGATGGATCTGTCCAACGATTCACTCAAACCTTGCCGATCAGTACAGCTTCTTGGGTAACTGCATGCTGCGGACGCGTTTGTAATGCCGCTTGACCGCGGCTGCTTTCTTGCGCTTGCGCTCCGCAGTCGGCTTCTCATAGAACTCACGCGCACGCAGGTCGGTCAGAAGGCCAAGTTTTTCAATGGTGCGCTTGAAGCGGCGCAGCGCAACGTCGAACGGTTCGTTTTCTTTGACGCGAATGGTGGTCATCGGTTGAAATATATGAGGGAATGGACGAAGGAAAGGAGTCACCGCAACGCAACGCAATCAAGTTCTGCGTGGACATTACGTCGAGGCGGTCATTCGGTTTTCATGTCACAAGGCTAACGGATAGAGCCTCATATGAAGCACCGCATCACAGATGAAACCCAGGTAGACATCTGGTTTCCGCCGACCGGAGTACGCGCGGCACCGCGTCGACCCGACCATGTCACCAGACCTCGGTAAGGCGATGAGAAGCCCTATATTGTAGCTGGTTGAACGCCATACCCTTTAACTGCAGACGACGCGGCCTCCCACCGCTGCATGGGCCATGGCTTCGGCGCATGCGTACGCGCTCGACCAAGCCCACTGAAAGTTGTAGCCGCCAAGCCAGCCCGTTACGTCTACCACTTCCCCAATGAAGTAGAGCCCGCGCTGACGCGATTCCATGGTCCGGGAGGAAAGATCGCGCGTGTCGATGCCGCCGGCCGTCACTTCCGCTTTGTTCCAGCCTTCGGTACCCGCCGGGATCAACTCCCAGCCTGACAACCGAGCGGCCATCGCATCAATGATTTTCTTGGGCACTTCGTTCATGCGGCGTGTCGCGGTGGGCTCGGTAGCTGCCCAGGCGCTGGCGAGCCGCGCTGGTAGCAACGCTGCGAGTTCATTGGCAAGCGTTCTTTGGGAACTGGCCTTGGCGCGTGAGAGTACCTCAGCTGCATCGAATTGAGGCAACAGGTCGATTGATACTTGAGCTCCAGCGTGCCAGTAGCTTGAGATTTGCAGTGCTGCCGGCCCACTCAAGCCTCGGTGGGTAAACAGCAGGTCTTCCGTGAACGTGGCTTGGCTCTTTTTCTCTCGCCCGGTTTTGATGCTCACTGGCAGCGCAAGCCCCGATAGTTGGGCAAACGGCTGCCAGTCGGTGCCATTCATCGTCAGCGGCACGAGCGCTGGTCGCGGCTCCACCACGCGCAGCCCGAACTGGCGGGCCATCGCGTAGCCGAAGCCGCTTGCGCCGATCTTCGGAATCGACAAACCGCCGGTTGCGATGACCACGAAGCGACTCGCCACCGAACCCCGACTGCTATCGACACGATAGCTCTCAGCAGAGGCCGGGTCTGCACTGACACCCGTCTGAACAATACGATCGACACCGCAAGGCTGCCAGTGGGTGACGCCGCCAGCCGCGCATTCGGCCAGCAACAAATCGATCACGTCCTGAGCGGATCGGTCGCAAAACAGTTGACCTTTGTGCTTTTCGTGAAAACCGACGCCGTTGCGCCGCATCAGGTCGGCAAAATCCTGCGCGGTGTGGCGCGACAACGCCGACCGACAAAACTGCGGGTTGTTGCTCAGGAAGTGGCACTGCGGCGCAGCCAGGTCAATATCGCGATTCGTGAAATTGCAACGCCCGCCCCCGGAGATGCGGATCTTCTCCGCAATCTTCGGTGCGTGATCAAGCAACAGCACCGACAGACCCAATCGCCCGGCAACGCCTGCGCAGTACAGCCCGGCAGCCCCGGCGCCAACAACGGTAACGTCGAACGTCTTCACCGACGCCGTAGGTGGAAAAAAATCATGGAAGCCTCTTGTAGCCTGCGTTCTTCGCTGTCGCGGCGACGGATGATCGCAGTTATGCTCCTCCAATCCGGACCAGCGCAGCTGTCCAACCGACGGCAACATTCCGCTTCAATTGTCCTCTCCTCCATTGCCCGCAGATCCAGACTCCCCATGGCGGTTGGTGCCGGATGCTGGGCTGCGTCTGCACTGCTGGAACGACGAATGCGTGATTTGGCACGGCGCCGCTGGCGATACGCATCGGATGCCGCAAGCGATCGGGCAGTTGCTTGACCGACTGCGCATGAGCCCGGCCAACGCGTCCGAGTTGTCGTTGGCGATCGATCTGCACAAAGACGATGTGGAGCAGGCGCTGTCTGCGCTGGCGCGGCTGGGTATCGTGGAATCATCCCCATGACGCAGCCAACGCTCGGCCAGCTATCCCAGTCCGAATTGCGCACGCGGCTGGCACACGGCTTGGTGCTCCAGACCGGGCCATTTCGCACACAAATTGTTTCGCACTCCCAGCCCGTGTTGCGCGGCTTGGCGACGCTCTATGCAGATCACGAACTGTCGCCCGACGGCGTGATTGATTTTTGTGTGCGGGTTGACCGAGTTGGCGGCCTGCGCGCAGTCTGGCGGCCGCAGATCTTGTTTCAGTCCGACAAGCAGATCCCGTTCAAGCCGCTGCCCGCTGACCATGCATTTGCCTCACTTGAATGGGGCCTCAACTGGTGCATCGCAGTGCACGCGCATCACTATTTGCTGCTGCATGCGGCCGTGCTTGAGAAGAACGGCCGCGCGGTGATCCTGCCTGGAGACCCTGGCGCTGGCAAAAGCACACTGACGGCGGCGTTGAGCCTGTCGGGCTTTCGGCTGTTGTCCGACGAGATGGGGATGATCGACCGCGACGACGGGTTGCTCGTGCCTCTGGCCCGCCCAGTGAATTTAAAGAACGCGTCGATCGATATTGTCCGTGCCTTCGCGCCGCAAGCGGTGTTCGGCGATACCGTCCGCGACACGCACAAGGGCACCGTCGCGCACCTGAAGCCTTCGACCGAGAGTGTGCACCGCGCCACCGAGAAGGCGCGCCCGGCTTTCCTGGTGTTTCCACGCTGGAAGGCTGGTGCTTCGACGCAACTCAAACCGCGTGCGCGTGCCGACGCATTTATGGAAGTCACTAACCATTCGTTCAACTATCAGCTGCTGGGCGGCCTTGGATTCAATCTCACAGCGGCACTGGTCGGAGCCTGCGATTGCTACGACTTCGTTTACTCGGATCTGCCCGAGGCGGTATCCGCATTCGACGAATTGCTGGCATCGGTATGACCAACACGCTTGACCGCCGCAAAGTGCTTGAAATGGACCGCAACAACGAGCTCGCTTGGTTGCGCTCGCCGTTGGTGCGGGCGTTGCGCGATCCGGCGACGCTTAAACATCTTGACGCAGCCGATTGGAGCGCGTTGCTGCGGCAGGCCAACGGCGCCGGCTTGCTGGCACGGCTGCAGGCGCAGTCACAGCAGCTCGGAATCGAGTCGAGCTTTCCTCGCGCAGTACAACGTCAAATGAATGCCGCGCAAGTGGCGGTCGTGCGTCAGACCGCTGCAGTGCATTGGGAGGTCAAGCAGATCGCAGTGGCACTCACACCGCTGGACGTGCCGGTCGTGTTGCTCAAAGGCGCTGCGTATGCAGCCGCTGGTCTGCCAGCTGCGCTGGGGCGCACGTTCTCGGACGTTGACATCCTCGTGCCGAAAGCAATGCTCGAGCCGGTTGAACGTGCGCTCGTGATCAATGGGTGGATCGGCAGCGAACTCAGCGCCTACGACCAGCGTTATTACCGGCGCTGGATGCATGAGTTGCCGCCGATGTTGCACATTCGTCGCCGCACCCCGCTCGACGTCCACCACAATATCCTGCCTGAAACCGCCCGCATCAAGACACGTCCCGAACTGCTGCTACGGGACGCCAGTCCGCTGTTCGGCTACACCCGAATTTTTGTTCCGAGCCCGCTTGACCAAGTGCTGCATTCGGCAACCCATCTGTTCCACGAAGGCGAATGGGCGCACGGACTGCGCGATTTGAGCGATCTGGATCTCCTCCTGCGGAGCCATGGGACCACTGCCGGGTTTTGGCCGGCTTTGTGCGCGCGCGCGTCAGAACTCAACCTGCGCATGCCGCTGCGCCTGGCCCTTCGCTACGTCGAGCGGGTGCTGCAGACGCCCGTGCCGGCAGAGGTGACGGACGAGTTGTCTGCCGATCGTGCAAATTGGCTGCACGACCAATTGTTCCTGAACGGGCTGGCGAGCGCCCATCACAGCCTGCACACGCCGTTGACCCGCCCTGCGCAGAGCCTGCTCTACGTGCGCAGCCACTGGATGCGGATGCCGCTGTACTTGCTGTTGCCGCACCTGGCGCACAAGGCCTGGACACGACGTACTGCTGCCTCGGCGCTCGGCGCGGCCAAATAATTGGGCCACCGAAGTCCCTCCGCTTGCTGCCAACGACCTGCACCCCGGTATGGGTCACTTCCAACGAAAATGTGCAAAAATACCGAGTCTCTATAGCGAACCGTTCGTTTCGTGGCATGAGAAAAATGCAGTCCTCCACAAATATGCTGATAATAGGTTCATGAACTCAAACCAAGCCTCTCCCAACATCGCCCGGCGCCGCCTGACTCGTGGTGGATTGGCTTTGCCAGTCGTTCTTGCCAGCGCAATCAGCCGCAATGCATTTGCTGACGTACCGTATCAATGCACGCCGTCGGGCATTCAGTCAGGGAACACGTCGCTGTTCGGTCCACACAAGGATTCGTCCGCAGTGTGCACGCTGCGCGCAGGACGCGCTGAGCTGATAAGCAAGCTTGAGAGCGATGGAACGGTATTTGCTAGCGTATTCGATCAAGAGTTCTTCGCCAATGGCAATAACCTTGAGGCGAACAAGCTGTCCGGCGATTCGTTCAAGGTGTCAACCAAAGAAAGATCTGAAAACACCAAAAAAGCTGAGAAGACCGGCAAAGAATGGCAGGAAGCAACCGCTTATCAAGTGTTGAAGATCGACAGTTTCGCCCCCGGCACCAAGCCAAAAGACCTCGAATTTGCCAGAATGGCCATCGTCGCTTACATCAATGCCACGGACGGGCCGAGTGATCTGTATCCGTTGACGAAGCCGCAAGTGGTCGCCATGTTCAAATCGGCTATGAACAATCGCGATTACGATGGAAGGACTTCGATGGGTCCATTTACTTGGAGTCCTAGCGAAGTGCGTCGGTATTTCGAGCATCTCTACCACTAAGTTCGAGTCAGCCGCGTCAGTCGGCCCCCTAAGCTCTCGCATCGACGCTAAAAAGATTCAGGCAGATTCTCACGAGCGTCACCGAGGCCACCCGTCTCTTAGACTCGTAATTCGGTTGAACACTGGCGCGCTCAATTGAGAGTCGACTCGGTCGACTACGAAGTATCCATGCCGCTCGAATTGGCATCGAGTCTCCGCCACTGCGGGTACGGCGCCACTTGGCAACACTGACGGTTCCACCCAGCTGGTGACAACGCGCAGGCTATCAGGATTCAGCGCGGCCAGATAGTCCGCACCACCAGCGTCGGGGTGTGGGTGCATGAACAATCGGTCGTACAACCGAACCTCGGCTGCCACAGCATCACTGGCGCCTACCCAGGTCACAACGCCCTTGGCCTTCACCAAATCCGCGCCCGGCGTGCCGCTCTTCGTGTCGGGTATTAGCTCGGCCTGTACCTCGGTCAGGTTGCCGGCCGAATCATAGAGAGCGCCCCTGCACTGCACCACATAGCCGTACTTGAGCCGCACCTTGTTGCCTGGAAACAGCCTGAAAAAGCCTTTTGGCGGCGGGTCGGCAAAATCACCGCGTTCGATCCACAGTTCTTGGCCAAACAGGAAGCTGCGCTGGCCCCAATCCGGATGATGAGGATGGATCGGCGCGCTGCATGGCTCGAGCGAGCCTGCGCCCATCAACGCATCCCAATTCGTGATCACAAGTCGCACGGGGTCCAAGACCGCCATCACGCGCGGTGCAGTTTCGTCAAGATCGTCGCGCAACGCCCCTTCCAAGGTGCTGTAATCAATCCAGCCGCCAGACTTGCTGACGCCGGTACGCTCGGCAAACAGTCTCAGTGCAGTTGGCGTGTAACCGCGCCGCCGCAGTCCTGCAATCGTCGGCAGTCGCGGGTCGTCCCAGCCGCCCACATGCCGGTCGTCCACCAACGTTTTGAGGCGGCGCTTGCTGGTCACGACATAGGTCAGATTCAAGCGTGCGAATTCGTACTGTCGCGGCGCGGGCACCTCCAGCAGTTTTCCCTCGATCAGTTGCGCAAGCAACCAATCGTAGAACGGTCGTTGGTCTTCGAACTCGAGCGTGCAGATGCTGTGCGTGATGTTCTCAAGCGCATCCTCGATGGGATGTGCGAATGCATACATCGGATAGATGCACCAGCGGTCGCCGGTGTGGTGATGCACGGCATGCCGGATTCGATAAATGGCCGGGTCGCGCAAATTGATGTTGGGCGACGCCATGTCGATTTTTGCGCGCAGCACCGCGGAGCCGTCGGCAAGCCGGCCGCTTCTCATCTCGGAAAAACGTGCCAGATTGTCCTGGACCGTGCGGTTGCGAAATGCGCTGTTCTTGCCAGGCGTGTTGAAATCGCCGCGGTTTGCCCGCATCTCGTCAGTGGTCTGCTCGTCTACGTAAGCCAACCCGGCTTCAATTAAATACACCGCGGCGCGATGCATGAAATCAAAATAGTCGCTTGCGTAGTACAAATGGCTCACGCCCCCCACGTTCCAATCAAAGCCGAGCCAACGCACCGAGTCGATGATGCTCGCGACGTATTCCGCGTCCTCTTTTTCTGGGTTGGTGTCGTCGAATCGCAAGTGGCAAATACCGCCGTAGTCGCGCGCGAGCCCAAAATTCACGCAAATGCTTTTCGCGTGTCCGATGTGCAGATAGCCGTTTGGCTCTGGCGGGAAACGGGTCCGAATGCGAGCAGGATCGAACGTGCCGGCGCGATGCCCGGCGGCATCGGCCGGTACGCCAGCAAACCGGCGCCCCGCATACCGTCCACTGGCCAAGTCCTGTTCAATGACTTGCCGCAGAAAATTGCTTGGTCCAGAGCTGCCGGCATCAAGTGCCGTCTGAGGCGACTCGGCTGAGGACATCGACGAGTGCATGGCGTTGGTCATAGGCCTACCGATTTTAGGTCGCGATTGCCGGAGTTACGATCTGCAACGCACTTCACACACTTGGATGTGCGCGGTTCGGCTGCTGGCGCGTTAAATTAAACAGGGACCGGTTTTGGTCCGGCAATTCGGCGGAAGCCGGGTCGCCATGTGGGTTGGCTATCTGGAGGTTATCGATGAAATCCATCCGTTTGATTGCGCTCGGCTGCGGCGGCGCTGCAATTGCTATGGCTGCACTTGTGCTGCCCGCGGCTGCACAGGCAGGCGGGCACATCTCATGGTCTGTCGGCATTTCTGGCGGGGCACCGGTCTATCGTGCGCCGGCGCCGGTTTATGCCCAGCCGTACGTCCAACCGCAGCCCATTTATGTTCAGCCGCAACCGGTGTACGTGCAGCCGCGGCCGATTTATGTGCAGCCGCAATCGGTGTACGTGGGACCGTCGCCGTATTATGGGGGCACCGTGGTGGGTGCACCGCCGGTCTACGTTCAACCCCAGGCGGTCTATCCGATCGATTGGGCGCCCCGCGGACACCATCGGCGGCATCGCCATCATGAGCGCGGGCCTGATTGGCGCTATTGAGGCAGTCGGCTCTGACGGATGAATATGGTCTGAGTCCCTCAGTGGACGCTGAGTCGAGTGCCGGCGGGATTCATAATTCGCGCCTTGGGCTCCCAACTTTCATCTGGTCTGACCAGCTCAGTGCTGGCCGTGGGTATCGGCGCCGCGTTGGGTGCGTTGCTGCGATGGCTGCTGGGACTGTCTCTGAATGCGCTATGGCCAACGCTGCCGCCTGGCACGCTTTTGGCAAATTTGCTGGGCGGCTACTTAATCGGCGTGGCCATGGCGGTTTTCGCACAGCATCCGCAGATTACACCCGCGTGGCGACTGTTCATCGTTACGGGATTTTTGGGTGGTTTGACGACGTTCTCGACGTTTTCAGCAGAAGTGGCCGTCTTATTGCAAGCGGGGCGGCCGTGGGCGGCCGGCACTGCCATGCTCACGCATGGCATTGGCTCCGTCGCGATGACGCTGCTCGGCTGGGCGAGCCATTCTGCTTGGCCTCGTAGCTGAGGGCACGATTTTGGGCATTTCAGCCAATCGCAAGTCTCGCCATGGCGTCGATCAGGCCGAGGTCTTCGCCAACGGCTGGCCGCACTGTGATAGTGACCTCCGGATAAGCGCTGGTCAACTGTTCCAGTAACAGCGGGAGGTCTTCGCGCGCATGTTTGCCGACGCCGATGAACAGCGGCAGCACAATCAACCGGCGTGCCCCGGCGCCGATCAGGCCAGCGGCTGCGTGCATCAGATCAGGCTCGCAGAGCTCAAGATAGGCACAGGAAACGGAGCATGCCGGTTGCAGCTCACGCACTCGCTGCGCGACCGCTTCGACGGGCTGGCGCCATAGCGCATCTCGCGATCCATGCGCGAACACGATCACTGCTTCAGAAACTGGTGCTTGTAGATCGGTCGTCATGGCTGTGGAATGTGCGGCTTAGAAGCGGGTGCAATCGGAGTGGTTTGACCGACAAGCATCGAATTTGCAAATGGTGTGCCGGCGTGCATCGGTAGCGTTTGCAGTGCGAAACCGAGCGTTTGCAGCAACTGCTGCCAATCCGCGAGCGGCCGGCAGGAGAGGCCCAATCGACACTCGCCACGCGCGGCCAGCACCAACTTATCGACCAATAAGCTGGCAGAAAAACCCAAACCAGCACTTGCATCCGCGACGCGCAGCAGCAGCCGGCCACCGGGCATGAGGCAGTCGCGAACGCGTGTGAGCAGTTGCAGTTGTGTATCAAACGGCAGATAGTGCAGCACGTCGAGCAGCACGACGATGTCGTGACGTCCAAATTCGACCTTGCAGATGTCGCCCTTGTCGAATTTCATCCGTGCGCTGCCGCCGCAGCTGTCATCGCCGCCACAGGCCGACGCCATGTGCTCGGCCCAACGGACTTCGCGAGCCGCCGAGTCAATCCCGCGCACGACGACATCCTGTGGTGGGGCAGCCCAGCCCTGCGGCCAGTTGGTGCATTGGATGGACGCTGCGTACAACAGCGCCCCGAGCAAACCCTGGCCGCAGCCCAGATCGAGCAGCCGACTCTGCGACGGGATCAACCCAAGGCGCAGTAATCCTGCGAAGGCCGGATCGCCCCCGAACTTGCCACGCGCGAACAGCCACGGGTGCAAGCCGACGCTGCGGTAAGGCGCCGCTGCAAGTTCAACCAACGCAGCGGGCAGCTTTGGACAGTCGCTCATCCGGCGCGCATGGACGGCTGCAATCCTTCTTCGACAGCAGGCACGCCGTCCAACGCATCAGCGACCCGCATGCAGGTCAGTCCGAGAGATTGGGCTTGATCCAGCAGACGCGGCAACACGTCGAGCAGTACCGGCCGTCCAGCTGATGTGCGCGCGCAGTGCCCATCGTGCAACAGCAGAATATCGCCCGCGCCCAAGCCGGCTGTGAGCCGGGTGAGCACTCGGTCAGGGTCTTGCACCCGGGTGTCGAAGCCGCGCCGCGTCCAACTCGTCAAGTGCAGCCCCAGGCGGGCCAGCACCGGTTCCAGTAGGGGATTGCGCAAACCCGCTGGCGCACGAAAAAGCACAGGCAACCGCCCGGTGACGTCTGAGATGGCGTTCTGGGCATCATTTAGCTCGCGCTGCAGCGACTGCGGTCCGGACAGCGAGAAATGGTGCGCATGGCGGTGGCTGTGATTTTCAATCTGGTGTCCGCAGCGCACCATCTCGCGCGCAAGCGCCCCATGCGCGCGGACCCGTTCGCCAATGCAAAAAAAAGTAGCATGCACGCCGCGCTGCGCAAGCAGGTCGAGCACCGCCGGGGTCACCGCCGGGTCGGGTCCATCGTCGATCGTGATTGCAATGCACGCACCAGCCGATGGCGGCAGCCGCAACAGATTCGGTCCCAGCCAGCGGCTGCGTGGCCACAGGCCGCTGGCGGTCAGCAGTGCGTGATTGGTGGCCACTGCAGCAATTGTCCAGGGCCACAGCGTCGGCGCTGCTGCAGCGATTGCAGCCGCACCCAGGTGCAGCCCAACCGAGCCGCGCAGCAGCGTACTCATCCGCCAGCTTCTCGGCCGAACCATCTCGGTCATGGCCGATTCAATCGGGGCAGCGGCGCATGGTCAAGAAACGCTTCCCACAAGCGGTGCCACGGTGCCCAGTCGTGGCCGCCGCCGGTGGTGAATACGCGCGCTGCGGGCAGCTCCCGCGCAAGCAGTTCGTTGCTGCCGGCAAAGCGGTCGCTGCGACCATAGCCCACGTACAGCGGCGGCCGGCCGGATGCGCCGGTGGGTGTTTCGGCGTAGCCTTTTAGCCATTGCCAGAGATAGCGATCGGGGTCATCCGGTGTGGCGGCATTTGGTGCCCAGGCGCCCAGACCGCCAGCCGCGGCGACCGCTGCCGGTATGTCGCGACGGCCGAGGAATGCCGCCATCACGAACACGCCGTCGATCAACTCGCCATGCTCCTTTGAAAACAGCAGCGAGCCGTAGCCGCCCAGTGAGATACCGGCAAACCAGATGGCTCGGTAGCCCTGCGCACGCGCAGGCCGAACGACTTCGTCCAGCAGGCGGTCGAGCACGATGCGCTGCATGTAGTACTCGGTGTGCGCATCCACCATCAGCACATCGGCATCGATGCGACGCGCGCGCACCGCTTCCACGAAGCCTTCACGCACGAAGTCGTTCGGCACATCGAACGCGCCTGGCAGCAGCACCAGCAAGGTCTCGCTGCGCCGGTCGGGACTGGCCGTGTCAAAGAGACGTTCCATGGGGGTCGAGATGGCGCGCCGTGGCAAGCACCCGGTGAGCGCAGCGCCGCACAGGGCAAGCAGCAGCACAGACGTCAGCCCGCGCAAGGAGTACATCCACGCAGCGGCGGAAGGTGGGTGGTTCATAGGAACTCATCGTGGCGGCGTGACTTCAGCCGTTACCTTAAGGGGGCGGCCGACTCAGAATAGCCGACAAGCACCACGCGCATACTGCGCCGGGACCCACCGTCATGCCGATTGCCGCCAGCACCGGAACCGAGGCGAATGCGAGGACGCCGAAGCCGGCCATGGTGGTCAGCACCGCGAACAGCAGCGACGCATGGATGCGCGGATCGTGTGGTCCGGGCTGGCTTTGCGCCTCGAAGAACAGTGCGTAGTTCGAGCCGACTGCCACCGTCAGCAGCAGGCCGACCAGATGCAGCAACGTGAGCTGCACGTTCAGCAGATGTAACCCGGCAGTCACCACCGCCACCGAGGCCAGCAGCGGTAGAAACACCGTCAGCACGCGCTGAGCAGAGCGCAGACTGGCTGCCAGCACGAGCAAGATCGCCATCAGACCGAGTGTTGAAAGCCATAGGGCTTGTCGCAGGTAGTCCCGGTATAGGTCGTTGGATGCGGTCTTCATGTCAAGCAGCACGGTGTCGGCGTCGAGCAGCGGTGCGATGCGCGCACGCAGTGCAGCGGCGTCGATGCCTTCGCGGCCGCCATCCACCGCGCGGCGATTGCCCATTGCATCAAGGCGCGGGCGCGGCGGCTGTAGCTGAACCAGTGCGTTCCAGTGCGCGGTGCGGCCGTCGTCGGCCTTGACTTCGGTCAACATGACCTCCAGCGCGGCTGCGAATGGGGCCCGCTGCGTGTCGGCAAATGTCAGCGGCGCAGCTTCGCGTGCTGCCGCCAGGTCAGCATAGAACGGCTCGATCGCTCCGGCTTTGAACGGCAGCCCTTCAAGCGCTTGCATCATGCGCGTGCGCAGTTCGGCGTCTGCCGGCAACGCGGCGCGCCGGGCCAACTGAGTCTGCACGCTGGGCAGGTAAGTGCAGGGCGCCTGCCAACCGTCAAGCACCCCGTCGGCGACGGCTTGGTCGAGCGCTGGCGCCAATCGCTCGCAGCGGCGCAACGCTTCTTGCGCATTGCTGCCGCGCAGCACGATCAGGTAACGCACGTCGGGCGCGCCCATGTCGGCACGCAGGCGGCCGTCGAGTCGCTGCGCCTCCAGCGGCACCGGACTCAGCGACAGCAGTTCGGCATCAAAGAGCTGCCGCTGGCCCAACAGCACGACCACCACCGCGGCCACAGCAAGCATGAGCGCTGGCACCCGCAGTCGGCGTGCCTGCACAATCGCGTCTGTGAGTCGTGCACCCAGCGCCGCCGTGTTGCGCACCGAAAAATTCGCTGGCAGCAGATTGGGCAGCAACCATCGCGTGACGGCGGCGGCACTGACGATGCCGGCAATCGAGAACAAGCCAAGCTGCGAGAGACCTGGAAACCCCGACAGCAGCAACGCGCCGAAGCCGCAAACCGAAGTCAGCACGCCCAGCCGGATGGTCGGCCAGAAATTGCGTGCATAGCCATCCGCTGCCACCGCGCCCCGCGCTGCGTCTGCGCCGCCGCCGCGCTGCACGAACAGATAGATGGCGTAGTCGACCGCCTCGCCAACCAGCGTCGCACCAAAGCCCAGCGTGATGCCGTGCACCGTGCCGAAGCCCAAACTCACCGCGGCGATGCCGG
The DNA here is from genome assembly GCA_038200275.1 of Burkholderiales bacterium. Classification (GTDB taxonomy): domain Bacteria; phylum Pseudomonadota; class Gammaproteobacteria; order Burkholderiales; family Burkholderiaceae_C; genus JBBPYC01. The sequence continues at coordinate 105,103 of JBBPYC010000026.1, forward strand.
CAAGCACAGCGGTGAGCACCGGCAGCATCCCCAGAAGCAGCGCAGAAACGGACCGGTAGATGGTGTAGAGCAACGAGAGGATCAACACCGAGCCAACCATCGACAGTCGCTCGACCGCACTCTTGATCGCATCGCGCGAAGCGACTGCGAATGTGCCGGGGCCGCTGATCAGCAGCATCGGGTCGGCATGCGCAGCGTTGTTGCCGGACTCGCCAAGCGTGCTGCGTTCGTCAGCCAGTGCGGCAGCAAACGCGCTGCGCACCTGTTCGATTGCGCGTTGCTGCGCATCGATGTCGTCGCCGCCGGTGCGCGTTTGCAGCAGCAGCAGCACGGTGCGGCCTGTCGCATCGAACCAGTGGCCGTCACGTATTGCGGGGCCGGCCCCGATGGGCAGCAGCCGGTCGATCAGCCGCAACATTTCACCGGTCGGATCGCGCGCAAACAATTGCTTGACCATGAGGCCACTGCCCGACGCAATCGCGTCGACGCTCGCCCGCAGCGCTTTCCGCAGTCCGTCGGTGCTGAAATGTTCCTCATCGACGGCGGGGGAGAGCAGATAGCGGTTTGCAAAAAGTAGGTCGTCGACGGCGTCGCCGGTATCGGCTTGCGGTTCGCCGTTCTGCACCGACTTGATGGCGTCGTTTTCCCGCAGCCGCGCGGCAAACTGTGCGCTCAAACGCGCCAGACGGGCGGTTTCGGCGGCGGACGGTACGCCCTCGGCGGACGACTCGATACCGACCAACAGCAGGCTCGCGCCAGCGCCGCTCTTGAGCTGCTCCACCAGCACTTGCTGCGCGGGCGTTGGGCGGTTCGGCAGGAACGCAGAAAAATCGGCGCGGAACTCAGTGCGTGCAATCACCACGGCGCAAGTCAGCACGAACACAAGCCACAGCGCGAACGCCAGCCAAGTGCCGTGCGGACGTGACGTGCGGCCTACAGCGCGCGGCGGACTCATCGACGCTTGCGATCGGTTGCTACTGCGCAGCGGCTGGCTCGATGTTCATCACCGAGTAGTCGCCGTCGGCCAGACGCACCTCGACCTGGCGGACCTGGCCCTGGCGGCCCGACAGCAGCAGTGACTTGACCGCAACCGGCGCTGCACCCGCTACACCCGTCCTTGGCGTGAGTTGCAGCTTCCACTGCGCCGCCTCGCCCTGCAGCTCGATGACATAGCCCCGCTCGAGTGCTGCGCGGTCACCGGCAAGTGCTGCTCGGATCGGTTCGATGAAAACTGCGATTTCGGGATGCTCGGCGAGTTGCAGCGTGCGCTGCAAGCGGCCGCGCTCCAAGGAAAGTGTCTGGCCATCGACACGCATCGACTCGACCTTAGGACGGAGCGTGCGCATCACGAGCGTTGCGGGGGGCTGGAACAGCAGTTCGCCGGATGAATCGATGGGGGCGTCGAACTGCTGCAGGAATTTTCGCTCGTCGAATGTCGCGCGCGATGGGCCGACCTTGCCGATCATTGAAAGCAGCGCATCCAGGTCAAACGCACCTGCGGCCTGTGCAAGCGGTCCCAGCATGGAAAGCCCAAGTCCGCAGCCAATGGCGAGCACGAGCGCACTGAGCCGTCGCTGCGTGTCAGGGAGCCAGTGTTTGCGGGGACTGCCCTTGCTGCCAGAAATCATAGAAATTGAACCAGTTGTAAGGGTGCAGCCGGCAAAAATGTTCAAGCCGCGCGGCGTATTGTTCGGCTGCCTGCTGCACACCTTGAGCGCGCGGAATCCGCGCCTGCGCCGGTGCAGAAAAATCGTGGATCGGTTCGAAATGCACATCGTACCGATTGCCGCCACAGTAGAGCCCCAACATCAACAGGATTGGCCGGCGCAGGATGGCCGCAAGCCGAAACGGGCCAGCCGGTAGTCGCACTGGCGCGCCGAAGAAGTTCACGACCAGCACATCGTCGTCGGCCAGCGTGCGATCGGCCAGCATGCCAACCACCACGCCTTGGTCGAGCCGATCGCGCAGATGCAGCATCGAGTCGAGCCGGCCGAGTGCGATGATTTCCTGCGCGGCCTGCGGGTTGATCGCTTGCAGCACACGGCCGATCATCTTCGCGTTCTGTTCGTACATCAGCAGCGCGACTTCAAGCCCCGGCTGCTGATGCGCGATTGCGCGGGTGGCCTCAAAGCTGCCGACATGTGCGCCGAGCATGAAGATGCCGGGCGTGGCCTGGCTGTGCCCAATGCAATGCTCGGCGCCGTACACCCGCAGGTCAAAGCGATCGAAGCGCCCGTTCAGAAAATAAACGCGGTCGAGCGTCACAGAGGCGAAGGCGAATACATGGCGCAGACCGTCGCGCCAAGTCGCTGGACCCGGCAGCACGCGGTTCAGCCAAGCCTTGGAGGCGCGCCTTGCCGTGCCGCCAAACAGGAAAAAGTACGCCGTGGTCGGCCATAGGAGCAGCCGCGCTGCGCGACGGCCGCAATGCAGTGCAACCCAAGCAAACGCAGACAACAGGGCAACGCTGCCGCGCTCGCGCTCGGTTGACCATGTGGTGCTGGTAAAGCGCGCATCGGGCGGCTGGGTGACTGCAGGCGGCGCGTGTCCGGCTGGAGCTTGGTGATGGTCGCCGTGCATCACCGACATGCGACATCGATCACGTCGTGCGTTCCTTCGCAGCGAAGCTGCCGGACGCGATTTTGCGGTCGGCTTGAGTCACCGTAAATGCGATGGCACCGCTTGGCTGCCGATCAAGGCGAATCAGCAGGCGGGCGCCCGGGCCGGCCGGCTGATGAAACTTCGCCAGCGCGAGGGTGTAGTGATCAATCAATGGCGCGACCGCTTGCGTTCCTTCGGCAGCAAATACGGCTTCGATCACGCGCATCACTTCATCGAGCAACACCACCCCGGGCAGGATGGGCTGCCCGGGAAAATGTCCCGCAAACGCTGGATGGGCGGGGTCGACCGTAAATTCGACTTCAGTCATCGGCGATTCGTGTTTTGGGCCCGAGATGCGCGGCCAATGCAGCAAGCGCCTGGGTTGGCAGCTTGCCGGTGCTGTTGCGCGGCAACTCAGCCACGAAGTGCAGTGGCCGCGGCATGAAAACAGGATCAATCCGATCGCGCAGGCCGGCCAATAGCTGAGCCGCATCGAGTCCGGGGGCCACAACGAACGCCTGTGTGCGCTGCACCCGTCCAGCCAGCCCTTCGTCTTCTGCCGACGCAGGCAGGTAGAACGCGCCGTCGCGTACCCCGGCAATCGAGTTCAACTGATGATCCAGGTATGCCAGCGAAGTACGCTTGCCAGCGATGTTCACCATGTCGGCACTGCGACCGAGCAACAGGAACGATTGCGGCGACAGCAGCTCGAGTTGGTCAGACAACGACACGGTGCCTTCCACATGGCCGCCATGCGCGACGAATCCGGCGTCATTGCCTGTCAGTTGCACACCATCGAAGGTTTCCCAAACCGCGCTGTCGACGGGGCGTCGCGTGGCAAGTTGCCCCGCCTCGGTGCAGCCGTAGATTTCAAGCAGCGGCGCATCGAACGTGCTTTCGGCCCGCAACGCAAGTTGCGGTGCCAGCGGCGCGGTGGCGCTCACGATTAAAGCCAGCGGCGGCAGAACGACCTCGGCGTCCAGCACGGCGCGCAGGTGAAATGGGGTCGTCACGAGCACACGCGGAGCCGGCACCTGCTGCAACGCAGCGGCAATGTCGGCCGGATAGAACAGGTGGCTTGCATCAAACGCGGCGCCATTCAGCAACGCCATCAGCACGGTCGACTCGAATCCGTACATGTGCTGCGCGGGCACGGTGCCGACGACCGTGAACGCGCCGGCCATGCCCGCCGCAAGCCGTGCGTGCTCGGCGCGGGCATTGACGACCAGCTTGCCCCAGGTTTTGTCATGCGCGGTCGGCTGTCCGGTCGACCCGGATGTAAAGACACGCGCGGCGACGAATGCAGCGTCGATATCCGGGGGCTCGAATCGTGGCGCGAGTTTGTCCACAGACCCATCGTCGGATGGGTAGGCGACCTGCGGCAGCCCAAGGGCACGCTGTGGCTGGTCGCTCAGCAAATACAAATTGGCGTACTCGAGCCGCAACTGCTCAAGCATGGCGTCCCCATGGGTGGGCGGCAGCAGGCAGGTGTGGCGGGCCCACAGCGCAGCGCCGAAGCCGACCGCGAACCGATACCGATCCGTGCACAGGTTCAGCACCGGGCCACGGGTGGGCAACCGCGTCGCAACCCGCGCCACATCGGCCAGATACTGTGCGGCCGTGATCGGCCGGCCAAGACGCCAGGCAACCACCGCATGCGCGTTGTCATGACCGAGCAGTGCAGGCATTGACGGGGCTAGCTTGATGCGCCCGGCGCGTCGGCTGCATGCCGACTTTGCCAGAACGCGCGTGCGCCGGCGGCCAGCGACACATGCGGATCCAGCGGCAGGGCGACCCGCCGCACTGCGTATTCACCGATGAACATCGCGGCCACCAGCGGCAATGTAAGCAGGTTTGCAAACGTCGACCAGATCGGCAGTGGTGCCCACGCGAACAGCGTGAGCGAAATCAAGGCGTCCAGCGCAAAGAACAGAGTCCATGCGAGCGTCGCGCGTTGCGTGTAGACGATTTGTTTCGGGCTCAGTACCCCGCCGTGCACGCGCTGCGCAAATTGGGTGATCAGCGGCGTTCGACCGCGTCGCAGCGTGTGGGCGAACATGAAACCCAGCAGACACTGCGTGCCGACATGGTCGGCCAGGTAAATCCAGCCGAAGTTGGTCTGCAGACGATCGCGCCAGTACCAACCCAATGCAGCAATTGCAGCCGGTGCCAATACCGCACCGATTCGCCAGCCCGCGCCGAGCGCAACGGCGGCAAGCAGCAGCGCAAACGGCAACAGACCCAGAAACATCGTCGCAAGTGGATGTGTCTCTGCGTCGATCAAATGATGCACGGTGATTTGGTAGCTGACCAACAGCGCCGTCCCTGCGACGGTGCTGGCCACCTTCTGCCAGGGCAGCGCTTCGGCGTGCTCCCGTGCGGTCTCGTCAAACAATGGGTGAATCTGCGGCATACCCCAGGCGCTCGACAAACGGCTGCGTCAACGGCTGGACACGCAAGACGCGCGCTACTGCGTGCGATGCGCTGCGATGTGATCGGCAAGGCTTTGCAGCGAGCCGAAGATCGCCACGTTGCTCTCGTCGTTTGCGCGCATCTGAAAGCCATATTGCTTGGAAACCACCAGCGCGACTTCGAGCATGTCGATCGAGTCGAGGCCAAGCCCTTCGCCATACAGCGGATCGGCCGGGCCAATCTGCTGCGGATCGACTTCGAGATTCAATGAAGCCACAATCAGCGCGGCAACTTCCTGCAGAAGCGCTGCATCGGCAGCACCTGCCTCGGGCGATTGCTCAACGGGATGGTCAGAGGGTGCAGTGGAATTGCTCATGTCTTGATTGTCTTGGGTCGCCGCTCTTGCGTTACCGAAGGCGACGCGCTGCAGCACAGCATCCCGATGGTACGTGATGGCAATGGGCAGTCGGGCGCCAGCTGATGGCGTTGCTGGCGCGCCTCAAGCTGCATGTCGGCGCGCGAACTTCCGGTACAGCAACCGAGGCAGCCGGCCCGCAAACGACGCAAGCAGCCGCGCGTGCATCCACGTCAGCAGCACGTTGTCGCGGCCATACTTGAAGTGTGAGACGCCGCCTTCGGATGCGCTCAGGTACTTGACAGGTGCATCGATGTTGATGGGTGTCACCCCCGCCCAGCACAGGCGCACCACAACTTCCGGATCAAAATCGAAGCGGCGCATCCAGGGCCGGTTGCGCATCACCTCGATCAGCGGCGCGATCGGATACACGCGAAAACCAAACAACGAATCCCCAACCCCCGCGCCAAGTGTCTGCAGATGCACCCAGCCGTTCGATAGTTTGCGGCCGTTCACGCGGATCGCGGGTGCGCTGGTGTCGAACACCGGCTTGCCGAGGATCATCGCCCCAGGCGCGCGACGTGATTCGGCCATGAAATTGTCGATCAGGTCGGCCGGATGCTGGCCATCCGAATCCATCGTGAGCGCGTGCGTGAAACCTGCATGCCGCGCGGCTTCGAGTCCGTGCAGCACGGCAGCGCCTTTGCCCTGATTTTGCGCAAGCACAAACACGCGCAGGCCTGGCTCGCTGATGGCCAATCGTTCGAGTGCGGCGCCGCTGCCGTCGGTGCTGCCGTCGACGACCACCCAGACCGGCTGCCACTGGGCCAGCGCTGCTTGGACGGTCTGCAACGCCTGATCACCCGCGTTGTAGCTGGGAATCAACACCAGGTGGGTGCGCGAAGTGGCGACTTCAGACATCAGGCAAAGCCGTTGCGATTCGATGCGCCGACGCTGGCACGGTCCAATGGCCGATGCCTGCTGCGAGGTTGTCTGCAAAGAAGTGCTGCATGGCCGCTAGGGTTCGATGACGTTCACTCTGCACCACAAATCGCGGCCCCAGTGTGACGCGGTAGCGCAGCGGAAACGTCGGCCGCCGAAACAGCGGCCAACCCTTGCACAGGTACGCAGACTCAGCTTCGATCAGCACAGTCTGGATTGGTGCGCCGGCGCGCTGGGCAATCAGGGCGATGCCGGCGGTTAGTGGGTTCACCGAGGTGGGCGTGCTGCTGCGCGTGGCTTCTGGAAAAATCAGCACCTTGTCACCCCGGCTCAGGTCGGCAGCGGCCTGCCGAATCATGCTGTTGACCGAATCGTTGCGGATATAACCGGCGAGCCGCGCACCTGCGCCCAGAAACGGGTTGTTCCACAGCCCCGCTTTCATGATGCATCCGGTGCGCCGAACCCGGGATGCAATTAGCAGTGCATCGAGCATTGAAGGGTGGTTTGGCGCAATGATAATGCCATGCTCTGCATTCAGCACGTCCAGCGCGGACAGATCGAGTCGGACCAGTCCCAGCACTTCGGCCAGCTGGAAAAAGGTTCGTGCGCACCAGCTGATCAGCGACCGCCCACTGGCGTGTCGGTAATGTGGCGGTAGCACGCGTGTGAGCACCCCGCTGACCAGACAGCCCCCGAGCAATAGCACGCCGAGCGCGACCAGACAGCTGTAGAACGCAGCCGCGCGCCAGCAGGCCAGCCCGCCGCGGCGAAGCAGCGACGGGAGTGGCCGACTTGCAGCACGGGTCGGTCGGGAAAGTCCGTCTCGGTGGGGAAATACAAAACTCATGGAAGCGCGGCCGAAGGTATCTTGGCTTCGTGCAGGTGATTTGCCCGAGATCGCAGTGCTGGACGGGTGCGACGCAGGTGAAACATCGAGTCGAAATAGTAGATCGTCTTGAACCCACAAGTCGACGGCCAGATCGCGCGGTTGCGGAAAATGTCGCCGGCCAACACGGCGAGCAAGCCTTCCTTCACACGCAACACTCTGCGCGGCGCGATGAACAACTCGCGCGTGGTGGGATTCGTCCTTTGGTAGTTGAACCAAGAGAGCTCGCGCGGCCTGCGCCGCATGTGACAGTCAAAACGCCGCAATGCAGCCTTCGCATCACGAGGCGACTTCTGCAACCTGGCCTCGATCACGTCCACCGCCTCGAAGGCGTTTTGCATCGCGAGAAACACACCAGACGAAAAAACCCGGTCAACGAGCGCGTACGCATCGCCGAGCAACATATATTGATTGCCGTGCGAGACACTGCTTTGATCGGCGTAATTTGCGGTGGCATTGCCGTCTGAAGACATCCGTGCGTGCTTAATGCGTTTGGCGAGGTTGTGGGGGTCAAGGGGATGGCGCCGACACTGGTGGTGCCGTCTCGCACGTAGCACCGTTTCACCACCCAAGCACTGCGCGCCTGGGCATTGCGAAGCAGTATTTCGTCAAATTCGCTGCGCGTCACCTGCCACGCCGACGACATCGATTTGTCCCGGGCTTCGGCAAACTCGACATGGGTCGGGAGCGGGTGGCTTGGAGAATTGAAGTCCACCCCGTCCTTCTTCATACCAATCGCTGCGATTGCGTCGGCCACGCCAAGCTGTTCGAACAGCGGAAGATTGGCCGGTAATAGTGACTCCCCGATGTGGAAACGTGGATGCTGACCTTTCTCAAGCAGGATCAAGTCGATGCCGCGTTCGGCCAGCAGTGCCGCGCAGGTGGAGCCAGCGGGACCCCTACCGATGATGAGCACCTGGCAGGAATCGTGCAGCGCGTCGATAAGCGACTCTGACGCGATCGGGCAACTGCGGGAGGCCGTCTCGAGATCAAGCATCGTTTGCGAAAATCACGGCACGGGCGCAAGACGCGCATGCACCGATCGAAAAAGGCGGCGTGGTTGGATTTTAGCCCGGCCTGAAGGCGTCGATGCAACAGATGCTGCATCGGTGCGGTCACCATTTGTAGCTTATGCGCGCTGATCCTGCGCAGGGCCGACGTCACCGTTCGGTGCTCAAGCGGTCCCACGCTGAGGGTCGTCAGCCGGGCGTCTTTGCTGCCGGCACACGCACTGTCGGCGCGACCACGTTTCCCGCAGCCGGCACAGGCGCCACAACCGCGCCTGTTGGGTACGGCGGCGCCACCGTCACGTCACTCGAGTGAAACTGCACCACCAGCGGCACGATCAGCAGTGCCACGATGTTGATGATCTTGATCAACGGATTGATCGCCGGCCCGGCTGTATCTTTGTAAGGATCACCAACCGTATCGCCCGTGACGGCCGCCTTGTGCGCTTCCGAGCCTTTGCCGCCGTGATTGCCGTCTTCGATGTACTTCTTCGCGTTGTCCCAGGCACCGCCGCCGGTGCACATGCTGATGGCCACGAACAGGCCGGTCACGATGGTACCCATCAACAGGCCGCCCAGTGCGCGTGGACCCAGCAGCAGGCCGACGATTACCGGGACTGCCACCGGCAGCAACGACGGAATCACCATCTCTTTGATCGCAGCCGACGTCAGCATGTCGACCGCACGCCCGTATTCGGGTTTGGCAGTGCCTTCCATGATGCCGGGGATGTCGCGAAACTGGCGCCGCACCTCGACCACCACAGCACCAGCGGCTCGGCCAACCGCCTCCATCGCCATTGCGCCAAACAGGTACGGGATCATGCCGCCGATGAACAGGCCGACGATCACCTGCGGATCGGACAAATCGAAGCGGACCGCGTGGCCATAGCTTTCGAGTTTGTGCGTGTAGTCTGCGAACAAAACCAGTGCAGCAAGACCTGCCGAGCCAATCGCATACCCCTTGGTGACGGCCTTGGTGGTATTGCCGACGGCATCCAGTGGGTCGGTGATGTCGCGCACGGAGGACGGCAACTCGGCCATCTCTGCGATACCGCCCGCGTTGTCGGTGATCGGACCGTAGGCGTCGAGTGCGACGACGATGCCAGCCATTGAAAGCATCGAGGTTGCTGCGATTGCGATCCCGTACAGGCCCCCGAGTGCGTAAGCAGCGAGGATCGCAACGCAGACACACAGCACTGGCCACGCGGTGGACCGCATCGATACGCCCAGGCCAGCGATGATGTTGGTGCCGTGACCGGTGGTGGAGGCCTGGGCAATGTGCTTGACGGGTGAGAACTGGGTGCCGGTGTAGAACTCGGTGATCCAGACCAGCGCCGCCGTCAGCGCAAGTCCGATGAAGCAGGCGCCGAACAGCTTGAGCTGGCTGCCGCTGGCGGTAATTGCATTGTCCGGGATCAACCAGATCGTGACGAAGTAGAAAGCGATCAGCGACAGAACGCCTGCGATCGCAAGGCCCTTGTAGAGCGCCGGCATTACGTTTTTCATGCCCGGGGACGCTTTCACGAAGAAGCAGCCGACGATCGAACCCAGGATCGAGACGGCGCCCAATGCGAGCGGATAGAGCACGGCGTTGACCGGTGCGGTCGTGACCAGCAACGCACCAAGCACCATGGTTGCGATGATCGTGACCGCATAGGTTTCGAACAAGTCTGCCGCCATACCGGCGCAATCGCCAACGTTGTCCCCGACGTTGTCTGCGATCACGGCCGGGTTGCGTGGGTCGTCCTCCGGGATGCCGGCTTCGACCTTGCCGACCAGATCGGCACCCACGTCAGCGCCTTTGGTAAAAATGCCGCCGCCGAGCCTTGCGAAGATCGAAATCAACGAGGAGCCGAATGCGAAGCCAATCAACGGCGTGAGCAACTGGGCCAGTGCCGGCCCGTTCGTCAAGTCGGCCCCAGCCGATAAAAACCAATAGAACGCGGTGACGCCGAGCAACCCGAGGCCCACCACCAGCATGCCGGTGATCGCGCCGCCGCGGAACGCCACATCAAGCGCCGGGCCGATGCCGCGCGTGGCGGCTTGCGCGGTGCGCACATTGGCTCGCACCGAAACGTTCATACCGATGAAGCCGCAAGCGCCCGAGAGCACCGCACCAACCACGAAGCCAACCGCCGTTCGGAGGTCGAGGAAGATCGCGATCAGCACAGCCAAAACGATGCCAACGATGCCGATCGTCTTGTACTGACGCGCCAGATAGGCTGCCGCGCCGGCCTGGATCGCCGCGGCGATCTCCTGCATGCGGGCATTGCCGGCGTCTTGCGCCAAGATCCAGCTGCGGGCCCAAATTCCATAGCCCACGGCCACCAGTCCGCAGACCAGCGCCAGCATCAATGCGGCAGTACCTGTCATGTGCGTTTCCTCGAATGATTGAATAGGGTTGGGACACATGGCCTCAACACCCATTCGCTCGTTGGTCGAAGAGGCATGCTGGCCACATTCGTTGCTTCCTCGACCGCTTCCGAACAACGGCCTAGCCGATTGGCCAACGCGGTCCAATGTACCTGAATTGTTTCTGGCATCTGCGCTCGGGAAAGCACGCATTGCGCGACCTAGAATGCCGCTTTATCCGCTTTCATCGAACGATTTTTCTTATGGCTTTCGAACGTGTTCCCCCTGGCGAAAAAGCGCCCCACGAGTTCAACGTGATCATTGAAATTCCGATGAATGCGGACCCCGTCAAGTACGAAGTGGATAAGGCAACCGGCGCGATCTTCGTGGACCGCTTCATGAGCACGTCGATGAACTACCCGTGCAACTACGGCTATGTGCCGCAGACCATCAGCGGCGATGGCGACCCCGTGGACGTGCTGGTGATCACACCGGTTCCACTCATTCCGGGCGTGGTGGTTCCGTGTCGGCCGATCGGCATCTTGAAGATGGAAGATGAAGCTGGTATGGACGGCAAAGTACTCGCTGTGCCAACCGACAAGGTGCTTGCGATCTACACGCATTGGCAGAAGCCTGAGGACATGAACCCGCTGCGTCTGAAGACGATCGCACACTTCTTCGAGCACTACAAGGATCTGGAACCTGGCAAATGGGTCAAGATCATGGGCTGGGAGGGTCCCGAATCGGCCCGCCAGGAGATCGTGGAAGGCATCGCCAACTATCGGGGCAGCGGCTCCGCAGCTTGAGTTTCGGTTTCTTGACCCGAAGCAGACTGCTTTTGGCGTTTGAATGCTCCAGTCGACACGGCCCGCGAGTCATCCCCAACGCTGGCGACATTCCGCTCACGTTCCTCTAGTGGCTACACCGTAATCGGTGGCGGCGTTTCAGGCGGATCCCCGACGGGGGGGATCACATCTGGGCGAGTTGGGTCCTGCACTGGCTGCGGCGTCTGAGCAGGACTGCCAGGTGGGTTTGCCGGTGGCGGCGGTGGGTTGCTGTTGGGCGGAACCTGACCGGGCGCCGGAGCATGTCCATGCACACCGCCCTCAACGAAACCGCCTTGCGGCGAGCTGGTAAAGCCGGCATTTCGGCTGTTCTGGATTGACATCTGTGCTCTCCTCTGAAGTGATCAAGCAGGTGTTGCGGGCGGCTGGCGAAACGGCGAGCGCTCTTGCAGCTCGTCCAGGTAGTGGGCGATGCCGGTACCCTCGCGCTGCAGAAAATTCTCGATCGCGGATTCGAACGCAGGTTCGGCAATCCAGTGCGCGCTGGTCGTGCGCACCGGCATCAGCGCACGGGCCATTTTGTGTTCGCCCTGCGCGCCGCCTTCAAAACGCTGAAACCCATGCGCGATACACCAAGCCAGCGGCTGGTAGTAACACGCCTCGAAGTGAAGGCAGTCCACCCGTTCGAGCGCGCCCCAGTAGCGACCATAGGCAACGGCTTCGCCGCCATGCGTGTTTGCAGGTTGCAATGCGATCAGGCTGCAAGCGATCGGGTGTGCGCCGCGCTCAGCGATGAACAGCAACCAGTTCTCCGGCATGGTGGCGGCCATGCGTTGAAAGAAGTCCGCGGTCAGGTAGGGCGCGTTGCCGTGCTCCAGATAAGTTCGCTCGTAACAACGATAGAAAAACGCCCAGTCGGCTGGCGTGATGTCGGAGCCACGTGCCCAGCGAAACGTCACACCGGCGTCGGCCACCTTGCGGCGTTCCCGTCGGATTTTCTTGCGTTTGTCCTGCGACAGGCTGCTCAGAAACGAATCGAAACTGGCGTAGCCCGTATTTTCAAAGTGGAACTGCACACCGTGGCGCAGCAGCAGGCCGGCCTGCGCACACGCCGCCGAGTCCGCGTCGTTCAAGAACAACAGATGCAGGGAAGACAATTTGCTTTCCTTGCAGTCGGTCAAAAGCGCCTGCAACAGATACCGTCTTACCGCTGCATCGCGCGCGAGGAGCCGCGCACCAGGCACTGGCGTAAACGGCACTGCGGCGAGTGCTTTCGGGTAGTAGCGCAGTCCATGCTGACGATAGGCATCGGCCCAGGCCCAGTCGAACACGTACTCGCCGTACGAGTGGGTCTTCAGATAGACGGCGCAGGCAGCATGGAGTACGTCGCCCTGCCATAGCGTCAGAAAATGCGGCGTCCAGCCAGTTTTGCTTATAGCGCTTCTGCTCGCGTGCAATGCGCACAAGTAAGCGTGACGCATGAATGGGCTCGGCGCGACCTGGCTCATGGCCAATGCATCCCAGGCGTCGCCATCGATCTCGTTCGGGTCGTTGAACACGCGAACAGCAAGATTGCTGGGGTCGATGCTGACCTGCTCGCTATTGATTTTCAATTTGCCTGCCACTGGGTCCATGAAGTGCGAATCGGACGTCCCGGAACCCATGGGGAGGGCTCTCAGATCGGGTGTGTTTGCAGTATCGCGCAGCTCGGCGACTCCGCTTGAAGGGGTCACGTGACGACCCTGTTTGCCGCTATCCTGTCGGCAGCACGGCGCGTTCTCGCCGCCGACTTCAACCGGGCGGCCGGACGAGCCCCACTCGGTGGGCTGCCCCAATCATTGCCGGAGCGCTTAGTCATGAAACAGATCACTGCGATCATCAAGCCGTTCAAGCTCGAAGAGGTGCGCGAGGCGCTTGCCGATGTCGGCATGACGGGCCTTACGGTGACCGAGGTGAAGGGCTTCGGCCGCCAGAAAGGGCACACCGAGTTGTACCGCGGTGCCGAATATGTGGTCGATTTCCTGCCCAAGGTCAGAGTCGATCTGGTGGTCAAGACAGACGACGTCGAACCCTGCGTTGAGGCCATCATCAAAGCTGCACATACCGGCAAGATTGGTGACGGAAAGATTTTTGTGACGGACGTTGCCCGGGTGGTGCGCATCCGTACTGGGGAGATCGACGAATCTGCGCTTTAGTAGCGGCTGCCTTTTCTGCCGAGAACTCGGCTTGCCAAGCCAGTGTCGGCTGCAGGCCATGTCAGATGCGTGAGTGCAGCAGGGCATTCAGCAGCGACTCCGGCTGCGTGCCGATTTTTATCAATTCGAGTTGCCACGCGTGCATGAAGCCGTGCGTCACACTGCCGTTCAAGAACAACAGCAGTGCGTCGAAATAGCCGGCATGGTTGAGCAAGCCGATTGGCTTGTCGTGGTATTTGAGCTGGCGCCAAGTCCAGACTTCAAAAAACTCCTCCAGCGTGCCGATGCCTCCAGGCAGCGCAAGAAATGCGTCGCAGCGCTCAGCCATGATGCGCTTGCGTTCGTGCATCGTCTCAACGATGTGCAACTCGTGCAGGCCGCGATGGGCATGTTCCAGCTCCACGAGTGCCCGTGGTATGACGCCGACCACACGTCCGCCCGCTTCGAGCGTCGCATCCGCAACCAAGCCCATCAAACCGCTGTGGCTGCCGCCGTAGACCAGTTGGCCACCATGCGTGCCAATCCATCGGCCCACCATGCGGGCTTGCGCTGCGAATGCTGACAGATCGCCCGAGCGCGACCCGCAGAAGACACAGAGTGAGAACACGGGCGACCGAGCGGGAACCGACGAAACGGAAGCGTTACGGTTTGGCATGCGATTCGGCAGCGATCAAGCGCGTCCCAGCCAATTCGTCGTGCCAGAACTGCCCGTACGGATGAAATCGACTGAGTAGAGCCCAGACACCAATCCAGCCGAGCCAAAGCACGAGTTGTTCTGTCGCTGGGAGGTCGAATGGCGCAGTGACCAGAAATGGCGGCACAAACCATAGCCAACAGCATAGATACCGGACCAGCGCGCGTGCCTGAGAGGGCGGTTCACCAGACTTGTCGACCACACGCAGGTGCCAAGTCTTCATCGCCAATGTCTGGCCTTTGCTCCAGAACCAAACGAAATAGATGCCGAACACCAAGAACAAAAAAAGCTGCAGCAAATTCCGATTGTCTAGCGCATTGCGCGTCTGACTCAATGTGCCAAACAGATAGCCAGCGATGAACACCACCCCAAACAGCAGCAGCCCCTCGTAGAGCCAGCAGGCCATGCGACGCAGCAATCCTGGTGTGGGGTAATAGGCATTGGCCACTTCAGGCGCTGTTGTAGGGTGCATCGGCCCAACATGGTAAGCGACCACTTGAAGCAACGGCTGACGGAAGACGGCCTGACCCCGAAGATTGACCGGCTACGGTTTGGCGCCGCCAACATCCAGTGATTTTTGACGTGGGCGCACCGGCTCATTGCGCTGCGGTAATAACGTGTGCGGGTCGATCTGATTCGGCGAAGCCAACTTGGGATGGGCCGTTGCGTTCGGGCCACCCATTGGCACGGTCGCGAGCTTCTTGGGGGGTACCGGGCGCACGGCCATCGCAGCGCCTGAAGGCAGCGACGGCGCACTCTCAACAAGTTTGTGCCGCGCATCCGGCGAGAGCGCTTGGTACGCCTCCCACTTTTGCTGCTTTTCGTCGCTACTGAGGCGTTTCGACTCGGCAAAGTTCAACCGCGCCGTGCGACGCTGCTGTGGGCTCAGCTTGACCCACTCGTCCATACGCGCATGCACCAGCGCTTGTTCGGGCATGCTCAACTCATGGTGATTCCTAGACAAGGCAAGCCACTTGCGCTTCTGCCCAGCGCTCAGTCCGTCCCATTGTGAGGCCAGTGGAGACAATGCGGCGCGCTGGGGGGCAGAGAGTTCGCTCCAAAGCGGTTTGCCAGCCTTGGCAGGCCGCTGCTGCGCGTCAGTCCTTGCGCTGACCACTGCCGGACTGGCCGCAGCGGAAGCGCTCGCTTTGCCAGCAGCCACTTGCGCATAAGCCCATCCGCTGGACAAGACCAGCACGGCGAGCAGTGGCAGAGCCACTGCTCGCCAACCAACCGTTGGCTTCGAGTGAAAGTTGGGATTCCTCATATCGGCTCTGTCATCGAAGCGGCACAGGCCACCGCGTATCAGCGACTCCCGACTTCACGCGGCAACTTCAGGAATTGCATGAAACCAGGGTCGGCGTACGCTGCCGGGGGCAGGTCGTCGGTAAGCAGCGCTGTATCGACCTCAGCCAGCTCGTTGTCGCGGCTGTCGCTCTGAACCATATTGATGAGCAACAGACCGGCTGCTAGCGCTACAACAGGCAATGCCGCAATCCAACGCAACCGCCGGCCGCCCTCATCATCCCCGTCTGCCGTCGCCACGGCGTTTGCGCGCATCACGGAAGACGCACGCATCAGCACCTTGGTTCGTTGCGCAAGACGCCGTCGCTCCACTGCCTGCAGGCGTGCCACCCGCAGACGCTCAATGACTTCGTGCGGGGTGTCCGCCAAGCCTTGAGACAAACGCGCTGCAAACGCGCGACCAAAGCGGTCGCTGAGCAACTGCGCTCGGCGCAATTCAACCACTGACGTCGGCTTCATAGTGTCAATCCCTTGGCAGTCAGCTTTCTGGCCAGCGCATGGACCGCCCTCGAGCAATGCGTCTTCACGCTGCCTTCTGTGCAACCCATTACGGCAGCGGTTTCGGCAACATCCAGTTCTTCCCAGTAACGCAACAAGAAGGCTTCGCGTTGACGCAATGGCAATTGTTGTATCTCAAGCTCTATCTGGTGGAAGATTTGTGTTCTCTCGGTAACCGTCTGTGCACTGGCAGTTGAGTCGGAGTTGCCATGGGCTGCCAAGGTTTCCAACAAATCAAAGTCCCCGTCGATTGCGTCGGACTCGAAATCACTCATGTTGGAAAACAGTGCATTGCGCGACTTCTGCCGACGAAACCAGTCAAGCGTGCAATTCGACAAAATGCGCTGGAACAGCATCGGCAGCTCGTTCGCAGGCTTGTCGCCGTAGTGTTCGGCCAACTTCATCATGCTGTCTTGCACAATGTCGAGCGCCGACTCCTCATTTCGCACGTGGTATAGCGAGCGCTTGAATGCGCGCTTTTCCACGCTTTTGAGGAAATCGGACAGTTCGTGATCGGTCGCCAAGTCGAAGGTCACAGTCCGCAAGGGCTGCGCGCTGATGGAAGGGGGTGTCTCGCTCGGCGATGTTCAGCCGGAACCGCAGTGCGGTGCTGACCCCATCGCGTTGCCGGTCCCCTGATTGTTTTTCGTCGGCGGAATTATGTCATCGGCCGAACACTCTGCCCTGCTGTGGGAAACACCGGTCGAAAACCCGCTTGCGCGGTGCGATAATTGATTCTGCAAGTCAAGTACGGCAAACGGGTCTTGGTCCGGCGTCGCTCCACCGTGTGGACGCTCATGGCTGCAGGCCTCAAGTTTCGATACGACCTCAAAAGGGTTTGTAGAGAAGCACCAAAGGTATTTCGTCAGAGAAATTCTCAAAGGTTCAATCACATCATGGAAATCAATCAAGCAGAAATCGCAGCCGCCGCCGCTGCAGCGAGCGAAACCAACCTCCAGGAACTGCGCGGGGCAGAAATTCTGATCAAGGCGTTGCAGGCTGAAAACGTCCAGTTCGTCTGGGGCTATCCCGGCGGCGCCGTGCTGCACATCTACGACGCGTTCTATAAACAAGACACGATCAAGCATGTGCTGGTACGGCACGAGCAGGCTGCTGTGCATGCTGCGGACGGCTATGCGCGTGCGACCGGTGAAGTCGGCGTGGCGCTGGTCACCTCCGGCCCTGGCGTGACAAACGCGATCACAGGCATCGCGACCGCCTACATGGACAGCATCCCGATGGTGATCGTGACTGGCCAAGTGCCGACACCGGCGATCGGGCTCGATGCTTTTCAGGAGTGCGATACCGTCGGCATCACACGACCGATCGTCAAGCACAACTTTCTTGTGAAGGATGTGCGGCAATTAGCCGACGTGATGAAGCGCGCCTTTCATATTGCGCGCAGTGGTCGGCCAGGTCCTGTCGTGGTGGACATTCCAAAGGATGTGTCGTTCAACAAGACCATGTATTCGGGCTATCCTGAAACGGTCTCGATGCGGTCCTACAACCCGGTGCGCAAGGGCCATGGCGGCCAGATCCGCAAGGCGCTGCAATTGCTGCTTGCAGCCAAGCGGCCGTTCGTATACGCAGGCGGTGGGGTGTTGCTGGCGAATGCATCGGCAGAACTGCGTACGCTGGTTGACATGCTTGGCTGCCCATGCACCAACACGTTGATGGGACTGGGCGCTTATCCAGCCAGTGACCCGAAGTTTCTCGGCATGCTCGGGATGCATGGGACGCTCGAAGCGAACAACGCCATGCAGAACTGCGACGTGCTGCTGGCTGTGGGTGCGCGTTTCGACGACCGCGTGATCGGCAACCCGAAGCATTTCGCACAAAACGAACGCAAGATCATCCACATCGACATCGACCCCTCGAGTATTTCCAAGCGGGTCAAGGTCGACATTCCGATCGTCGGCGATGTGAAGGATGTGCTTGGCGAGTTGATCGCCATGGTGCGGGAATCCGACCATCGCCAGGATGCCGATGCATTGGCTGGTTGGTGGGAAGCGGTCGAAGGCTGGCGCAAGCGCGACTGCTTGAAATACGACCGAGGCGACGGCACGGTCATCAAGCCGCAGTACGTCGTCGAGACGTTGTGGAACATGACGCGCGATGCCGATACCTACATCACCTCGGATGTGGGTCAGCACCAGATGTGGGCTGCACAGTACTACCGCTTTGACGAACCGCGCCGTTGGATCAATTCTGGTGGGCTTGGCACCATGGGCGTCGGCATTCCGTACGCGATGGGCGTCAAGATGGCGCGGCCCGACAGTGAGGTGTTTTGCATCACAGGCGAAGGCTCGGTGCAGATGTGCATTCAGGAGTTGTCAACCTGCCTGCAGTACAACACGCCAATCAAGATCGTTTCACTGAACAACCGCTATCTCGGTATGGTTCGCCAATGGCAGGAATTTGACTACGAAGGTCGATACAGCCACAGCTACATGGATGCTTTGCCAAATTTTGTGAAGCTTGCAGAAGCCTACGGCCACGTCGGCTTGCTGATCGAGCGACCAGAAGATGTCGAGCCTGCGTTGCGTGAAGCACGGCGTTTGAAGGACCGCACGGTCTTCATGGACTTCCGTACCGACCCGACCGAGAACGTATTCCCGATGGTGCAGGCCGGCAAGGGCATCACCGAAATGCTGTTGGGCTCCGAAGACCTTTGAAGCGTCCGGCTGCCTGAATTCGTTCTTGGTGGCGCGAAACCAATCCATCCAGCCGTCCGATCCATCGCTTGCCGAGCCGGCGCATTACCGTGCGTATCGGGGAGGGCAGCGAAAAGTTCGGCGGCTTCTCCCTTCAAATTCATGAAACACATTATTGCGGTGCTGCTCGAAAATGAGCCAGGTGCGCTGTCGCGCGTGGTTGGTCTGTTTTCGGCTCGCGGCTACAACATCGAATCGCTTGCGGTTGCGCCGACCGAGGACGCCAGTCTTTCGCGCATGACGATCGAGACCAGCGGCTCCGATGAGGTCATTGAGCAGATCACCAAGCATTTGAACCGCTTGATTGAAGTCGTGAAGGTGGTTGATTTGACCGAAGGTGCGTACATCGAGCGCGAGTTGATGATGGTCAAGGTGCGCGCGGTGGGCAAGGAGCGCGAGGAGATGACGCGCATGGCGGAGATCTTTCGTGGCCGCATCATCGATGTGACCGACAAGAGTTATACGCTCGAGTTGACCGGCGACAAAGCCAAGAACGACGCGTTCTTGGTCGCGATCGATCGCGCGGCGATTTTGGAGACGGTACGCACCGGCGCCAGCGGCATTGGGCGCGGCGAACGGGTCCTGCGCGTCTGACATTCCCAATTCCATCAACGAGGAGATTGAGCTACATGAAGGTTTTCTACGACAAGGATTGCGATCTGAGCCTGATCAAGGGCAAAACGGTTGCAATCATCGGCTACGGCAGCCAAGGCCACGCGCATGCGCAAAACCTGAACGACAGTGGCGTGAAAGTCGTGGTCGGCTTGCGCAAAGGCGGTGCGTCTTGGCCGAAGGTCGAGAAAGCTGGGCTGAAGGTCGCCGAAGTGGCCGATGCCGTGAAGTCGGCCGATATCGTGATGATGCTGCTGCCCGACGAGCAGATCGCCAACGTCTACAAGAACGACGTGTTGCCTAACATCAAGCAGGGCGCTTCGGTTGTGTTCGCACACGGCTTCAACGTGCACTATGGCTTCGTGCAGCCGCGCGAAGACCTGGACGTCTGGATGGTCGCTCCAAAGGCGCCGGGTCACACTGTGCGCAGCACCTATACCCAAGGCGGCGGTGTCCCGCACCTAGTGGCGGTTGCGCAAGACAAGTCCGGCAAGGCGCGCGAGCTTGCGTTGTCGTACGCGATGGCCAACGGCGGTGGCAAAGCCGGCATCATCGAGACGAACTTCCGTGAGGAAACCGAGACCGACCTATTCGGCGAACAGGTGGTGCTGTGCGGTGGCACGGTCGAGCTGATCAAGGCGGGTTTTGAGACGTTGGTAGAAGCCGGCTATGCGCCGGAGATGGCGTACTTTGAATGCCTGCACGAGTTGAAGTTGATCGTGGATCTGATCTACGAAGGCGGCATCGCCAACATGAACTACTCGATCTCGAACAATGCTGAGTACGGCGAATACGTGAGCGGCCCGCGCATCGTGACCGAAGAGACCAAGCAGGTCATGAAGAAGGTGCTGAAAGACATCCAGACCGGCGAATACGCGAAGAGCTTCGTGCTGGAGAACGCAGGCGGTGCGCCCACGCTGGCCAGCCGGCGCCGGTTGATGGCCGAGCACGAGATTGAGGTCGTCGGCGAGAAACTGCGTGCGATGATGCCCTGGATCAAGAAAAACAAGCTGGTCGATCAGACCCGCAATTGAGCCCGTGGGCAGCACTTGGTGCCTCCGTTGCCGTTGCCCATTGGGCAACGTGCAGTACACGCACTGGTTCGGCCACGCATTGCTGAAGCATGCACGACGACACTGACGCGACCGAGCGGCCGGAGGGCAATTCCCTTCAGCGCCGACGCAGGAAGGGTATCTACATCCTGCCGAACCTGTTCACGGTGGCCGCGCTGTTCGGCGGCTTTTACGCGATCGTGATGGCGATGAATGGGCGCTTTGATCTGGCTGCAACAGGTGTGTTTGCGGCAATGGTGCTCGACAGCCTGGATGGCAGGGTAGCGCGCCTGACCAACACGCAAAGCGCGTTCGGCGAGCAAATGGATTCGCTGTCCGACATGGTGTCGTTTGGCGCCGCACCAGGGCTGATTGCGTATGAATGGGCGCTGCGGCCGCTCGGTCGCTGGGGCTGGATTGCCGCGTTTGTCTACTGCGCTTGCGCAGCCCTGCGGCTGGCACGCTTCAACGTGAACACCAGCGTTGTCGACAAGCGCTATTTCCAGGGGCTGCCGTCGCCTGCGGCGGCGGCACTGGTTGCCGGTTTCATCTGGTTGGTGGCTGAGGCCGAGATTGACGTGCGCTCGGTAGCATGGCCCACTTTCGCGCTATGCCTGTTTGCCGGACTTACCATGGTGACGAACGTCCCGTATTACAGCTTCAAGGACATCAACCTGAAGAAGAGTGTGCCGTTCACAGCCATCGTGCTGATCGCGTTGATCATCGCGGTGATCAACATCCACCCGCCGACCGTGCTGTTTGCATTATTCATCGTCTATGCCATCAGCGGATACGTCGTATACGGCTGGCGAAAGGCCAAGGGCATTCCGACCAGCGTGATCAGCATGTCGACCGACGAGCCGGATGAAGAAGGCCTACACAGATGATGCTGGCCGTGGTAGAGTGAGTACATCATGTGCAAGAAGTCGCTGGCTCTACTATCGATCCGTCACGGGCGGAGCAGGTAAGCGCGCGTATTCTTTCTCTGCACAACGGCCCGTTCGCTCCAGCAACGGGCCGTTTTCATTTGGGTTGCTGGTGGCGTCACATTTTTTCGAGGACCACCGACATGTTGAGCCAGCCCAACCAGAAATACCGAGCATTCCTGCCAGTCAAGTTGCCTGATCGGCGCTGGCCTGACGTTGTCCTGAGCAGCGCCCCAATCTGGCTGTCCACCGATCTGCGGGACGGCAACCAGGCATTGATCGAGCCCATGGACATTCCGCGCAAGCTCGCGATGTTCGAGGTTCTGGTATCGATCGGCTTCAAGGAGATCGAGGTCGGCTTTCCGTCTGCGTCGCAGGTCGAGTTCGACTTTGTGCGCAAGCTGATCGAAGAAGATCGGATTCCCGACGACGTGACGATCCAGGTGCTGACTCAGGCCCGCGATCACTTGATTGAACGCACGTTCGAGTCGGTGGTCGGCGCACCGCGTGCAATCGTGCATCTCTATAACGCGACTGCGCCGGTGATGCGGCGCGTTGTGCTCGGCATGGACGAAGACCAGATCGTGGACTTGGCGACGACGCAAGCCCGGCTGTTCAACGAGCTGGCCGCCAAGCAGCCGGAAACGCGCTGGACCTTCGAGTACTCGCCTGAGATGTTCTCCGGCACCGAACTCGCGTTCTCCAAACGCGTGGTCGATTCGGTTACGCAGGTCTGGGCGCCGACGCCCGAGCGCAAGTGCATCATCAATCTGCCGTCCACCGTCGAGCATTCGACGCCCAACATCTTCGCCGACATGATCGAGTGGATGCACGGCCACCTCGAACGGCGTGATTCGATTGTGCTGTCGGTCCATCCACATAACGATCGCGGCACTGGTACTGCGGCCGGCGAGTTCGCATTGATGGCCGGCGCCGACCGGATCGAAGGATGCTTGTTCGGCAACGGCGAACGCACCGGCAACGTGGATCTCGTCAACATCGCGCTCAACCTCTATACACAAGGCGTTGCGCCTGGGCTGGACTTCTCGCAGATCGATGCGATCCGCGCGACGGTCGAGCATTGCAACCAGATCGCGGTGCATCCACGCCATCCTTATGTTGGCGATCTGGTCTACACGTCCTTCTCCGGCTCGCATCAGGATGCGATCAAGAAAGCGTTTGTAGCGCGCAAAGACAGCGATATCTGGGACATGCCGTACCTGCCGATCGACCCGAAGGACCTGGGCCGCAGCTACGAGGCGGTGATCCGCGTGAACAGCCAGTCCGGCAAGGGCGGCATGGCGTATCTGCTGGAAAGCGCCTATGGGCTGGAGCTGCCCCGGCGCCTGCAGATGGAGTTCAGCCACGCGGTGCAGCGTGTGATGGACGTACAGGGAAAGGAACTCAACGCGGCGGACCTGTGGAATGTATTCGAGCGTGAATACCGCATTGGCCAGACGGCGGCGCCGCCGTATTGCGTGACCGATGAGCACAGCGACAGCACGGGCTCATCGGTTTCGTTGCAGGCTGAACTGGACTGGCAAGGCGAGCGGATCGAAGTTGCCGGCCGCGGCAACGGGCCGATCGATGCATTCGTCAATGCGCTGGCGCAAGCTTCTGGTCACTCGATCCGCGTGCTCGACTATCACCAGCACTCGATGGGTGCCGGTGCCGATGCCAAGGCCGTTGCGTATTTCGAGATGCGGATCGATGACGAAACGACGCTGTTTGGTGTCGGCATCGATGCGAACGTGATCTCGGCATCGTTGAAAGCGATCCGCTGCGGCCTGGAGCGCGCGCGGCCCAGCCGTACATCAAGCCACACGGCAGAACCCGAAGCCGCGTGATCATCGCCGGAAGGCGCGCGTTTACACCACGTCGATTCGTATACACAGAGGACTTAGCCACATGGCCGATCAGCTCATCATCTTCGACACCACCTTGCGTGACGGCGAACAGTCGCCTGGCGCGTCGATGACCAAAGACGAGAAACTGCGCATTGCACGCCAGCTCGAACGCCTGAAGGTAGACGTGATTGAAGCCGGCTTCGCCGCCAGCTCGAACGGCGACTTCGAGTGTGTCAAGGCCATTGCCCAAGCAATCAAGGGGAGCACCGTCTGCTCGTTGGCACGTGCCAACGACCGCGACATTGCGCGTGCGGCGGAAGCGCTGGCGGGCGGCGAATCCACGCGCATCCACATCTTTTTGGCAACCAGCGCGCTGCACATGGAAAAGAAGCTGCGCATGACGCCGGACCAGGTGTTCGAACAAGCCAGGCTCTCCACCCGGTTTGCCCGCAACCTCTCAGGCGACGTCGAATTCAGCCCGGAAGATGGCTATCGCAGCGACATGGAGTTTCTCTGCCGCGTGCTCGAAGCGACGATCGACGAAGGCGCGCGCACCATCAATGTGCCTGATACGGTCGGCTACGCGGTGCCCGAGCTGTACGGCGAATTCATCAAGACCTTGCGCGAACGCATCCCGAACAGCGACAAAGCGATCTGGTCGGTGCATTGCCACAACGACCTCGGCATGGCGGTCGCCAATTCACTCGCCGGCGTCAAGATGGGTGGCGCGCGCCAAGTGGAATGCACGATCAACGGGCTGGGCGAGCGCGCGGGCAACTGTTCGCTCGAAGAGATCGTAATGGCGGTGAAAACGCGCAAGGATTATTTCGGCCTCGACCTCAACGTCGACCCGAGCCAGATCCTCGCGGCCAGCCGCATGGTGAGCCAGACCACCGGTTTCGTGGTGCAGCCGAACAAGGCGGTGGTGGGCGCCAACGCGTTTGCGCACGCAAGCGGCATTCACCAAGACGGGGTGCTCAAGGCGCGCGACACCTACGAAATCATGCGGGCCGAGGACGTCGGCTGGAGCGCCAACAAGATCGTGCTTGGCAAGCTGAGCGGTCGCAACGCATTCAAGCAGCGGCTGCAGGATCTGGGCGTCAGCTTCGACAGCGAAGCCGGCGTCAACAGCGCCTTCATGCGCTTCAAGGAATTGGCCGATCGCAAGAGTGAGATCTTCGATGAAGACATCCTCGCGTTGGTCAGTGAGGAAGGCGTGACGGCCGAAGGCGAGCGGTATGGGTTCGTGTCGCTGGCCCAGCACAGCGAGACCGGCGAGCGGCCACAGGCATCCGTCGTCTTCACTGCCGACGGCGTGGAACTGCGCGGCGAATCCGATGGCAACGGTCCGGTCGATGCCTCGCTCAAGGCCATTGAGACGCATGTCAAGAGCGGCGCCGAGATGGTGCTCTATTCGGTCAACGCAATCAGTGGCTCAACGGAGAGCCAGGGCGAAGTGACGGTGCGGCTGCAAAACAGCGGCCGGGTGGTGAACGGCGTTGGTGCCGATCCCGACATCGTCGTCGCTTCGGCCAAAGCCTATCTGAGTGCCCTCAACAAGCTTTACAGCAAGGCCGATCGGGTCGCGGCGCAGGGCTGAAAGGGTCGGCCCAACGCCGGATTTTCTGGATTGGTGACCGTGATGGGCGGCACCATCGCAGCGACCGGCCCGGAAACCTGAATCAACATCTGCTGACAAATATCTGGCCAGAAGGCGACGGGTTCGGCAGCTCAATTCATTTGTCAAGAGTCTTTCGCAAGCGACTGATCTTGCGCGGCTTTTTGAGACCGCTACACTCGGCGCGAAGTCGCCAAGCCGCCTCCAGCGAAAGTTGTCCATGCCGTTTTTCCTGCCTGCCCTCATCTCGGCTTGTAAACCAGTTCATCTGCCGCCGTTCGGCACGCGAGGCCTTGTCGCACTGAGCGTGATCGGCGCCCTGCTATTTACTCCCGTGGCAGCCGACGCGGCGTCACACAAACCGGCACCGGCTGCAAAATCTACGGCGGCTCGTGTGACCGTCAAATCGGCGCTGAACAAGGACAAATCAGCCAAAGGCAAGCAGGAAGTTGTTCGAACCTCAAACAAGCCTGTGCAGACCAAGGCCGCTGCCCGGAAAGCTGCAACGGGCAAGCCCATCGCCGCCAGCAACGCAACCCCTGCGAAACCCGCTCAACTGTCGACCCGCCAGAGTTCACGGCAGGCAAAACTGTCGCGGCATGAGCTGGCAAAGTCCGGCGGCAAAGCCGCTTTGCGTGGGTCGTCGAAGGCCGCACCTTCGGTTTCCTACTCGCTGCGGCAGCCATCGCCGATGCACGGGTTCGCTGCACAACAGAACCTGCGTCCGAAGCTGCGTGTGGAATCCGAAGAACCACCTGTGCCACATCTGTCGTACGGCGAACTGGCCGGCTTGCGCAGCACACCCGATGCACTTGATCTGAAGTCCAGCGTCGCGCTGGTGGTGGACCAGGACACGAACCAGGTGCTGCTGCGAAAGAACGATTCTGCCGTGCTGCCGATCGCGTCGCTGACCAAGCTGATGACTGGCCTCATCATTAGTGAGGCGCGGTTGCCGCTCGACGAGCAGCTCACGATCGAGCAAGAGGACGTCGACACCGAAAAGCACAGCCGCTCGCGGTTGCGGGTGGGCACCACGATGAGCCGCGGCGAGTTGCTGCATCTGGCGTTGATGTCGAGCGAAAACCGCGCCGCACATGCACTGGGGCGGACTTATCCAGGCGGCATCTCGCGCTTCGTGAGCCAGATGAACGCACGCGCCATGATGCTCGGCATGCGCGATACGCGCTATGTTGAGCCGACCGGTCTGTCGAGCGCAAACCAATCGAGCGCAGTCGATCTGGCCACGCTGGTCGGCGTTGCTTACAACAACGCGCAGGTGCGCGAACTCTCCACTTCGCCAAGCTACGAGCTCGAAGTCGGCAATCGGCTCATGTTGTTCAACAACACGAACCGTCTCGTGAACAATCCGGAATGGGAGATCGGCTTGCAAAAAACCGGCTATATCTCGGAAGCGGGCCAGTGCCTTGTGATGCAGGCACGAATCGCCGGGCGCAAGTTGATCATGGTGTTCCTCGACTCGGCCGGCAAGATGAGCCGAATCGGAGACGCCGAGCGCGTGCGCCGCTGGATCGAGAACACCCACCCGGCGTTCCCGTCGCTGCGCACCACCGGCGTACCTTCCATCAGCGGTTGAACGGTCCGAACCACCGTCGGCCATGTTCCAAGCCTGCCGGCTCAGGTGGGCGCATGGATCAGCGTTGCCCGGCCCGCTTGGAGCCAGCGCTGTGCCTGTGCTGCGTTGCCCGACTCGGCGCCCAGATGTCCTTGCCAATAGTCGCACCCCATACGGCGCACAGAGTCGAGTTGCTGGAGGTTGTCCACATGCTCTGCGACCGTCAGCAAGTGCATGTTGGCTGCCACCTGAACCACGGCAGCGGCAAGCTCGAAGTCGCGCTGCTCGGCTTCGATCTCGTGGATCAGTCGGTGGTCTATGCGCAACTTATCGAGCGGGCAACGCCGTGCAAAGCGGATAAAGGAATAGCCTGCGCCGTAGTCGGTCAGCACGAGTGCTACACCACACGCTTTCAGTTCGACCAGTGTGTGGGTCATGTGGTCGCTCATCGTCGAAAGCGTCGCTTCGCTGATGCCAAGTTCAAGTCGATGCGCAGGCAGGCCAGTCTCGGCCAGCACATCCTGCACCGCCTGCAGCAGCCCAGGCTGGCGCAATTCGACCGCTGACAGGTTGACCGCCATAGGAACCTGCGCGAGCCCGTCGCGCTGCCACGTCGCAAGCTGAAGACAGGCTTGACGCAGCATCCAGACGCCGATTGAGCCGACCAGTCCCCGCGCCTCGGCGAACTCGGCAAACTGCTCCGGTGCGATCAGCCCGTGCTCAGGGTGCCGCCAGCGCAGTGCCGCGTCGATGCCGGCCAGCGTGCCATCGGCCACCCGCCATTGCGGCTGATAGTGCATGCTGAATTCGCCGCTCGCCAGCGCCTCCCGAAGGCGCCGCTCGCGCAGCACCAAGTCCTGGGCGCGTTCGCGCATGCTGGGCTCAAAGAACTGGAAGTTGTTGCGCCCGTTTGCCTTGGCGTGATACATCGCAGCGTCGGCGTGCCGAATCAATTCGTCGGCGTTCGCGCCGTCGTCGGGGAACACACCGATGCCGATGGACGGCGAGATGCTCAATGTGTGCTCTTCAATCTGCATCGGCGCACCCACGGCGGCGAGCAGCTTGGATGCCACCAACGCAGCGTCTTGACTGGTGCCCAAGTCCGACAACACCACCACGAATTCGTCACCGCCAAGCCGACAGACCACGTCACTGTCGCGCACGCCGCCGCGCAGGCGCTGTGCGGTCGTGCGCAGCAGTTGATCGCCCACATGGTGGCCGTGCAGATCGTTTACCAACTTGAAATTGTCCAGATCGATGAACAGCACCGCGACTTGTGTTTCGTGCCGCTGCGCCAGCGCAAGGATTTGCTCCAGCCGCTGCAGCATGAACGTGCGATTCGGCAGCTCTGTCAGCGCATCGTGATGAGCCAGGAACTCGATCTGCCGTTGCGCGGCTCGCCTTGCGGTCAGGTCGCGCACCACCGCAAGCCGCATCGGCTCTGCGCCCTCCGTAATCGTTCTGCCGACCACTTCCACCGGCACCTCATGGCCATCCCGATGCAGCAACACGACCTCGTACGGCTCCTGTCGATTTTGCTCCAGGTAGCTCACCACCAAAGGGCGGTAGATCTCCAATAGAAAATCAAGCACGGAGCGGCCGACCAGCTCATCCAGCGTCACGCCGATCAGTGTCAGCGCCGCATCGTTGGCGTCTCGTACGATGCCCTGTTGATGAAACACCAGCCCTTCGATGCTGGCCTGCGCAAAACGGGTGCTGCGCACGAAGTCCAGCGGGCGGATGGTGGATTCCAGTAGCAGCGGCGCTTGCGCTGCGGGGGGCGTGATGACGACCAGCACGCCGCGTGCAACCGCGCCACGGTCTCCATGCGGCAGCATCTGGATCGTGCGGTTGCCAGCCGTGTCGATAGCTCGCCCCGGCGGGTAAGGCTGCGCAGCCGCTTCGCCAGTCAACAGCACGTGCCGAAGCGTGTCCTCCAGCTCGGCCGGCGCGCCCGCTTCAAGGGTCTCTATGAACGAACGCCCCACCAGAACGTCGGTTGCGCAATTGGCTTGCTTGGCATAAGCGCGGCTCGTGAAGCGGCAAACTGGCGGGTCGCCGGCGAAGTACGCGATACATGCGTTGGTAGCGTCGGCCAGCAAGCGCAGCAGCGAGTCGTCCTGAATCGGTTCAGCACGCATCGCAACGCCTCGCGCCGCCACGCGCGCAGTCGGGAATTGCACTGCGGCAGCGGCGGCGCAGTCCGATGTCGGCGACAGTCACTACGGGCTCAGTCTCCCGTCCCGGGCGCAACCCAGCCGCCGTCGCCCAGCACCTCATGCGGTTGAAAGCGTGCCTTGTAGTTCATCTTCGGACTCTGCTCGATCCAGTAGCCGAGGTAGACATGCGCCAGCCCCAAATGGCGCGCCTGCTCGATCTGCCAAAGCACGCTGTAGGTGCCGTAGCTGGCCGTTGCGTCGGGCTCGTAAAACGTGTAGACCGCGGAGATGCCGTCCTCAAGCACATCCAGAATCGTCACCATGCGCAGTGCGCCCAATGGAGGTGCCGCTGGTGACCCGGCCATCGGCACGGCGGGGCTTTCAGACGGCGCATCTCGAAACTCGATCAACCGTGAATTGACCCGGCTTTGCAGCAGGAACTGCGCATACTGATCAATGCTGTCGTGATCCATTCCGCCGCCGGCATGGCGACCGCTCTGGTAGCGCAGGTAGAGCTGATAGTGCTCGGGTACGTAGCCAAGCTTTAGTACGCGCGCCTGCAGGCCGGCGTGTTGCCGCCAGGCGCGGCGCTGACTCCGATCCGACGCAAACCGGTCGACCAGCACGCGCAGGGGCACGCAAGCACGGCAACCATCGCACCAAGGACGGTAAGTAAACATGCCGCTTCGCCGAAATCCCTGTGCAACCAGCTCCGAGTACGTGTCATTGCGGATCAGATGGCTCGGCGTGGCAACCTGGGAGCGCGCCTGCCGGTCTGCCAAGTAACTGCATGGGTAGGGCGCCGTTGCATAGAACTGCAACGTGTTGAGTGGCAAATCGGTCAGATGCGTCATCGTTGCGCGTCAGGCAATCGCGCGGGGCGTGTAGTAGCTGAGCGCCGACAGTTGATTCCAGTGTACGCAGTCGAAACGCCAGTTGAGGGCCGCTTCGCACCGGCTGTGCTCGACGTGCGCGGCAAAGTATGCGCGCGGCATTTCACGTGCCCCCAAGCTCGCCAGATGCGGCGTGTTTTGCTGGCAGTCGATCCGCTCGACCCCGTGCGCGCGGCAAAATGCCACCAGCGCTGCGAGCGCGATCTTCGATCCGTCCGGCATGGTTGTGAACATCGATTCACCGAACACCGCCCGACCGATGGCCACGCAGTACAGCCCGGCCACGAGTTCCCCACCGACCCAGGTCTCCACGCTGTGCGCGTAACCCGCGCGGTGCAGCGCCTGGTAGGCCGCCACCATCTCCGGGCCAATCCAGGTGCCCGATTGGCCTTCTCGCGGACTCGCCGCGCAGGCGCGAATCACGGCATCGAACGCGCTGTCGAAGCGCACCTCGCTGCCGTCCGTGCGATTGAACCGCGCGATCGACTGGCGCAGCGATCGGCGCAGTCGGAACTCCCCCGGGTGCAACACCATGCGCGGGTCCGGGCTCCACCAAAGAATCGGCTGACCATCAGAAAACCATGGAAATGCCGCCTGACCATAGGCTGCAAGCAGCATGTCCACGTCCAGGCTGCCCCCGGCTGCGAGCAGCCCTGGTATGGGATCGGCTTCGCCCCAGGTGTGGTCCAGCGGTGGCAGGGGATCGCCGGGTGCAAGCCAGCGCAACGGGTTCGAGACGGTTTGCATCGCAGGCTGATCAAGGGGCAGGAAACGGGCCCGGGGGCTCAGGCTGCGGCGCGCGGCGCCAGTTGCATCGGTGCGTTGCCGACGCCCGACAGCGCCAGGTCGATCACCACCGGTGCGTGGTCGCTCGGCCGTTCGTTGCCGCGGGGATTGCGGTCGATGGTGCAGCGCTGCACCATCGGGCGCAATGCATCGCTCACCAGCATGTGGTCGATGCGCATGCCGCGGTTGCGCCGAAAACCAAGTTCGCGATAGTCCCACCACGAATAGCTCTTCGGTGGCTGCTCGAACAGCCGGAACGCGTCCGCAAGGCCCAGTGCGAGCAGCTCACGCAACTGGTGCCGCTCCTCGTCGGTGCAATGGATCGCGCCCGCCATGCCAGCCGGATCCCAGACGTCTTGGTCGTCGAATGTGATGTTGTAGTCGCCCACCAGCAACAGATGCGAGTGAACGGCCAATTGTTCCCGCAGGTAGTCGCGCAGCGCCCGAAACCAAGCCAACTTGTACTCGAATTTGTCGCTGCCCGGCGCCTGCCCGTTCGGCATGTACCCG
Organism: Burkholderiales bacterium; assembly: GCA_038200275.1. Lineage (GTDB taxonomy): Bacteria > Pseudomonadota > Gammaproteobacteria > Burkholderiales > Burkholderiaceae_C > JBBPYC01. The sequence goes on from JBBPYC010000026.1 coordinate 135,825, forward strand.
CAGATCACACGCAGGCCCTGCATCGCCGCGGCATCATGCGCGTCCGCTGCCCCCTTCTGGTTCGCCACCGTTGCGTCAACCGCAACCGATATCGTGGCTGCCAACAGGCGCGCAGACGCGTCGGTAAAATTGGGGATGTTCCTCTGGACGGCTTCGAACGCTCCAAGCCGCGACAGCCAGGCAACGCCGTTGTAGCTGCGTTGACCGAAGCAGATTGCGTGATAGCCCGCCTCCGCAAGTGCTTCGTGCGGAAACTTTGCATCTTCCATTTTAAGTTCTTGCAACCCCAGCAGGTCGACCGACTGGGCGCTGAGCCAGTCCAGCACCTGCGGCAGCCGCACATTCAATGAATTCACGTTCCAAGTGGCGACGCGCATGGCTTCAATAATCCAAAGAATTCTGGTGTGCCGCCAGATCTGCCTGCAAGTTAAGCTATCAAATAAATAGCAAAGCAACACCGCCGAGTGCAACGCCGACCAGTGCGCTGGCAATCATTGCGCATTCGAGCCAGATTTTGCGCGTCAGCAGGGCAATGGCCGCCAATACCATCGCGCCTTGCAGCGCCAGAATCGCTTCGATCCAGCGATGTTGCTGCAAAAGTCGCAAGTCGCTGCGCTCATCCCACAGCACCGCTTCGCTGGTCAGCTTCTGCGCCTGGGTTTGCAGCAAAGTGGTTTCCTCTTTCAATGCATCGGCGCGCGCCTGCAGCGCCGGTTTCCGCGCCGGCTCGACCAAATCGCGCGCGAGTTCGGCCAGCGCCTGGTCGGTGCGGCGCGCATGGAAATCGCTCAATTGAACTGCAGCCTGGGTGCGCCGTTGCATCGCCTCGTTGCGTGAATGGGTTGCTTCAAGCTGAGACTGGCTCGCCAGATAACCGAATGTGGCAGCAATCAGCGCCACGAACATCACACAGGCCGCGACCTGAGTGGTCATGCTGCCGCCGCCAAGGCCTGTGCGACCGACCGATGACGCCTGGCGCCGCAAGCCGCCGCGGCTGTAAGTGCCAGGCTCGGATTCGCTGAGCTGGACAGACGAGGTGGTGCTTCTTGACATGATCGACTTTAAAGAAATGCGAGGCAGGCGCGTTTAACCGAGATCGTGCGGATCACGTCAATTGTCCTGATCGGTGTGGTCTGTTCCGCCAAGCCGCTGCAGCGTCCGGATCGAATACGGCAGCGCCGGTGTACTGCCCGGGCCCGCCACATGCGCGACTTCAATCCACTCGGCGCCGAACGACGGTGCCCAGGTGTCGCCGTCGAAGTCGGCATCGATCTCGGTCACCACGGCGCTTGTAGCCAGTGGCCATGCCGACTCGAACAACCCCGCGCCGCCGATCACCCAGGCATCGGGCGCATCGCCGCACAATTCAACGGCCTGCGCGACCGAAGTCGCACACTGCACCGTCGAAGCGCCGCTGCTGGTTGCAGTCTCAGGCCGCCAGCCGGCTTGGCGCGTCAGCACGATGTTGCGCCGGCCGGGCAGCGGCCGCACCGCAGTCGGCAGTGACGCCCAGGTCTGGCGTCCCATCAGCACGGGCGCACCCAAGGTGGTGCGTTTGAAGTGCGCGAGATCCTGTGGCAGGTGCCAGGGCAGGGTGCCGTCGCGGCCGATTACGCCGTTGCGCGCACGCGCGAAGATCAGATGCAGCCGCGTCATTGTTCGGCTCAGACCGACGGGTTTCAGACCGCCACCGGCGCCGCAATGGCGCCGTGACACTGGTAGTTTCGCAACTCGAAGTCAGCAAATTCGTAGTCGAACAGCGATGCCGGCCGGCGCTTTAGATGCATGGTTGGCAAGGCATAAGGCGTGCGGCTCAACTGCAATGCCACCTGCGCTGCGTGATTGGCGTAGAGGTGACAGTCGCCACCCGTCCAGACGAAGTCGCCCAACTGCAAATCACACTGCTGCGCGACCATCTGCGTAAGCAGCGCATAGCTGGCGATGTTGAACGGCACGCCCAAGAAGATGTCGGCGCTGCGTTGATACAACTGGCAGCTCAACCGGCCCTCGGCCACATAGAACTGGAACAGCGCATGGCAAGGCAGCAGCGCCATCTGGTCGAGTTCGGCCACATTCCAGGCACTGATCACCATGCGGCGTGAATCGGGGTTGCTGCGCAGGGTTTCCAGCACGTTCGCGATCTGGTCGATGTGGCCACCGTCGGGTGTGGGCCAGCTGCGCCACTGCACGCCGTAGACCGGGCCCAGCTCACCGTTCGGCCCGGCCCATTCGTCCCAGATCGAGACCCCGTGCTGGTTGAGCCAGCGGTTGTCGCTCGAGCCGCGCAAAAACCACAGCAGTTCGTAGACGATCGACTTGAGGTGCACCTTCTTGGTCGTGACGAGCGGAAAGCCCTCGTTCAGGTCAAAGCGCATCTGCCAGCCGAACACACTTTTGGTGCCGGTGCCGGTGCGGTCGGACTTGGCCACGCCGCACTCGGCGACATGGCGCATCAGATCTTCGTACGGGTGCTGCCCCGGATGCCGGCGCGGTTCAGAGCTCAATTGCCAAGCCGATCAATACAGCGTGCGGCCGCGCATGGCTGCGGGGTGGCCGGGCAGCTTCAGCGTCTTGCCCGTGTCCACCAACCGGTCGCCGTCAACGCGCAGGATGGATACGTCTTCATCGACGAAATTGCCGACGTACAGGTACTGGCCGTCTTCGCTGAACACCGCACCTTCGGGCAGGCCGCGCACTTCGACCTCGTTGCTGCGCGTGACCTTGTCGCCATCGATCTTGAGCGCAACTACACTGCCGTTGCGGTGGTAGAACGGTGCGGTCTTGGCCGCGTTGCTGCCGCGCAGCAGCACGGCCACCGCCATCCGGCCGGTCGGGCTGACCACGAAACCTTCGGGTGCATCGCCGACGACGACCTTGTCGATCAGTCGCACCGGCGTGGCCTGCAGATCGAACACGCTGACCGTGTCCACATGGCCGTCGGCCGCGCCTGCATTGCCGTTGTCGGCCGTCAGCAGCAGCCGACCATTGGGCGTTACGTCGAAGTTGTACGGCCACAAACCGGTCGGCAGATCGACTTTGTCGTAGCTGACTTTCTCGCCCTGCACATTGAGCAGCGCGACCTTGTGCGCAGCGAACTTGACTGCGAAAGCGCGGTTGCCGTCCGGCGCGAACCGCACGTGCGTGACTTGGTCGCCCATCGGGACGGTGTCGATCAGCTCAACCCGTTTGCCCAGAATGCGCAGCACGGAAATTGACTTGTCGTCCCGGTTCGCAATCAGCGCCAGCGTGCCGGCCTTGTTGATCGACAGACCCGACGGCTGCTTGCCAACCGTCACGGTATCGATCAGCGCGGGCGGGTCCTGCATCAGGTCCAGCACGAACAATCGGTTGTCCGGCGCAGCTTTGCGTGCGGCGCCTTCGCCCGTCGCGTTCAAAGAATTGGCAACCAACGCCAGCGTGCCGTCCGGCGTGATCGCCAGATTGGTCGGCGGGCCGGCGATCGTGTTGGGCAGCGGCAGATTGGCCAGGATGCGCGGGTTCAGCGGATCGGTGCCGATGTCCACCACCGAGACGGTGTCGCGCCCGAGCGGGCCGGCCACCACTTGGCCCGCATCGTCCCAAGTCGTTTTTTCGTCATTGGCGACCAGCATGAGCTGGCGCGCGCCGGTGGCTGCCGGGGAGAGCGCCCCCGTTGGCCCGCGCGACGCGCAGCCCGCAGTCACAAACACCACACCAGCCAACAAGGCGGCAGAAACGGTTGATCGCATCGGACAACTCCTGAGACAAAACTTCGGACTGGCCGATGAGTTTAGACAAAAGTCGAACGGCAACGCCGTCCCGGCCGAGCACGCGACCGGTTGAACGCCGGAGAGGGAGCCCGATGACGTTTGGGTCAGGACGTCAGTGCGAAAGCATCAGCCCAGGGAAGTCAGCGCGCGCTGTATCCCCGGGCCGGGTTGCGCGAACGGCGTCTCAGCCGCCCCCAGCCCACGCAAGACGTCCCCAATCACAATGATCGCCGGGCTTGCGAGCTGCGCGCGCGATATGGCGCCGCACAAGTCGCCTAGGTCGCAGACAACATGGCGCTGCGTGGGCAACGTGGCATGCTGAATCACTGCAGCCGGCGTGCTGGCAGTCAACGCGCCGAGCAGCCCGGCCTGAATTCGTGCCGCGCCGCGCACCCCCATGTAGATCACCAGCGTCAACTGCGCGTCACGTGCGGCGGTGCCGAGCGCCTGCCAGTCGATTTCGCCAGACAATCCGCTATCCGCTGCGTTTTTCGGTGCCGCGTGACCTGTCACGAACACCACCCCGCGCGCGTGTTCGCGGTGCGTGAGCGGCACGCCCAGGCTGCTCGGCGCGGCCAGCCCCGCGCTGATGCCGTTGACGATGTGCACGTCGATGCCGGCCGCGCGCAGATGTTCGGCCTCTTCGCCACCGCGGCCGAAGACGAACGGGTCGCCGCCTTTGAGCCGCACCACGTTCTCGCCTTCCAGTGCCGCTGTGAGCATCAGTTTCTCGATGAATGTCTGCGGTGTGCTCTTGCAGCCGCCGCGCTTGCCGACATGCACCACGCGCGCGGACGGCTGCGCGAACGCGATGACCGCCTCACTGACCAGATCATCGACCAGCAGCACGGTGGCCGCCTGGATCGCGCGCAGCGCCTTGATCGTGAGCAGCTCCGGGTCGCCAGGGCCAGCACCGACCAGCGTGCAGATGCCGCGGCGGGGAGTGTTCGCGGGAGGAAAGTTGCTCATGATGCAATGCCGACACGAATCGGCGGAGTGACAGATGCATCGGCAAGCCGCAAGATGTGTTCCACCTGACGCGCAATCGACTCCGGCAGCGGTTCCGCGCCAATTAATACCGCGTGCGTGTAGTCGGCGGTGGTTTGCGGATCGATCGCGGTCGGCAACTCGACCGCTGCGACTTCCGTGCTGCGCTTCGCCTCCTGTAGCAGTACACGCTGGCCGTGAACGAAGCCTTCCATCGCCGGCATCCGGCGCGCATCGGCCACTGGTTCGCCTTCGGTGCCGCGCAGCAACAGTGCGGTGGCACCGACGAGTTCGAACAGCGCGGCCATCGATTGCGCGTATTCAGGATGCGTATAGCTGCCCACGATCACGGCGGGGCCAGCGCAGGGATTCATCAGTTTCACGAGGCTGTGCGCGGGGTTGCGCAGACCGATCACACGGCGCACATCGAGCAGGCGAGCCAACGGCGGACACAGCACCTCGGTGCCTGCAAACGCGACTTCACCGGGTGCCACGCCGATTGGGCCAGCCGCACTGGTTGCTATCGTTTTGATTGCAAAAAAAGCAGGCGGCAACAGCGCATCAAGCACATTGGACACAAAAACGCGGCCTGACTCGGTCGGCGCACCGTGAATCAACACTGGCAGCCCCGCGCGTGCCAGCAACAGCGCGAGCAGTGGGGTCAGCAGCGGCAGCTTGCGCGCGCCGTTGTAGCTCGGCAGCACAACCAACGGCCGCGTGGACGGCACCAGACAGCGCATGCGCGGCGTGATCGCATCAAGAAACCCAGCCATCTCCTCAGGCGTTTCGCCCTTGATGCGCATGGCCAGACAGAACGCGCCGATCTCCAGATCGGTCACGCTGCGGTCCAGTACTTGGCCGAACAGATCAGCTGCTTGCACGCGTGACAACGGCCGCGCACCGTCCTTGCCGCGGCCGATTTCCTTCAAGTAGGCAGCGATGGCCATTCAGGTGTGGGATGGTGAGGATGTGACGGCTATCGAAAAGCCGCTTGGACGCATCGACGCAACCTGATCGGCATGGGGGCGCAGTAACGACGATTTCATGGTAGGTTGGATTGTCGTGCACGTCGATCGCTGAGAAAGCCCGGACTGCAGCCGAACGCGCGAACGTGGAGGCGTCGTCGAGCAGCAACCACCGGCGCTAAGGGTTGCCCCGTGTTCAATGCCGGCGCACCGATTGGAAATCGACTTGAAAGCCCCTGCACTTTCAGCCCTTGAAAGCTTGGGCTGCAGCCTCAGATTCAATGCAGTCGGCGGTGTCGGCACGGCGTGCAGCAAGCAGTGCCGTACCCCGCGAGCACTTGTTTGACAACGTTCTCAAGTACCAGGAGTTTTGCAATGTATGGATCCTTGTTTTCACGCGACGTCTTTGCCGAGTTCGATCGGCTGCAGCGCAGTGCGCAGCGTTCGGCCGATTCAACACCCAGCGTTCGCGCTGCCGCCCGCAGCGCCTTTCCGGCCCTGAACATCCGCAGCACGGCGCAATCGGTCGAGTTGTTCGCATTCGCGCCTGGGCTCGATCCGGATTCGATCGACGTGCGACTCGACCGAGGCCTGCTGACCGTGGCCGGCCAGCGCAAAGTCGGGCTGCCCGCCAGCGAACCGACCGATCAGCAAGACCGCAGCGCACCTACCACGGTGCATATCAATGAGCGGTTCAGCGGCGCGTTCAGCCGGCAGGTCGCGTTGCCGGAAGACGTGGACCCTGATGGGGTGTCGGCCACCTACACCAACGGCGTGCTGCGTATCAGCGTCAAACGCAAGGAAGCAGTCATGCCGCGCCGCATCGCGGTCAACGCTTGAACCCCGCCAATCTGATCAAGGAACAACGAATCATGAGCAACCCATCCGCAGCAGAACAAGACAACGTGCCGACCCAGACGCTATCGACCAGAAGCAGCAAGGTTGTGTTGACGCCGGCCATCGACGTGTTTGAAAACCAGAACGGCATCACGTTGCTGGCGGACATGCCGGGCGTGTCGAAGGACGATCTCGACATTCAAATCGAAGCCCACATGCTGACCATCCAGGGCAACGTCACGCTCGATCTGGTGCAAGGCACGAAGGCCAGCCAAATCGCGGGTGAGCGATCACACTATCGGCGCGTATTCACGCTGAGCAAGGCGCTTGATGCCGACCAGGTTTCGGCACAACTGAACCAGGGTGTGTTGACGTTGCGCATTCCCAAAGCAGCGCACGCACAGCCGCGCAAGGTCGTTGTGCAGGCGGGCTGAACAGCCGGTCGACAGAAATAAAAATAGAGGCGGCGCCCAAAGGCGCCGCCTCTATTTTCTTGTGGGCTGTCCGCCCAAATAGCAGCTGTTCCGGGACAAAAGCCTGCTGCCGAACGCCTTGCGCAGGTGGTGCGGTCGGGACGTCTTAGTGTTGACGATTCAGCGTGCCGCGCCCCGCATTGCCGCGCGCCGCCTTGTTCACAGCGCGCGCGCCCACGCGCTCGATGCGCACTGGAGCCGTGCCCGACTTGAGCATGCCCAGACGCTCGGCGCTGGCGCGGCTCACATCGATTATCCGGCCGGCGCTTGGGTCCAGCCGGTCGTTGATGGTCAACACCACGCTCTTTTTGTTATCGGTGTTGGTCACCCGAACGCGCGTCCCAAATGGCAGATTTGGATGCGCAGCGGTCAATGCGGCTGCACTGAAACGCTGCCCGGATGCCGTGCGACGGCCGTTGAATTTGCGGCCATACCAGGCCGCAGTGCCACTTGTTGATGCATCGGCAATAGATCGGATGGCAGACGACGGCACTTCGACTGTGGATTGCACGGGCGCTTGTGCAAACGCGCTGGCACCGGCCAGCAGGAGGGCAAGCATTGAGCCTTGCAGGCGAATGGGTGTCATGAGCTAAGTTCCTTGGAGGCAGATGGGTGGACGAAGAGCGCAAAGATTGCAATTTTCTGCTGCTGACTTGATGCCGCAGCTTTTGAAGCAGGGCGCCGACGATCATATAACCCATGGGTTCGCGATCGGCCTGGTCGCAGTGACTCGTCGCTGCAACTTGATTGGGGGCAGCGCCTGACCTCCCGCACGCCGCTGCGCTTCAAGGCGACAAACTAAGATCCGCAGTCATGAATGAGCCCGAACCATCCAACGCAACCACCCCCCCGCAATCGACCGACTGCATCACCGATTGGTCTGCAGTCCAGCTCGCAAAACGCATCGCTGAGCGCCAGGTGTCATGCCGCGAAGTAATGGAAGCGTACCTGGACCAGATCGAGCGTTTCAACCCGGCTGTGAACGCGCTGGTCGCATTGCAGCCGCGCGAGCAACTGCTGGCGCAAGCCGATGCGCGCGACGGCCGCCTCGCGCGCGGCGAGTCGCTGGGCTGGATGCACGGCTTTCCGGCCGCGCCCAAGGATCTGGCCAGCGTGGCCGGGATGCCCACCACGCTTGGCTCGCCTTTGTTCAGGCAGCAGGTGCCCAAGACCGACTCGGTTTCAGTCGCCCGCATGCGCGAGTCGGGTGCGATCTTCATCGGCCGCAGCAACACGCCGGAGTTGGGGCTCGGCTCGCACACCTACAACCCGATCTACGGCACCACCGGCAACGCGTTCAATCCCAGCAAGAGTGCGGGTGGCTCCAGCGGCGGTGCAGCGGTGGCGCTCGCACTCGACATGCTGCCGGTGGCCGACGGCAGCGACATGATGGGCTCACTGCGCAACCCGGCCGGCTGGAACAACGTGTTCGGCTTTCGGCCCTCGCTCGGCCGCGTGCCGTACGGGCCAAGCCCGGAAGTGTTCGTCTCCCAGTTCAGCACCGACGGTCCGATGGGCCGCAGCGTGGCCGATGTCGCCATGTTGCTGTCGGTGCAGGCCGGCCCCGATTCGCGCATGCCACTGGCATTGGCCGACGACCCGGCGCAGTTCACCCAGCGGCTGGACCGCTCCTTCAATGGCCTTCGGATCGGCTGGATGGGCGACTTCAATGGTCATCTGGCAACCGAGCCCGGTGTGCTCGACTGCTGCACGCGAGCACTCGATTCGTTCAAAACGATGGGCGGCGCGGTCGAGGCGGCGCAACCTGCGTTTCAGATGGAACGGCTCTGGCGTGCCTGGATCGCGCTGCGCAGCTTTCAGGTGGCGGGGGTCTACGGCGCGCACTACGCCGATCCAAACCGGCGGCCGCTGTTGAAGCTCGAAGCCCAGGGCGAGATCGAGCAGGGACTGGGCCTGACGGGAGCGGACGTGTACCGCGCGTCGGTCGAGCGGTCTGCCTGGTATCAGGCGCTGCGGGTGCTGTTCGAGCGGTTCGACTTCCTAGCGCTGCCGTCGGCGCAAATTTTCCCGTTCGATGCCGCACTCGACTGGCCGCATCAGATCGGTGACCGCCCGATGGACACCTATCACCGCTGGATGGAAGTCGTGATCGGTCCGACCATGGCCGGACTGCCGACCTTGAGCGTGCCGGCTGGCTTCAACGCAAACGGCCTGCCGATCGGGCTGCAACTGATCGGCCCACCGCGTGCGGACTTCTCGGTGCTGCAGCTGGGCCACGCTTACGAACAGGTGTGCCCGCATGTGCGCACGCGCAGCCCGCTGCTGGCGCCCGATGCGACGCTGCAACCTATGGCAGCGCGCAAAGATTCGCCTGCCAGACGCGGCATTATGGAAACGAACCCGTCATGAAGACCACCCGACAAGCATCGCGTGCCAAGTTTCTGAGCCGGTCGGCCCAACTCATATTGCTGGCGCCGTTGCTGCTGGCTGCTGCCGCGCCTGCCCAGATCTGGCCGAGCAAGCCAGTCAAGATCGTAGTGCCGTTCGGCGCAGGCGGCGTGGCCGACCTGACGGTGCGTGCCGTCGGTCGGCACATGAGCGAGACCCTCGGGCAACCCGTGGTGATCGAAAACAAGCCCGGCGCCGGCGGCGTGGTCGCCACCGACACCGTGGCCAAGGCCGCGCCAGACGGATACACGTTGCTGCTGATGTCGAACGCGAATGCGGTCAGCGTCGGGCTGTTCAACACGTTGCCATTTGACACAGTGGCCGATCTGGCGCCGATCTCGACCCTCGGGTTTTTCGATATCGCGGTGTTGGTGGCCGCAGATTCGCCGCACCAGACGTTGCCCGATCTGCTCGCGTACGTACGCGCCCATCCGGGCAAGCTCAACATCGGCACCATCAACATCGGCAGCACGCAGAATCTGGTGGCTGAACTGTTCAAGACCAGCGCCGCCATCGACGCGCAGATCGTCCCGTTCAACGGCACGCCGGCATTGGTACAGGCACTGCGCGGCAAGCAAGTCGACATGGCGGTCGAAATTCTGGCGCCGGTGATGAGCCAGATCAAAGGCGACGCGCTGCGGGCGCTGGCGGTCACGGGGGAGCGACGTTCGGCTGCGCTTGCCGACGTGCCGACCGCACAGCAAAGCGGCGTGAACGGACTGGTCGCCGCCTCTTGGAACGCATTGGCGGCACCGGCCAGAACACCGGCAGACGTGCAGGATCGGTTGAATGCGGCGACCGTGGCCGCGATCGCCGCGCCGGAAGTTGCCCAGGCCCTGCGCGCATTGAACGTGGAGCCTCGTGCATCGAGTCGCGACCAGGCAGCAGCGTTGCTGGTCAGCGAGATCGACCGCTGGAGCGGCATTATCGAACGCGCCAGGATTCCGAAGCAATGAGCGCTGCGCACGCACTCGACGTCGGCCTGATCGGCTTCGGCGAAGTCGGCAAGATCTTTGCTGCAGGCTTCAGGGGCCAGCCCGGCATTGGCAAGATTGCTGCCTGGGACCTCAAGTTCGCCGATGCGGCAGCAGCAGCGCCTGAGCACGCCGTGGCCGAGCGGGTGGGTGTCGTCGTCTGCGACTCGGCGGCCGCCTTGTGCGCAGGTTCGCTGTTGATCATCTCTGCCGTAACGGCATCGAATACGCTGGCCGTGGCTGCCGAAGCCGCGCACAGCATTCGGCCCGGCAGCTACTTTCTCGATCTGAACTCTGCATCGCCCGGCACAAAACAGCGCGCTGCGCAATTGATCGATGCAGCCGGTGCGCATTACGTCGAAGCCGGCGTGATGACTTCGGCGCCGCCCTACGGCATCCAGGTGCCGATGCTGCTGGGCGGCGCGAAAGCCCACGAGTTGGTTGCTTTGCTAAAACCCCTTGGAATGGACGTGACGCCGGTGGCCGAACGAATCGGCGTTGCATCGGCCACCAAGATGAGCCGCAGCATCATGATCAAAGGGCTCGAAGCGCTCGTGATCGAAAGCTTCACCACCGCGCGCCGTTACGGCGTCGAAGACGCGATGCTCGCCACCTTGGCAGAGACCTTTCCGAGCATCGACTGGCCGCGCCAAGGTGCTTATTTCTTCAGCCGGGTCGCGCAGCACGGCAAGCGCCGCGCCGAAGAGATGCACGAAGCAGCAGCCACAGTCGAGGAGACCGGCTTCGCCCCGACCATGGCGGCAGCCACCGCGGCCAAGCACGCGTTCATTGCCGAACACAGCGCTGCCGGCCGGTTCGACGGACTGGACGCCAGTTCCAACTGGCAGGCGTTCGCCGACCGATTGATCGCTGTCGCGCTGCCCGAACCCTTGAGTTCAACGGAAACCCCTGAACGGGACGAACCTTGATCGACCGACGTACTTTTGCCGTCTTCCTGCCGGCCGTGGCCGTTGGCGTTTCGGCAGCAAGTGCGCGACCGGCACCCAGTGAGCTCGCCGCTATCCTGTCGCGCCGGTTCGGCGAGATCGAAGCGATTGTGCAAGGCCGTTGTGGGGTGCAGAGCTTCGACAGCGCCACCTGAATGCAGTAGGACCACCGCTCAGGCGAGCGCTTCAAGCTGCTGGCTTGCGGCCACTTGCTGCACCGGCTCGACCGCGGTGAAGCATCGATGGAGCGCTGCATTCGCTATGCGAAAACCGATCTGTTGCTGGGCAAGGCGCTGAGCGCTGCATCGCGCACACAACCGCAGCAGTGACTTCCTGCGAACCAGACCAGTGGAAAGCGCCTCAAAGCCGGCCTCCCGCCCGACTGGCGCATCGGCGACAAAACCGGCAGCAACGGTCCTCCGGCCAACGACGTGGCCATCGTCTGGCCGCCCGGTGGCCGTGCGCCGCTGTTGGTTGCGGCTGACATCGACGCAAGTCGCGCGGGTCGCGTCGCGAGCAAAAAATGCTTGGCCGAGGTAGGCGAACTGTTGCTCGAGGTGACCAAGGCTTGAGCAAAGCAGGCAGGGCAGCACGCGCAAGTTACTCAGCTGGGGGTTGACCGGCGTCGACGCAAATTGAGCCGGCCCAGCGTGCGACGGAATGATGCCAGCAAAGCCAGGCCACGTCGCCAGCGCCGCGTTGGTGCGCCTTCGCAACACCGCACGCGCAGCTGTCGGACCGTCGCCGAGCGACGTGCAAACGTCGAAGTGTCGACACGCGGGCTCCCATTCCAAAGAACGCGCGGCGTTTTTCATCACCGCTGCTTGAAACGCCGCTGCGTGCGGTGCACGAATGAGGAACGCGACAGTGATTACGTACATCAGAGGGACTTCGAAGGAAACAGTGTTCGCGAGCAGCGCAACGCCCGCACCATCCACATGCCGATCGACGGTAGATAGGTGATGACCAAGAAGTTCGTAACGCTGATCGCCATCTGCGGCATCGGCGCGCGCATGGGGCAGTCTTGCAGCGCGATCGGCTTCTGCCAAGTCTCAGCCAGTGCAGCGATCTTGACGGCTTCGGTCAGGCCGCCGCATCAGAACAGGTCGATCATCAACTAATCGAGCGCGTCTTTTCCCAACAGCCCCCGAAAGCCGTAGCGTGTGGCCAACGTCTTGTTTGCGCAGACGGTACGCGTGCCTGCCGGCTGCAGTCGGCCAGTACCTGCACAGTCACCATGCAGATCGGATTTCGAACCAGAAGTTGCTCAGGTCCTTCAGCGCCGCTGCGATCTCGAGTGCCGCAGGCAGGCTCCAGATCGAATGCAGCTTGGCCATCAGATCCATCTGGGCCTGATGCTGTCGCGCCTGGTCGGCAGCGTGCTCGGACTGTCCAACGGCGCGGGGCTGGTGATGACGGCATTTGCTGGCACCGGCGCCATCTTCCTGGGTATGGCGAGTCTGTCGTCCTTCATCAAGCGCGATCTGTCGTCGATGGGCAAGTGGTTGTTCGTGGGCGCCATCATGATTTTGGTGGCGGCGGTGGCGAACTTCTTCGTGCAGTCCAGCGCGTTGATGATCACCATCGCGGTGCTGGCCATCGGCATCTTCA
>JBBPYC010000027.1:0-22697 GCA_038200275.1 Burkholderiales bacterium
ATGCCCAACAGCATTGATGCGCTCGAAGCGGGCGTGCATGATTACGTCCACTACTACAACCACGAGCGCATCAAGCTCAAGCTGCAGGGGCTCAGCCCGGTGGAGTGCCGGCTGAGAAGCACCGCCTGATCGGCGGGATCGCGACCGTCCAACTTCTGGGGGTCAGTTCATTCCCGGGGCGGTTCAATCTTCGCCGACGGGCGACAAGCGGCGCCTCGGCAGGATCTTCATCGGGGAACGACATGGGTGACGTGTTCTGGGACATCGACTGGCATGGCGTCTTCACGCCGACGAACTCGTTGCTGGAGCTGGTCGTGCGCGGCACGATCATGTACTTCGTCCTGTTCGGATTGCTGAGGTTCGTGTTGAAACGGCAGGCCGGCGGAATCGGAACGACCGATGTTCTGGTCATCGTCCTGCTTGCCGAAGTTGCCGGCAGGGGATTCGCGGCAGAGTACAAGTCGGTGGTCGAAGCGACGGTGCTCGTCTGCACGATCCTGTTCTGGAGTTACGTGATCGACGTGGCGTCGAATCGGTTTCCGGCCGTCGAGCGCTTTCTTCGTGCACCGACGCTGGTTCTCGTCGAGAACGGAAGAATGCTTCGCAAGAACATGCGCGCCGAGCTCGTCACCAAGGACGAGTTGATGGCTCAGCTGCGCGAAGCGGGCGTCGAGGATTGCACCCAGGTGAAGCGAGCGTGCATGGAAGCCGACGGCATGATCAGTGTCATCAAGATCGAGGCCTGAGGAAGCGGCTGCGCGCCTCGAGGATCGGTGACAGGCTATCTGTTGGCGCGGGCAGGCTCCCTGACATCGAGGCCACGCAAGAATTCCACCATGTCGGCGCGCTGCGATGCGTCGGCAAAGTAGAACGGATGCGGAGCCTTGTCGCCGCGCTTGGGGTCGAGCAGGTTGTCCAGGCTCGGCACCGAAGCGTCATGCAGGAAGATGTTCGTGCGCGCAAGATCGAGCAGCAGTGGCAGGGCATTGCCGCGCTTGTCGCCGCGGTCGCTCGCGTCGATCACGACCATCTTGTCGTCGAAAATACCGGGCGAATTCAACACCGGACTCAAGCCCGGGTCGCCACGCTTTCCCGCTACGACCGGTGCATATCCGGGCCACAGCGTCTTCAGGTCGACAAGCAACGGCGGCACCGCCTTGCTCTGGTCGACGTTGTGGCAACCCGTGCAACTGCTGCTAAACAATTGGCGGCCCCGTGAGGCCAGTTGGGTATCGACCTTGGCGCCTGCCGGCGCTTGCAGGCTTTCGAGATAGGCGCTCATGTCGAGCAGCTTTTGCCGGTCGACTCGGCGTCCGACCGGGCTCGACGGATCGCCGCCCTTGCCGACGAGTTCGGCCTTGACGAACGGAAAGCCAGTGACGCCGGTGTCGCGCAGGATACGGGCGTAGTCGTCGGCCAGCTGCTTGCCCGCGGGGCCAGCCTTCATCTCGAGAAGCCTGCGTCCTTCGGATGTGACGAGCGTTGTCGGGTCGAGATTGGTCGTATAGGAAGCGTTGCTGATGTCCTCCAGCAGCCGGAATTCGCCGGCGCTGCCAAACGGCGCTGCCAGGTCCTGCCGGAACAACGGTGTGTTCTTGACGGAGTTGCCGTGACCGTCCTGCGTCTCGTCGAAGGTGCCTACGGGATAGTAGTCCGGGTTGCTCAGGTAGGCGTCGACCTCGGCTTCGGTGGAATCCGGCCCCAGTCCGGACGGGGCCCGGCCGATGCTCTTGCCTTGGACACCGTGCTGAAGGTTCGGGTAGAAGGCGCGCGAGTTGGCGGCCATGGCGAGCAGCATGCCGACGTTGAGCGTTAGTGCCGCCGGGCCGTCCAAACGCCGTCCGATCGATCCGCCGCCTCGCACGTCGAGCACTGACTTGTCGGTGATTGTGTGGCAGATCGTGCAGGAGACGCCGACCTTATCGCCCCTTTTGATGTCAATTCTTCCGTCCCCGTTGCTGTCCTTGGCGACGATGCCGACGACGGCGTTGGCGTTGACGAGCGCCACCATGGTGTCTGGATCGTTGAGCCTCGGCGCGCTTGCTGGACCCAGATCGGTCTTCGATTCGGCTTCGATGACTTTGCGCAGCGCCGGGTCGACGGCTTCGATGTCGATCTGCAGACCGGCTTTGAGCGCCTGCCTGGGCGTCAGCTTGACGTCGGCCATGCCCTTCGGCAGCCGTGCCGCGTCGGTCCAGAAGCCTTCGTTGCCGAAGGTCTCGAAGCGAAATACGTCGCGGCCAGCAGCAGCGTTGCCAGCCGCAGGTGCCTTCGCTGGCGAGCCAGCCATCGGCGCGTCGGATCGTGCCGATGTCCGGTCAGACGCGAGCGGCACCGTGTCCCGGCTACAGGCTGCCAGCGATGCCGCTCCGGCCAATGCGAGGCCGAACGAGAAGACTGCTGATATGCGACGCAAACGCTGCCCTTGGGCGTGGATGTCGGTCGAGCGATCGGACATGGGAGACTCCATTTTGTTGCTATCAACGACCTTGACGGTCAGGGATCTCGACCATCGCCGCTCTTCTGAGGGCGTTGCGGTTCCAGTCGTGCATGCAAGGTAACCCAGGGAAGTCGTCGTGTCTGTACGCTGCCGGACATTGGGCCGTTGCAGCGCCAAGTCCTGAGCCACAAAACTTCCACAGCTTGTCAGATCGCGGTAGGGACGACCAGCAGAGGGCATCCCTACCGCTATCCGACTACAGAAAATCGGTGCGAATCGTCAGCACGCAAGCGTGCAAGCGAACGTGTGCACAAAGTAACCGAACGCCAGCCACCTCCGAATAGTTCGGTATGTCAATCATTCAGGAGATCACATGAAGGATTTCAACAAGACGGAAGACGCGATCCGCAGGCTCTCACCCGAGCAGTTCCGCGTGACCCAGCAAGGCGCCACGGAACGCGCAGGGACTGGCGAGTATCTGGACAACGAAGAGCCCGGCATCTACGTCGACGTGGTCTCAGGTGAGCCGCTGTTCGCTTCGTCGGACAAGTTCGAGTCCGGTTGCGGCTGGCCCAGCTTTACTAAGCCGATTGTGCCGGCCTACGTCAACGAACTGAGCGACCGCACCCACGGCATGGTCCGGACCGAAGTGCGCTCCACCCACGGCGACAGCCACCTCGGGCACGTGTTTCCCGATGGTCCTGCGGATCGCGGCGGCTTGCGCTATTGCATCAACTCAGCCTCACTGCGATTCATCCACAAGGGCGACATGGAAGCCGAGGGCTACGCAGAATTCATCAACCAAGTTGAGGAGATTTAAAAATGGCAACAGAACGCGCGGTATTGGCCGGTGGCTGCTTTTGGGGCATGCAGGACCTGATCCGCAAATTGCCCGGCGTCACTTCGACCCGGGTTGGCTACACCGGCGGCGACGTGCCGAACGCGACCTATCGCCACCACGGCACGCATGCCGAAGCGATCGAGGTCCTGTTCGACAACGAGGCCACAACCTATCGGCAGATCCTGGAGTATTTCTTCCAGATTCACGACCCGAGCACCAAACACCGGCAAGGCAACGACCGCGGTGCCTCGTATCGGTCCGCGATCTACTTCACAAGCGAGGCCCAGCGCGAGGAGGCGCTGAGTGCCATCGCTGATGTCAACGCATCCGGCCTGTGGCCTGGCCGGGCGGTTACCGAGGTCGAGCCGGCTGGCGATTTCTGGCAAGCCGAGCCCGAGCATCAGGACTACCTGGAGCGGCTGCCCAGTGGCTACACCTGCCACTTTCCACGCAACGACTGGGTGCTGCCCCGGCGCAACGTCGCCGCCTGAAGCAGGCCCCGCGCTCGACTTGGTCGCAGTTCGCGCGACGCGGCTGCGCAGATGCGGCGTCGCGACCTTGGCTCGGGCGTTGCTCTGCCCGGCCGACAGGACGGTCACGAATTGCCGCACCAGCCTGTCGGTGCTGGCTGGCAGCATCGGTGGACAGACCGACCCGGAAGCGCCTCGCCTCCTGCATCAGCACGCGCGTCAACAAAGCCAGCCGCGACCACCTGCTTGAAGCGCTGCACGGGCGCATCGTCGCCTATCCCCGCTTTATGCTCAAGCGCAGACCCAGGCTTTGATAGAACGCGATACTGCAGTTGGCGTCCGCGACGCTGATCGCCGCATAGTCGATCCCCAGGGTCAACACCCCATGGTGGCGGCCGTCGTGCCAGCACGGCGTGTCCTGCCCCGGCAGAAACTCGATCAGTTCGACCGGATGGCCGTCCGCATCGCATGACTTGAACGCGCGCACGCCGCCCGACGCGGCTGGCAGCCGCTGTGGGCCGCCGCGGCTGATCGCAACCGGCGCCAGTCGCTGCAGCCGCGCAAAAGCCGCGTCCATATCGCTTGGGACGACCACGATGTGCCGGAAACAAAGGTCCGGGACCGACACGGGCGGTAGCCGCGGCCTTCCCGCGTTGCGCAGCGTCAACGCGAGATGCTTCGCGCCGAGCGCGAGCACGACCTCGGCGCTGTCGGGGCCGCCGTCGATGACCCCGACGCCCAAACCGCCGCCGTCCTCATGGCCGCTGCGCGCCGCGCTTGTTCACGTACATCGCATAGAGCGACTGCGAACCGCAGATAAAGAGCCGGCTGCGGTGCCGGCCGCCAAAGCACAGGTTCGACACCACAGCCGGCATCGCGATCTTGCCAAGGAGTTCGGCCCCAGGCGAGATGCAATGCACGCCGTCGCCCGCGCTGCTCCAGAGGTTGCCTTCCTCGTCGCAGCGCACGCCATCGGTGAAGCCCGGCTCGACCTTGTAGAACACGCGCGGGTTAGCAAGCCGAGCCCGGTTGTCCACCACGTCGAACGCGCGCAGGTGCTGCACTGGATCGGTCGCAAACGGCACGCCGCTCTCGGACACGTACAGCAGGCGCTCGTCGGGCGAAAAACACAAGCCATTCGGACTTTGGAAATCATCGGCCACGACGGTCAGCGAGCTGTCCCGCGGATCGAAGCGGTACAGGTAGGCCGGCAGTTCGGATTCGCGTTTGCCGCCTTCGTAATCGGTCACGAGCCCATAGACCGGGTCACTGAACCAGATCGTGCCGTCGCTCTTGACGACCACGTCGTTCGGTGAGTTCAGACGCTTGCCCCGGTACCGGTCCACCAGCGTCGTCACGCTCCCGTCGAGTTCGGTGCGCTTGATGCAGCGGTCGCCGTGCGAGCAGCCAATTAGGCGCCCCTGCATGTCGCGCGCGTGGCCGTTCGCGAACTGCGATGGCTCGCGAAACACCGACACGCCGCCGGACGGCGTCCAGCGCATGATCCGATCGTTCGGCAGGTCGCTCACAAGCAGGCACTGCAGGTCCGCGAACCAGACCGGCCCTTCGAGCCAGCGAAAACCCTCGCCGAGTTTCTCGAGCGGCGCGTTCGGCAGTACGAAGGAATTGAAGCGCGGCTCGACGATGGTGATGCCGTTCACGAGACTGCTCCTCTACTACTTGATCCGGCAGGGCGTGCGTTGCGGCGGCCGATGCAGCTGCACCGTCATGAGCGCGGCTGGCTCGTTGCCGACGGTGCCGGAGCGGTGGCCTTTTTTCCTGTCGGTCTCGGTGCAGCCCTGGTCTTCGCCGAATGAGAACTCGCCCGGACCTTGTTCGATGCGCGTGCCGTCCATGCTCTCGATGAACCAGCGGCCCGACAACACGATGATCCACTGCGGCGCCGGGTTCTCGTGCCAGTCACCGACCCAGCCGATCGGCTGCACCGTGAACACCACCGTCGAGGACACTTTTTCCTGCTCGTTGTTCCACTGCGGTTCGGCCGGGCCGACGCCACTCAGTTCGTAATCGGTCAGGTGACATTGGCGCTGATGGCTCACGCCTTGTTCGTCCACGTATAGGTGCCAGTACGGAACGGACGGTTTCGGTCCTGCGTTGCTGTTGTCGTCACTGCTCATTGGTGGCTCTCCTTCGCTGCATAAGGGTGGCTTGAATCGAACGGGTGGTCGAGGAATGGCTGCAAGCCCGAGCCGTCCGTGCCGACCACGATCAGCAAGAAGCCTGCCCCGAGCGACAGGTTCTTCAGGAAGTCCCAGAACAGCCCGCGCGCCTTGCCGTCCGGGTCGGCAAAGAAGTCACCGGGCACCCAGAACTGCTTGAACAGGATTGCGGTCGCCACGCAGTAGCCGGCCAGCACCAGTGCGCAGGCGCGATCCGCCATGCCGGTCACTACGCCGAGCGACATGAGTATCTCGATCGCGATGCCGCAAAGAATGACGAGGATCGCCAGTGCGCGTGCCTTGAACACCTGCTGCGCCTGCGCGACCGCGTGCTGGAAACCCAGCGCCTTGTCGAGCGCGCTGAACGGCAGGAACAGCAGTACCAGCCCGCAGCGCACGGCCAGCACCACGAGGTCGGTGCCGGTCACTGGAAGAACCGTTCCTTGATGCGATCGGCCACCCTCAGCGCGTTCGCGACGATCGTGAGCGTCGGGTTCACCGCGCTGATGGAAGGGAAGAAGCTCGCGTCGGCGAGATACAGGTTGTCCAGTTCGTGTGCCTTGCAGTCCAGGTCCAGCACGGAGGTGGCGGGATCGGTGCCGAAGCGCGCGGTGCCGGCTTGGTGCGAGGTGCCGCCCAGCGGGATGTCCTTGCCGAAGTAGAGCGATCGCTCCAGCAGCACCGCGGTGTGGCCGGCTTTGTCCAGCACCTCCTTCAGCTTGCGCTTCAGGTGGGCCAGCGCCTCTGGATTCGTCTCCACCAAGTCCAGGTGCACCTTGCCATCCTTGTAGTAGATCCGGTTGTCCGGATGCGGCAGGTCTTCCGCCTGCAGCCAGAAGTCCATCGAATGCCGTGCCATCACGTCGAACGGCATATTCGGCAGCCAGTCCAGCCAGTCGGCCAGCGCTTCGGCCTTGATCTGCTCGGGGTGGCTGACCGCGGACATCTGCACAAGGCCGAGCGGATAGTCCCAGTCATCCGAGCCGAAGTAAAAGTCAGAGAACGCCATCGTCTTCTGGAATACCGTGTCGTTCTCGTCCTTCATGACCGCCATCAGCACGCTCATGTCGTGCCGCATGTAGTTGCGGCCGAGCTGGTCGGAGCCGTTTGCCAGGCCCCTCGGATGTTTGTCGTTGTCCGAGCGCAGCAGCAGCAACGCGGACGACAGCGCGCCGCAGGCGACCACCACCACGTCGGCTGAGTAAATCTCGTCCTGCCCGTTGCGCGTGACGTGCACCGCATCGACCTTGCGCCCGGACGCATCAGTGCCGAGCTTCGACACGTACGCGCCGGTCAGCAGCGTGACGTTCGGATGCTTTTGCAGCATCGGATCGATGCAGACGACCTGCGCGTCGGCCTTGCCGTTCAGCAGGCACGGAAAACCGTCAAAATAACTGCAGCGCATGCAGGTGCTGGTGGGCGTCGGGGTGCCATCCTTTTGCTCGTCGAGCAGGATGCCCAGCGGCAAGTGGAACGGGTTCAATCCGATGCCGCGCAGGTTGGCGGACAGCTCGGCGACTTTCGGCTCGTGGCTGACGGGTGGGTACGGGTACGGGCCACTGGCCCACGGCTCCAGCGGGTCTTCGCCGCGCTGGCCGTGCACGTGGAACAGCTTTTCCGCCTTCGCGTAGTAAGGCTCAAACACGTCGTAGCCGAGCGGCCAGGCCGGCGAGATACCGCCTGCATGCACCACTTCGCCGAAGTCGCGCTCGCGCAGCCGGAACAGCGCCGCGCCGTAAACCTTCGAGTTGCCGCCGACGTAGTAGTGCAGGCCCGGCTTGAAAGTGTCGCCCTGCGCATTGGTCCAGGTCTCATCGACTTGGTATTTACCATCGACGAACACCGCCTGCGCGCTCCAGTTCTTCTCGCTGCGCGGCAGGTAGCCGCCGCGCTCCAAGATCAGGATGCGCTTGGCCGTAGGCGCAAGGGCTTGGGCAAGTGATGCGCCGCCGGGGCCGCTGCCGATGACGATGAGGTCGTAGTGATGCATGAAGGCAAGGGGTTTTTGGTAATCGATCAGCGACGCGGCAGCTTGCGCAGGCGCGCATCGCGCCGCCTCGACACCAGCACGCCGAACAGCACCAGCCCGAGCGCGGCGAGTCCGGTGTAGACCGCCTGCCGGTGTTGATCGGTGAACATCTCCGGACTCCAGGTGCGCGCCTTGTCGTCGAAGCGGCCGTGCGCGCTTGCGTGTCCCGCGACCGGCTCGAAAAGATTGCCCGGCGCATCGGGAGGCTGTGGGCGCGACGACAACTGGCCGCTGTAGCCCGTACGCGCAAGGTAATGATCGAGCAGGCCGGGCGCGATCCGGTTCGCGAGAATCGCTTTTACGGTCGGGAAGCCGACCCAGATCTCGCGCCGATCCTGCGTCGCGGCGAAGTGGATCGCACGCGCCACGACCTCGGGCTGGTAGATCGGCGGCACCGGCTTCGCCCTATGGCCGGTCTTGTTCAGCGCCCAGTCGAACTGCGGCGTGTTCACCGCCGGCAGATGCACCATCGTGAGTCGAATGTCGAGCCGGTCGTGGATGAGCTCGGAGCGCAGCGAATCGGTGAAACCGCGAATCGCGGCTTTTGCACCGCAGTAGGCGGACTGCAGTGGCACGGAGCGGTACGCGAGCGCCGAGCCGACGTTGACGATCACGCCGCGGTTGCGCCCGCGCATCTGGCGCAGCGCGGCCATCATGCCGTGCACCTGTCCCAGGTACGTGACTTCGGTCGCGCGCCGCACCTCGGCCGCGGTCAGATCGGCGACCGGCGCGAACACGGTCGCCATCGCGACGTTGACCCAGGCGTCGATCGGGCCCAGCTGGCTTTCCGTGCGCTGCGCGGCCGCTTCGACCGCATCGGCGTCCGCAACATCGGTTGGAATCGGCAGTGCGCGACGACCGAGCGCGCGGACTTCATCGGCAAGCGACTCGAGCCGCTCGGCCCCGCGCGACAACAGCGCGACGTCCCAGCCTTGTCTTGCGAATTCGAGCGCGGTCGCCCGGCCAACGCCGGCGCCCGCGCCGGTGATCACTGCGATCTTGTTTCGCATGAATGTCTTTCCGACAGATTCCTGTCGTCGTGGCCGGTTCGACCTGCTGCGAAGATGCAGTTCACTGCACGTCGATCCGGTAGTCCTGCTGCTGCCAGCGCGATTCGCCCTGCCAGAACATCGTGAAATCGATGCGCGCGCCCGCCTTGAGCCGGCTCGTCGGCAACGTGACCGCGTGCAGTCCCAGACCGGTGTCCGTGCTGTCGATGTCACCGATCTTCTGCCAGTCGTTCACGCCCTGGCGCACGCGCGCGGCGTGCGGCAGCATCAGGTGGAGCGCGTGTCCGGCACGAATGGTCGTGATCGGCGCATTCAGCGACCAGATCGCGAACTTCGGGGTCGGGCGCTTTCCCGCATAGCGCTTCCAGGTCGCTTCGGGTCGATCGAACGGCCGTCCCAGCGCGATGCTGTGCACCAGCTTGACGAATTCGGCATGCGCCCAGACCAGCGGCATTGCCGAACCGGAAGGCTGTCCCGGCGCGAGTGAGTGCTCGGCAATCGCTTCCTCGTCCCAGACCTGCTCCGGGATCAGCCCGCAGCGCCCGGTCATCGCAGCCATCGCGTTCAGAAACGGCAGCGGCTCCCGCCCAGCAGCCAGTTCATAGTGCCCGCGCTCGCCGGCCAGCAGCGGCCAGGCGCGGCCAATGCCGGTGCTGTCGAACGGGCTGCCGTCCGCTTGCTCGCCATAGCCGTCGCTGTTGTAGCGATGCCAGGCCGGACCGGTCGGTAGTTCGACCTTCAGTTCGCGGTCGATGACTTTCAGCGTGTCGATCATCAACGGGTCGTCGGCGCGGCGCAGGCCGAGCCGCACCAGTTGCAGGAAACCGGTCGCGACCTGTTCCGCGGCGGGCAGGCACGGATCCTGCGCGCGATTCTTGATCGGCAGGACTCGTTCGAGGTGCGTCTGCCCGTCCGGCTCGATCGACGGCGCATTGCGAACGTAGTGCGCGGCAACGTCGCTGGCGCGTGCCAGCGCACTGTCGTGCGCGACGGTCCAGCCTTCCAGTCGCGCGTTCCAGTCATCGGCAATCTTCAGGGCCCATCCGCGCGCCGGCTCGGGTAGCCACGGCGCGCCGCAAACCAGCGCCGCGATGCAGGCGCCGAGCGTGAACGGGTTGATGCCCGCATCCTCTTCCCAGCGATCCTGCGCGGTCGCCGGGCCGGAGCACGCGATGAAACCAAGCGCGCGCTCAATCATCGGTGCGACTTCGATGCCGGCAAGCTCGTCGCGCTCCGCAAGCGTGGCCGCGAGCAGCACCGGAAACGCGGCCTCGTCGAGCTGCACACCCTTTGCGAACGGCAGTCCGCCGAGCCATTGGTTCTGCGGCCAGTCGCCACCTCCGCACTGTGTCGCGATCAAGTAACGCAGCACTGCGCGCGTTTCCGGCAGCGCGCCCAGGGCCAACAGCGCGCCCGCGCTCTCAACCAGATCGCGCGGCCAGACCAGGTGATAGCCGCCGATGTCGTCGTGCGCATTGCCCCAGGGCACGCTGAGGCTCGCAACCATCGCGCCGCTGAACGTTTTGTCCTGATGCACGCGCAGCACCATCGCCGAAATCGAATGCTGGGTGGCGACCTCCGGTGGCAGTCCGGCTGGAATGCTGATCCGCTCATGCCAACGCCGCCAGTCGGCGACATACTGGTCCCACACTTGGTCGAACGGCTGGCACAGCGCCGCGACAGCCAGCGTCGCCGCGCCTTCGTGGTCCGCGGCGAATGCGAGCGCCAGCGTGGCGCGCTGCGGCAGCCCACCGATCAACGCAACGTTGCCTGGGCCGGCATGCTCGAACGCCCAGGTCAGTGCGCCGTTGCGGTCGAAGTCCTGCCAGCCGTCGCTTGCGCCGACGATGCCCGCGCTGGTCGGCCCCCAGGCGTCACACTGCTTCGCATCGACTGCAGCGAGCGCCAAGCTGGATGTGCCCCGACTGGCGAACAGCATGCGGCGGCCACGGTACAGCTCGGTCTCAGCCAGGTTGCCACCCCCCCTGCCGCCCAGGTGCGGCGCCAGCAGCGCGTAGGGCTTCAGTTCCGGATCGCCTTGCAGCGTGACTTCGATCAGCAGCGCGTCGTGCACCGGATCAGGCACCAGCCGCAGCCGCAACTCAAAGCGCGGATGCGTGTGTACGATCTCGATCGCCGGGATGCCTGGGTGCGGGAGCACGGTCCGGTAGTCATCGTGACGCTTGAGTTCAACCCAGAAACCGCGGCCGTCGGCGACGATGAATCCAAGGTCCCGGATTTGCGCGCAGTCGATGTGCGGCCAGTAGACCTCATTGACGATGCCGCGGCCGGTCGTAAACCACAGGCGCGAGGTGCCAAGCGCGCAGCCGACGAAGTCTTTTGCGCTGCTGGTCCAGGTCGGGGAAATGCCGGGGGCGCCGAATGCGATCATTCCATACTCCAGAATATCGGGCGCAGTGCGGGCGCCGTCACATCGATCCAGTAGAGCGCGTTTTGACGGGCCATCCAGGTCGGCGACTCGCCGATCACGGCATGGGCATCGAGAACGATTTCGATCAACACGATGGGCCTCCCTGCGTGGCTGTGGTCTGAATTGCTGAATCGGGTCGCCTACAGGTCACCCGCAGCGGCCAGTTGCCCGATCCGCACCGCCGTGCGCAACGCGACCGCCTGGATCGTGAGCGACGGATTGACGCCGCCCACCGTCGGGAACACCGAGCCGTCGCAGACCCAGAGGTTCGGCACGTCCCAACTGCGGCAGTCGGCGTCCACCACGCTGGTCGCGGGATCGCTGCCCATGCGGACCGTGCCGCCGAGATGGGCGGTGTCGTCCTCCTGCCGAAAGATGTCCTGCGCGCCGATCGCTTCGATCGAACGCCCCATCTGCTCGAGCGCGTGCGCGATCAGCGCCTTGTCGTTGTCGCCCCAGCGATAGGTGATCTTGGCGACGCGCAGGCCGTACTGGTCCACGTCGTCGGCCAGCGTCACCCGGTTCGCTTCGTCCGGCAGCATCTCGCCGACCATCTTGACGCCGATCATGTGGTTGTAGTCGAGCATCGCGTCGCGCAGGCCCTGACCCCAGCGGCCGCGCGCGCCGGTCTGCACCGCGGCCCATTCGTTGGGCAGCGGTCCCTGACCCATCCAGCAGTAGCCGCCGTGAAAGTCCTTGCGGTTGTCGTAGTTCCAGTGCTCGGTGATCGCAAGGCTGGGCGGGCCCTTGTACCAGCGCACCTCTTCGTCCATGCGCCCCCAGACGGCCGCGTTCGACTGCGTCATCAGGTTCTTGCCGACCAGGCCCGAGCTGTTGGCAAGGCCATCGGGAAAGCGGTCCGTCGCGGAGTTGAGCAGCAGCCGCGGCGACTCGATCGCATAGCCCGCGACGACCACGTGCCGCGCGCGCTGGAAGTGCCAGGCGCCTTCGCGCTGGTAATGCACACCGGTCGCGCGCCCGTTCGCGTCGGTTTCGATGCGGCCGACCATGGCAAGGTCGCGCACCTCGGCGCCAGCCGCAAGCGCCCGCGGCATCCAGACGGTCAACGCCGAGCGTTTCGCGTTGGTCGAGCAGCCGATGCGGCAGAAGCCGCGGTAGACGCAGGGCGGGGAGTTGCCTTCCGACCCGGCATGCGGCGCCGAGAGGGTGGCCAGCGGCGTCTCGGTCCAGCCGATGCCGAGCGCTTCGCAGCCCTTGGCCAGCAGGCGGCCCGCGGTATTGAGTTCATGCGCGCGATACGGGTAGCGTGGCCGCTTTGGCCCCCACGGGTAACTCAGCGGTCCCGAAATGCCGATCTGTTGCTCAGCCACGCCGTAGTAGTGCCACATCTCTTGCCAGGAGATCGGCCAGTCGGCGCCGTAGCCGAGCGTGCTGCGCGCGCTGAACCATTCGGGCCGAAAGCGCAGCGCCACCATCGCATAGTGGACCGTCGAGCCGCCGATCGCCTTGCCCGAGTTGTTGCCGCCCATCTGGAGCGGGTTCGGGCCGTCGACGATGCGCTTGTCGGTCCAGAACAGCTTGTGCTGCTCGGTCTCGTCCGACGCGAAATCCTCCAGCGGCCGGAAGTAGCCGCCAGCATCGAAGGCGACCACGGAAAAACCCTGCTCCGCGAGCAACGCCGCGAGCGTGCCGCCGCCCGCGCCAGTGCCGACGATGACGAAGTCCACTGCATCTTCATTGCGGTGTTCGCGCATCGGCACCCAACCGCCGACGCGAAAGATGTCGGGGGCCCGTCCCACAGTCGCGCGAGGGGCTGCAAGGGGATCAGACGACATGGCGGTTCTGTTGTTCGGCCCGGCGTTCGCGGCCCGGCGTGGCTTCGATGGCTTCCCATGGGTCGGGGCGATCGCCTTCGAGCCGCAGGTAGCCACGGGGACTCGCAGGACCGCCGAATCCCATCTCGTTCCAGGCTGTGGGCTGGCTGTAGAACAGCGGCGGCACATCCACCAGCACACGGCGCTCGAAGAACTTCTGCGGATCGATCCCGTGCCAGTGCGTGGCAGGCATGTCGCCGTCCTGCATCGCCTTCAGCATCGCATCCTGCTGCGCGCTGTCGAGCGCTGCAAAGGCACGGTCCTGGTGCTGTGCTTTGGCATCGATGTCCAGAGCAGCCAGTGCCTGTCGCCACGCTTCGCGCAGGTAGGGCATGTCGGCGTCGCGCACGCCATCGCTGTGATCTGCGAGCAGTTTGGCGTCGAGCAGCGCAACCAGCGGCACTGCGTTTGCAGCGTCGTCGATCGGCAGGATGCGGCGCACCAGCGCGTCGGCCACCGCCCATTCAGCCTCGGTGAAGAAGCGCGGATGCCGCGGCGTCGCGAGGCGCTCGTCGATGGCGCGCCGCGTCGGCTCATTCCACGACAGCGTGTCCCGTTTGGCCAGCACGTGATAACCGGGATAACGGCTGGGTTCAGTCATCATGGCGCTCCCCGAGCAAAGCCAGTGCCGCGAGGCCGGCCAGCGCAAGCCCCGTAAATGCGGGCGGCGCCAGCACCGGCGGCCCGGCAAATGCGTTCTGCCGCCAGTTGCGCCAGCCGCCCATGCCGCGCGAGACGCCGTACGTGTGCAGCGCGACGCCCAAGACGCCCAGCACCGCGGTCGCGGCCAGCCACTGGCGTGAAGCGGGTCGGTCAACCCCGTTCGGTGCCACGGCCGCAAAAGTGAGCAAAGCGGCCGCGATCGGCGGCATCATCACCGGCAACCACATCGCCGGATTGTGGAACGCGCCGCGGAAATGCAGCAGGCCGGCTTCGGCGGTGGTACCGAGCAGTGAGACAGCAGTCAAGGCGGCGACCATCCGACCGGCGTCGACGCCCGCGATGACGGGGGCGCGCTCGGGCGGGTTGTCGCGCAGCCGCTCCGACAAATAGCCCATGAGGCCGGACAGCGACAGCGCGGCCGGGGCGCCCAGCGGTGCGCTGTAGAAGACGTTCTGCCAGCTGAATCCGCCCACCTTCTTCGTCACGTTGTAGAGGTGGAAGCCGGTGCCGACGATGCCAATCAGGCCGGCTGCCCCATAGATTGCGTCGCGCCCCCGGTGGGCGCCATGGCGAGGGTCCGAATGACCATGCAGGCTGACTGCGATCGACAGCGACGATGCGACCAGCGGCGTCCACATCGCGTTGTTGTGGAAGCTGCCGCGATAGTGCTCCATTGCGCTGTCGATCAGCACCGAGCCAGCGAGCATGCCGGCGGCGCGATTGAGCCGTTGCGCCGCCGTCACGGTCGCGGACCGATCTCGCGAAGACGGTTGCACGACCTGCGCTTCGGTTGTCGGCGACGGCTTCCGGAGTCTCGACTGTTGCGACAGGTCCATGCCAATCAATCCTTCGTCGGCAGGATCGTCGCGGCCAGCTGCTTGGCGCTGTTGGCGATGACGCTGCCGAGTTCCGGCTCGTCGACCATCATCGTGAGGAAGTTCTTCGCATCCTTCAGCGTGATGTGCGGTGGCAGCGGCGGTACGTTCGGATCGGCTTTGAACTCGATGATGACGGGGCGGTCCGCGGCCAGGGCTTCCTTCCAGGCGTCGGCGATGCCGTTCGGGTCGTCGCAGTAGATGCCCTTCAACCCGATCAACTCTGCATAGCGAGCATAGGGAAAGTCGGGAATGCTCTGCGTCAACGGCGTCTTGCCCACCCCCAGCTGCACGCGTTCCTCCCAGGTCACCTGGTTCAGATCCTGGTTGTTCAGCACCATGATGATGAAGCGCGGGTCCGACCAGTTCTTCCAGTACTTGCCGACCGTGATCATCACGTTCAGGCCGTTCATCTGCATCGCACCGTCACCGATGAAGCCGATCACGCACCGATCTGGGTACGCCATCTTCGCGGCCACCGCGTACGGCGTGGCAGCCCCGAGCGACGCAAGGCCACCGGACAGCGAGCACATCATGCCGCGCCGGATCTTGATGTCGCGCGCCAGCCAGTTGGCCACCGAGCCGCTGTCGCCGGTCAGAATCGCGCCGTCCGGCAGCAGCGGCGACAGCTCCCAGAAAATCCGCTGCGGATTGATCGGCTCGGCTGGCTCCATGGCGCGCGCCTCCAGCGTCTTCCACCAGGATTCGACGCCGCGCTCAATGCGCTGCCGCCAGTCACCATGCTCGTTCTGATCGAGCAGCGGCAGCAAAGCCGCAAGCGTCTGCTTGCTGTCGCCGATCAGCGAATACTCCATCGGATAGCGCAGGCTCAGGTTGGCGCCGTTGATGTCGATTTGCACGCCGCGCGCATCACCGGGCTTGGGCAGGAACTCGCTGTAGGGAAACGCCGAACCGACCATCAGCAGCGTGTCGCATTCCTTCATCAGGTCCCAGCTCGGCTTGGTGCCGAGCAGTCCGAGCGAGCCGGTCACCCAGGGCAGGTCGTCGGGCAGCACGGCCTTGCCGAGCAGCGCCTTGGCCACGCCCGCGTTCAGGCGGTTGGCCACCGCCATCACCTCATCGCTTGCCTGCAGCGCACCGGCGCCGACCAGCATCGCGACCCGCTTGCCCGCGTTGAGGATGTCGGCCGCGCGTTGCAGCGCCTCTGTGCCAGGCTGCAACGACCAGCCGGGGAAACCGACGCCGGTGTGCGTGGCGCCGTGCGCCATCGGCGGATCGACGTAATCAAGCAGTTGCAGGTCGTTGGGCAGGATCACGCAGGTGACTGCGCGCTTGGCCTGCGCGATGCGCACCGCGCGGTCGATCAGCGTACGCACCTGTTCGGGCACCATCGCGGTCATCACGAATTCGGAGGCGACGTCCTTGAACAGGTTCTGCAGGTCGACCTCTTGCTGGTAGCTGGCGCCGAGCGCGCTGCGCGCCTGCTGGCCCACGAGCGCCACCACCGGCACATGGTCCGCCTTCGCGTCATACAAACCGGTGAGCAGATGGATCGCGCCCGGCCCGGACGTCGCGTAGCAAAGCCCGACCTGACCGGTGAACTTGGCGTGCGCAGACGCCATGAACGCCGCCATCTCCTCGTGCCGAACCTGCACGTAGTCCATGAAGTCACTGGCCTTTTGCAGCGCCACGTCGAGCCCACCCACCCCATCGCCCGGGTACCCGTAGACGCGAGACAGGCCCCACTCGGACAGGCGCTTCCAGACGAATTCAGAGACATTCTGCGACATGATTGCTCCTTGATGTGTTCAGTCGATGACGTCATCGTCTTCACCTAAAACCAATTCCCCATAGCACTGACCCTGACCACGCGACAGACAGCGACGGTACCTGTGGTGATCTCCCCATTCGCGCAGCAGTACGAGATCAAAATACGGCGCCATGCTCTCCGCAATCCCGGCCACCCTGCTGCTGCTCTTCGCGCAGCGTCACATCGTCAAGCGCCTGACTGACGGCGGGCAGCGGCCAAAGTAGCCCCGCGTCCCTGAGGAGCCTTATGTCCGCAAACTGCTACGACCGCATCGCCGCTGGTGTGTGCCCATGTGATCGCACCGTCTCCGTACGTGCCCAGGCAAACGCCTCGCCCGCGGTCCAGACTGACGCGGCCAGCAGCACCACGTCTTTGATCAGGAACTGGCCGATCGGGCCGGACAGATACGGAAAGCCGTAGCCCTCCTGCCAGACGCCGGGCGTGCTCAAGAGGAACGTCAGCGTCGTGATGAACGTGACGATCGCCGCGCAGCTTCCGATGCCCGAGGCGCGCGCCGACACCGGACGCAGCGCGATCAGCACGCCGATGGTGATCTCGACGATGCCCAGCGCCGTCGCAAAGCCGCGCTCCCCGAGCAGGCTGTACGCCCAGGACAGCAGCGGGCTGTGCATCACGAGCGGCGCGATGCCCTTGGCTTCATAAGCGGTGAACTTCATGAAGCCGTACCACAGAAAGATGAGTACGAGCGACCAGCGCAAGGCCGGGCCGCCGTACTGCAGCAGAGGGTCGCGCCCGGTGGGCGAGATTGTCGAGTTGGTTGCCATGTGACACCTGTCGGGTTTGAGTGAACGGATGAGGGATCGAGAAAGAAAAAAAAAGCGAATCGAACGCGCTCGGACGCCGACACGGACGGCCACGTGCCGCCGTCCGAGCCGGCGTGGCGTCTAGAACACGACCAGCCCTTGCGGCCGCGTCGCCGGCGGCACCGGGACCGGCAGCACCAACGGAGCGCCGGGCTGGCTCAACGTGCCGTCAGCCGCGATGCTCAGGACATGGATGTAGTTGCCCGCGGTCACCGTGTTGTCCAGCGCGTTGCTCCGGGTGCCGACCACGTAGAAAAACTTCTCGTCGGGGGACAAGGCCGGCTCGTACGGCGTGCTTGTGACTTGCATGAACGAATCGGGGCCGCGGTCGTTCAGAAACAGCGGGCCGGGCAGCTTCAGCAGCAGGTGCTGCTTTTCGACCGGCTGCAGCGGATCGCTGTTGTCATAGAACGAGACGCTGTTGTCGATGTTGTTCACGGTGTAGATGCGCGCGCCGCTGGCCGTTGGCCTGATCCAGCAGAGCTCAAGGCCCGAATTCGGCACCGCACGCACGAAGGTCAAGGCGCCGGTCGCACCGTCGAAGGTATAGACGCCCATCTGCTTCCTCGTCACGAAGCCGACGTACAGGATGTTGCGCGACGGGTGCTGGTTCATGCCCAGCGGCAGCGGCGGTTTGTCGCCAGCGGGAAGCGCCATCGGCGAACTCGGCGGCTGCGTCAGCGTGCCGTCCGCATTGATCTTGAACGAACGCAGCGAACCGATGCCGGGCTGCGCTGCGGGCGCGAGGAAGTCCAGGCCGAACAGCAAGGTGCCGTCGTTCGAGGCCAGCACCTGCGACGGGAAACCGCCCTTGACCACCGGCACGGTCGAATTCGGAATCGGCGTCAGCTTGCCGCTCGGCTCAATCGTGAAGCCGGTGTAGTTGGGGTTGTCCGAGTTCGGCAATTGATCCGCGTCGCCATTGCTGTTCACGACATAGAGCCGATTGCCCGCGATCGTGAGGCTCACCGGGCTGCGCCCGCCGGACGCAAACGGCGAGCCGGGCACGTGCCGCAGTTGACCGTCGTCGCCGATGTCGAACACAGCGATCGTGTTGCTGCCGGAGTTGACCGCGTACAGACGCTTCTTGTCGCGGCTGGCCAGCAGCGGATAGTCCTTGTCATTCGGCCCGAGCTTGGCGGCGGTCGGATTGTTCAGGCCCTTGCCGTTGGTGAGAAACGGGCTGCCGGCCAGCGGCGTCAGGGTGCCGTCGGCGGCGCGCGTGTAGGCCAGGATCGAGTTCTGTCCCGGCTCCAGCCGGTTGCTCTCCACATACAGCACGTTCTTGACTGCGCCGGTGCTCGTGAAATTGTTGTTGTTGCCGTTGTTATCGTCGCCGCCGCCACCGCAGGCGGTAATGCCCACGGTCATGACCAGCGCTGCAGCAGTTGCCAAGGCGGTGCGCCTGGAGAGTCGAGACTTCATGGGTTGGCTCCTTTTGTTCTTTCGTTGGTTCGGGTTGTGCCTGGCCATGAGTCGGGCACAGCCCAATCTATCGGAGTCGAACAGGCGCGTCGGTACGCTGGCGCACTTAGCGGGGTCGCAGGTCGGTCAGTAGGCGTCTACACGGGGTAGCAAGACCGGATGCCATGCAGCTGCCGAGCAAGGGAGCGGTTTTGCTTTCGGTTGAAGTGGTACAAATGGTCAAGCAGACAGCACAGGTAAGCCCATGATTGACGCGCAACTGAACCAGCTCATCGCCATGCTGCCGCAGCCGGCCTGGCAGCGCATCGATGGCAGATCCACGATCGTTTCGGCGGTGCCGGGCGATATCCTCATCGATCCGGGCGAACCGATTGTCGATGTCTACTTCCCACTTGACGCGGTCGTTTCGCTTGAGCAGGTCGTCAGCGACGACGTCGAAGACCATGCGTCGAGCCCGGGCGTCGCGCTGGCCGGCAACGAAGGCGTTGTCAGCATCGAAGCTCTGCTGGGTGCTGAGAACTCGACCAATCGCGCGACGGTGCGGATCGGCGGGCAACTCGTTCGCATCGGTGCGGCGACGCTGGTCGAGGAGTTTGCGAGGGCGGGCGTTTTCCAGCGGCTCGTGCTTCACTGCGCCGAGGCGCTGATGGGGCAGTCGTGCGCGATTAGCGCCTGCGAGCGCGTCCATGCGATCCGGCAGCGGCTCGTTCGCTGGTTGTTGATGTTTGCCGATCGCGCTCCGGAAGGCGCTATCCAGCTCACCCAGGACACGCTGGCGCAACTGCTCGCAGTTCGACGGTCGAGTGTTTCGGCCGCCGCCAGCGAACTCCAGGACGAGGCGCTCATTGCCTACCAGCGCGGGATGATCACCATCGTCGACCGGAATCGCCTCGAGGCGGGTGCCTGCACCTGCTATCGCGACATCAAGGCCCGCTACGCGGATCTGTATCGACCCGGCAATGTTCGATAGCGTACGCAGGTGTCAGCCTGGCCTCGATAGAGTGCAACCGCATGTCAGCTGCGTGCCCATCGCAGCGATGCCCCTGCAATCCAAACTATCCGAGCACGATCATGCAAAGCCATTCGAGCGAGCAAGAAGGAGGCGTTGCCCTCAAACACTACGGCGCTATGGCGCTGCGCTGGTCGCTCGTACTCATCTTTTTGTGGTACGGCTTCATGAAGTTCACCGCCTATGAAGCCAAGGGCATCGCGCCGCTGGTGATGCACAGCCCGCTGCTGTCGTGGGCCTACAACCTGCTCGGGGAGCGCGGCTTTGCGACGGCGCTGGGCATCGTCGAGATCACCATTGGCGTGCTGATCGCGCTGCGACCGTTCTCGGCACGCGCCTCGGGCATCGGCAGCTGCGCGGCGATCGTTGCGTTCATCACGACGCTGACGTTCCTCTTGACCACGCCCGGCGTCTGGCAGGAGGGCTATGGCTTTCCGTATCTGTCGGGCCCGATCGGCCAGTTCCTGATCAAGGATGTGGTGCTGCTGGCTGCTTCGATCTGGACTGCGGGTGAGGCGCTCGCAGCGGCGCGCATGAGGACGGCTTGAGCGCCGTTCCATCGTCTACGGACTGCGTCCGGTTGCAGGCGGACCAGCGACAGGATCAGCCGATGCGTGAGCAGCAAACGTCATCAGAAGATCGAGGCATCGGCGACTATGCCGCGATCGGCAACTGCAAGACGTTGGCACTGGTCTCGTTGCAAGGCTCGATCGACTGGTTCTGCCTGCCTGATTTCGCGGGCGGTTCGGTGTTTGCCGCACTGCTCGACCAGGAGCGCGGGGGGCGCTTCGCGATCACGCCGCGGGAGATCGTGCGCATCGAACGTGCCTATCTCGACGGCAGCAACGTGCTGCGCACGACCTTCCATTGCCAACGCGGCGTACTCGAGTTGACCGACTGCATGGCCGTCAAGGGCGGAGACGTGCGCGACCAGCACGAGATGGTGCCCGAGCACGAGGTGATCCGGATCGCGCGTTGCACTGAGGGCGAAGTCGAAGTCCAAGCGGTCTATCAGCCGCGGCCCGGCTACGCGAAGGAGCTGCCGCGGCTGGTCTCGCGTGGCCGGCTCGGCTGGCAATGCACGCTCGGCCCAGTCAACTTCCATCTGCTCTCGAACTTCGCTTTTGCGAGCACCGGTGGGGCGACGCTCGAAGCGGTCGAACACTTGCGCTCGGGCGAGCAGCGCGAAGCATCGCTCAGCGCCAGCAAGCACGAGATCGCAGTGCTCGCACCGCTCGGTGCGGCGGTCGAACAGCGCCTGGCCACGACCCTCGACTGGTGGCGCGAATGGTCTGCCGGCTGCAGTTACGACGGTCCCTGGCGCGATGCGGTGGTGCGCAGCTGCCTCGCGCTCAAACTGCTGACCTATTCACTGTCCGGCGCGATCGTGGGGGCGGGCACGAGCTCGCTTCCCGAGAGCATGCAAAGCGAACGCAACTGGGACTACCGCTATTGCTGGCTGCGCGACAGCTCACTGACCTTGAGCTCGTTCATGGACGTCGGCTTCCAGGACGAGGGCGCTGCGTTTATCGCCTGGCTGCTGCACGCAACGCGCCTCACGCAGCCGCGTCTCGAGCCGCTCTACGACGTGTACGGGCGAGCGGCGCTGCCCCAGCGCGAGTTGCCGCATCTGCGCGGCTGGCGCGGCGTCGGCCCGGTGCGGATCGGCAACTCGGCCAGCACGCAACTGCAGCTCGACGTTTACGGCGAAGTGCTGCTCGCGGCGCATGATTTCGTGCAGCGCGGCGGGCGGCTGGACGCTTATGAACAGTGCGTCGTCGCCGGCTTCGCGCGCACGGCGGCCAGCGAGTGGCGCAAGCCCGATGCGAGCCTGTGGGAAATTCAATCCGGACCGCGCCACAACACCTACTCCAAGCTGATGTGCTGGACCGCGCTGGACCGGGCGCTCACCTTGCACGAGCAAATCGGTTTGCCGATCGATGCCGACCAGCTGCGCCGCGAACGCGAAGCGTTGCGGTGCGACATCGACCAGCACGGCTTCGACGCCAGCTTGAACAGCTACGTCGGCTACTACGGCGGCCAGGACGCCGACGCGAGCCTGCTGCTGATCCCGCGCATGGGCTACCTTGCCGCCGACGATCCAAAGATGCGCGGCACGCTGGAGCACATCGAGCGCCAGCTCGGCGTGGACGGCCTGCTGTACCGCTACCCGCCCGGGCCCGACTACGACGGCGTTGCCGGCTGCGAGAACCTGTTCGTCATCTGCTGCTTCTGGCGCGTGCAGTGCCTGGCGGATCTTGGCCGCACCGGCGAAGCACGCGAACTGTTCGAGCGTTTGCTCAAACTTGCCAATCCGGTCGGTCTCTATGCCGAAGAGCTGGATGATGAAAGCTTCGCGCTGCGCGGCAACTTTCCGCAGGCCTTCAGCCATGCTGGCCTGATCGCCGCCGCGCTGGCGCTGGACCGCGCCGAGACAGCAACTTCTTCGTCATGAACATGGGGGCTGCATGAACGCCGTTACGACCGAAATCCTGCAGGTGCTGGCCTGGGGCCTGATCGCCACCGCCGTGCTGATCGCGCTGACCTTTGCCGCGCAGAACATGGGCTGGTCGCGCCTGAATTTCCCGCTGTTGCTCGGCACGTTCTTCACCGGCCGGCGCGCGAGCGCGAATGTGCTTGGCTTCATTCTCTATGTGCTGTTCGGCTGGCTGATTTCGTTCTTCTATTTCCTGCTGTTTTCGTTGATCGGCGGCGCCGGCCTGATGCTGGGCGTCGCGGCCGGCGTCGTGCATGGCCTGTTGTTTCTGGCGGTGCTGTTGCCGTTGCTGCCCTATTTGCATCCGCGCATGGCGTCCGAGTTTGACGGACCGAGCTCGATGCGGCGGCTCGAACCACCGGGGTTTCTCGCGTTGCACTACGGCAGCCGCACGCCG
>JBBPYC010000028.1:0-5664 GCA_038200275.1 Burkholderiales bacterium
GCGCGGAATGTCCACCGAGAGCGACTTCAGGTTGTGCTCTTTCGCATTCACGATCTGGATCGCGTTGCGGTCATCAGCAACCCTGGGCTTGGCCGCATGCACCGCATAGCTCGCGCTGCGTTCGGCCACCTGCTGCGGCCCGTTGCCGAGCGCCCCTTCGTAGTCGCGCAGCGCGGCACCGGTGTGCGACGTGGGGTGCTGCCGCAGGTCCTCAGGCGTACCTTGCGCGACCAACTCACCCCCTGCATCGCCGCCATCCGGGCCCAGATCGATCAGCCAGTCGCTCGCGCGGATCACGTCGAGGTTGTGTTCGATCACGACGACCGAATGGCCCGTGTCGAGCAACCGGCGCAGCGCGCGCATCAGCTTGGCGATGTCGTCAAAATGCAGGCCTGTCGTCGGCTCATCGAACAAAAACAGCGTGCCGCGCCGGTAGTTGCTTGATAGTTTGCTATCTTTTTTTTGCCCTGTCGTGGGTTTGACCGCATCGGCCAGGAAACCCGCAAGCTTCAGCCGCTGCGCCTCACCGCCAGACAACGTCGGCACCGGTTGGCCGAGTTTCACGTAGTCCAGGCCGACTTCGACGATCGGCTTCAAGGCGCGGATTACTTCGCGGTCTTCGGCGAACAACACGGCTGCCTCACTCACCGTCAAGTTCAGCACATCGGCCACGTTCAACAGCCGCGGCATCGCATCGCTAGGCGCCTTGCGCTCGATCGTGACTTCGAGCACCTCCGGCCGGTAGCGCTGGCCGTTGCAGTCCGGGCAGCGCAGATAAATGTCGGACAGGAACTGCATCTCGACGTGCTCAAAGCCCGAGCCCATGCAGGTAGGGCAGCGCCCGTCGCCGCTGTTGAAGCTGAACTTGGCCGCCGTCCAACCCCGCTGGCGGGCGAGCGGCGCGTACGCGAACAGCACGCGTAGCGTGTCCCAAGCGCCGACATAGCTGGCTGGGTTCGAGCGCGCGGTCTTGCCGATGGGGGACTGGTCGACAAACACCATGTCGGCGAGCTGCTCGGCACCGAGCAGACGGTCGAACGCGCCCGGCGCATCGGTCGGCCGGCCGAAGTGACGCAGCAGCGCGGGCGCGAGCACGTCCTGCACCAGCGTCGACTTGCCCGAGCCGCTGACGCCCGTCACGCAGACCAGGCGCTGCAGCGGCAACTCGACCGTGACGTCTTTCAGGTTGTGCTCGCGCACACCTTCGAGGATCAGCTTCGGCGTGCCGCTCTCCACCGTGCGCGTGAAGCCGGACGTGATTTGCTTTCTGCCGCCGAGATAGGCGCCGGTCAGCGTGTCCGCACTGCGCAGCTCTTCCGGCGTGCCGTCGAACACGATCGCACCGCCGCGCTCGCCCGGCCCCGGGCCCATGTCGATCATGCGGTCAGCGGCCATCATCACCGCCGGGTCGTGCTCAACCACGACCAGCGTGTTGCCGGCGTCGCGGAGCCGCCGCATCGCTTCCGTGATGCGGCCCATGTCGCGCGGATGCAGGCCGATGCTCGGCTCGTCCAGCACGAACAAGGTGTTCACGAGCGACGTGCCCAGCGCAGTCGTCAAGTTGATGCGCTGCACTTCGCCGCCGGACAGGGTGCGGCTCTGCCGATCGAGCGTCAGGTAGCCGATGCCGACATCGCACAGGTACTTGAGCCGCGTGTTGATCTCGTCGAACAATAGCTTGAGCGCCTGCGCCTCACCGGGCTGCGTGTGCGCCGCCTCGTTCAGCTCGAGGCCGTCAAAGAAACGCCGCAGCCGCTCGATCGGAAGCAGCATCAGGTCGTGCACGCACAAGCCCGGCAGCGCTTCGAGCTGCTCGCGCGACCAACTTACGCCTACCGGGCTGAAGCGCTTCGACGGTTCGAGCACCGCATCCGCTGCCGCCTTGCTGCCGATGCGCCACTGCAGCGGCTCAATCTTGAGCCGCGCGCCGCCACAGGTTTCACACGGCGTGTAGCTCCGGTATTTGGACAGCAGCACCCGGATGTGCATCTTGTAAGCCTTGCTCTCCAGGTACTTGAAGAAGCGTTTGATGCCGAACCACTTCTTGTTCCACTGCCCTTCCTTGAAGCCCGGCTCGCCGTCAATCACCCAATGGCGCTGCGCGTTGCTCAGCTGGTTCCACGGCGTATCGCGCGGGATGCCGTGAGTCTCTGCATGGCGCATCAGGTCGTCCTGGCACTCTTTCCAGGCGGGGGTCTGGATCGTCTTGATTGCACCAGCGCGCAGGGTCAGCCGTTCGTTCGGGATCACCAACGAGTAGTCGACACCGATGGTGCGGCCAAAGCCGCGGCAGTCCGGGCACGCGCCCAGGCTGGAGTTGAACGAGAACATCGACGGTACCGGGTCCGCATAGCGCAGATCGCTGTCCGGGCAGTGCAGGCCGGTGGAAAAGCGCCAGACCTCGGCACGCGCTGCGTCGTCTTCCAGCCGGTACACGCTCAGGCGCCCAGTGCCACGCTTTAACGCGGTCTCGACCGCCTCCAGCGCTCGCACGCGTTCGGTGCTGCTCAGCCGGAACCGGTCGGCCACCACGTCGAGCACCTTGCGCGGGCCGGTCGGTGTCGCGACTTCGCGCTCGGCCTGGACCTTGGTGAAGCCGCTGGCCGATAGCCATTGCTCGACCTGCTCGGCGCTGGTGTTGGCCGGCAACTCGACCGGGAACGTGACGGCGAGCCGCGGATCCCCAGCCGCAGCGCCGCGTGCCTGCAATTCAGCATAGATGGTGTCCGGCGAGTCGTGCCGCACCGCTTGGCCCGTCTCCCGGTCGAACAGCTGGGCGGC
The DNA here is from genome assembly GCA_038200275.1 of Burkholderiales bacterium. Taxonomy (GTDB): domain Bacteria; phylum Pseudomonadota; class Gammaproteobacteria; order Burkholderiales; family Burkholderiaceae_C; genus JBBPYC01. The sequence continues at coordinate 2,782 of JBBPYC010000028.1, forward strand.
GCGTGCGAACAACAGTTTCAGGTGATCGTTCAGTTCCGTCATGGTGCCGACCGTCGAACGCGAAGAGCGCACCGGATTGGTCTGGTCAATCGCGATCGCAGGCGGCACGCCTTCCACCTTGTCGACTGCCGGCTTGTCCATCCGGTCGAGGAACTGACGCGCATAGGCGCTGAACGTCTCGACGTAACGGCGCTGGCCTTCCGCGAAGAGCGTATCGAACACCAGAGAAGACTTGCCGGAGCCGCTCGGGCCGGTCACCACCGTCAGTTCGCCGGTGCGGATGTCCAGATCGATGTTTTTGAGGTTGTGCTGGCGCGCACCGCGAATCCGGATCAGGCCTTGGGTCATCAAGCAGTCTTCTTCTAGAGATAGCAAAGCGCAATATTTTAGGAATCAGGCCGTTTGAATCCGTTCAACAGGGGTATGCGTGACGGACTCCGCAGCGCAAATGAAGACTCGCCATGACACTTCGCGACCACTCGAATTTTTTGTAAGGAAGGCGGAGAACCATGTTGCTCAAAACCGTGATTTGCACAGCGACCCTGCTCGCGTGTTTCGGCGCTGCACAGGCGCAGCTCGTGATCGGCCAGACGGCCGGCTACACCGGCACCAATGCCGACGGCGTGAAAGAAACAGCCGCTGGTGCCAAGCTGTACCTGGACAGCGTCAACGCCAAAGGCGGTGTCAACGGCCAGAAAATCGAACTGCTGTCGATGGACGACGGCTTCATTCCAAAGAAGGCGGCCGAAAATGCGCAAAAGCTGGCTGAAAACCCGAACGTGCTGGCGCTGTTTCTGACGCGTGGCACGCCGCACAACGAAGCGATTCTGCCGATGCTCGAAAAACACAACCTGCCGCTGCTCGCGCCATCGACCGGCGGCATGATGTTTCACAAACCCGTAAACCGGCTCGTGTTCAACGTGCGATCGACGTATCAGCGTGAGGCGGAGCGTGGCGTTGCGCACTTGGCTTCGATCGGACTGACCCGGATCGCTGTGGTCTACCGCGACGACAGCTTCGGCAAGGACGGCCTCGAAGGCGCGCAAAAAGGCTTGACGGCGGCCAAACTGACGGCGCTGGTCCAGTCGGTCGACTCGAAAACACCAGACTATCAGACCGTCATGCAGAACATCGCGAAAGCCGACATGCAGGCCGTCCTGGTGATCGCCGCCGGCAAATCGGCTGCCGACGGCATCAAGACGCTGCGCACAGCCGGCTCCAACGCTCAAGTGGTCACCCTGTCCAACAACGCATCAGCGGGTTTCATCCAGGATTTGGGTGACGCCTCTCGCGGAGTGATCGTGACGCAGGTGTTTCCGTCGGAACGCACCGACACGTATCCGATGGTCAAAGAGGCCAGGAACCTCGCGAAGGCGAAGGATGTCGCAGAACTCAGCCCGCCGATGCTCGAAGGTTTTGCTGCGGCCAAAGTCCTGGTCGAAGGACTGCGCCGGGCCGGCCCCCAACCGACGCGCGAGAAACTCACTGTCGCCCTGGAAGGGATTCGAAAGTTCGATCTGGGCGGACTCGAAATCAACTATGGCCCGGATGACCACACAGGCATGGACTTCGCCGATCTGTCGATCATTGGTCCGAAAGGCAAGTTCCGGCGCTGAAAACCGAGCGCTGCCTGGCTGGGGGGCTGTGGCAGCGCGTGGATACCGAACCCATTGCGCTCAGCGGTTGTCGCTACCGCGCGCTGGGGCACGCACATGCGCATGACGCGCGAGCGCGAAGCTTGCAAAGAACTTGCACCAGATCGTGCTGCCTGCAATGGCCGTCCAAGTGCTGTAGTGAAACGCGCCGAGCAACACGCCGCCGATCGCGATTAGCACCGCCATCCCTGCGATCAGATTGATTGCCAGCTCCCAGAACGCGAATTTTCCAGGCTCGGGCGGCGACTCTCCGCCCTTCAACGCCACCTCTGAGAAGTCCCGCCGCACCCCGATCCGCCATGCCCGGCGAAGCCAGAAAAAACAGATCGGAAACAGCGCCAGAAACAGCACCCAGGTCAACGCGACCGATACATCGAAAACCATTGTTGCGCCGCCGCTCCTGACCACTGACCGGAAAAGAAAACGGCCGCTTGTTCAGCGGCCGCAAAAAAAGATTCACCAGCACATTTGCTGCCAGCAAAAAAGGCTTAGCAGCAAGTTGGCCAACCCCGCGCCTACGTTCAGGTTCAACAGGTGCCGCGGAGCCGGCTCTGCCGGTCCGCCAACGTCGCCCCCCGGTGAAGGAAAGCGAAAGCCGACCGCAGGGAGCGAAGCCTCGGGGGAGAGCTTAATGACTCCCCGACACCCGGGTCGATCCACGCGGAATCCGCACCGACTCGACCATCTGCTGGATGTGCAGCGGCGGCGCCTTGGTCACCTTGTCGACCAGGAACGCGACCAGGAAGTTGACCCCGGCGCCGACGGCACCGAATGCTTCCGGCGTGATGCCAAAGAAGCTGTTCGGCCCGCCGATCAAGTCCAGATAGCCAGTGCCCTTGACGAAGAAGATGCCTTTGTGCGCAAACACGTAGAACAGCGTAACGAATAGGCCTGCGAGCATGCCAGCCATTGCGCCTTCTTTGTTCATCTTCTTGCTGAAAATTCCCATCATGATGGCCGGGAACAGCGAACTTGCCGCGATACCGAACGCAAGCGCCACGGTACCGGCTGCAAAGCCCGGTGGATTCAAGCCCAGCCAGCCCGAGATCACGATGGCGACGGCCATCGCGATCTTGCCCGCCAGCAACTCGTTTTTCTCGCTGATGTTGGGGTTGAACACGTTCTTGATCAAGTCGTGCGAAACCGCCGCTGAGATCGCCATCAGCAGCCCCGCTGCGGTGGACAACGCCGCAGCCAGACCGCCTGCCGCGACCAACGCAATCACCCA
>JBBPYC010000029.1:0-14056 GCA_038200275.1 Burkholderiales bacterium
ATCGCCCTTCGCCTCCGAGATCGCGCCGATCATGTACAGCGCGCTTTCGGGCCGGTCCTTGAACTCGTCGCGCAGGATGCGCTCGCACCCGTCCAGCGCGTCGGCCAGGCTGACCAGCTTGCCTTGCAGGCCAGTGAACTGTTCGGTGGTGAAGAACGGTTGTGTCAGGAAGCGTTCGAGCCGGCGCGCGCGCGCCACGACCGCGCGGTCGCCCGGTGACAGTTGCTCCAGGCCGAGCATTGCGATGATGTCCTTCAGGTCGGCGTACTGCGCCAGCGTGCGCCGGACCTCCTGCGCCAATGCGTAATGGCGCTCGCCGACGATGCCCGGCGTGGCCATCTTCGAGTTCGACTGCAGCGGATCGATCGCCGGGAACAAGCCTTCGCCCGCGCGTTTGCGCGACAGCACGATCGACGCCGACAAATGTGAAAAGGTGTGCACCGCGGCTGGGTCGGTGAAGTCGTCGGCCGGCACATAGACCGCCTGGATCGACGTGATGGCGCCGCTGTCGGTGTTGGCAATGCGCTCTTCCAGCGCCGACAGCTCGGTGCCCATGGTCGGCTGGTAACCCAGGCGTGACGGCATCTGCCCCATCAGGCCCGAGACCTCGGAGCCGGCCTGGATGAAGCGGAAGATGTTGTCGATCAGCAGCAGCACGTCGCGCTGCTCATCGTCGCGGAAGTACTCGGCCATTGTCAGCGCGGCTTGGCCGACGCGAAAGCGTGCGCCGGGTGGCTCGTTCATCTGGCCAAAGACCATCACCATGTTCTTCAGCACATCGGCTTTTTTCATCTCGGCATAGAGGTCCTGGCCTTCTCGGCAGCGTTCGCCGATGCCGCAGAAGATGCTGACGCCCTTCTGCTTGCCAACCATGTTGTGGATCATCTCGGTCAGCAGAACCGTCTTGCCGACACCCGCGCCGCCGAACAACCCCGCTTTACCGCCGGTCTCCAGCGGCACCAGCACGTCGATCATTTTGATGCCGGTCTCGAAGATCACCGACGTGGTCGAACGATGGATCAGCGGCGGCGGCTCGCGGTGCACCGACCGCCAGGTCACGCCCTGCGGTTCGTCCTGCCGATCGATGGCATGGCCGAATACGTCGAACATGCGCGACAGGATGGCCTTGCCGACCGGCGACTGCAGCGGCTTGCCGGTGTCTGTCACCGCCATGCCGCGCGCCAGACCCTGCGTTGGCGTGAGCGCGATGCCGCGCACGTGGCGGGCGTCGATCTGGGTCAGCACCTCGATCGCGATCGCGCGGTCGATGCCAGTGCGCAGCAACGTGCGGATGGGCGGCAGGCGGCCATCGAAGCGCACATCGACCACACTGCCGCGCACGGCGGTGACCACGCCCGCGTTCGACTCCACGTCGCCCCCGCGCGCCGTATGAGCTTGCTTACCGCCACGTTCGTCACTCACGGTTGATTCACCTTCAGATTTTGCTCACAAACCAGTGAACTGCACTCTGCGCGGGAACCGACTTGAAGTCTGTGCGGCAGCACACACACGATGCCGGGCAGGTTCACGGTAATCGCGGCCGTACCGGCGGGAATGCAATGCCATTCCCGCGAGTAGCTGAGCTCTTGTGTGGGCCACCGCACAGACGCAGCGTGGCCGCAACGCTCAGAGTGGGAGTTCAACCCCTTCGCTGAGCGCTTTGGCGAGTTCGCTTCAGTCTCGAAATGAAGGTATGCCCCGGTGAATTGGGCCAGTTCCAAAAAGGAAACTCCATGAATACCGTCAAGTCGACAACTGACTTCGTCAACAATCCCGGCCAGGCGTCACTCGCTGCATCTTCTGAGCGTGGTGACGACGTGACACTGCGAGACGGCACCCGCGTACACGTGCGGCCGATCCACGTTGAGGACATCGAACTGGAGCGTCGCTTCATCGAATCGCTGTCCCCGACGTCGCGCCACTTCCGCTTTCTGGACACCATGAAGTCGCCAAGCACGGAGCTGCTGAAGCAGATGACGGTCATCGACCCAGCCAAGGACGCAGCCTATGTGGCGCTGCTGGGCACGGGCGACCAGACGCAGGAAATCGGGGTGGCCCGATTCAGCGCGCAGGCTGACGGGCACGACTGTGAATTTGCCGTGACGGTCGCCGATGCCTGGCAGCACAAAGGATTGGGAACGCTGTTGATGCAACGCCTGATCGAAGTCGCGAAAGCGCGCGGTATCAAGACGATGCATTCCAGTGACGCCTCAGACAACGATCTGATGCGTAAGTTTGCCGAGCACCTGCACTTTGAGCGCCAGCGTGATCCCGACGACGCCAAACTGATGCTCTACAGCGTACATCTCGACGCGACCGAGACCGAGACCGAGACCGCAAACAGCAACGCCTGATCCGCGAGCTTCGATGGATGTGGGGCTATGCCCGGCGATCAAGAGCTCGTTGCTTGATTGCCGTGACTCGTCACAGCAGCCTGCTGCCTGATCGACCAACGCCACCAATACCCCCGTTGAATCGGACGACGTCTTGTTCGGATCGAACGCTCAGCGCCTGACGATACCGCACAACCTCGCTGGCTCTACAGGTCGCGTTATGGGCGGCAGCGCACAGACGGACATTTATATGAAACCTGGTTTGGGTCCATCATCGCTGCGTACACTCCCCTCACACTTCTCCCGTTCGGCGCAACCACGGCGGCGCAACGCGTGGTCGTGACCCTGCTCTGCGTCGCCGCATGGCTGCTGACCTCGGTCACCGCCCACGCACAGACTGACACACTGCCGGCGTTCAAGCAGGTCGACTCGATCGAAGCCCGAGTTCAAGGCTGCGTCACCTGCCACGGCCAGAGCGGACAGGGCACGCACAACGGCGTGTACCCGCGCATCGCAGGCAAGCCGGCGGGCTACCTCTACAACCAGTTGGCAGCATTCCGGGACGGTACACGCCGGTACGCGCCGATGAATTACCTCGTCGCGTACCTGCCCGACGACTATCTGCGCGAGATCGCTGAGCATTTCGCGAAACAGCGGCCTGCATTCGCTGCGGGCGAGGCGTCGAACGTTGACGACAAGACGCTTGCACGCGGCCAGGCACTTGTCACGATGGGCGACCCAGACAAGGTCATTCCCGCTTGTATCGCGTGTCACGGCAAGAGCCTCGCGGGCATGGAGCCTGGCATCCCGGGACTCACGGGCTTGCGTCCGAGCTACATCGTCGCCCAACTGACCCGCTGGCGCATCGGCGAGCGGCATGCGCTGGAACCCGATTGCATGAAGCGAATCGCGTCTCGACTTTCGGAGTCGGACATGATCGCGGCCGCTGCCTGGCTGGCGCAGCAAGAAGCCTCGAAAGATGCGTCGCCCGAGTCTGCGAATCTCGTGCGCATGCCGTTCGCCTGCGGTAGCCAGCGATGACTGCGTTGCTTACCCGTTCGCGCATCCTGCTGGCCATCGGCGTCGTTGCCGCGCTGCTGGTTGCCGCGCTGGTGGCGTTCTACGCGATGCGCCCTGGCCTGCTGCCGCAGCGCGATGGCAGCGCGGAAATAGGTGCGATTTCGCAAACTTCGCAGACCATCGCCCGCGGCGAATACCTGGCGCGCGCTGGCGACTGCGTGGCCTGCCACAGCCAACCCAATGGCAAGCCGTTTGCCGGTGGGCGCGCAATGGCGACGCCGTTCGGCAGCTTCTACGTTCCCAACATCACGCCCGACGACGACACCGGCATCGGCCACTGGACCGCCGACGAGTTCTACCGAATGATGCACACCGGCATCTCGCGCGACGGCGCGCTGATGTATCCCGTGATGCCGTTCGCCTCCTACACCAAGGTCACGCGCGCCGACTCAGACGCGATTTTTTCCTACCTGATGTCGGTGCCGCCGGTGCAGCTGGCGAACAAGCCGCACGCGCTGAACTTTCCGTTCAACCGGCGCGAGCTGCTGATCGGCTGGCGCACCCTTTATTTCGAGCCGGGCGAATACGTGGCCGAGCCGAAGCAGAGCGCGGAATGGAATCGCGGCGCCTATCTGGTGCAGGGTCTGGGCCATTGCGCGATGTGCCACACCGCGATCAACGCGCTCGGCGGATCGAGCGAATCCAAAGCGTTCGAAGGCGCCATGATCCCGAACCAGAACTGGTATGCGCCGTCACTCACGTCGAACCGTGAGTCCGGGCTTGGTACCTGGGAGATCAAGGATATCGCCGACCTGCTGCAGGTGGGCACATCGCATCGCGGTGCCGTCTACGGGCCGATGGCCGAGGTGGTTTACAACAGCCTGCAGTACCTGAGCGACGAAGACGCGCAGGCGATGGCGGTCTACCTGAAGGCGCTGCCGCAGCGCGATTCGGAAGCGCCGCCGACCAGCCAGGCACGGCTTGTCGACCCTTCGGTGCTGGAGCTGGGCCGCAACATCTACACCGTTCAATGCGCGGTCTGCCACGGCGCCGAAGGTCAGGGGCAGGGCACCGCGTATCCACCACTGGCCGGCAACCCGTCGATCACCATGGCCACGCCGGTGAATCCGATCCGCATGGTGCTGAACGGCGGCTACGCGCCCGGCACCCGCAAGAACCCGCGGCCGCACGGCATGCCGCCGTTTTCGCACCTGCTGGGTGACGACGAAGTCTCGGCGGTCGTCACCTACATCCGCGTCGCATGGCAGAACAGCGGTACGCCGGTGTCGGCGGCGCAGGTCAACGATCTGCGCAAGCTGATCCCGGAATGAAAGACGCCATGACATTACCCGACACCGCAGACGCGCCGGCCACCGACTCGCAGGTCGATGACGTCGTGCGGCGCGGTCCCGCCGGCGCGTTCGCTGTCGCCGGCGTCGCCACGGCAATCGTGATCGCGCTTTACTTCGCGTTCTATGTGTTCGTCTACCTGCCGCGCGGGGTGATGCAGTGAGCACGACGACGACTGCCGGGCACGGGTCGCAACCCAACGAATCGGAACAGGTTGCGGCCACTGCGGAGCGGCGTTGGGCCGTCATCGTGCTTGCGATCATGGCGTTGCTGGTCGCGATGATGATCTTCACCGGCGTGCACTGGGCGGCGATGCCGCCTTCGCGCGTCGAAACGATCGACGTGAAGACCGTACACCTTCGCGGCGAGTTCACCGAAGCCAACTTGGGCACCGCGTTGAGCGCCGACGGCAAGGTCACGGTGCGGCTGGTTGCGCAGCAATATTCGTTCGTGCCGCAATGCATCGTCGTGCCGGCGGAAATGGCAGTGACCTTCCGCGGCACCAGCACCGACGCGATCCACGGCTTCGTGATCGGTCGGACCAACGCGAACACGATGCTCATTCCCGGCTTTGTGTCGACCTTCACCACGTCGTTTCCGAAGACCGGCGAGATGCTGATGCCCTGTCACGAATATTGCGGCACCGGCCATGAGGCGATGTGGGCGCGGGTGCAGGTGATGGCGCCGTCCGAGTTCATCGCAAAGGCCAGCGGCGGCGAAAGGCTTGACTGTGTTGCGCGCTAACAAACTGGTGCTGGCCCACTTCTGGGTCGCCTTCGTGGCGTTCCTGGCCGCCATCGTGCTCGGCGAATGGCAGATGTTCGTGCGCAGCCCGCTGTCTGCCTGGGTCAGCAATCCGGAGCATTACTACCGGTCGGTAACAGCGCACGGCACCGTGATGGCCTACGTGATGCCGACGCTGATTGCGATGGGCTTTGGCTACGCGATTTGCGAACTCGCGCTGAAGCGCCCGCTGGTCGGGCTGCGCTGGGCCTGGGCGGGCTTCTGGCTGGTGATCGCCGGCACGCTGATGGCTTCGATGACGATGGCTGCCGGCAAGGCCTCGGTGCTCTACACCTTCTATCCGCCGATGATCGGCAGCCCGTTCTACTACCTCGGGGTGGTGCTCGTCGTGGTCGGCTCGTGGTTCTGGGTCGCGCTGATGGCCATCAACCTGCGCGCGTGGCGGCGTGAGAATCCCGGCGTCAGCGTGCCGCTCGCGATGTTCGGCAACATGGCGGCCGCCTGGCTGTGGGCCTGGACGTCTGTGGGCGCCGCGGCCGAGATCCTGGTGCTCATCCTGCCGGCCTCGCTCCGCTTCACCGACACCATCAACGCCGGCTTGGCGCGCGTGTTGTTCTCCTGGACGCTGCACGCGATCGTCTATTTCTGGCTGATGCCAGCCTACATCGTTTTCTACACCATCGTGCCGCGCGCGATCGGCGGGCGCCTGTACAGCGACACGATGGGCCGCATCGGGTTCGTGCTGTTTCTGGTGTTCTCGATGCCGATCGGTATCCACCACCTGTTTGCCGACCCTCAGGTGGGCGCCGGCTTCAAGTTCGTACAGGCAGCGATGACGGCGATGGTGTCGATACCGACGCTGCTCACGGTCTTCACGATCGTTGCGTCGGCCGAGATTGCGGGGCGGCTGCGCGGCGGTAAGGGCCTGTTCGGCTGGGTCAAGGCACTGCCGTGGGGTCACCCGATGATGCTGGCGGTGACGTTCTCGTTCGTGATGCTGGGGTTCGGCGGCGCCGGCGGGCTGATCAACATGAGCTACCAATTGAACGAGACCATCCACAACACGCAGTGGGTAACCGGACACTTCCACCTGATTTTCGGCGGTGCGATCGTCATCATGTACTTCATGCTGGCCTACGACCTGTGGCCCGCGCTGACGCACTGCGCGCCACTGCCGACGCGGCTGGTCAAGACCCAGCTCTGGCTCTGGTTCGTCGGCATGATCGTGCTGACGATGCCGTGGCACCTGGTCGGACTGCTGGGCGCGCCGCGGCGCATGGCCTACTACGACTACAGCCACCCTGACCTGGCCGCCCAGGCCTGGACCGTGACGGCGTCAACGCTCGGCGGCCTGCTGCTGGTTGTGTCCGCCGCGCTCTTTGTCTACATCCTGTTCCGCGCACGCAGCGGCAACACGGCACCTCGGCCGTTCACCTGGAGCGTGGCCGCGCACCCGGGTGGCCACACGCCGGTTGCGCTCAATGGCTTCGGCCTATGGGTCGCGATGATGATCGGCCTGACCGTCGTGAACTATGGCTATCCGATCGTGCAGCTCGCCTTGCTGCCGGATGCTTACGTGCCGGTCATTCCCGTCGGGAGTAGGTGATGCAGGAACCCGGCATGTTCGCGTGGCGCAATCCGTGGGTTCGCGGGAGCGTGCTGTCGCTCATCGGCCTGGCGCTGGCATCAATGGCCGTCGGCTTCATCTGGCTGCCTTCCGTTCAGGCCGACTTCTCGGCGCAGGGGATCTGGGCGAGCATTTGCCGCGCCGCCGGCGTACCGGGCGAATGGGGAAGCGCGTCCTACACGCCCAAGGTCGGCGTCACCGCCACCGATGTCGTGCTGGTCCGCGCGATGGGGCGCGACGGCAGCGACACCGCCGTCGGCCGCGGCGCCACGCTTGCGCTCAACTGCACGATGTGCCACGGCGCGCAAGGTCAGAGCAGCTCGAACGCGCCGAACCTTGCCGGCCAGTACCCGGAAGTTTTGATGAAGCAGCTGCTCGACTACCGCAGCGGCAAGCGCACCAGCGCGGTGATGCAGGCGCTCAGTCAGAACCTTGCGGAGCGCGACATCACCGACCTGGCGGCCTACTACGCCGACCTGCCGAAGGCACGCACGGGGCCGACGCGCTACGACGAGCCACTGCCGCAGCTGGTTCGCGTCGGCGACCCGCTGCGCAACATCGCCCCGTGCATTTCCTGCCACGGCGGCATCGATCAGAAGCTGGGCGCACCCTGGCTCGAGGGATTGCCGAAGGACTATCTGGTCGAGCAATTGAAGGCGTTTCAGTCGGGTGCGCGCCACAATGATGCGCAAGCCCAGATGCGCAACATGGTGCGCGCCATCACGCCCGCCGAGATCGATGAAGTGGCTGCGTTTTATGCGCGCAAGGCCACGATGAAGGCAACGCGCTAGCCAGCCGGCAAACCCACCGATGGAGGACCACCTGTCGAGCTGTGCAAGCCCTGATACCCCGTCCCGGAGACAACTCCTGTTGGCGGCTGCAGGGGTCACTGTTTTGCCCACGTTAATGGATTGTTCATCGAGTGACGCCGAGCAGAACGCTGCCCGCGCCCTGAGAGTGCCGCAGGTGCAGTCCGCCGGCACGGCCAACTCTCCGGCTTCCCCGATGCATGACCTGGTGCGCCAAGCTGTTCTGGCGCCTTCGAGCCACAACACGCAGTGCTGGCGCTTCCAGATCGCCGAGCAATCGATCTCGATCACGCCTGACCTCACGCGCCGCTGCCCAGCCGTGGACCCGGACGACCATCACCTCTATGTCTCGCTGGGTTGCGCGGCGGAGAACATCGTGCATGCTGGCCTGGCCGCTGGACTTCATGGCGACCCGCGCTTCGATCCCGGCGGTGACGGGGTGATTGCGGTGAATCTGGAAGCAACACAGAAGCGCATCTCGCCGCTGTCCCGGGCGATCTTCGAGCGGCAATGCGCGCGCGGTGACTACGACGGCCAGCCGATTGCGCCGGCCGAGTTGCGCCAGTTGGAACAGGCGGGGACTGGGGACGGCGTCAGCGTGCGGCTGCTGACCGCGCGCCCGGCCATGGAGAGCGTGCTGGAGTACGTAGTCGCGGCGAATACGGTGCAGATGGACGACCCCGCGTTTGTGACAGAACTCAAGACATGGATCCGCTTCAGCGTCGACGAGGCGCTGCGCACCGGCGACGGCCTGTTCACCGGCACCACGGGCAACCCGGCGCTGCCGCGCTGGCTGGGCAGCAGGGCGATGGGCCTCTTCTTCAAGCCGAAGTCCGAGGGCGAACGCTACGCGCGGCAGATTCGCAATTCGGCCGGCATCGCGCTGTTCGTTTCAGAGCGCAGTGACAAGGGGCATTGGGTCGAGGCCGGCCGGTGCTACGAGCGTTTCGCGCTGCAGGCCACGGCTCTAGGCATCCGCAACGCCTTCCTCAACCAACCCGTCGAGGTCGGCACAGCCCGGCCGCAGTTCGCTACGTGGTTGGGCCTCGGCAGCAACCAGCGACCCGATCTGGTGGTGCGCTTCGGGCGCGGCCCCGCCATGCCGTGGTCGATGCGGCGGCCGGTGCAAGCGGTGCTGGTCTGAAGGCTGGTGCGAAGAACGGGATGGCAAGGGCGGCGTTGGGCTTCGGCCTCCTGATGGTCGCCGGCATCGGAATGACCGCTTTCGGCAACTCGCGCTGGCGAGCCGCTATACAGGCGCAGATGGCGCAGCTTGAAGCTGCCCGAATGCCTAACTCTTTCAGCCGCTACGACGCGCGCGAGCTCGACGGTCTGCCTGCGCCGGTGCAACGCTACTTCCGCACGGTGCTGAAGGATGGTCAGCCTTTCATCGCCGCTGCGACGTTCGAGCTTGCTGGCACCATCAACATGTCGTCGTCCGGCGGCGAAAACTGGAAACCCTTCACTTCGACGCAGCGTGCCGTCATCCACCGCCCAGGCTTTCTGTGGAACGGCAGGGTGTCGATGCTGCCGGGCCTCACCGCCCGTGTCCACGACAGCTACATCGCCGGCGTTGGCACGCTGCACGCGGCGATGCTGGGGCTGTTTACGGTGGCCCAGGTGCAGGGCGGCGGCGAGATCGCCCGTGGCGAACTCATGCGCTACTTCGCCGAGATGCCGTGGTACCCCAGCGCCCTGCTGCCCAGTCAGGGCGTGCGTTGGGAGGCAGTCGATGAGCGCTCTGCCAACGCCACGCTGGTGGACGGAACGATCACATTGACCTTGCTGTTCAGGTTTGATGAGTCCGACCTGATCACGTCAGTCCATGCCGACGCACGTGGCGCCGGGATGGGCAAAGACATGGTCATGCTGCCCTGGGACTGCAGCGTTTCCGACTACCAGTTGCGCGACGGAATGATGGTGCCGACCCACGGCGAAGCCGCCTGGGTGCGGCCGGAAGGACGCAAGCCGTACTTCATCGGCAGACTTGCATCGCTGGTCTATGAATGGTCGCCGTGAGTTGGGCATGACATCGCATACGCGGCGATTCGTGTTGGTCGCCGTAGGCGCATTCACTCAATCGGGTGCGATCATTTGCTGCCGCTGTGGTCCGGGCTACGGGCGTGTCATCGGCGGTGCTGCAGTTCGCCCCTGATGCGGCTAAGCCTTCAGCCCCGGCAGCATCCGGCGCAGCACGGAGTCGTGGAGTACGAAGTGGTGATAAATCGCAGCACCCGCATGCACGCCGATCAGAACGAGCAGAGTCCACATGGTCCAGCCGTGGATGTCGCCGGCCAGCAATCCCCATGGCGCCTTCCGTTGCGCAAGCGCCGGCAGGGCGATCCAACCGAGCAGCTTCACCGGCACCTCGTGCGCTGAGGCAGCAGCCCAACCAAGGAAGGGACCGATCAGCAGGATCACATAGAACAGCCGGTGGACGGCGAGAGCCAGGCTGCGGCTCAAGCTGGAAGGATCGTCAGGTGCAACGCGTACCGGATGGCGCCAGCGGTGCATCAGTCGCGCCGCCATTACCACCAGAAACGTCAGACCGAAATTGAAGTGCAGGTTGATCGTCGTGTCGAGCGGCGTATCCATGCGGATGTGCGGCAGCAACAGGGCGGTTGTGAACTGGCAGGCCAGCAGCACGACGACGGTCCAGTGAAAGGTCCGCCCGGCGGTGTCGTAGGTATTGAAAGCAGGTGTGGTGGTGGTCATTGATGTCCTTGTCAGGCAGTCTTGACTAACAGACCGTTGTCGCCATCCAAGACCCTCGCGAACTGAAGGCCACCCGACGTCACCTACTCCGATTCTGCTGAACGGTCGAGTCTGTCTGCTGGCACACGGAGCGTGACGAGATTCACTGGAAAAGCACCAGCCCGATGGTATCGGAACGGAGGGCACGGAGTCAGTTCAGATGGCACTGTAGCGTCGCAGTCCGTAGCAGCACCGCACCGAACACGGTGCATCCGCGATCAGCCGGCCTCTGCAGTCGCTCGATTAGGTACGTACGTTGCTGGTCGATGCATTCTGGGCTTTGGTCGTTGCAGTTGCCGACCTGCAATATGCCCCACAGGTGCAGCAATCCAGCCGCGAAGTGGTTGCCTGGCAGTCTTTGTCTGTGCGCTAACAGACAGAACAAGCTGAACGTTTTGTGCATATTCGAGCAATGCAACCCGGTTGTCAGGGTTCGTAGGCACGTCGAGTACGACATATGCATAAACCAACTGCCGATAGATCGGAGCGTGCCCGGCTCCTCGCGAAGGCGGTGTCGAGGTGGGATAACGAGGGTGGCGCCGGCGAATGCGGTCACGTGCACCCGGGGCCAGACGCCCTGCTGGTTGACCCACTTCCACTGACCAACGCCGAGCTTGTTCATCTACAGGTTCGCGTCATAGCGCTTGAGAACCTGTTGAAAGTGCTGCTGGCCGATGCGTCCGAGCAGCAGCTGGAGTTGATGCGGGATATGGCTGCCTGCATCTCGCCGCGTCCCGGCGTCACGCCGCATCCGCTCACCATTCACGCGGCGGCCAGCATGATCAACCTGGTCGAAAGCGCAGGTCATCTGCGCGGGCTCAGGCTTGGGCCTGCAAACATCGATGGCTCATCTGCATGACCCACATCTCTATCAAGCCTTGCGTCCGCTGCACAGGCACTGGTGCCTCGCAGTACCGGATCAAGCGCGCCAAGACTGTCCACATCGCGATACACCACGGTGCGGCATTGGAACTTCTGCTGGCATGAGACGCCTTTAGCTTATGACGCTTCGCAATCGACGTCCCGTGTTTCTCAATCTGACGCAGATCGCGATGCCGGTTGGCGCGCTGACGTCCATTGGTCACCGAGTCAGCGGCGTCATTCTTGCAGCGGCCGTACCGGCATCGATTTATCTGTTTGCACTGGCGCTGCGCGACGAGGCCGGTTTCGCTCGTGTGACAGCGCTGTCGGAGCACTTTGCATTCAAGGCGACGGCGGTGATTGCTGTCTGGGCGCTGGCGCATCACTTCCTTGGCGGCGTGCGCCACCTGCTCAGCGACTTCGACATCGGCTCGCCGCTGCGCTCGGCGCGAAAGAGCGCCTGGTTCGTGAATCTGGCGGGCGTCGCCGTGGCGCTACTCGCGGTCGTAGTTGTGTGGTGAACGACCTGTCGGCTGGCACAGACCACCGCTCGCGCAGCAGGTTCACAGGCCTGCGTGCCTGGTGGGTGCAGCGCGCAAGCGCCGTCTACATGATGGCCTTCTTGGTCTTCGTGTTGGTATCGATAGCCGTCCGTCCGCTGGTCGACTACGCGCAGTGGCGAGCCTGGGTCGCCCACCCGGGCATCACGCTCGCCTTCGCGCTCTTTTTCGCTGCGTTGCTCAGCCACATGTGGGTTGGTCTGCGCGATGTGCTGCTGGACTACGCCAAGCCGGCTGGCGTGCGTACCGCATTGCTCGTGTCGGTCGGCGTTGGCTTGCTCGGCTTAGAGGCCTGGGTTTTGGTGGTCCTGCTTCGCCTACACCTTTGACCTGCAACGAGCCGCCGGAAAAACCTCCCATGAAATTCTCGATCTCCCGCTTTGACCCCGACCGCGACGAGCGCCCGTACTTGCAGGACTTCGACATCGATCTCAGCGCCTCCGACCATATGCTGCTGGACGTTTTGCTGCGCCTGAAGGCACAAGACCACTCGCTGTCGCTCAGGAAGTCATGCCGCGAAGGCGTGTGCGGGTCCGACGCGATGAACATCAACGGCCGCAACGGCCTTGCATGCATCACACGGGTCCGCGAGTTGCAGGAGCCGGTCGTCATTCGGCCGCTGCCCGGCTTTCCGATCATTCGCGATCTGATTGTCGACATGACGCCGTTCTTCAAGCAGTACGAATCGATCACGCCTTATCTGATCAACAATGAACCACCGCCCGAAAAAGAGCGCTTGCAGTCGCCGGCCGAGCGCGAGAAGCTGAACGGCGCCTACGAATGCATCCTCTGCGCCTGCTGCACCAGCCAGTGCCCGTCGTACTGGTGGAATCCTGACAAGTTCGTCGGCCCGGCGGGCTTGCTCCAGGCTTACCGCTTCATCTTCGACAGCCGCGACCGGGCCACCGAGCAGCGGCTCGCCGATCTGAACCACGACCCCTACCGACTGTTTCGCTGCCGCACGATCATGAACTGCGCGGAGGTTTGTCCCAAGGGACTGGAGCCGGTGCATGCGATCGAGCGCATTCGTCTGAAGATTGCCGGTGTTGAGGACCACGCTGAGGGCCTCGATGTCCACCCGCCGATCTCACCGAAGTAGGTCGCGGTCGATTGGCTGGATGCTCAGTGGTAGCCGACACCCATCACGTAGTCGCGGAGCAGAGATTCCTCGACTTCGACGTCCTTCAACAGAAAACCAAGGACGTCGCGCGCGGTGAGCACCCCGAGCGGCCGGCCATCGGCGTCGCCGACAGGAATGTTTTTCAAGCCGCGGGCTTTCATCTTTGACCAGACCTCTTTCAGGAGGTCGCGCGGCGCACACGACAGGACATCGGGGCTCATGACCGATGCCGCGGCGGTCGTACATGCTGCACCCTGGCACGCGCTGATTCGGGCGACGACATCGGTCTTCGTGATAACGCCCACCATGGCGCCGCGGGATCCGCAGACAACAACGAGATCGGTACCGGCCAGCAGCAACCGAGCCGCATCCACCAGAGGTGCGTTGTCGGCAATCGTCACCAGTCGGTCGTGTGCTGCGGTCAGTAATTGTTCAACTATCACGGCTTTGCTCCATTTGATCGTGGAGATGATCAGCATGCCATCGGTAACCGCCATCGCTTCGTTCTTAATCTGGCTGATCGCAGCCGGATCGCTGGAATGAAATGTTTGCGGCCGCGCCTTCACCGAGCGGCGTACCGGATATGGTTCGGCGAGCAAACTGGCGGATCGGCTCGCACGAGCGCGTTGCCTCAGCGAAGCGCGACTGCTGCCCTCTCAAGCGTGTCGTTTACTGCCATCGTATCCTCTGAGTTCTTCAGGCGGGACGAAGCACCCCGACTTCATCGCCCTTCGGCGCTGCACGCAGGTTGAAATAGCACTTGATCGTCGCGATCACCAGCGGCACCGCACCGAACACGATCAAAACGACATGGCCCGGCAGGCTCAGCCACTCGACAAGGTGCGATCGTTCGCTGCCGACGTAGTCCAGGCTGCGCG
>JBBPYC010000030.1:0-5890 GCA_038200275.1 Burkholderiales bacterium
ATGCCGGATACAAGACGGCCGCCGACGCTGCCAGGCTCTTCAGCGTTCACCCCTCAACCGTCGCACGGCTGCTGGCCAGACGCGCCGTCGCGCTTCGCCGGCCTTAACGTGCTTTAAATTCCGTTTTCTGAGGGGACCCCAAGACGGGGGTTGCCATTGGGCGACGGTCAGGTACACCGCGTCTTCGGCGAACTGCGCCGGCAGCTGGGCTGGCGCAATCGCGGAACTCACCATGCCCCGCGCATCCACGATCTTCGGCACACGTTCATTGTGAGACGCATCGTGCAGTGGCAGGCGCAAGGCGTGGACATCGATCAGGCCATGCTGTCTCTGTCGACCTACGTCGGGCATGCGATGGTGACCAACACCTACTGGTACCTCTCGGCCGTGCCGGAGTTGATGGCGCTGGCCGCCGGCCGCTTCGAGTCGTTCATGTCGCTGGCGGAGGTCGAAGATGCGTAAGGCCACCGCACCGAGGCCTGCATCGTTCGCTGCGCTGGTCCAGCAGTTCTTCACCGAGTACCTGGTCGCCCAACGTGCGCTCAGCCCACGCACGGTGGCCTGTTACCGCGATGCGCTCATGCTGTTCCTGGACTTCGCCAGTCCCAAGCTGGGCAAGGCCCCCACGGCGATGCGACTTGCCGACATCCGTCCCGAGCTGATCCTGGGCTTCCTCGATCACCTGGAGCATGAGCGCAAGAACGCGGTTCGCAGCCGCAACTTGAGGCTCACCGCGTTGCGCGCGTTCCTGAAGTTCGCCGCCCGCCGTGACGTGGCCTCGCTGCACGACATCGAGCGGGCGCTGGCGGTGCCGATGAAGCGCTTCGAACGGCCAATGCTGGGCTTCCTCAGCCGAGCCGAGATGATGGCGGTGCTCGGGCAGCCCGGCACGACTTGGTCCTCGCAGCGCGACCACCTGCTGCTGGCCATGCTCTACAACACGGGCGCGCGCGTCTCCGAGATCATCGGCGTGCGCGTGGTCGATGTCGTCCTGGATGGTGGCGCCTGTGTGCACCTGCACGGCAAGGGGCGCAAGCTGCGATCTATACCGCTGTGGGGCACTACGGCCGTGGAAGTCCGGGCCTGGTTGCGGCTGAACCCGACGCTACGCGGCGAGGCCGCGTTGCTGCCCAACCGTGATGGTCAGGCGATGCACAGATCCAACGTCGCCCAACGCCTGGAACTGGCTGTGACACGGGCAGCCGCAGAGGAGCCCGGCCTCCTCAAGAAGCACGTCTCACCCCACACTCTGCGACATACGAGCGCCATGCATCTGTTGCAGTCGGGCGTGCCGTTTAACGTGATCGCGCTGTGGCTCGGCCACGAGAGCACGACGACCACCCATCGCTATGTCGAGGCCGACCTTGCAATGAAGGAGAAGGCGCTCGCGCGGCTGGATGCGCCCGATACCAAGATGCGTAGATACCGGGCACCAGACTCGCTCATGCGATTCCTGCAGACGCTGTAACTATGCGCAGACTTCGCCGGCCCCGACAGATCACCGCCATAGGGGCCGGTGCCACCCGCATCTGACCACCTGCGCATAGTTGCGACCTGGACATAGGGGTCGCTATGCAGAGCTCCGCATAGCGACCCAAAGCCATGGCTGACGGTCAGCTTCCTGGCTCGGCCGTGTACTCACCCTCTCGGCCAGGAGCGGGTATTCGCGACTAGCAGCTTTGCGCATGTCCGTCTCCGGTCAGCGATCACTCTGCCGATTTGCAGGGGCGGCGCCACTGCCCACCGGGGGGCCTGTGTAGCGAGCACGGGGCCGGATCCGCACCTTGGAAGCCTGCTGTTCCAGCGCATGAGCGACCCATCCGACCGAGCGCGAGAGCGTGAACAGCGTGAGCAGCGCATCTTGCGGCAGCGACAGCGTGCTCGAGAGCGCCGCCATCGCAAAGTCCACGTTCGGCGGCTCGCCGAACAGCCGCTCTGCCGCGGCGCGCAAGTCGGCCATCGCCGGCGGCAGTGGGAAACATGCCAGCAGGGCAGCGCAACGCGCGTCGCCTGCCGGATAGAGACGGTGACCGAAACCCGCCATTAGGGAGGACCGCCCCTGCACCAGCCATTCGTCCAAGGCCGCCTCAGCGCCGCGGACCATCGCATCGTTCACCAGTGCAAGAACCACGGCGACTGCGCCACCGTGGAGCGGGCCCGCCAGCGTCGCTAGCCCGCTCAGCACGCAGGCCGCCATGGACGCTCCGGTCGACGCGGTGATCCGGGCCGAAAAGGTGGACGCATTGAGCTCATGTTCCGCCATCAGCACCAGGGCACGACGCAGGAGATCAGCGGCCTCAGGCCGCTGCCACGCGGCCGCCAGCCGTTCGTGCAGCAGCATGTCAACCGTGGGACCGGGGCCAAGCATGGCGTCCGCGAGGCTTCCGATGACATCGGCCGCTTCCGACTGCACCTCGGCCAAAGGTCGACCATGCGCAGGCGGGTCCGTTGCAGCGCGCTCAGCCAGAATCCACATCGCATTCCGCAGGGGCGTCGTGCGGTGCTGGTTTGCTGGTACCGCCGCTGCGAACTTCGGGGGCGCGCATTGCCACAGCAGGCCCGCGACGGCTTCCAAGCTCGCACTGCTGGCAAGCGCACATGCATCCTGACCGCGGTACCACAGCCGTCCGTCTGCCACCGTAGAGATCGCGGAAGGCATAACGGGATCTCCCCACCGAATCACCTCGCCGGCCACGGCCCGGTTGCTGCGGCGCCCATGCGAGCGACCTGCAAGGCGTTCCACATCATCGCGGTGATACATGCTGCGTCGCGAATCCGCGGGATCGGGCCGCGCCCGGATACGACCGCGACTGACGCTGGCATAGAGCGTTTGCGGGCGCACGTCCAGCAACTGCATGGCCTGCGGGGCCGAGAGCCAAAGAGGCAGCTTCATATTGATCGGTGGGATCAAGATTGACAACCAATCTAGCACGACCAGAATGAGTTCCAGCGCCGACCCCATGGTCGCTGCACGAGACGCACAGTGAGGACCAGCACATGGAGCTCATCCGCAGAGCCAGCATCCGGACCCTTTCAAACTCCGGCATTGCCTCCGAGCAATTGCTGAGTCCTGAGTGCTCTGCATCCGAACGATTGACCATCACCCGCGTGACGGTCCCCGCCGGCGCCACCAGCCCCCGCCACCGGCACTTGAGCTCCGAACAGGTGTGGGTGGCGCTGCACGGCGCAGGCACCTTGCTACTCGAAGAGGACGGCACCGAACTGCTGCAGGCCGGCGACGTCGTCCGCTTCGCAGAGGGCGAGGTCCATGGTGTCGTGAACGGCGCTGAAGCGGCGTTCGTGTATTTGTCGGTCACATCGCCAGCCATCAATTTCCGCAGCGCTTACGCGAAGGAATGGGGCGTCTTGCCAGTCCACGCCGAACCGACAGAGGTGGAGCCGGGAACTCGATCATGATCACACAGCGGCAAGGCCATTCATCCGACTCCAGTCTCGGCAGGGGCGCTCCGGCATCGGCGAGGGTGACCATTTTTCGGGCGTTTTCGGCGGCTTTCGGCAAACGATCGGGACTTGGATGCAACCCTTGCCGATGCTGGTGGCTTATCCCCGTTCGGTCAACGATTACCAGGAGATCCGCCATGTTGGTTCGCCATCTCTTTCCCTTCGCTGCGCTGCTTGCCGCGGCGCTGTTGGGCGCGCATGCCGTCGCGGCGCCCCAACTGCTACTGCTCAACGGCGCGGTCTTCACCGCCGACCCGACCCGGCCGCAGGCCGAAGCCGTCGCTGTCGAGGACGGTCGCATCAGCGCAGTCGGCAGCAGTGACGCGCTGCGTCCCATGGCCGGACCCGGTACACGTGTCATTGACCTGCGCGGCCGGCGTGTCACGCCAGGCTTGGTCGAAGCGCATGTGCACTTGGGCTGGAACTTGCCTTCGCCGCCGTTGTCGCTGCCAGGCCCTCCCTTCCCCGGGCCGTCGGCCGCGCAGGTGCTGGCCGCGGTCGAGGCGGCGGCCAAAGCTGACCCGCAGGGCTGGGTCAGCGCCTGGATCGGTCCGCGCGTAGCAAACGATCCTCGCAACTGGCGCGCGGCGCTCGACGCTGTCTCGCCGGACACGCCAGTGCTGCTGCGCGCCTTTTGGGGTCATGGCACCATTGTCAACAGCGCGGCGCTGAAGCGCCTGGCGATTACCGAAGACGTGCCGGACCCCCTGGGCGGCTGGTGGGGCCGTGATGCCGACGGCCGGCTCGATGGTCGTGCCTACGAAACGGCCGAAAATCTGGAGCAGCGGGCGGCACCGCCCGACCCGGCCGCGCTGACGCTCGAGTTCCGCGAAGCCGGCCAACGCTATGCACGCTGGGGCGTCACCAGCATCCACTTGATGAACAGCGGCCTCTCGCTTCAGACCGCGCTGCAGGCCCTGGCGGCGGCCGGCACGCCACAGAAATGGACGATCTACAGCTGGGCGGGTCCTGTGTCGCGCATTGCCGACGCCTGGGCCACGTTGGACAATGCACCTCGCACGCTGCCGCCGCGCGTGCGCATCGAGGGGCCGAAATGGCTGCTGGACGGCACCGGCATAGAGCAGAACGCGCTGAAGCGCACGCCCTACGCCGGCCGCGGCGACTGGCGCGGGCGTGCCAACTACAGTGAGGCCCAGTTGCGTGAGATCCTGCAGATTGCGCTGCAGCGGCCCCAGCAATTGGCCTTGCACACGGTCGGGGACGCCCAGACCGACGCGCTGTTTGCGCTGATGGAATCGCTGGCTCCGGCCTCGGTTTGGCGCGATAAGCGCGTGCGCATCGAGCACGGTGATGGCATCCGCCCCGACACGCTGGCGCGGGCCGCGCGCCTGGGTGTGGTCGTGATCCAGAACCCGACGCACTTTCCACCATCGCCCGCGCCGGCGCAGTCGCTGCTGGCGAGCTTGCGCGGCGCCGGCGTGCCACTGGCGCTGGGCTCGGACGGCGGCGTCGACGAAGCCAACCCTTATCTCAACCTGATGCTCGCAACCAGCTACGCGGCCAGGCCCGATGAGGCATTGACCCGTGCGCAAGCGCTCACCGCTTACACAGCAGGGGGCGCCTTCGCCGCGCGCGACGAGGCACGCCAGGGCCGCATCGCGCCCGGCATGGCGGCCGACATCGCGGTGCTGTCACAGGATGTTCTGACGATCCCGGCCGCTGCACTCCCGGCGACGCGTAGCCTGCTGACGTTGGTGAACGGTGAGATCGTCTACGAGGAGCGCGGTGCGCTGCCGAATGCGGCGACACCATGAGTTCGCCTTTGCGGGCGGCCGCGACTGCAGGTGTGCTGCACGCAGGCGGCGCATAGGAAATTCATGCGCCCTGCATTGAGCTGCGCATGAAACCGCGCCAAGATGTGTCGAGAGCACTAGGAAGTGCCCTGATGTCGGCGCGTCTTGCACCGCACTGGCCCGCGCTACTGCCGGCAGGCTTCCTCGAACGAGATCGCGGCTCCGAACTCAGCGGTCACCCTGATGTCGTGAGTGTTGGCGCCGACACTGAACCGAGCCATACAGCCGACGATCCGGTAAGCCATGTCGATCGGTTGAAACGTCAACGATGGTGCAAAATTAAAGAATCTTCGGCCGGCTCATCATTCTCTCGGCATCGGGTCGAAATTGGCTCAGTTGGCGGTCGGCGCCGACAGGATAGAACAACACCACTGCACAGACTTGCTCCTTGAGTGGGGCACCGTAAACCAGCACGCCAATCCCGCCGGCCGAGAACCCGACCAAGGCTGCCTTACCGGGTATCGCCTTATCGGCTAGTAGTTTGTTCCATCAATTGAGTTACGAAACAGCCGACAATAGCTTTGGTTTGTACGCAACTCTTGATGGAGACGTCCATGGCGAGGAAGTCCAATCGTGCTGCATTGATGCTTGCGCCGGATCAGACAACGACGCTC
>JBBPYC010000031.1:0-83984 GCA_038200275.1 Burkholderiales bacterium
ATGAGCTGCGCGAGAAGTTCTTCCACAACCGCGTCTTTCCAAGCCTCAACGCCTTGGAGCGGCACCTCATGCGCGCCCTCCAGAGCCTGGAGCGCAACTCCGGCACGCTCGCCTCCATCGTCTCTTACCGTGGATCATCGGAGCACTCTTGGTTGCGCTTTTGAATTAGGAATGGAATGACATTCCTTCGTGAGGCAACACGGCGGCCAAGATAGTTGACGCCGGCCAGGCGCAGCAGCCTCGAAGCGCTGCTGCAAGAGATTCTCGGCCACCGGCAGCACATGGTTGGAGTCGGTGATGGTGGTCTTGAAGCGGCGCTTTTGTCGGCAATGCAGTTCCATCTGGCGTCGCAGGCGAGCGATGCGGTCGCGCCCGGCCTCAAACCCCTGGGCGCGCAGTTCGGCCTGCACGCGCCGTGTGCCGTAGGTCTGGCGACTAGCCGCATGCGCGGCGCGGATCGCCACGCCGAGGCGCTCGTCCTCGCGCGATCGTGCCGACGCTGGTCGATCGAGCCAAGCGTAGTAGCCGCTGCGTGAGACTTCAAGAGCCCTGCACATCATGGCCACCGGGTACTCGTTTCGAGTCTCGAGTGGCTTCATGAACGCGTACCTTGCAGCGACTCCCTGGCAAAGTACGCGGCGGCCTTTTTTACGATCTCTCGCTCCATCTCGGCGCGGGCCAGTTCCTTGCGCAGCCGCGCGTTCTCGGCCTGCAGCTCGGCCCCTGTGGGCGCTCCTGCCACAGCCGGTATGCCCGCGCGCCGAGCAGCTACCACCCAGTTCGTCGGGGATCCCTTGGGGATGCCCAATCGCTCAGCGGCTTCGGGCTGCGTCAAGTCCTGCTCGAGCACCAGCTTGACCGCCTCGGCCCGGAACCCTGGTGTATATGTCTGAGTCGCTTTCATCCTCTCATCGCCCTCTCGTGGCTCAAGGCGCATGTCCACGAAAATCAGGCTACCTCACCGAAAGTCCGCTCTGCGTTTGAAGGACAGGCGTCCTGCCGCATACGAGACGCTAACTTGCTGCGCCACCTTGCTTTTCCTTGACCAGCAGTCGGTACATCCGCACGAGCCGCTGCAAGTTTGCTGCCAAATCGTATTCGCCGATGATGCGCTGACGCCCCTGCAGCCCAATCGACACACGGCACTCCGGGTGGTCCATCAGATCCTGCAGGTGGGTGACCAACGCAGGCAAGTCCCCTGCGTTAAACAGTAGGGCCTCAGTGCCGTCGGACACCGCTTCCGGGATTGCGCCCACCCGAGTCAAGACCGCTGGCAGGCCGATGGCCATCGCTTCGAGCATGACCATGGGAAACGCCTCAAAGTACGAAGGCAGGCAAAAGCAGTCTGCCCGCCGCAACCAACGCTCCTTGTCGGCGCCGACGATCGGTCCGGACACGGTCACCTGGTCGGCAAGCCCCAGCGAAGCCGCCAGTTGCTCAAGCGCGGCGCACTGGCCGGGCACGGCTTCCGCACCTGCAAGCTGGACCCTGACCTTGCTGACAGGCCGCAACTGGGCGGCTGCCTGAATCAGGTCTTGCTGACCTTTTTTTACGTCATAGGTGCCCAGGCACGCCACTCGAAACTCTGTGCCGTCCGCGTTCACCGGCACTGGCTCACCGATCGGAACGCCATTCGCCAGCACGACCAGCCGATCCGGATTGACCCAGTCGCCAAGCGGCGCCCGCAGGTACTCGCCCAGGATCACCACCCGGTGCGCCATCCTGAATGTCGACTTGGCCACCAGCCGTTGCAGCGCGCCCATCGACCCGATGAAGTCGATGAAATACCCGCCGTGGATGTGCAAGATCACAGATCGCCCAAGCAACCGCGCGATCAGCACATCCACGCTATTGCGCCAGAACGTGAACCAGGAGCAGGTGTGGACGTGGACAACATCGGCGCGCCAGACCACACACTCATCGACGAGCTTTTTCAAAAGCGCAAGTTGGGCGCTGATGCCTTGCCACATTGAACGATCCAGCGCGGTCGTTTTGGCATTGTTCAAGACATGCACGTCAGCCTCCGACTGGAGGCCTTCGGCAAGCGACGCAATCACAGTAGCCATGCCGCCGACCGGCGGTGGAAACGGGCCAACTTGCAAGACTCTCAGCGTTCTTTCCATTTTTTTCCGATTGGGTTTCGATGATTCACCATGCCGCCGACCTAGCCGCAGTGGGCGACACCGTTGCTGCCGCTTGTAGCCGAGATGGCCTCATCGCCTTATTGCCCGCGCATGGCGCCGTAAAACTTTGCATATCGGCCCAGCATGGCATCGAGCGCGAAGACTTCGGCGACGCGACAGCGCGCCGCCTTGCCCATCCGTTCGCGTAGTGCTTGATCGGTGGCTAGACGATCGATCGCACGGGCAAGCCCCGCCACGTCGTCGACCGCGCAAAGCAGTCCCGTTTCTTCATGCACAACAAGCTCGGAATTGCCCCCGACCGCACGGGCAACTACCGGCAACGCACTGGCCATCGCTTCGAGGATCGCGTTGCTCATGCCCTCCAAAACGCTGGGCAGCACAAAGATATCGGCCGCCGCCATCTCCGCTGCGATCCGGTCGCTGGCGCCCACCAGCTCGACCACAGCACCGAGCCCGTGCGCTTCGATCAGGCGCTCTAGGTCGGCCCGCATCGGTCCTTCGCCGACGAATCGCAGCCGCAGCCGCGCGCGGCTGGCGGGTGCCAGCGTCGCCACGGCCTGCAGCAGCCCGGCGTGATCTTTGATTCGCGTCAGGTTCGCCACGGTCAGAACCAGCACATCGTCAGGCGCCAATCCCAGCGCGGCTTTAGCGGCCGTACGGTCGGAAGCGGCGAAACGATTGATGTCGACGCCGTTCGGAAGCACCTCGAAGCGGCTCGGTGCAATCCCTGTGCGCGCTGCAAACAAGTCTGCGGAGTGCCTGCAGACGGCTGCCAAATGGTCGGTCACCGTGGAGAGCAATCGCGATGCAACGCGCCGGCGCCAGGGAAACGCTGCGCCTTCGGCAAACCCGTGGAAACTCCAGACCAGACTGCGGCGGCCGGGTTGCATCCAATGGGCGAGCGCCGTGTCGGGCCAGGCGTTCCAGTTGCGACAATGCACCACGTCCGGTTGCCATTCAGCCAGCAGGTGGCGCAGTGCCAGGAACGCGGCGCGCGCCCCCTTCCGCCGATGCATCTCGTAAATAGGAACGCCGGCACGTACGCGCCCGGCCAATTCGCCACGCACATCCAGACAGCACACGGCCTGCTCGAATCGGTCCTTCGGCAGACCATTCACGAGGTTAATTACACCGTTTTCCAGACCGCCGCGCGCGAGACCATGCACGACATGCAAAATACGCATTTTTTAAATTTCTCCTGCTGACCGAGGCCGCAGCACCCAGCCCGTTGTATGTGAGCCAATGCCGCCTTCTGCCAAACGGCGAGGCAGCGCGTTTGAGACGGCTGCGTCTCCGTTTGCCCATGCGCCCGCGGTCCCGCGCTGCGCAACGAACATTTGCGCCGCTTGCTGGTCCGTCGAAAGACGCCAGAGCCGATCGATTTTATGGGGCCATGATGACGGCCACGCTTTCGATCGATATCAGGTGCACAACGGCTGCGGTGCAGATGGGCATAGTTGACAGAGGCGTAGGTAGATAGTCCCGAAGCACCCTGATTCGCCTGCCGTTCACCACTGCCCGGAATAGCAAGAGTCAAGTCAGATGTGCCTGAACCGACTATCGCACCCTGATAGACATTCACTGTCAAATTTTGAATCGCCGAGCCATTCCGCTTGCGGTCGTCCTGCAGCGCCACGCGCTGGTTTCGGTCTGCAGGTCCCCGCTTTCTGGTGAATCCTGAATTCATTGCCGCTTAACGCGCGCAGTTCTTGAAGCAGAGCTGCGGCGCCAGCAAGCATTTCTACGTCGTCGCAGTTCGTACGGCACAGGGAAGATAACCGTCAGTACGACCGCGACGCGCCATGACCTCGAAGGCCATAGCAGCGTATCCGCACGCTAGATGCCGCCGAACGACGGCAAGCTTGTTCATCTCGGGCTGCCGGGCGTCACCCTGAGCAGCAGCGCTAACGCGCTCAACATCGGCGGCAGCGGCAATCGGGCTGGTGCTGCTGGCACTGCAGGCCGCTGCCGCAATGGGCCCCAATTTGTCTTACACAGCGCTTGCTATTGGCGCGGTCGGTCCGTATCGCAATATCGGCAACGCGGCGCTGTCACGTATCGGCGGAGCCAGCGGGCAGGCACTGCGCGAACTGGTGATCCGTTTCCAGTCGTGTTGCACGCGTCGAGCGACGGCTGCGGTCGCTGCTACGACTGCTTCTTCGCCCACGCGTCATAGCGCGCGGCGGTCTCCGCATTCGGCGGATAGAGCCCGGGCAGCGCAACGCCCTGCTGCACCTCGTTCATGATCCAGCCTTCGAGCCGCTCTTGCTCGACCGCTGCCTTGATCACGTCGTCGAGCAACGCGGCCGGGATCAGCACGGCGCCGTCGCCATCCACCACGATTACGTCGTTCGGAAACACCGCCACGCCGCCGCAGGAAATGGGTTCCTGCCAACCGACGAAGGTCAGGCCATTCACGGAAGCAGGCGCCGCATTGCCCTGGCACCAGATCGGCAGCTTGGTGGACAGCACGCCTTCCAGATCGCGCACGACGCCGTCGGTCACCAAACCAGCCACGCCGCGCTTCTGCATGCGCGCACAAAGAATGTCGCCGAAGATGCCGGCGTCGGTCGTGCCGAGCGCGTCGACCACCGCAATGCAGCCGGCCGGCATCGCCTCGATCGCGGCGCGGGTGGAGATCGGTGAGCCCCAGGATGCGGGTGTCGCCAGGTCTTCTCGCGCGGGCACGAAGCGCAAGGTGAATGCACGGCCGACGAGCCGCGGCTGGCCCGCCACCAAGGGCCGGCTGCCGCGCAGCCAGACGTTACGCAAGCCCTTCTTGAGCAGCACGGTGGTCAACGTCGCGGTGGTGACGCGTGACAACGCATCGACAACGGCGGAATCGAGTAGGAGCGGTTCGGTGTTCATGGACGTTGGGCCTCAGCAGGTTGATGGAAAGGTTGGTGAGCCGAAGCAGCCGCGCGCTCAGGCAAACGCTTCGACCAAAAAATGAAAGAACAGCCTGGGCGCAAAGCAATCATGGTCTTGCGCCTTGGTTGCTACGGCCGCCTCGCACGGGTTGCCAGGCACTCGCAGGCGGCTCACCGTTGCCAGAGCCGGTCGGATGCGATCCGTGCGCCGTCGGCACAAGCGCGCAGTTTGGCGAACACAATCTCCGGATCCACCAACCCATCGCCCGCGAAAGTCGAGAAGCCGCAGTCGGACCCGGCCATCACGCGCTCACGCCCGACGATCGATGCGAAACGTTCGAGCCGCTGCGCGACCAGTTCGGGATGCTCGATGTAATTGGAAGACGACTGGATGACGCCGGGGATCAAGATCTTGTCGGCTGGGATCTCGGTTTTCATCGCCTCGAACACCGTCCACTCATGCGCATGACGCGGGTTCGCGGCTTCGAACAGCAAGGCTTGTGGGCGCGCCTTCATCACCGCGCTGAAGATCTTCTTCAGGTCGATGTCGTGGTGGTGCGGGCCCTCGTAGTTGCCCCAGCACAGGTGCATGCGGATGCGGTCGGCGGGCAGACCGTCCAGCGCGTGATTCAGGGCTTCGATCTGCTCGTGCACGTGCACCAGAAATTGCTCATCGGTCTCGTGCTTGAACGCGACGTGGCGGCCCATCGCCAAGTCCGGGCAGTCGATCTGCAGGATCACGCCGGCGTCGACAATGCTTTTATATTCGTGACGCATCGCGTCGGCCAGTGCCTCGAGATAGGCGGCGTGCGACGGGTAGTGCTGGTTCGGCTGGAACACCGCGATCACGCCGGGCGAAGCGGCGTTCATGAACGCTTCCGCAGCACCCGTCGTTTTCGCAGCAGCTTGCAGATTCGCGATGTCTTCCTTCAGCGGTCGGTCGTTGCGCAAACGAATCGGCCCGGTGCAACAGGGCCGGTGAATCTTGACTGCCCCTTCGCGCCGCTTCATGAGTCGGCCGAGGTAGTTGGGAAAGTCCTCCAGATCGGCACCGCGCACGCCGGGGCTGTCGCCGGAAAAGCCGCTGAAGCGGTCCTTGATGTAGTTCGCGTAGCCGACCTTGGCCTGCTCGCCATCGCTCACGATGTCAATGCCGGCATCCTGCTGACGCTGCACCACGTCGGCCACTGCGGCGCGCATCTCAGCATAAAACGCATCGTCATCGGTGGCCTCGCCACCTTCGCGCCGCGCCAAGAGGTCAACCACGTCCTGCGAACGCGGCAGCGAGCCGACATGGGTGACGAGGATCCGGTCGGTTGACGTGTTCATTGAACCCCTCCCCGGCTGCCGATTTCCCCGCGGTTCGGGTTGCTCATTCCGCCTTCAGCGCCATGCCGTCCGTACCGAAGCCGGCGTGGACGGCCTTGGCCTTGTCCGCCAGCGACAGGTCCCACTTGACCCGGCCCGGCGTCTTGCCGCCGAGGATGGAGACCATCAAACCGCCAGTGACTGGATCGTCACCGTCCAGGCTGCGAAATGCGCGGTGCACGAACGGCGGCACGCTGATGGTGTCGCGCGGGCCTAGCGTGGTGGTGTGCACCTGGCCTGTCGCGCCGTCGATCCAGTCGACTTCCCAGCGGCCCGACTGGATCATGAACACTTCCTCGCTGTCGTGCCAGTGCATCGCGGCACCGCAACCTTTGGGCGCGACGATGAAGTCGACATGAAAGTTCTCGGCCGCCGGGATCTTCGGCTTGAAGTTCGGATCGTCCGTCACACCCGAGCCGATCACGCTGTAGAGCGTGCGCTCGTGGCCCGTGACCCAGGTATCGACGAACGCCCGCGGGCTGGCCGGGATGTCGCCCCAACGCGCGATTCGCTGCGCCATCCGCTCCGGGGGGCAAGGCTGAGACGGCGCGACGTTGGCATCCCAGGAATCGATTAGTGCTTGCTTGTCCATTTCAACTGCTCCCATACTGCATGACACTTTGCATTGTGCAGGCTTGGGCCGCGGTTGATTCCAGCACGCGCTGCGGCACCGGTTTTGCCGAACGAGCCGCTGGGGTCGCTCCCGACCGGAGATTAGCGGACCGGCATGAAATGCGGAAAGCCTGGGGCTGGCCTATCCCTTGACGGCGCCCGCTGTGAGGCCGGTGATGATTTGCTTGGCTGCAACGAACGTGAAGATCAGCGGCGGCAGTGCGATAAGCACGCCGGCGGCCATGATCTTGCCCCACTCTACACCCGAGTCGGTGATGAAGTTGGAGATCGAGGCCGGCAGCGTGCGTGTCACGCGGTTGGTCAGGATGAAGCTCAGGATGAACTCGTTCCATGCAAGTCGGAACGTGAAGATCGCAGCCGCCGCCAAGCCGGGCTTCAGCAGCGGCAACACGATCTTGTAGAACACCTTGAATGGCCCGCAGCCATCGATGGCTGCCGCCTCTTCCAGCTCGATCGGCAACTGATCGATGAAACCGTAGAGCAGCCAGATTGTGAACGGCAGGTTTAGCGCAACGTAGACCAGCACCACGCCCGAGAGCGTGTCGCCGATGCCCCAGGCCTGCCAGAGCACGAACACCGGCACGGCGAGCACCGCGGGCGGTAAGGTGCGCAAAATCAGCGTTGAATAACTCAGCGGTTCGCGGCCCATGAAGCGAAAACGCGCCATGGCATAAGCGCACATGGTGCCGAGCATCAGCGTGATCAACGTGGCCGAGATCGAGATCTTCAGGCTGTTCGCCATATATCGATCGACGTTGTTTTCCTGAATCACCGAGCGATAGTTATCCATCGTCGGCGTGATCAGCCAAGACCAGTGCGTCGAGAAGATTTGCGCTTCGGTCTTGACCGACGTGTAGCCGAGGATCACCAGCGGCAGCAGGCAGGCGGCCGACAGCACGATCAGCACCAGATAGTGCAGCGGCGTGCCGCGGGGTGGGGCTTCCGGATTGCTCATGTGCGCTTTGATGTCTTCAGAGGATTGGCGATCAACAGAATGCTGAGCGACAGCACCGAAACGATCACCAGCAGCAAGATGGACAGTGCGGCTGAGTATCCCAATCGCTGGCTGATGAAGGCCGCTTTGAAGATGTGCAGCGAAAACAGCTCGGTCGACAGGCCCGGCCCGCCGAACGTCATCACGTAGATCACTTCAAGGCCGCGCATGCCGTCGATCATGCGGGCGAGCAGGGTCACGATCAGGATCGGCTTGATGATCGGCAGCTTGACGCGCACGATCTGTTGCCACCAGTTGGCGCCGTCGATGCGCGCAGCCTCCATCACGCTGGAGTCGAGCCCCTGCAGGCCGGCCAGCACCATGATTAAAACGAACGGCGTCCACTGCCAGATGTCGGTTAACACCATGGCGCCGAACGCGGTTGCGGGCTCGGCCAGCCACGCATGCGGCGCGATGCCGATCAGCGCCAACGCCTGGTTGATCGGCCCGAAGCTGGCGTCGAACAGATAGCGCCAGATCAAGCCGACGCAGATCGGCGCGATCATCATCGGCAGGATGAAAACGGTGCGAAAAAACCGCATGCCGCGGATCGGTTTTTCTAAGAACAAAGCGAGCGCGATGCCGAGCACCATTTCGCTGGTCACGGCAACCAGCACGAACGCCAGCGTAACGCCCATTGAGGTCCAGACCTGCGGCGAGCGCAGCATCTGCACGAACGCATCGAAGCCGACGAATTTCGCGGTGCTTGCGAAGTCGGTGCCCATCGGCCAGTCGTAAAAACTCAGGCGCACCGCATCAGCGATCGGCAACGCCAGGCCCACGATCATCACGAGCACCGCCGGCAGGATGTAGACGTACGGCGTCAACCGCGCCAGCCGTGCGGACGCCGCTGGCGAGCGGCCAACGGGTTTGTTCGGGAGCGGTTCGACCCGGCTCTCGACCGGGTTCAGCACCTCAGGCGGCGACGCTGCACTCATGGCAAGAAAAACTCAAGCCTTCAACCAGCCGCCCTTGCGCACCACGTCTTCGACGTTCGGCACGATCGCATCAAGCGCCTGCTTGGCCGACTTGCTGCCGGTGATCACATCCGGCAGCGCGGTGCCGATGATCTGCTGGCTGATCCGGTCCCACTCAGGGATCAGCGGACGCCAGTCGGGGTTGCAGATCTTGAGCGATTCGCGCAGTGCGGGCACTTCGATTGCGTACTTCTTCTGCATCTCGGCGTTGTCGAGTGTGGACAGGCGGTTCACGTTACCGCCCGCCAGTGAAATTTTCAGATCCGCCTTCTTGGTCGTCAGCCACTGCATGAACAGGAACGCCGCATCCTTGTTGCGTGCATTCTTCGGGATCGCCATCGCGAAGCCACCGCTCTGCGCCGAATACTGCGTGCCCTTCGGGTGCACCACGTAACCGACTTTGCCGACGATCTTGCTCTTGGCCGGGTCCTGCGCCGGGCCGAATACCGAGATCGAATCAAGGTACATCGCAGCCTGCCCTTGCAGGAACGCGTTCTGCATTTCACCGAAGCCGTAGCTTGCGATGCCGGGCGGACCGGTATCGACAATCTCTTTCAGAATCTCGGCTGCCTTGATGCCCTCGGCGTTGTTGAAGGCGGCGTGCCAGTCGTCGGTGAACACCGAGCCGCCGTTGGGCGTCAGGTGCAGCAGCCAGGCGGCCGTGATCTGGTGGCCAGTCTGCCCGCGCGACGTCAGACCGCCAATGCCTTCCTTGTCTTTGATGACGTGACACAGCTTGAGCAACTCGTCGTACGTCTTTGGCGGCGTGAGCTTGTGCTTCTCGAAGATGTCGGTGCGGTAGCCGAGCACCCCCGTCTCAGCCCCGAACGGAATGCCATAAGGTTGTGCGCCCGGGCCCGGCAGATACATCTTGGGGCCGCCAACCAGCGCGTTGGTGTCCCAGTATTTCGGGATGATGTCTTTTTGGTCCCAGTCGGCATCGGCCAGCGACTTGTTCTTGAAGTAGGGGTCGAGCGGCTCGAGAAAATTCTTCTGCACGTACTCAGTCTTCCACATCACGACATAGACGATCACGTCATAGTCGCCTTGGGATTTGCCCATTTCCAGCGTTTGCTTGTCCTTCATGCGCAGGTACTGCATCTTGTCGCGCTCGACCTTGATGCCGGTCTCGGCCGTGAATTCGCCAAACAGTTTTTCCGCCTGGTCGTAGTGCGGGTGCGCGGGAAAGTTGATGACGATGGTCTGGCCCTTGTACTTGGCGTACTTGTCTTGGGCCATCGTATGCACCCAGGGTCCCAGCGCAGCACCGGCGGCTACGCCTTGAATCAGTTGACGGCGTTTCATGATGGAAAGATCTCCTGTTGTGTACTTCGAAATGAAAATTCAAATGCTCAGCGAACGGCCGTGCGGGCCTGGCTCAAAGGCATAAAGACTGTCAGCCGGCGCATGCGCAGTGATCGTCTGGCCGATTAGCCCGCTGTGATTTCCGACTTCGGTGAACGTGATCTCATCGGCGGCGTCGCCGTGCAGCGAACAGCTCAGCACGCTCTCGGTGCCCAGGTATTCGCAGACCGCGACTTGCATGCGGATCGCCAGCGCGTTGGCTGCCTCGCCGATGCGGATCGATTGTGGCCGCACGCCGAGCACCACGCGGTGCCCGATGCGCGAGCGGGCCGCGGCCTGCATCGCAGGCGACACCGTGCAATCGAAGCCGTCGCCGGTGAAGCACAGCTCCCCTGCCCGCTCGACGATTGCAGCGTCCAGAAAATTCATCGTCGGGCTGCCGATGAAGCCGGCCACGAAACGGTTCACCGGCCGGTTAAACACTTCGTCCGGGCTGCCCATCTGCTGGATGCGACCTTGGTCCATCACAACGATGCGGTCGGCCAGCGTCATGGCTTCGATCTGATCGTGTGTGACGTAAACCGTGGTTTTGCCCAGGCGCCGGTGCAACAACGCAATCTCGATGCGCATGTGGCCACGCAGTTTCGCGTCGAGATTCGACAGCGGCTCGTCGAACAAAAAGACTTTCGGCTCTCGCACGATCGCACGGCCCATCGCCACGCGTTGACGCTGGCCGCCGGACAACTCCTTCGGTTTGCGCTTGAGTAAGGGTTCGATGCTGAGCACTTTCGCTGCGTCCGTTACGCGCCGCTGAATTTCAGCCTTCGGCGTACCGGCCAAGTCCAGCGCAAAGCTCATGTTCTCCGCCACATCCATGTGCGGATACAGCGCATAGTTCTGGAACACCATCGCAATGTCGCGGTCCGCCGGCGTGGCGCGCGTGACGTCGCGGCCGTCAATGATGATCTGGCCGGACGTCGGCACCT
This sequence comes from Burkholderiales bacterium, assembly GCA_038200275.1. Lineage (GTDB taxonomy): Bacteria > Pseudomonadota > Gammaproteobacteria > Burkholderiales > Burkholderiaceae_C > JBBPYC01. The sequence continues at coordinate 11,278 of JBBPYC010000031.1, forward strand.
CGAGCCCCGCAATCATGCGCAGCGTGGTCGACTTGCCGCAGCCCGAAGCGCCGACCAGCACGATGAATTCACCGGCTGCCGCGCTCAGACTCATCTCCTGCACCACCTGGACGTCGCCGAAGCGCTTGGCTATGTTTTGCAGTTGCAAGTAAGGCATGTGGCGGTGGAAGCGTGGGATGGCAGTGCAAGCGCCAAAAAATTGGGGGATCCTGTGGGCACATGCCGAGGTGCTGCCGCCCTAGAGCCGACGTGCGGGCAACCGAACCATCTCATGATCGAATGCACAGGGATCTGCGGCAATAGGGTGATTCCCTTGCGCGTGATGGTCGACCGACCGGCCCCGAACCGGGACCGCTCTTGCGGAGCGTCCCACTTCAGGCCGATCATGGAATGACCCACCAACGTGCAAACAGGACCTCTGTTGCTGGCTGCTGACGCTACGGCCATTGGCAGATCGTTACGTCGTGTCAGGCAGCCAGCGGGCGCAGGCTGCGTATCATGCGGTGCACACTCAGGCCCAAGCCGTAGTAGTCACCGATGCATTGCGTCTGCAGGAACCCCATGTGGTAGTAGAAATCGAGGGCTGGCCCATTGTCTGAACGCAGTTCTAGGTCAATCGACGCAACGCCCTCCACGCCCTCCACGTCCGCCGACTCAGTCAACCAGTCGAGCATGCGAGTTGCGATGCCGCGGCGCTGCTGCGCTGCTGCGCTGCTGCGCTGGCTGCACGCACAGCAACGCAAGGTGCGCAGTATCTTGCTCCAACGTCATCGCTGCGAAACCATACCGATCGGATGCAGCGTTGCAGGCAGTCAGCGCAATGCTGTCGGGATCGCGCACCATGGCAATCATCTGGGCTGGCCGATAACGCCAAGGCAACTGGGCTTCGATCAGGTCTGGTGACATCGCAGCCATGCAAGTTGCTTCGGCCAACTGGGCCGGACGGAAGGTGACTCCAGTCGCCCGGCTCATGCGCGTGGTTGCGGCCTCAATGACCGATTCGGCCGATCCACCTGCGTCGCTGCCACAAGGCGCGGCAGCTGCAATGGCTGTTGATCACAGAGGTGCAACTCAAATGGGCGCGCCGCTGCGATCGGCCTTTGAAGCAAGTTCGAGAAACGCAGCTTCGGCTGCCAGCGACTGCGTTTGCAACAGCTGCCCGATCCCGTCGCTTGCTTCGTCGCCTTCTATTAACAGATAGCCAAGTTCCCACTGTGAGAAGCGATATCCGCTGGAGCACTCATGCATCGACAGCACCTGCAGGTTCACATGTCGCTGGTCACAGCGCAGCGTCGCCAGCAGGCAGTCAATCGCCTCCACCGATCCTTCGAGTAGCTGCGCAAATCGCAGACCGTCAAAGAGCAGCATGCCGCAGATGCCGCGTCGCAGATTGTTTGCACGCGCAGTTTTTGCAATTGCGCCCACCACAGTCGGCGCAGCACCCTCAGCCAATTCGCTAACGTAGAGAAGCGTTTTCATAGGAACAAGTGGAATTGGCAGGAGAGTTGCAAAATTCAGAACAAGGTAGCAGCAGCTGCAGCAGAATTCGATAAGGATTCACCGACGCTTGCGCCGCCCGAATCACAGGTGCCATATTGCGCCAACGAAATGTCCAGATGTCGATGATGAAGGCACCCGGCATCAGAGCAAATGGTGTGCAGGATCCCCGCCAGTCGTCACATGGCACGGCCGGACGATGCGACGAACGCTTTGGCGGGCGGGCGAACGGGTACCGTTCCAAGGCGATCCAATTCGCTGCCAAGTCATCAAGGGCAGGCCGGATTGAGCATCCTATTAGACCGGACACACAACCCGCAATTAAATGCAAAAAGCCTCACAGATCGTTGATCTGCAAGGCTTTTTTAATGATGGCGGAGCGGACGGGACTCGAACCCGCGACCCCCGGCGTGACAGGCCGGTATTCTAACCAACTGAACTACCACTCCTGGCAGATGACGTTTCGCTCCTTACGGAGCCAAGTGCCACCGACTTGTGTCGTTTTATCAAGAGGCTTGCTCTTGACGAAAAACTGGCGACCCTACGGGGATTCGAACCCCGGTACTCACCGTGAAAGGGTGATGTCCTAGGCCTCTAGACGATAGGGTCAAAACCTTTTTTGAATGAACTCTCTTCTTGTTCCTACATCGACGACCGCAGCAAGTGGTGGTGGAGGTAAGCGGGATCGAACCGCTGACCTCTTGCATGCCATGCAAGCGCTCTCCCAGCTGAGCTATACCCCCGAGACCTCATTCACACGCGTCGGCGTTTTCGTCGAGCCTCGAATTATAGCTCGGGTCGAACACTGCCTTGAAGACGTTGCAACACCGCATCACGCGACAGCAACGCAAGCACGGCATCGATTGACGGCGTCTGCGGTGTGCCCATCGTGAGAACCCGCACCGGCACAGCCAACTGGGGCATCTTGAGCTTGGCTTCGGCCAGCGTTTCCTTGATGGCGGCGGCAATTGCAGGCGACGTCCAGCTGGCGGTCGTCAGCCGTTCGCGCAGTTGGTCAATCGCAGGCTGCACCGCATCGGGCACATGCTGCGCACGCAGTTCGGCAGCTATGGCTGGATCGCGATAGAACGGGCTGGCCCAATCGGCCAGCGCCAACAGCGTGTCGCAGCGGTCCTTGAACAGCTCGCAGATTGCAGCCAGCCGCCCGTCGGCCTCGATCCCGTGTTTATCGAGCAGTGCGGTGGCCACCGCTGGAGCGAGTTGGGCGCCAGTCATCCCTTTGATGTGTTGCGCATTCACCCAACGCAGCTTGGCTTCGTCGAACTGCGCTGCGCTGCGGCCCAGATGGTCGAGGTCAAACCACTGCAGAAATTGCGCACGGCTGAAGATTTCCTCGTCGCCGTGGCTCCAGCCGAGCCGTGCCAAATAATTGATGAAGGCTTCCGCCAGAAAGCCTTCATCACGGAATTGCGTGACGGCCTTGGCGCCGTTGCGCTTGCTCAACTTCTCGCCGTTCGCGCTCAGCACCGTCGGCAGATGCGCATAAGTCGGCGGCGGCAGCGCCAACGCCCGAAAGATATTGATCTGCCGCGGCGTGTTGTTGACGTGGTCGTCGCCGCGGATCACATGGGTGATACCCATGTCGATGTCGTCGACCACCACACAGAAGTTGTACGTGGGCGTTCCGTCCGGCCGCGCGATCACGAGATCATCGAGTTCGTCGTTGCTGATCTCGATGCGGCCTTTTACCTTGTCGTCCCAGACCACCGAGCCGCCTTGGGGATTGCGAAAGCGCAGCACGGGTTGCACGCCGTCAGGTACCGCCGGCAGCCGCTTGCCAGGTTCGGGGCGCCAAGTGCCGTCGTAGCGAGGTTTTTGCTTGGCGGCAAGCTGGCCCTCACGCAGCGCGTCTAGCTCCGTGATGCTCATGTAGCAGGGATAAACCAACTCGGCGTCCTGCATCTCGCGCAGCACCGTCTTGTAGCGGTCCATGCGTTGCATCTGGAAGAACGGGCCTTCGTCGAAATCGAGGCCAAGCCATTCCATGCCCTGCAGGATCACGTCGACTGCGGCTTGCGAAGACCGCTCCACATCGGTGTCCTCGATGCGCAGGATGAAGTCACCGCCACTGGCCCGCGCGAACGCCCACGGATACAGCGCCGAGCGGATGTTTCCCGCGTGGATGAAACCGGTGGGCGATGGTGCAAAGCGGGTACGCACCCGCTTTGCCTGAGCGTTCACGCTGCTTGCGTCCATTGATGCAGCGCTCACAGCGTTTCCAGCCCACGCGACAGATCGGCGAGCACGTCGTCGATGTGGTCCAGCCCGACCGCGAGTCGGATCAATCCCTGGCCGATGCCCGCAGCCCCGCGCTGCACTTCTGTCAGCCGCCCATGCGAGGTGGTGGCTGGGTGCGTGATGATGGTCTTGGTGTCGCCCAGATTGGTCGCGATGCTGATCACGCGTGTGCTGTCGATCAGGTGGAACGCATGCCGCCGAGCTTCTTCAGCCGTTTCACCGTGCACGTCGAACGTGACGACTGCGCCACCCAGGCCCGACTGCTGACGCATCGCCAGCGCGTGCTGCGGGTGCGAAGGGAGCGCCGGGTAGTGCACCTGCCGGATGCGTGGCTGCTGCTCAAGCCAGTGCGCGACCGCAAGTGCATTTTGCGACTGCGCGCGCATGCGGATGCTCAACGTCTCAAGCCCTTTGAGCACCACCCAGGCGTTGAATGGTGAAAGCGACATGCCGGCCGTGCGCGCGACCGGCCCGAAGGTGTTGTTGATCAAGCGCGCAGGCCCGCAGATCGCACCCGCCATCACGCGGCCCTGCCCGTCCAGGTATTTGGTGCCCGAATGAATCACCAAGTCGGCGCCGAATTCAACCGGTCGCTGCAGTGCCGGCGTGCAAAAGCAGTTGTCAACCGCGAGCAACGCGCCGGCAGCGTGTGCAATGTCGGCCAGCGCCTGGATGTCGCAGACTTCCGTCAGCGGATTGGTGGGCGTCTCTGCAAACAGCAGCCGAGTCGTCGGCCGCACCGCAGCGCGCCATTCGTCGAGTCCCGTCTGGGAAACGAACGTGGTCTCCACGCCGAACTTGGCAAATTCCTTGCCGATCAGGTTCAAGGTCGAGCCGAACACCGAACGCGAGCAGATCACGTGGTCGCCGCTTTTGAGCAGCCCCATGCACAGCAGCAGGATCGCGCCCATGCCGGTGGCGGCACCGATCGCCGCCTCGGCGCCCTCCATCGCGGCGATGCGTTGTTCAAAGCTGGCCACCGTCGGGTTGCCGGTGCGCGCGTAGGTGTAGCCCAAAGTGGGATCGGCAAAGCGCCTTGCAGAAGTCTCTGCGTCGGGCTGCACGAAGCCGCTGGTCAGATACAGCGCCTCGGAATGCTCGCCCCACTGGCTGCGTTCAACCGCGATGCGCAGCGCGAGCGTGTCACGGTGCAGGCCCGGCGGCAATGAAGTTTCGGATGCGGTCAAGGAATCGGTCCTATCGATGCACGGATGCGAACAGCCAAAAAAGGAATCTGCGTTGGGACGCGTCAGTTTGGGTCGGGCAAGGCCATCCGCGCGCTGTCGGCTGGCTCGATCCGACTGCCCGCGTCGTCGGAGTCGTCCTCATCGGCGCTGTGAGCAAGCTGGCGGCTCACGCCAAGCCGCTCCACATCCTCTGCGGTGATGTCGCCGGTCACGTAGATGCCGTCGAAGCACGATGCGTCGAACGCCTCGGGCAGATTGCTTCCAGCCGCCATTGCGGACTTCATTGCGCCCGCGCGCACAGCGGCCTTCATTCCCTCCATGTCCTGGTAGATCAACGCGTCGCAGCCGATCATCGCGCGGATCTGCTCAACCGTGCGGCCGTTGGCAACCAGTTCGGTCGCAGTCGGCATGTCGATGCCGTAGACATTGGGATAGCGCACCGGCGGCGCCGCGCTGGCCAGATACACCTGCCGCGCACCGGCGTCGCGCGCCATTTGCACGATCTCGCGGCTCGTGGTGCCGCGCACGATCGAATCGTCCACCAAGAGCACGTTGCGGCCAGCGAATTCGCTCGGGATCGCATTGAGCTTTTGGCGCACCGATTTTTTACGCACCGCCTGGCCCGGCATGATGAAAGTGCGGCCCACATAGCGGTTCTTCACAAAACCTTCGCGGTACGGCTTGCCGAGCAGTTGGGCGAGTTGCATCGCGCTCGGTCGGCTCGACTCCGGTATGGGGATCACCACGTCGATGAGGTTCGGTGGCAACGTGGAGATCACGCGTTTGGCAAGCGTTTCGCCTAAATTCAGGCGCGCCTTGTAGACAGAGATACCGTCCAGTACCGAATCGGGCCGCGCAAGATAGACGAACTCGAAGATGCACGGCGTGAGGGTGGTACGCGTTGCGCACTGCTGCGCATGCACCGCGCCTTGGGCGTCAACGAAGATTGCCTCGCCGGGCGCTACGTCGCGTGCCAACGTATGGCCGGTGCCTTCAAGTGCCACCGATTCGCTGGCGAACATCACCGTGCCGTCCGCGCTGTGTCCGTAGCACAGCGGACGAATGCCATGCGGATCGCGGAACGCAACCAGGCCGTGGCCTGCGATCAGCGCAATCACCGCGTACGACCCTCGGACGCGCCGATGCACTTGGCCGACCGCCGTAAACACATCTTGCGGGCGCAGCGGCTGACCTTGCGTGGCACGGTCGAGCTCGTGCGCCAGCACGTTGAGCAGCACTTCAGAATCGCTTTCGGTGTTGATGTGCCGGTGATCGGTGTTGAACAACTCGGTACGCAGCGCAGCTGCATTGGTCAGGTTGCCATTGTGGGTCAGCACGATGCCGAACGGTGCGTTTACATAGAACGGCTGCGCTTCGTGTTCGTCGAACGCGTCACCGGCGGTCGGATAGCGCACCTGGCCGATACCGCTGTCGCCAGGCAGCGCGCGCATGTGGCGCGTGCGAAACACGTCGCGCACCATGCCGCGCGCCTTGTGCATGAAGAACTTGCGCTGCTGCTCTGTGACGATGCCCGCTGCATCCTGGCCGCGATGCTGCAACAGCAACAGCGCGTCGTAGAGCAGCTGATTGACAGGGGTCTTGGCGACGATGCCGACGATTCCGCACATGAGAATGGATTCCTTCGGAAATCAGCAACAACGGTTTCGCCCCAAGCCACGCACGCTCAGAGCCAACCTCAAAAGATATACCGCGCGAAGGTCTGCGGCAGCGACGGCTTGATCCACACCAGCAATGCATTTAAATACGGCGCGCCTGCCGACTCGCGCCAGACCGGGCTCTGTCCGAGCGGTGTCAAGCCCGCAACCACCGCAACCGCCAATAACAACACCATGGCACGCGCCAGACCGAACACCACGCCCAGCGCCCGGTCCACTGGTCGCAAGCCCACCGCGTTTACCGCCTTCTTGATCAACGACACCAGCAGTCCGCCGATAAAAGCAGTCAGGATGAACACCAACGCGAACGCCGCGGCGTAACGTAGCGGCTCCGCCAGATCCCCGAGCGGCAAATGCGACGCGAGCGAAGGCGCCAGCCACTGGGCGAATAAAAACGCCCCAATCCAGGACACCAGCGACAGCACTTCGTAAACCAGCCCGCGCCACGCGCCGAGCAGCAGCGATACCGCCAGCACGACGATCAGGCCCCAGTCGACAGCAGTCATCCGCCAGGCGCAAGTGAGGTCGGCCGCTGCACAGTCGCAATCGGGCGTTGCCCCACTGCTACATCGTCAGGATTGACGCGGGCAAGCTCACACCTTTGAGCTTCGACGCCGCATCGTCGGCCTCGGCCCGTGTCGCAAACGGCCCCACCCGAACCCGAATCCAGGTGTCGGAGCCAATCTTGGTTTCCTGCATGAACGTCTTGACGCCTGCGCGCTCCGCTTTGGTACGCGCCGAACGAGCGCGCTCCGGCTCCGAGAACGCACCAATCTGCACCACGTAGCGTCGGCCTACCGAAGCCGCCGCCGCTGCCGCCTCCTTCTCGCTCCTGCCCTGCAGCAACGCACGAGCGCGCGCAGACTCCTCGAGCTTGGCGATGCGCAATTCGTCGCGGGAAGGCGGCTTCGGTCCGGGCCGCTCGATCGGTGCGGCTGCAGCCGTCGCCTTGGCGGGCTCACGCTCAGCAGGACGACTTTTCTCGGCCGCGCGTTCTGGCGGCTTCTCGGCAACCTTTTCTGCGGCAGCTTTCGCTTCGGCCGCAGATTTGCGAGGTCGGTCGGTGCTTGGATCGGGCTCGGGCGCGGAATCGGCCTGGACGACCGAATCGGACTTCTTCACGTCGGGACCACTGGGCGATGCCTTCACGGAGGCAGCAACCGGATCGCGCCCCGCTGTTGCTGCACTGGACCGCGCCAGCGGCAGTGCAGCAGCAATTGCTGCACCGCTGGCCGCAGGTGCAACCGGCGAACCGGTCACATCGGTCGGCTTGAGCGCATTGCGCTCCGGCAACTCAATGGGGATGTCTTTCGCAACCGGTCGTGGCTGGGTGTCAAACAACAGCGGAAAACCCACCACGCCGGCTGCCACCAAAACCGCCGCACCAATCAGCCGATGCCGCGCACGCCGACGCATCGATTCCACCGATTCGGCCGAGCCTTTCGGATTGCGGCGATTTTCCGTGTCGCGGCCGATTGATCGGGGTCTGAAGAGTGCCATGGGAGAAAAATGATTGGCCGAGCGCAGCCGGTTTCAACGCATCCGCTGGTTGAAAAAAGGATTTCCGGGGCTGCGGCCGGACCGCGATTCAGTGTCCGTTGGCAGCCATCACGGCACCCACCGTAACGAACGATCCGAACACGATGATTCTATCAGCCGGGGTGCTCTCAGCGACCGCTGCAGCATACGCCTCAAGCGGATTGGCAAAGCATCGGGCCGTGGCCTTGACGGGGTTGTTAAGCGCATCAAACACCACTTTCAAATCGCCCGATTTGGCCGCGCGCGGCGTCGGCAGATCGCAGAAATACCAGCGGTCCACCAACGGCGCAATGCGGCGCAGCATGGTCGGCAGATCCTTGTCCGCCATTGCACCGAACACGGCGTGTGTGACCGGATAAAAACCCATCGCATCGAGGTTTGCCGTCAACGCGGCCACTGCGTGCGGATTGTGTGCCACGTCCAACACGACCGCCGGCTGGCCCGGCAGCAGCTGGAACCGGCCCGGCAACTCGACCAGCGACAGCCCACCGCGCAGCGCCTGCGCACTGACGGGCAACCGCTCGCGCATTGCCGTCAGCGCGGCGAGCACACCGGCTGCGTTCACCAGTTGATTGGCACCACGCAATGCCGGATAGGCCAAGCCGCTGTAACGGCGCCCACCGCGCTCAGTCGAAGCGCTCCACCCCCACTGCAGCCGTTCGCTGCCGGCGACACCCGTTAGCGAGAAGTCACGGCCCGCCATCCACAGGTCGGCGCCAATGGCGTTTGCATGCTGCTCGATGCTCGCTGGTGGCAACGGATCGCTGACAACCACCGGCCGGCCGGCCCGCATGATGCCAGCCTTTTCAAAGCCGATCGATTCGCGGTCGGCCCCAAGGTACTCCATGTGGTCGAGGTCAATGCTTGTGATGACTGCGCAATCGGCATCGATGATGTTGACCGCATCGAGCCGCCCGCCGAGCCCCACTTCAAGCACCGCCACGTCGATACCCGATTGCGCCATCAGACGCAGAATCGCAAGCGTGGTGAACTCGTAATAGGTCAACTCGACCGCTTCAGAACCATCTGCCCTATCGGCACCCGTGCGTGCGCGCTCGACCGCTTCGAAGTGCGGTAGCAGCGCCGTACCATTGATCACCTCGCCGCCGATGCGACAGCGTTCCTCGAAACGAATCAGGTGCGGGGAGGTGTACACGCCGCAGCGCCAGCCCGAACGTTGCAGCACCGCTTCGAGCATGGCGCAGGTCGACCCTTTGCCGTTGGTGCCAGCCACCGTGATGACCGGGCAGGTCAACCGCAAGTCGAGCCGCTCGGCAACTCGGCGCACACGGTCCAGACCGAGCGCAATGCCAGCTGGGTGCAACTGCTCGGCATAGGCCAGCCAGTCGTTCAATGTATTCATCTGCATAGGGCGTCAACTGCAACAATCGGGCCTGCATCTGGGGCGCGTTTCAAGATCGATCGCCGTGCGACGATCGCAACGACTCATCACTTTGAAGGACGATTATTCATGCCCACGCAATCCCTGGCCAACGCAACGGTCGGCACGGTCGCCAATGTGTATTTCGAAGGCCGCTGCGTGAGCCACGGCCTGCAGCTGGCAGACGGCAGCAAGAAAAGCATCGGCGTGATCCTGCCAGCCACGTTGCGCTTCACCACCGCTGCAGCCGAGCGCATGGAATGTGTCGCGGGCCGGTGCGAGTACCGGCTGGACAGCACCAATGACGCATGGTCGGCGTCAAGCCCAGGCGAATCGTTTTCGATCCCAGCCGATACGTCGTTCGAAATTCGCGTCGACACGGCTTATCACTACATCTGTCATTTCGAATAGCCAACCTGCAAGCGGATCAGACGGCTGACCAGCAGCCGCACCAGTCAGCGCAGCTGCTGGTACCCGCGTCAGCGCGTCGGTCGGACCGTGCGCTTTTTTGCCGCGTCGCGCGGCACGAATACTTTGCCCGTGCCGGCTGGGCGTGCCGGTCGGTCATGTGCACCTCGGCTGTCCATGGGTGGGCGCCGATCGACGAACTCGCCGCCGCCGCGCCGCTGCTGGCCGTCGCCCACTGGCGCTGCATCGCGCCACGGCTCACTGCTGCCGCCAGTCCGTGCACCGGCAGGCTGCCAGTCGCGCTGGAATCGGTCACCACCACCGCCACCGAAGTCGCGTGACGGTTCGCCCCTGCCACCGCCTCGACGATCGGCATCGAAACGACCGCCACCGTTGCCACCGCCTGCCCAACCGCTGTTGCCACGCGGCGCCCCACCACCGCCACCTTCGCGACGACCACCGCGCGGCGCGCTGTAATCGCGCTCGCCGCCACGACCGCCGAAGCCACTCCGAGGCGCGCTCGGCGCCCGTTGCTGTGGCTCCAGGCCAGCGATCACGTCGGTCTTTAGCGGCTGACGGGTCAGCGCTTCGATGTCGAAGATGCGGCGGCGATCGCGAAATTCGGCAAAGCTCACGGCCAGCCCGTCGCGACCGGCGCGGCCAGTGCGACCGATGCGGTGCGTGTAGTCTTCCGCCTTCATCGGCAGGCCGAAGTTGAATACGTGCGTAACGGTGGGTACGTCGATGCCGCGCGCGGCGACATCGGTTGCCACCAGGATCTGCACTTGGCCTTGGCGAAGTGCCATCAGGCGGCGGTTACGCAAGCCCTGGCTCAGCGCGCCGTGCAGCGCCACCGCCGAGAAGCCGGCTTGCTGCAAATCCCCTGCCAGCGAATCGCACTCGATCTGGGTGCTCGCAAACACGATCGCCTGATCGATCGTGGTGTCGCGCAGCCAGTGGTCAAGCAGCTTGCGCTTGTGCTGCGGGTTGTCGGCCCAGAACAGTTTCTGCGTGATGTTACTGTGGCGTTCCTGCGGGTTGTCCACCTGAATACGGCGCACCGACGCACCCTGATTGCGCATCACGCGCAACGCGAGCTGCTGGATGCGCGGCGCCAGCGTGGCGCTGAACATCATGGTCTGGCGCCGGTCGATCGTGAGTGCGTTGATGTCGGCCAGATCATCGGCAAAGCCCAGGTCCAGCATGCGGTCGGCTTCGTCGATCACGAGAAACTGCACCGCATCGAGCCGCAACTGCGACGAGCGTTGCAAATCGAGCAACCGGCCCGGCGTCGCAATCACGAGATTCGCGTTTTGCAGCCGCGCAATCTGCAACTGATACGGCATGCCGCCAATCACGTTGGCAACCCGCAGGCCACGGCAGTGTTTGACCAGCTCGATCGCGTCGTGCGCGACCTGCTGCGCGAGTTCTCGCGTGGGGCACAACACCAGCGCACCCGGGGCAGCAGGCTTGAAGTGACGCGTGTTGGTCGGGTCCTTGCGCTTTGGCTTCTTCGGCATGGCTTCGCCGCTGGCTTCGGCTTCTGCGCGGGCACGCTCGAACTCGGCCTTTTCGGCGGCTTCGGCGGCGGCTTGCTGCTTCAGCAAAGTCTGCAGCACTGGCAGCAAAAATGCGGCGGTCTTGCCGCTGCCGGTCTGGCTCGAGACCATCAGGTCGTTCGTCGAGCGGCCATCGGCATCGGCTTCCAGCGCAAGCGGAATGGTCTGCTGCTGAACGGACGTCGGCTGCTGGTAGCCGAGGTCTTCGACAGCGCGCAGCAGTTCGGGCTCGAGGCCAAACAGCATGAAGCCGTTCGGCGCAAGGGGCACCTCAGGTGTCTCGGTGACTTCCAGAACTTCAGCTTCTTCGGCCTGAGGCTCGGGCTGCACACTGTTGCCGGCCATCTGCCGGTCGGGGGTGGTTTCGGTATCGTTGTGGGAATCGGCAGACGAAAAATCGTTGCCCGCGTTGAATGCGTCGGTCATGGTGTTTTGCTCACGCTCATGGCAGGCACCGCAACGGTTCAAAGTTGCAGGCAGCCGCGCCAAATGGTTCAAAAACATCGACCATTTCAGCGAAGCTCCGAGCTGCTTGGCCGTTTGCACAACACCGGACGAAGTCGGCATTGGAAGCGGGTTGCAACCTTGGGGCAATTTTTGGATATTGCCGCTTGAGTGATCTCTCTGCGGGGCTCCTCGGCTTTTGTCGCTGAAACGTGCAAGGCGCACACCCGAGTGACATCTTCCAAGTGCTGGCCGCGCGATCAAATGCGAAAGGCAGATGCACAAATTGCACAACTTCGAGCTCAGCGAGGTGCTGTTTGGGAACCCCGCATGGCACTTCTGAAGTGCAGCCACCGATTATCGCATGGATACGGGTTTTTACCTAACCTGAATGGCTCTGTCAGTCACTCATGCGCAGGAATCGGTCGCGGTAGTGCTCGAGTTCGTCGATCGACTCATGCACGTCGGCCAGCGCAGTGTGCTTTTGCTGCTTCTTGAACGAGGCCGCGACTTCTGGACGCCAGCGCTTTGCCAGCTCCTTGAGCGTGCTGACGTCCAGATTGCGATAGTGAAAGAACGCTTCAAGCTTCGGCATGTAGCGCGCCAGAAACCGCCGGTCCTGCCCGATCGTGTTGCCGCACATGGGCGAGCCGCTCTTCGGCACATAAGCACTTAAAAAATCGATGATCTGCTGCTGCGCATCGACTTCCGTCAGCGTCGATGCCTTGACCTTCGCAGTCAGGCCGCTCGCGCCGTGCGTCTTCGTATTCCAGACGTCCATCCGACTGAGCAGCTCATTGCTCTGGTGGATCACGAGCACCGGGCCTTCCACGCGTGGCGTCAGATGCGGCCCAGTCACGACGACCGCGATTTCGATGATGCGCTCTATTTCCGGGTCAAGCCCCGTCATCTCGCAATCGAGCCAGACGAGGTTGTGCTCTGACTTCGCCAGGGAGCCGTCGTCTGCGGCCAAGGGTGTGGTGGTGGCGCCAGGCGCAATTGCGGCTGGGTCAAGAGGAAGCTGCGAGGGAAGCTGGGTATCGGGCATGGCATTGATTGTCGTGGATGCCCCCCAAGCGACCTGCCCGCGCGACAAGCGCCTAAACTTCTGCGCATCCATGCCTGAATCCAACGACTTTCTTTCTGCCGCTTTTGCGCTCACTGTGGCTTTCGCAGTGGCCGTGATCGTGATGCTGCTGGTGCAGTTCTGGCTCGCGTCGCGCCAGATTCGCTACGTCGCAAAACACCGCGACGCCGTTCCACCCGCGTTCGTCGACCACGTCAGCAAGACCGCGCATCAACGCGCAGCCGACTACACCATCGCCAAGACCCGCTTCGGCCTGCTCGATGCGGCGTTCAGCGCAGCGCTGCTGATCGGCTGGACGTTGCTGGGCGGGCTCGATGCGCTGAACCGCGCGCTGCTGGGCGTGCTCGGCCCTGGGATGGGTCAGCAATTGGCGCTGCTCGGCGCGTTTGCGGTGATCGGTGGGCTGCTCGAGCTGCCAATTTCGCTCTACAAAACGTTCGGCATCGAAAAACGCTTTGGCTTCAACCGCATGAGCGGGAAGCTCTGGCTGACCGATCTGGTCAAGTCGACCGTCTTCGGTGCCATCATTGCACTGCCGATCGCCGCGCTGGTGCTCTGGCTCATGAGCGCGGCCGGCACCTATTGGTGGCTCTGGGCGGCCGGCGCCTGGATGGCCTTCAACCTGCTGCTGCTGGTGGTCTATCCGGTCTACATCGCGCCGATGTTCAACAAGTTCGAGCCGCTGGCCGACGAGGTCTTGAGGACGCGTGTGACGCAGCTGATGCAGCGCTGCGGCTTTGCAGCCGACGGCCTGTTCGTGATGGACGGCAGCAAGCGCAGTGCGCATGGCAATGCGTATTTCACCGGTTTCGGCGCAGCCAAGCGCGTGGTGTTCTACGACACGCTGCTGGCGCGGCTGGCACCGAACGAGGTGGACGCCGTGCTCGCACACGAACTCGGCCATTTCAAGCACAAGCACGTGATCAAGCGGATCGCGCTGATGTTCGCCTTGAGCTTCCTGGGCTTTGCGCTGCTCGGCTGGCTGTCGGCCAAGCCATGGTTCTACAGTGGCCTGGGCGTCACACCGAACCTTACGGCGGGTGCGCCGAACGACGCGTTGGCGCTGCTGCTGTTCATGATGGCTTTGCCGGTGTTCAGTTTTTTCATCTCGCCACTGGCCGCGCAGTTGTCGCGCCGCGATGAATTCGAAGCCGATGCGTACGCGGTGCAGCAGACCAGCGGCGGCGATCTGTCGGCGGCGTTGCTCAAGCTGTACGAGGACAATGCAGCAACGCTGACACCGGACCCGCTCTACGTGCGTTTCTACTATTCGCACCCGAGCGCGGCAGAACGGCTCGAGCGGCTCGTGCCGTCGATCCAGCATGCCTGACATGTTGTTTGCGAAGCCGAATCGGCCCCCTGCGCCCGACTCTGTCTCATTGAATGCTACGCAAATCGTAGCAGGCCTGACGCATGTCAGTGGCTGGCGACTCGACGGCGAAGGCCCGCAGGTGGCGATTGAAAAATCGTTTCGCTTTGCCGATTTCGCTGAGTGCCTCGGCTTTGTGAATGCGCTCGGCTGGGTTGTTCGGCAGTTGGGCCATGCCCCCGCGCGCGCATCGATCGAGTCGGGCAGCGAGGTGCGGGTTCGCTGGTCAACGCCCGCCGTCGGCGGCCTGTGTGCACTTGACGTCGAAGCAGCGCGGCAAACCGATGCGTTGTTGGGCTGATCGATTGCGGCATCCCGTATCTCGGGGCCGCCATTGAGCAGCAATGCATCGGCCGCAGGACACCTGCGCACGGGTCTGGTGGTGGCGGGCTACGGCCGGCACTGCGTGGTCGAGACCGACGACGGCCAGCGTTTGATCTGCCACCCGCGCGGCAAAAAAAGCGAAGTGCTGGTGGGCGACCGGGTGCGCTGGCAACCGAGCACAGACGAAGGCACCATCCAGTCGATCGATCCGCGCCGCAACCTGTTTTGGCGACAAGACGAACTGCGCAGCAAGGCCTTTGCGGCGAATCTGGATCAGGTGTTGATCCTGCTGGCGGCCAATCCGGTGTTTTCGGAATCGCAACTCGCACGTGCGCTGATCGCTGCCGAAGCCCAGCAAATTACGCCGCTGATTGGCCTGAACAAGCAAGACCTGATTGTGCCGTTTGCCGCCGCATGGCAGCGGCTTGCGCCCTACGCGGCCATGAGGTATGAGGTGTTGCCGCTGGCGCTGACCGATGCGGCAGACTCTGGCGCGGCCCATTTGCGCGAACGGCTTGACGGCCAGGTCACGCTGGTCCTCGGGCCCTCCGGCACCGGGAAAAGCACGCTCACGAACCGCTTCGCACCGGGCGCCGCAGCGGCCACGCGGGAGACCTCCAAGGCGCTGAACTCCGGCAAGCACACGACCACCAGCACCACGCTGTACTGGCTCGACGCGGAGCGCCGAAGCGCGCTGATCGATTCGCCCGGATTTCAGGAGTTCGGCTTGGCGCATATCGACCCGATGCAGCTGGCGAAGTTGATGCCGGACTTGGCGCCGCTGACCGAACACTGCCGATTTCACAACTGCACGCACCGGCACGAACCTGGCTGCGAACTGGTGACTGCCGTCGCGGCGCAGCAGACTGCCGATCCAGCAAACGCGCACAAAAGCGGCATCGACCTAGGCCCATCCATCATCGGCCGCTACAAGATTTATTGCGATCTGTTCACCGAGTTGAGCCAGCCGAAGACGTACTGACGGCCGAGCGGTGCGATTGGCTGCGGCGATTCAGGCTACCAGCTGCCGAAGCCGAATCGCGCAGACAGGTGGGCCAGAACATGCGGGCCAGACTTGGCAGTTCGGTTGCATCCATTCGGTTGCTACAGCAACCGCGCGAGCGTCAGCAGCGCAAGCAGTACCAACCACATCACGACCGAACGGCCGACCAGCCCAACCACGCCGCGCAGATGGGCAAGTTCAGCATCACGCCCCGGCGTCGGCACGCTTGCCAGTGGCCGCGGCAAGGAGTCCGAGTCGTCCAGCCCCTGTGCGCCGGTGGAGGGATAGTCCGCCGCAGACTCCAACGCGGCGCCGCCCAGGCGCACATTCAGAGCGCCTGCGGTCGCGGCCAGAATCACGCCGTCGTTGTCATCCGGGAACTGGCGTGCGTGCCGACGCCAGCCGTCGATCGCCTCCTCAAAACTGCCGACCACCGCGAAGCTCGCTGCGGTGAGCCGCGTGGGCAACCAGTCGATCACATGCCAGCAAACGCGTGTGACGCGGCGCAACGCACCGTTCGCCGACATCGCGTCGCGCCGCCGCCAGTAACGGGCAACGAACTCGGCCAGCCGATACAGCACCGCACCGGCTGGCCCGAGACCCAGCGCAGCAAGCACCGAATACCAGGCCAGCACGCCAAACACCCGCCGATGCGCAGTCAACACGAATGCTTCGATCACATGCCGCACGAGTTCGACCTGCGGCACGTCGTGTGTGTCGACTTGCTGCCACTGCGCAAGCCGTGCGCGTGCACTGGCTTCATCGCCGCGCGCAAGCTGTTCCCGAATGCCCGTGAAATGGCGGCTGAACTGCCGAAAACCGAGCGTCGCGTAGAGCACCGCAATGTCCCACAGCATCGCAGCCGGCCAGCCGATGCCGGTCTGCAATACCCAGTGCAGTCCCACCACCGCAGCCACCGGCAGCCCGATGCAGATGCTCCAGGCGATCACGCCGTGTGCGGAATCGCCTGCATCAAAGTTGCGGCCGGTCCAGCGCGCCCAGCGGCGCAGCCCTGCCTGCAGCGGGTTGCGGCGCGCCAGAGGCCAGGCTTGCTCCAGCAGCAGCGCGCAGACGATCGCGAAGAAAATCATGCACGGATGATAGGTCGCGCCTTCAACACCGCCTTACCCTCCCCAAGCGCAAGACCGGCGTGGTCAAGCGCTTAAAAACCGATACAGATTGCGCAGCATGGCGGCGGTGGCGCCCCAGACAAAACGCTCGTGCGCGCCGTCTTGCCAAGGCATCGAATACCACTCGCGCCGGGCGCCTTCCCACTCGAATGCGTGGCGCCGGTGCTGCGCCGGGTCCATCAAGAAAGCAAGCGGCACTTCAAACGCAGCAGCCACTTCATAGGGATTGGCGCGCAACTCAAACGCGGGGTCGATCAGTGCCACCACGGGCGTGATGATGAACGAGCTGCCGGTCACGTACTCAGGCAGGCTGCCGATCACTTCGACGAAGCGCGGGTCCAGGCCGACTTCCTCATGTGCTTCGCGCAGCGCGGTGGCCACTGCATCGGCATCCTCCGGGTCCGACTTGCCGCCCGGGAACGCGACCTGGCCGGAATGCGTCGACAGATGCGCGGTGCGCTCGGTCAGCAGCACCGTGGAAGCATTCGGGCCACGCAGCACGATCGGGATCAGCACCGCGGCGCGCGCAGGGCTGCGGTTTGGCAGGAATTTGCGTTCCTGCACGAGTTCCGGCTGCCAGACCGGCGGACTGGCAAAGCGCGCACGCAGCGCTTCAGGCCGCAGGTCGGCCTGTGGCACGGCGGGCAGTGCCGCTTCGTCGGCCCCCACGATCGGTACTTTTCGCGGATCGAAGCTCGGCAGGCTGGATGTGCCTGGCGGCGTCACCCTGGGAATGTCAATCGTGGTCATTGCAGGCAATGCGGCATGAAAAAACCGCCAAAAGCGCTGAAGCCTGAGGCGGTTTTCATCCAAGCGGCAGTGGTTGCCGACTGAAGGGTGCGGGAAGCCTACTTCTCGCCGGCCGGCAGCTTGATGCGGAACGGCAGCTTTTCCTTGATCCGCGCCGACTTGCCGCTGCGCTCACGCAGGTAGTACAGCTTGGCCCGGCGCACATCGCCGCGGCGCTTGACTTCGATACCGGCAATCAGCGGGCTGTAGGTCTGGAACGTGCGCTCAACGCCCTCGCCGCTCGAGATCTTGCGCACCGTGAAGCCACTGTTGAGGCCGCGATTGCGCATCGCGATCACAACGCCTTCGTAAGCCTGCAAGCGCTTCCTCGCGCCTTCGACCACGTTCACACTGACGATCACCGTGTCCCCTGGGCCGAAGACAGGGATCTTCTTGCCCAGGCGGTCGATTTCTTCTTGCTCCAGCGTCTGGATGAGATTCATAAATTCCTCAAATCGATCGTGCCCGCGCCAGGCGGGGAGCTGCCGCTGGGTCTCTGTTCACCTGAGACACCGAGCGGGACGGGTTGAAAAACATCAACAAAACCGTCAACCAGGCAGAGGATCGGAAAAAGCTTAGCCCTCGATTATAACTTTTGACGTTTCGGTGCCTTGTGCGTTTCAGCGGAAAACAAGTCAGGCCGCAATTGCTGTGTCAAGGCGCGCCGCTGCTCAAGTCGCCACTGCTCGATGCGCGCGTGGTGTCCGGACAGCAACGCCTCGGGCACGCCCTGCCCGCGCCATTGTTCGGGCCGTGTGTAGTGCGGGCAGTCGAGCAGACCCTGCACGGCGGGGTTGAAGCTGTCGAATGTGTGGCTGTCGGGGTCGTGCAGCACACCCGGCAATAAACGGGCTACTGCGTCCAGCAACGCAATCGCAGCGATCTCGCCACCCGACAGCACGAAGTCGCCAAGGCTCAACTGCCGGTCAACGCAGGCGTCGATGAAGCGCTGATCCAACCCTTCGTAGCGGCCACAAATCAAGATCGCGCCTGCCGTTGGCTCGCTGGCAAAGTCGGCCACCACCGCATGATCGATGCGGCTGCCCACTGGTGAAAAAAGTACCACCGGCGCCGCGACGGCGTGCGCGCCCCGATCGATGCGAATCGCCTCGACGCAGCGGGCCAGCGGCTCGGCCAGCATCACCATACCGGGGCCGCCGCCAAACGGCCGGTCGTCCACGCGCCGATAGGTGCCGTCGGCAAAATCGCGCAGGTTCCAGCAGCGCAGTTTAAGCTGTTCAGAGTCGAACGCGCGCCGCGTGACACCGGCGGTGGTAAACGGCGCGAACAGCTCAGGGAACAAGGTGACGACGTCAAAACGCATGGGGTCGATGATGACGGAATAGCCCGCAGCGCTATGCCGTCATCTTGTCGCGCTGCGCCAGGCTGCGAAAGATTTGCGACCAGAGCCCAGCCACCGCCAGCGTGCCGATGCCGCCCAGCAGCACCGAGCCCACCGGCCCCAGCAGTGCGGCTGTGGCACCCGATTCGAACTCGCCCAACTGGTTGCTCGCGCCGATGAAGACGGAATTCACCGCACCGACCTTGCCGCGCATGTCGTTGGGCGTCTCCAACTGCACCAGCGTCTGGCGCACCACCACGCTGACCATGTCGGCGCCGCCCGAGACCGCCAAGGCGGCCATCGACAACGCGAGGTTCGTCGACAACCCGAACACCACCATACACAGGCCGAACAGCGCCACCGCCCACAGCAACTTGGGGCCGACCTTGCGCTCCATCGGCCAGCGCGTGAGCACGACCGACATGACCAGCGCGCCCACCGCCGGCGCCGCGCGCAGCAGGCCAAGGCCCCAGGGACCGGTCAGCAAGATGTCTTTTGCATAAATTGGCAAAAGCGCTGTGGCCCCGCCCAGCAGCACGGCGAACAGATCGAGCGACACTGCGCCCAGCAGCAACTTCGCGCGCCAGATGAAGCGCACCCCGGACAGCAAGGTGTCCAGCGTGACCGGCCGGCGCGGCGGCGGCACGTGAACGAAGCCGAGCCGCAGCATCAGCACGACGCCAATCACGAGCAACGCGGCACACACCGCATACACCGTTGCTGCACCGGCGACGAACAGCACACCACCGACCGCCGGCCCGCCAATGATCGCGGCTTGCGAGCCAGCTGAGCTGAACGCCATCGCTCGCGCGAGCATTGGGGCGGGCACCAGCAGCGGCGTGAGCGCCTGCTGCGCGGGCATCTGGAATGCGCGCACCGCACCGAGCACGACCGACAGTCCAAGCAGCAGTTCGCGCGTGGCCCAATGCGCGTGGGCAGCCGCCGCAAGCGTCAGCGCGACCACGGCTTGTGCGCTCACACAAGCTGCAACGATCCGGTCGCGCCGGTACTGATCGGCGACGTGCCCTGCCGCCAACGTGAGCAACAACGCCGGCACGAACTGGTAGAGCCCAACCAGCCCGAGGTCCCAGGCACTGCCGGTCAAGTCGTACATCTGCCAGCCGACCGCCACCATCACCATTTGATTGGCGGCTGTGCCGAACAGCCGCGCGAACCACAGCCGCATGAATGCGCGCTGACCGGTCAGATCGGAAAAGCGGCCGGTGGGCACGCCAGCGTCGCGGGCCTGGCCGCTGGAGCTCAAGGCAATCGGGGACGTCGCATGCTGACACCCACACGCCAATCAATCGGCGCGCGGCGTTGCATGGGGAACAGCGCGCGGCGTTGCATCGGCAGTTGCGCCGTCACTCGTAGTCGGGCTGCCAATCGACAGTGATGCGGCGCGCTGCCAGATCCACCTCGTCGACAAAAGCAGCGACAAACGGAATCATGCGGTCTCGGGGGGCGCCCGAGCCCACTTCGACCGGCACCTCAATCACCAACACGGTCTGGGCACCGGTCGACAACAATTCACGCACCGTACCAAGCACCTCGCCTTCGCGGTTGATGACACCGAGGCCGATCAGATCGACCCAGTAGAACTCGTCGGCTTGCGCTGTGGGGAAGCTAGAACGCGCAACGAACACCCGCGCGCCAGCCAACGCTTGCGCCATGTCGCGGTCGGCCACGTCGTGCGCGCTGGCAACCACGCTGTCGGCATGCTCCTTGGCTTCGCGAACACGCAGCAGCTGGCTGCCTTCGAATGCGCGGGCGCCGCGCTCAGACGGCAGCAAATACCAACGTTTGGAAGAAAAAAGCGCCTTTGGATCGGCGCTGTGGGCCAGCAGCTTGAACCAGCCCTTCAGGCCCCAGGCGCCCGTGATGCGAGCCACCTCGATCGCGTCGGGCGGCAGCTCGGCAGGTTCCAGGCCGGCGATCATGCGCAACCATCTGCAGCAAATTCAGATGAGCGGATGCGGGCGGCTGCCCATGGTGCGCAGCAGCCCACCCCTGTCTGCTTGACTGGCGCCGATCAGGCCGCAGCGACTTCGGCCGGCTTCTCGGCTGCTGCAGCGGCCGGTGCCAAGCCACCCGCGGCAGCCGCTTGACGAATCAGACGCTCGACCGTCGGTGACGCCTGCGCCCCGACGCCGCGCCAGTAGCTCAGGCGATCCTGCGCGAGGCGGATGCTTTCTTCGTGGCTTTTGGCGATCGGGTTGTAGAAACCGATGCGCTCGATGAAGCGCCCATCGCGCCGGGTGCGCTTGTCGGCCACGACGATATTGAAAAAGGGACGGGCTTTGGCGCCGCCGCGTGAGAGTCGAATCACAACCATCGTGTTTATCCTTGAGGCGCCAACCGTGAACGCGCGACGCTCGGGGTCAAGCCGGAGAAAGAAAATCAGGGGGGAACAAAAGGAAACCATCAACCGCCGACAGACCCCGCAGCTATTGCAGGCGTCGCGCGAAAAGCCTTCTATTATAACTTCGACCCATTCAATGATCACCATTCGACCCAGCCGCGATGACGATGTGCCCGCCGTCGCGGCGCTCTACGCGCATCACGTGCTGCACGGCACCGGCACGTTCGAGACCGAGCCGCCAACGCCACAAGACATCGCCGCCCGCCGCGCCGACGTGCTGGTCAAACGCCTGCCCTGGCTCGTGGCTGAAGAGGACCACGCGGTGATCGGCTATGCGTACTGCCAATGGTTCAAGCCGCGGCCGGCCTATCGCTTCTCAGCCGAGGATTCGGTCTATCTGGCGCCAGCTGCGATGCGGCACGGCGTCGGCCGCGCATTGCTTGCACAGCTTGAAGCCGATGCGGTCGCTGCCGGCGTGCGCCGCCTGATTGCCGTGATCGGCGACTCGGCCAACCACGGCTCCATCGAACTGCACCGGACGTGTGGGTTTCAAACGGTCGGCACCCTCGCATCGTGCGGCTGGAAGTTTGGCCGCTGGCTCGACGTGGTGATGATGGACAAGGCGGTGGGTCGTGGCGACAAGACCGCGCCCGAATGACCGGCAAAGCGGGCGACCCCCAGAGTCAGCCGCACAATCGCACTCGATGAAAAACAAGACCGTTGCGACGTGGCTCGCATTTCTGGGTGGCCCGCTTGGGCTGCACCGCTTCTACCTCCACGGCATGTCGGACACCATCGGCTGGCTGCTGCCGATCCCAACCGCGCTGGGCCTGTACGGCATTGAGCGCGTGCAGCAGTACGGCTTGGACGACCAGTTGAGCTGGTGGCTGATCCCCCTGCTGGGCTTCACCATCGCAGCGTGTGCGTTGACCGCCATCGTCTACGGCCTGGCAAGCCGCGAACGCTGGAATGCGCGCCACAACCCGGGTGCCGACGCCGAGCACGAAGCCGGTGGCACGAGCTGGATCACGATCGGCGCAGTCGTGATCGCACTGATGGTGGGCACCGGCGTGCTGATGGCCAGCATCGCGTTCAGCTTTCAGCGCTACTTCGAGGTGCAGGTGGAGCAGGGATTAAAAATCTCGCAATGATCCAGCGGAATGACCACGGCACAGCCACGCACCGCCGCTTCAAATATCAATCGCCGCTGCCGACCCTGCCTGCTTTCTCAACTCGAACTTTTGAATCTTTCCGGTACTGGTTTTCGGCAGTTCACCGAAGACGACGGTGCGCGGCACCTTGAAGCTGGCCAGGTGCTTCTTGCAGTGCGCCACGATGTCGTCGGCTTTGGTGGTCGCGCCGGCTTTGAGTTCCACGAACGCGCAGGGCGTCTCGCCCCAGCGCGCATCGGGCTTGGCCACCACGGCCGCAGCCAGCACGTCGGGATGGCGGTACAGCACGTCTTCGACTTCAATCGATGAGATGTTTTCGCCGCCCGAAATAATGATGTCCTTGGCCCGGTCCTTGATCTTGATGTAGCCGTCGGGGTAGGCCACGGCCAGATCGCCGCTGTGGAACCAGCCGCCGGCGAACGCTTCCTGTGTCGCCTTCGGGTTCTTGAGATAGCCCTTCATGGCGATGTTGCCTTTGAACATGATCTCGCCCATCGTCTCGCCGTCCTGCGGCACGGGCAGCATCGTTACCCCATCGAGCACACGCACGTCGCGCTCCAAGTGGTAGCGCACCCCCTGGCGGGCGTTCAGCCGCGCGCGTTCGCCGATGTCGAGCGCGTCCCAGGCTTCGTGCTTGGCGCACACCGTGGCCGGGCCATACACCTCGGTCAGGCCGTAGACGTGAGTCAGGTCGAACCCCATGCGCTCCATGCCTTCGATCATCGATGCTGGCGGCGCTGCACCGGCGACCATGGCTTTCACGCCTTTTGGCAGGCCTTGTTTCATCGCCTCGTTCGCATTCACCAGCAGGCTGTGCACGATCGGTGCGCCGCAGTAGTGTGTGACGCCGTGCTCGCGGAGCATGTCGAAGATGGTTTGCGCCTCGACCTTGCGCAGGCAGACGTTGACGCCGGCGCGCGCGGCCACCGTCCACGGAAAGCACCAGCCGTTGCAGTGGAACATCGGCAAAGTCCACAGATAGACCGCGTGTTTGGGCATGTCCCACTCGAGCACGTTGGAGATTGCGTTGATCGCCGCGCCGCGGTGGTGATAGACGACGCCCTTCGGGTTGCCGGTGGTCCCGCTGGTGTAGTTGAGCGCAATCGCGTCCCATTCATCCGCAGGCAGTTGCCATGTGAACTCGGGGTCGCCGGTGGCGACGAATCCGTCATAGGTCGTATCGCCAAGACGGATGTTGTCGCCCACGTACAGCGCGTCTTCCACATCGATCAGCAGCAACGGCTCCTTGCGTTCGCGCAGCGCCACGGCCGCTTTTGCCAGCTGCGAGAACTCCGGATCGACGATAAACGCTTTGGCCTCGCCGTGATCGAGCATGAAGGCGACGGTCTGCGCGTCGAGCCGCGTGTTGATAGCGTTCAGCACGGCGCCGGCCATCGGCACGCCGAAATGCGCTTCGACCATCGGCGGCGTGTTCGGCAGCATCACGGCCACCGTGTCGTTCTTGCCAATCCCGCGCTGCGCCAGCGCGCTGGCCAGTTGGCGACAGCGTGTGTAGAGCTCGCGCCAGTCGCGACGCAGTGCGCCGGCGCCGAGGCCGTGCAGCACGGCCAGCCGGTCCGGGTAGACGTCGGCGGCGCGCTCTAAAAACGAGAGCGGTGACAGCGGCGCGAAGTTGGCCTCGCAGCGGGGCAATTGCTGGTCGAAGATGCTGGACATGATGAGTCTCCTTTTTTGTACGCCCTGCGGACAGGGCCTGGGAGCCAGCTTATTACAGCGGCTTGTTGGGGCGGGCACGCCGCCGCGGCCACAATAGCCGGCGTGTCCATCCCCCAGTCTTTTTTGCAGGATCTGATCAGCCGCGCCGATTTGGTGGAGTTGGTCGGCCGTCATGTGCAGTTGAAGAAGACCGGTGCGAACTTCTCCGGGTTGTGCCCGTTCCATGCGGAAAAATCGCCGTCGTTCTCGGTCAGTCCGACCAAGCAGTTCTTTCATTGCTTCGGCTGCGGCAAGAGCGGCAACGCGATCGGTTTTCTGACCGACTACCTGGGCCTGGGCTTTGTCGACGCAGTGAAAGATCTCGCGCACCAGTACGGCATGCAGGTGCCCGACGACGACAGCACGCCGCAGGAGCGTGCGCGCTTTGCCGAGCAGAGAAAACAACAGGCCACGCTGCACGACGTGCTCGAAAAAGCCGCGGACGCCTATCGCCGCCAGTTGAAGTCGGCGCCGCTGGCGATCGACTATCTGAAACGCCGCGGTGTCTCCGGCATCACCGCCAAGCGTTTTGGCTTGGGCTATGCGCCAGCAGGCTGGAACCACCTGGCCGGCGTGTTCCCAAGCTACGACGACCCGCTGCTGGTGGAAAGCGGCTTGGTGATCCGGCCCGACGATGAGAACGACGCCGAGCACACACGCCGCTACGATCGATTCAGGGATCGGCTGATGTTCCCGATCCGCAATCCGAAAGGCGAGACGATCGGGTTCGGTGCGCGTGTGTTCGGGGATGAGAAGCCGAAGTACCTGAATTCGCCGGAAACGCCGGTGTTCAGCAAGGGGCGCGAGCTATACGGTCTGTTCGAAGCCCACGCGGCGGTGCGTGAGGCCGGCGTGGCACTGGTCACCGAAGGCTATATGGACGTGATTGCGCTTGCGCAGAACGGCTTTGCGCACAGCGTCGCGACGCTGGGCACCGCATGCACCGCCGAGCACGTGCGCCTCTTGTTCCGTGTGACGGATGCAGTCGTGTTCGCATTCGACGGCGATGCGGCCGGGCAGCGGGCCGCGCGCAAGGCACTTGATGCGGCGCTGCCGTTTGCCACCGATCTGCGCAGCATCAAGTTTTTGTTTCTGCCGAGTGAGCACGATCCCGACAGCTATGTGCGAGAACACGGTCGCGAAGGTTTTGCGCGCGTCATCGCGCAGGCCACCCCGCTGTCACGCCAGTTGATCGAGGTTGCACGGGAAGGCTGCGACCTCGGCCATGCAGAAGGACGCGCGCGCATGGCCGCGCAGGCCAAGGCGCTGTGGCTGCCGCTGCCGGACGGCGCGTTGAAGCGCCAGTTGCTCGCCGAGATTGCAAAAGCGGTTGAGCTGGGCAGCCATGAGTTGACGGAACTGTGGGGACTGAATCAGCGGTCAATAGCCAAGTCGTCTTCCGGATATCTAAATAATAGCAGCAAACGCAGCATGGGCCGTGGCTACAGCGGGTTTTCATCCGAAAATGAAGGCCGCCGTGCGCGCAACGCGCCGGCCAGCCGGGCCGACCATGCAGTGCGGCTGCTGCTGGCCACGCCAGCACTGTGGGACGGCCTGTCGGGCGAAGACCATGAACTGCTGGGCGCTCTACCCGGCGCGCATGGCCCGCTGTTCGTCTGGCTCGAATCGCAACTGCACGAACACGGCCCGCAGCCGTGGGGCGCATTGCGCGAGGGTTTGCGCGGACACGACTCGGAGGCGCTGGCCTGCAAGCTGGTGTCGGCCGAACTGGCCGCTGCAACGCCCCACCCGACAGAACATTCTGAAGCATCTGCGGACACTTCACCCGACGTGCTGGTCGGCGCCATCGCCAGCGCCGATGCACAAGCCGCGCAAAACGCAGAAGCCGCCGCCGAGTTGCGCGACTTGCTCGACCGACTGCTGATCGAGCATCTGAAGCTGCAGGAAACCGAAGCGTTGGCGTCCGTTGCCACCGATCCGGCGGCAATCGATCGCTACCGCATGATCAACGCCCGCCGGATGGGCCTGAAAAGCGCTGTGCAAAAGCATTAAAAACAACGCCGCGACAGGCCGGCGCGACGGGCACCCGCAACAGCTGCCACGCACCCTTGAAATTTGGCCCGGTGCCTATAATCTAAGGTTTGCCTTGGCGGCAAGTGCGACAGCAGTACCTCCGAACCGAAGCGCCAACCGATATGCCTTATGCAGGCACGACCGGCGCCACCACCGTAGCCGAGCTTTCGGCCGGTTCACCTCGCAAGGGCTGCACACCAAATGATCGCCCATTCCCCTTGCCGTGGACGCCTGTGCTTTTTTGTTTGTCGTGCGCTGCTCGCTTGATGCGAGGCCTGGCGCTTGCTGCGCCGTGTTGTCCTGTGCAACCCGAGCGACGCACAGACGAGAGTTCAAGGCGAATCAAACCGCTTGCTGACTGAAATTTCGAGGGCCCGACCATGCCAAATTCAAAGACCGGAAAACCTGCTGTCTCCGCCGCCGCATCTGTTGATGCCGAGGCCCGCCGTCCCGTCGCACCGAAACCGTCCAAGACGGCTGCACCGCTGGTGAAAAAGCCAGCGCCGGAAAAGACCACCAAGGTCGCAGTGCCTGTGAGCGCTGCCGCGGGGCCAAAGAAAAAGCCGGACGTTGCGGCAAAGCCTGAGGCGCCGGCCAAAGGTGCTGCCAAAAAAGTGGCTGCTGCCAAGCCGAAGCCGGCCGCCAAGAAAGGCAAGAGCACGCTCGACGACGACATCGTACTGGACGATGAGGACACCGAAACCGACACCGAGGTGCCTGAGGAAACGGCGACACCGACGACCGCTGGCGAGCCCGCAGCGGTGGTTGAAAAAGTCAAGCCGCTGCGCATGAAGATCAGCAAGGCGAAAGAACGCGCCTTGATGAAGGAGTTCGGGCTTGACGAGACCGTGCTGTCCGAAGAAGACATGTTGAAGCGCCGCGTGCGCTTGAAAGCGTTGATCAAGCTCGGCAAGACGCGCGGCTACCTCACGCACGGCGAAATCTCCGACCACTTGCCCGACAAGCTGGTCGATGCCGAGACGCTGGAAGTCGTGATCTCGATGCTGAACGACATGGGCGTCGCGGTATATGAGCAGACGCCGGATGCCGAGACGCTGCTGCTGAACAACACTGGGCCGACCGCCGCGACGGAAGAAGAAGCCGAAGAAGAGGCCGAAGCTGCCCTGTCCACCGTGGACAGCGAGTTCGGTCGCACCACCGACCCGGTGCGCATGTACATGCGCGAGATGGGAACGGTCGAACTGCTCACGCGCGAAGGCGAGATCGAGATCGCCAAGCGCATCGAAGGCGGGCTGATGCGCATGATGGAAGCGATCAGCGCGTCGCCCGCGACGATTGCCGAGCTGCTGCGTATGTCGGACGACATCGCCAGCGGCAAGGTCGTGATCTCGACCATCGTGGACGGATTTTCAAACCCGAACGAAGCCGACGACTACGTGGCCGAGGAAGACTTCGACGAGTTCGACGAGGAAGACGACGACGACGGCAACGGGGGCTCCAAAGCGCTGACCAAGAAGCTTGAAGAATTGAAGCGCGAGGCGCTGACCCGCTTCGAGACGCTGCGCGGCATGTTCGAGAAAGTGCACAAGGTCTACGACAAGGAAGGCTACGGCACGCCGCATTACACGAAGGCACAAGACGACCTGAGCCGCGAGCTGATGACGATCCGCTTCACAGCGAAAACGATCGAAAAACTCTGTGACATGGTGCGGGGCCAAGTGGACGACGTGCGCAAGAAAGAGCGCGAACTGCGCCGCATCATCGTGGACAAGTGCGGCTACCCGCAAGAAGACTTCATCCGCGACTTCTCTGGCTACGACAAGAATGGCAACCGGATCGCGTCGAACATCGTGAACTTGAAGTGGGTGCAGAAGCAGGCCGCTGCGGGCAAGCCGTGGAGCACGGTGATGGAGCGCAACATCCCGCCAATCCAGGACTTGCAGCAAAAGCTCGCGGACCTACAGTCGCGCGTGGTGGTGCCGCTGTTCGAATTGAAAGAAATCAACAAACGCATGAATGAGGGCGAGGCCAACTCGCGACATGCAAAAAAAGAGATGATCGAGGCCAACCTGCGCCTGGTGATCTCGATTGCGAAGAAATACACGAATCGCGGCCTGCAGTTCCTTGACCTGATTCAGGAAGGCAACATCGGCCTGATGAAGGCGGTGGACAAGTTCGAATACCGGCGCGGCTACAAATTCTCGACCTACGCCACCTGGTGGATTCGCCAGGCGATCACGCGCTCGATTGCAGACCAGGCCCGCACGATCCGCATCCCGGTGCACATGATCGAAACCATCAACAAGATGAACCGGATCAGCCGCCAGCATCTGCAGGAGTTTGGCTTCGAGCCCGATGCATCCGTGCTGGCCGAGAAGATGGAGATCCCGGAAGACAAGATCCGCAAGATCATGAAGATCGCCAAAGAGCCGATCAGCATGGAAACGCCGATCGGCGACGACGACGATTCGCACCTGGGCGACTTTATTGAGGACAGCGCCAACACCGCACCGCTCGAGGCCGCGATGCAGGCTGGCCTGCGCGACGTGGTGAAAGACATCCTCGACAGCTTGACCCCGCGCGAAGCCAAGGTGCTGCGCATGCGCTTCGGCATCGAGATGAGCACCGACCACACGCTGGAGGAAGTCGGCAAGCAGTTCGATGTGACGCGTGAGCGGATTCGCCAGATCGAAGCCAAAGCGCTGCGGAAATTGAAGCACCCGAGCCGCTCGGACAAGCTGCGCAGCTTCATCGACACGCTGTAAGCGTTGCAGTTAAGAAAAAGCCCCTGGGACTGAAACGTCTCAGGGGCTTTTTGCGTTGGGCTGGTGCAAGCGCTCGTCAGGGCGCTTGCTGGCGCTTGCGCCGTCGCCAGGCCCAGGCGGTGCGCAGGCGCCAGCCGATCATGATCGTGGCATAGGTCAAAAGACCTGCAATCACCGCAATGATCCCGAGGCCGAGGATCAACGGCTTGCCCACCCCCATCACCCGGTCGCGCAATTTGCCGCGCGTTTTTTCGTTGTCGTTCTCCGCAGCCGCCGCGCGGTCGAGCGCGGCTTGGGCTTTTTGATTTTCCTCCGCGTCGAGCAGCCGCGCTCCCAACCGGTGCGCCAGCACGTAGATCGGCGCGAACGTGAACGGATTGGTCACCAACGTGCTGCCCATCGCGACCGCCACGTTGGCGCGCAACACGACCGCCGCGCCCACCGCGAGCGGAATCTGCGCCACCGGCACCAGCAGACCGAAGAAGATGCCGAGCGATACGCCGACTGCGACGCCGCGCCGGCTGAAATTCCAGAGCCGCGGATGCAGCAGGCTCGGCCCCAGCCAACGCAGCCAGCGGTTGCCCACGATCTGCTCACGGGTCGGAATGAAGCGACGCAGGCGCTCGAACATGACGATTTCTACCCCTCCTCGAATGTCTGGCCGATGTTGCGCCGGTTCCCAGCCAAGTCGCGCTGGGCGCACCGCCCGCGCCGTGAAGTTTCTCAGCGCCCGTCCGATTTGAATCGGACGTTCGGCGTTCTGGCTTGGGATGTGCTGCGGCGTAGACTGACCTTGCTGGCAGTGCGTCGGCAACGCCATCTTTCCCTGCCGTCGTCCAGGCGCTCGGTCCGTCGAAGTTTCCCCCATGCAAAAATCCCACCCATCGATCCGGCGCTACGTCTCTGGCGCCGTGCTAGCCGCCCTGACACTGCTCGGCGGTTGCACGCTTGACCGCAGCCACACGCGCAGTGGTTCGGCCGTGCCCGGACTCGTCGTTGCCTCCGGGACCCGCGATGTCGGTGCCAGCTTCGAGGCACTCGATGCGAAGCTGGTTGCAGCCGAGCCGATCGGCGTCTTCGCCCGGATCGACCACGCCGCAAACGCGCCGAGCGAGTTGCCGCTGCGGCCGACTCGGCTGATCCTGTTCGGCAACCCGAAACTCGGCACCCCGCTGATGCGGGTGAACCAGCTCACCGGCATCGATCTGCCGCAGAAAATTTTGATCTATCAGGATGCGGCTGAGAAAACGCGCGTTGCCTATAACGGCGCCGACTACCTGGCGCAGCGCTACGGCGTCGGCAATGTCGCGACGCTGCCGATGATCGCTGCGGCGCTGAAGAATTTTTCCGAAACAGCTTCTGGCGCCTCTGCGCCGACTGCACCGACGGTGAGCCGCACAGACACGGTCGGCCGCGGCGAAGGGTTGATCTCGGTGCGCAGCAACGCCGATGCGGCGACGACGTTCGACCGTTTGCGTACGGCCGTCGCCGGCAACTCTGCGCTCAAGGTGATCGGCGAGCTCGACCATGCAGCGAATGCAACCAAGGTCGGGCTCAGCCTGCGTCCCACGCGGCTGCTGGTGTTCGGCAATCCCGCGCTCGGCACGCCCCTCATGCGCGCTGCGCAGACCGTGGCAATCGATCTGCCGCAGAAGATGCTGGTCTATACCGATGCCGCGGACCAGACATTCGTGGTCTACAACGACCCCACATTCATCGCACGCCGCCACGGTGCTCAGGGCGAGAGCGCGACGATCGCGAAAGTTGCTGCCGTACTGGCGCAACTGGCCGCCGCAGCCGCTGGGAGCTGACCGGCTGGATTGGGCCCGGCAGGAAGTGGATCGGCCTGCTGGCGATCAGCCTGCAAGCAACCCGCGCAGGACCTGCCCCTGCACGTTGCCAAGCACGATCGTCGCGATCTGCAACAACACCAGCAGCGCCAGCGGCGACAAGTCGATCCCGCCGATCAGCGGGATTACGCCGCGGAACGGCCGCAGCAGCGGCTCCACCAGTTGGTTCAGCACATCGGTCATGGACGACTGGGTTGTGGGAAACCACGACAGCACCGCGTTCACGATGACGAGCACGGTGAGGCCTGAGATGACCAGCCGCATCACTCCGAACAGCGCCAGCACCGGCAGCACGGCCAGCCCCGCTGCGCCCGGCGCCAACCCCCAGAGGATCAGCTGCTCGGCCAGCATCAGCAAATAGGCGCCGAGCAGGCTGCCCCAGTCCCAGCCGCCCTTCGTCGGCAGCACCCGACGCAGCGGCAGCACCAGCCAGTCGGTCAACGCGAAGATGAAATTGCCGACCGGATTGCGAAACGAGATGCGCTGGCGCTGCATGTAGGCGCGCAGCAAGCACGCGCCGGCCAGCGCGCCGATGACAATGTCAAGCAGGAAAGACAGGATTTGAAACAGCATCGGGCACGCATGTATTGGGGTCATGGGATGATAGCGACCGGTCCCAGCAGCTATTTTTCGGGCACCCGCGCGCGGCTTTCGTGGCGCGATCCACCCGCTTTTGCACCAGATGTCGAACCCGGACACCCCCACACCGCAACCTCAACGACTGCCCTTGTTTCCGCTCGGCACGGTGTTGTTTCCGCTCGGCCAATTGCCGCTGCGCATCTTCGAGGTGCGCTACCTGGACATGATCGGCAAGTGCTATCGCAACAAGACCCCGTTCGGTGTGGTTTCGCTCACGCAAGGCTCGGAAGTGCGGCGGCCCGGCGAGGCTGAGGAGTTCCATCCCATCGGCACGATGGCGTATGTCGATTCACTTGAGACGGTGCAGTCCGGTCTGCTGATGGTGCGCTGCACGGGCGGCGACCGGTTTCGCATCGAACGCAGCGAGCAACTGCCGCACGGCCTGTGGACCGCGTCGGTGCAACCGATCGAGCCAGACCAAAAAGTGCCTGTGCCACCCGATCTCGACGGCACCTCGCAAGCGCTCGAGCGGCTGCTCGAGACGCTGAGCCAGCGCGAGGAAGCACCGCAGTTTCTGTCGCCCGGGACGAAACTGCAGTTCGACGATTGCGGCTGGGTGTCGAACCGCTGGTGCGAACTGCTGCCGCTGGCTCCAGCCACCAAGCAGCGCCTGATGACGCTGGACAACCCATTGGTTCGGCTGGAGCTGGTGAGCGATATGCTCACGAAAAGCGGAATAACACCGTCGATGTGATTGGGCGGCGTTCCGGCCACCCACCTCCAGCACCTCGACCACGCCGCACATGTTGCAGACCGTGATCGGCTGGCCGCGTCGAGCCAAGCAGGGATTCGTCGTCGGGGTCGATCTGGCGTGCGGTGTGTTTGCGATGTGGCTTGCATTCTCTCTGCGGCTGGAAACGCTGCACGGGCCACAGAACAAGGAATGGCTGATCTACGGACTGGGGCCGCTGCTGGCCATTCCTGTGTTTGCGCGTTTCGGGCTGTACCGCGCAATTTTTCGATACAACGGCATTTCGGCGCTGCTGGCCACCGCCAAGGCGGTTGCGGTCTATGCGGTGCTGCTGTCGATCCTGGTGCTGACCACCCGCTGGCCGGTGGTGCCGCGCAGCATTGGCGTGCTGCAGCCACTGATCTTCTTTTTGCTGGTGGCCGCAAACCGCGCTGCTGCCAAATTCTGGCTCAGTGGACAAGTCGGCGCGTGGCGGCACCCAGACGCCGGCCGGCTGCTGATCTACGGCGCCGGCGCGGCTGGCGTGCAGACCGCACGCGGGCTGGAAGGCGCGCGGCCTTATGCGTTGCTCGGCTTCGTTGACGACGACCTGTCCAAGGCGGGACGCAGCATTGACGGTGTGCCGGTTTACGGACCAGTCGATGTGGCGGCGCTGGTCGCGCGCCAGCGCATTACCGATATCCTGCTCGCGCTGCCCAGCACCAGCCGGGAACGCCGCCACCAGATCATCGAAAGCCTGCGCCCGCTGCCAGTGCACGTGCAGACGCTGCCCGCCTTGAGCGATCTGGCCAGTGGCAAAGTCACGGTGAAGGACTTTCGCGAGCTTGACGTGGAAGACCTGCTGGGCCGCGCGCCGGTGCCCCCGAACCCCGAACTGCTCGCGCGCAATCTGGCCGCCAAAGTGGTGCTGATCAGCGGCGCGGGCGGCAGCATCGGCAGCGAACTGTGCCGCCAGATCCTGGCCGAACGCCCACGCCAGTTGCTGCTGCTCGAACAAAACGAGTTCGCGCTCTATTCGGTTCACCAGGAACTGCTGCGCCTGTGCGCCGACGAAGCAACAACGCGGCTGGTGCCGCTGATGGGCAGCGTCTACAACCACCGGCGCATCTCGGACATCCTGCGCACCTACCGGCCTGACACGGTCTACCACGCGGCCGCCTACAAGCACGTGCCGCTGGTCGAACACAACCCGGCCGAAGGCGTGCTCAACAACGTGTTCGGCACGCTGCATCTGGTGCGTGCGGCGATTGAGGCCGAAGTGGCGAGCTTCGTGCTTATCTCCACCGACAAGGCAGTACGCCCGACCAACGTAATGGGCGCGAGCAAGCGCGTTGCCGAGCAAATTCTGCAAGCGCTCTCAGCCTGCGAACGCCCGAGCTTCCACGATGTGGAAAGCGGCTGCGACGTGGTCGTCGCGAACCGCACCCGTCTGTCGATGGTCCGCTTCGGCAACGTGCTGGGCTCCAGCGGCAGCGTGGTGCCGCTGTTTCGCCAGCAGATCGCTGCCGGCGGCCCGATCACCGTGACAGATGTCGAGGTCACGCGCTACTTCATGACGATTCCAGAAGCCGCCCAGCTCGTGCTGCAGGCCGGCGCGATGGCCAAAGGCGGTGACGTGTTCGTGCTGGACATGGGCGAGCCGGTGAAGATCATTGACCTGGCGCGGCGCATGGTCGAGTTGTCCGGACTCACGGTGCGCGACGCCGCGCGGCCGAACGGCGATCTGGAGATCGTGACGACCGGGCTGCGGCCGGGCGAGAAACTGTACGAGGAGTTGCTGATCGGTGAATCGCCGAACGCCAGCGCGCATCCCCGCATCCTGACCGCTCAGGAGCCGTTCGCGCCCTGGCCCGAACTGTCCGCCGCACTCCGCCAATTGCGCACAGCCAGCCTGGGCAACGACGTCGCAACCCTCTTCAAGCTGCTGCGCGTGCTGGTGCCCGGTGCGACCTTCGCTGCAGAAATCCAGGATTACGTGACGGTCGATGCCGCCGCCGAGGCCGCCTGATGGCCGCCGGTGAGGACACCAGCGCATTGGCCGCCGCAGCGCAGCCCGCAGACCGCACCATCCTGCACGGGATCGTTTGGGGATCGCTATTCGTGTTGGCGGCCAAGTTCGCCGGTGCGGGCAAGGAAATGGTGGTGGCCTGGCGCTTTGGCGTCGGCAGCCAGATCGACGCCTATCTGTTCGTCTTCAACTGGGCGACCTGGCCGCTCGCGGTCTGGTTCGCTGCCGTGAGCGCCGTCGTCGTTCCGCTGTTTGCACAGCTTCGGGCCGAACGCCCGGTGACCGAGCTGCTGCAGATGAAGCGCGAGTTGTTCGGCGGTTCGCTACTGCTCAGCGTGCTGCTCGGCGGTGGGGTGGCGATGTTGCTCCATGAGCTGGTCTTGCTCCCGCAGCTGGGCTTGCCGGCGGAGACAGCAGCGCTGGCCTCGATAATAGCCACACCCATGGCGGGCCTAGCCCTGCTCGGCGTTCCGATCTGCCTACTGTCGGCCTGGATGATTGCCGACCAGCGTTATGCGAATACCTTGTTCGAAGGCATCCCGGCGCTCGCGATCGCATTGCTGTTGTCGACCGCAGCCGTCGCCGGCCTGGGCGGACTGGTGCTGGCGACGCTGGTCGGTTTCGGGCTGCACCTGATCGCTTTGCTGGTTGCGCTCGGCACACAGCGCAGCCTGGCGTTGCCCCGACTGTCGCTGCGCTCGCCGCACTGGGCAGGGTTGTACCGAGGCATCGGCATCGCACTGGCCGCCAACGCGCTGCTCGCTGCCGTGGTGCTGATCGACCAATGGTTCGCGGCTGGGTTGCCGGCTGGCTCGGTCGCCACGCTCGGTTACGCAAACCGGGTGCTGGCGCTTGTGATCGGCATCGGCGTGACGGCGGTCGCACGCGCCACCCTGCCGGTGTTTTCCGCAACGCGGTTTGAACAAGGCAACGCCCTGTGGCGGGTGGCCTGCCGCTGGGCGGCGCTGCTGCTGCTGGCCGGGATTGGTGCTGCATCCATCGGCTGGTGGGCGGTCGAAGGGATCGTCGGGTTGTTGTATGAGCACGGCGCGTTCGGTGCGCAGGACACGCAGGCCGTCGCGCACGTGCTGCGGCATGGCCTGCTGCAGTTGCCGTTCTATTTCGGCGCCGTCGTGCTGCAAACGATGTTCTCCGCGCAAGCCTGGTACGGCGCCCTGCTGCTGGCCAGCGCCGCGGGCATGGCCGTCAAACTGATCGCAAGCGCTTGGTTGATCGACAGCCACGGTCTGATCGGGCTGCAGTGGAGCACGGCAGCCATGTACGCAGCGCAGGGGCTGGTGCTGTTCATCATCGGCCGCACGCACGCACGATCGACGGCTACCTGATCGCTCTGCTCTACGCTGTCCCTCCATGTTGAACCAGTTGCACGCCCGTTTTCATCGTCCCGAGCGCGGCTGGGACCCCGTGCCACCTGCACATGCGGGGGCCTATGCCGAATCGCCCGACGCCGGGGTCGATGCCGCGCTGCTCGCGCAACTGGACGCCTGGGCTGGTGGCCTGGCCGGCAAGCGCGTGCTCGATCTGGGCAGTGGGCCCGGCCACCACGCCCTGGCGTTCGCGCGGCTTGGCGCCGACGTTACCTGCTACGACACGTCGAAAATCTATCTGGACTTGCTGCAACGATGCGCGGCCGATGCCGGGCTGACGCCGCGCATCCGGTGCGTGCTCGGCTACCTGGACCACGCACCGACACGGCTGCCGAATGAACGATTCGATCTCGTGTTCAACCGCGTCTGCTGGTATTACGGCTTCAGCGACCGCGGTCTTGCCAAGGCCGTACAAGCGCTGATCGCGCCCGGTGGCGGCTGTTTCATCGAGACGCCGGTCGCAGGGCACAACCTTGCGCAGTCGAGTATTTCCACCCGCGTTCGCACCTGGTTAAACACGCACGCCCATCTCAAGATCGGCCACCCATTTCCGCCCGCCGGGCGCATTGCCGCATTGTTCGATGAACTGGGCGCCGCCAGCATCCGCGTCGAGCACGACCGGCCCGGCCACGAGCGGCTCTGGATCAAGACGTCGGCCACGAAGCCATGAGCGCGCACTACCTGGTCCGCTTCGACGACATCTGTCCGACCATGGATTGGGCCAGATGGTCGCGCATCGAATCGATGCTGCTGGCCACCGGTGTGCGCCCGCTACTCGCGGTGATTCCGGACAACCAGGACGCTGCCTTTCAGGTGTCGCCGCCCCGTGCCGACTTCTGGGACTATCTGCGGGAACGTCAACGCAGCCAGGGCTGGGCCGTTGCGATGCATGGTCTGCAGCACCGCTATCACGCGCAGCCTGTGGGCGGCTTGTTGCGGCTCAACGCGAACAGCGAGTTCACCGGCCTGCCACACGTGGAGCAACAAGCGAAGATCCATACTGGCTTGCAAGTATTCCGCGCCCACGACATCAACGTCGACGGCTGGATCGCACCCGCGCACAACTTCGATGCGGTGACCGTCGACGTGCTGCTCGAAGAAGGCATCCGATTCATCAGCGACGGCTTCTTTCCCCGGCCGGTGCGGCACCGGGCAGCATGCTGGGTGCCGCAGCAACTCTGGAAGTTTCGCGCGATGCCGTTCGGGCTGTGGACGGTGTGCCTGCATCACGCGGCGTTTGCCGAGAGCGACTTTGAGCGGCTCGAAGCCGACTTGAACCGCTTCGGCAACCGAATCGTGAGCTGGCACGATGTGACCACAAACGCCGCGTTCCCCGACGCCACCCTGCTCGACCATGCGTTCTTTCGCAGCTGGCAGGCGGCCGTGGCCGGCAAGACACGCATGCGCGCCTTGCGGCGGTGGGCCTGACTTGCACCAGCGGCTCGGGGGTCCGATGCGCATTTGCCATGTGATCACCGGTCTTGGCACCGGCGGTGCCGAGCAGCAGGTGGCTGACCTCGGCCGCCTCATGGCGGATCGCGGGCACACGGTCTCGATCGTTTCGTTAACCGACGCGGCGCAGCCGGTGCCGATCGATACGCGGATCAACGTCACTGCGCTCGGACTCGCAAAACGCCCTGCCGCACTCGCGCGTTGTCTGCTTGACTTGCGCCGCACCTTGACCCGAGTTGCGCCGGACGTCGTGCACAGCCACATGTTTCACGCCAACCTGCTGACTCGGCTGGTGCGGCCCACGTTGGCGGTGCCGCGGCTCATTTCGACCGCGCACAGCACGCAGGAAGGTGGACACCTGCGATGGCTCGGCCTGCACTGGACCGACCGCTGGGCCAACCGCACGATCGGCGTCAGCGATGCGGTCGTGCGCAACCTGCTCGCGCATCGGGCTTGCCCTGCGGCCAAGCTCGGGACGGTCCACAACGGCATCGACGTGACCCGCTTTGTGCGCAGTCCTGCGTTGCGCACGGTGACTAGAGCAGCGCTGGGAATCGATGCAGACACCCCGTTGCTGCTCGCCGTCGGCCGGCTCGTGCCCGCCAAGGACTATCCGAACCTGCTGACCGCGTTCGCGCAGGTGGCGCAGCAAAACTCGAAGGCCATCCTCGCGATCGCCGGGGCCGGCCCGGGCCACGCCACGCTGGTCGAGCAGACGCAGCAGCTGGGGCTTGCCGGCCGCATGCGGCTGCTCGGCGTGCGGCGCGACATCCCGGCGTTGATGAACGCGGCCGATGTGTTCGTGTCGTCTTCGGCCTGGGAGGGCTTCGGGCTCGTCATCGCCGAAGCGATGGCCTGCGAAAGAATGATTGTCGCAACCGACTGCGGGGGTGTGGGTGAGGTGGTCGGCCCCTGCGGCCATCTGGTGCCGCCAGGCGATCCGCTGGCGCTGGCCGATGCCTGCAGTGCAGCGCTCGACTTGCCAGTGCCGCAAGCCCAGGCTGCCGGCCGTGAAGCACGAAGTCGCATCGTGCAACACTTCTCGCTCAATACGGCAGTCGACCACTGGCTGCGTCTATACAGCGAGACCGATGCCCGTGATGGCAACTGAGAACCGGGGCAAGCCAAGGCTGCTGTTCATCGTGAACGTCGACTGGTTCTTCCTCTCGCACCGGCTGCCGATTGCGCTGCATGCAATGCAGGCGGGCTACGAGGTGCATCTGGCGGTCGGCCTCACAGACCGGCTGCCTGAGCTGGCTGCGCACGGCTTGACAGTGCACCCGATTGCACTTCGCCGCGCCGGCATTGCGCCGTTGGCGCAGGTGCGGAGTTTTCTGCAAATGCTGTGTGTGCTGCGCCGGGTGCGGCCGGATGTGCTGCATCTGGTCACGGTGAAGCCGGTGGTGTTCGGCGGCATCGCAGCGCGTCTGCTGCGCGTGCCGACCGTGGTGGCTGCGGTGCCGGGGCTGGGGTATGTGTTCACGGCACAAGGTCGCATGGCGGCGTTCGCACGCTGGCTGCTGGCATGGCTATATCGGCTGGCGCTGCGCAGCCCACGCGTGCGGGTGCTGTTTCAGAACCCGGACGACCGACAACGCCTGATCGAAGCCGCACGGCTCGACCCGGCGCGTACGCAGATCATCCGCGGCTCCGGCGTCGACTTGGCGCGCTACGCTGCCACGCCGCTGCCGCCCGGCGTGCCGCTGGTGGTGCTGGTCGCTCGGTTGCTGCACGACAAGGGCGTGCATGAGTTCGTGCAGGCGGCAAGGGAGCTGCGTGCGGGTGGCCACACCGCCCGCTTCGCATTGGTGGGCGCGCCCGACGTCGAGAACCGCGCGAGCATCGGTGCAAATCAGCTTGCCTGCTGGCGCGCCGAAGGCGCTGTTGAACTCTGGGGCCAGCGCGAAGACATCCCAGCCGTGCTTGCGCAAGCCCGCATCGTGGTGCTGCCGTCGTACCGCGAAGGACTGCCGAAGGTGCTGCTGGAAGCCGCGGCCTGTGCGCGCGCGGTGGTGACCACCGACGTGCCGGGCTGTCGGGATGCAATCGAGCCTGGCGTGACCGGCTTGCTGGCGCCGGCCCGCGACGCCGCTGCGCTGGCGGCTGCAATCGCACGCTTGCTGGACGACCGCGCGCTGTGCGAACGCTTCGGCCGCGCAGGAAGAACACTGGCGGAGCGCGAATTCGACATCGACCAGATCGTCGCCGAGCACCTGGCGCTGTACCGAGGGGGGTTTGCTGTCCGATGAGCAGCAGGTTGCTTGTCACGGGTGGCACTGGCTGGGTCGGCAGCGCGCTGGTCGACCGACTGGCGCGGGTCGAACGCCTTCATGTCCGTGCGCTGACGCGCCGCCCAGGCGGACGCTTTGTCGGAGGCGTCGAGCCGGTGGTGTGCGCCGACCTCGCTGGCTCAGCCGACCTCAGTACGCTGGTCGCGGGTTGCAGTTTGGTTGTTCACACCGCCGCACGGGTGCATGTGATGCGAAGCCGGGCAGCGGACGACCCGACCGCATTTCACCGCGTCAACACGCTGGCCACCGAGCGGCTGGCGCGCGCTTCGGCCGCCGCCGGCGTGCACCGCTTCGTGTTTGTAAGCTCGATCAAGGTCAACGGCGAGCAGACTGCACCGGGCGCGGCCTTTACTGCGCACGACGTGCCGAATCCGCAAGATGCATATGCCATCAGCAAGCACGATGCCGAGACCGCCCTGTGCAGAGTCGCCGCCGACACCGGCATGCAAGTCGTGATCGTCCGCCCACCGCTGGTCTACGGCCCCGGCGTGCGTGCGAACTTTGCAGCTTTGCTGCGCGCGGTGGCGCGTGGGGCGCCGCTGCCGCTGGGCGCGGTGCGCAACCGGCGCAGCTTGATCGCGCTGCCTAATCTGGTCGACTTCATCGCGACTTGCGTGGCGCATCCGGCCGCCGCCAATCAGACCTTCGTCGTCAGCGACGGAGACGACCTGTCGACGCCCGAGCTGGTGCGCCGCGTTGCTGCAGCGCTGGGCCGTTCCCCGCGTCTGCTGCCGGTGCCTGAGGCACTGCTCCGGGCTGGCGCTGCACTGGTCGGTCGACGTGCAGCCATTGACCGCCTGTGCGGCAACTTGCAGATCGACAACCGCAAGGCGAGCGAGTTGCTCGGCTGGACGCCACCAGTCGGCGTCGATGAGGCGCTGCGCGCCACGGCGCAGGCAGTGGACCGACAATGAAGCGCGCATTTGATCTGCTGCTGGCGAGCGTGATCGGGCTGCTGGTGCTGCCGCTGCTCGTTGCAATCGCAGCCGCTGTGCGGCTCACCTCCCCCGGCCCCGCGCTGCACTGGTCGCGCCGCATCGGTCAACACAACGCAATCTTCCGCATGCCCAAGTTCCGCAGCATGCGCATCGACACGCCGCAGGTCGCCACCCATCTGCTGGCCGATCCGCGGGCTTGGCTGACCCCCATCGGCGGCCTGCTGCGCAAGACCAGCCTGGATGAGCTGCCGCAGCTCTGGAGCATCCTGCGCGGCGACATGAGCTTTGTCGGCCCGCGGCCCGCGCTGTTCAACCAGCACGATCTGGTCGCGCTGCGCAGCGCGCGTGGCGTCGATGCGTTGCTGCCGGGGCTGACCGGCTGGGCGCAGGTGAACGGGCGCGATGAATTGCCGATTCCCGCCAAGGTCGAGCTCGATGCGTGGTATCTGCAGCACCGCTCGTTCGCCCTCGATCTGCGCATCTTGTGGTTGACGGCGCGCCAAGTGTGGCGCGGCGTCGGCGTCTCGCATTGAGGATGCACAGGCAGCCGAATCCTTAAAATCATCGGTTGCCCGCGCCGCGCCCTGCGGCCTTTTCTTCCTCGCCGCCAGACAAGAACAACCGCGCCATGACCGAACAGATCCCGCCGCCAGCCCTCGCAGACGAAAACCAGTTGATCGCCGAGCGGCGTGAGAAGCTGAATGCACTTCGGCAAGCACATGGGGCAGCCACCGGTCGCGGCGCCGTGTTCCCGAACGACTTCAAACCAGCCGACCGGGCGGCTCCGCTGCTGCTGACGCACGGCGACAAGACGCCCGAAGCGCTCGAGCAGCACCGCACGGTCGCCAAATTGGCCGGCCGGATGATGTTGAAGCGCCTGATGGGCAAGGCCAGCTTTGCCACGTTGCAAGACGCGACCGGCCGCATCCAGATCTACGTCGCACGCGACAGCGTCGGCGAAGACCTCTACAACGAGTTCAAACGCTGGGACCTGGGCGACATCCTCGCGGTCGAGGGCTGGATGTTCAAGACACGCATGGGCGAACTCTCGATCCACGCGACCACGCTGCGGTTGCTGACCAAAAGCCTGCGGCCCATGCCCGACAAGTTCCACGGCATGGCGGACCTGGAAACCAAATACCGCCAGCGCTATCTGGACTTGATGACCGACGACGAAGCCCGCCAGCGCTTCGTGCTGCGCAGCCGCGCGATCAGCGGCATGCGCGAGTTCATGGTCGGTCACGGCTTTCTCGAAGTCGAGACACCGATGCTGCACCCGATCCCCGGCGGCGCCATTGCCAAGCCATTCGTCACGCACCACAACGCGCTGGATCAGCCGATGTACCTGCGCATTGCGCCCGAGCTTTACTTGAAGCGCTTGATCGTCGGCGGCTTCGAGCGGGTGTTCGAGATCAACCGGAGCTTCCGCAACGAAGGCATCTCGGTGCGGCACAACCCCGAGTTCACGATGATGGAGTTCTACGCCGCCTACTGGAACTATCTGGACCTGATGACGTTCACCGAGAGCCTGATCCGCGACGCCGTGCAGAAGGCTTGCGGCACGTTGGC
Organism: Burkholderiales bacterium; assembly: GCA_038200275.1. Classification (GTDB taxonomy): domain Bacteria; phylum Pseudomonadota; class Gammaproteobacteria; order Burkholderiales; family Burkholderiaceae_C; genus JBBPYC01. Next base: position 53,108 of record JBBPYC010000031.1, read on the forward strand.
GCTCAGCTACCAGGACAAGCCGGTCGACCTGAGCCAGCCGTTCGCGCGCCTGACCATTCCACAGGCAATTCAGCAACACACCGATGCGGGTGACAACGTCAACGATGCTGGCTGGCTTACCAACGCGCTGAAAAAGGTGGGTTTGGGCGAAGATAAGGATCGCCTTTCACAACGCTCGCTGGCCAGCCTGCAAGTGTTGTACTTCGAGGAAGCGGTCGAGCACCAGCTGTGGCAACCAACCTTCATCATGGAGCACCCGACCGAGATCTCGCCGCTGGCGCGCGCCAATGACGAACGCCCTGAAGTGACCGAACGTTTCGAGCTCTACATCACCGGCCGGGAAATGGCGAACGGCTTCTCGGAGTTGAACGATGCTGAGGAACAGGCCGCGCGTCTGCATGCGCAAGTCGATGCAAAAGACGCTGGCGATGACGAAGCGATGTACTTCGACCACGATTTCATCCGCGCGCTCGAACACGGCATGCCGCCGACGGGTGGCTGCGGCGTCGGCATCGACCGGCTCATGATGCTGCTGACCGATTCGCCCAGCATTCGTGACGTGATCCTGTTTCCAGCGCTGCGGCGGGAGGCCTGAAGCACTGGCGGCCGATGGCGAGCGACGATCCCGTGCTGGTCAAGCAACACGACCGGATTTCGGTGATCCGACTGAACCGGCCCGCTGCGATGAATACAGTCGGTCGTGCATTGCGTGCCATATTGACTGAGTCGCTGCCACGACTCGATGCCAGCGCGATGCAGTTGACCCGATCGAGTCGACGCTGGCCGATTGGCTCAATCGCCCGCGATGTGCGGTGCGGTGCATGGAGTAGACAGACCCCTTGTCGCCGCGCTCGCAGCGAATCGCAGCACGTGATCGCTGAGTTCATCGCGCGCCGGGCTGACCAATACCCAACCCGTCGCCGCCAAAGCGTGGCCTTGGTTTAAGCAAGCTGCCGCACCATCGGCATGCTGGCACTGCGCCTACTTCACGCTTGGCGCCTTGCGCGGTTCGACGTTACAACCACTGATCGATGTGAGACCGATGTGCATGAGGCCTCCGACTTCGCCAGACTCCACCATCGATACGCTCGCCGTGCTCAGCGAGCCGTGCGCTCCTGTCGCACTCAGCCGTCGCACTTGTGAGCCAGCGCCGTCGGCCTCCATTCGTTGATCCTTCCGCGAAGCAGGCTTATAGTCGCTGCGCAACCACCTCAAACCTCTATCAGGAAACGTCGATGATCAACCGTCACATCCTCACTCGTGTCGTTGTTGTTGCGGCAACCGGTCTGGCCTTGTCATCAGTCCAGGCACAGACCGGTTCGAGCGGCAACAACAACGCTGACAAGAGCACCGGTCAGGCTGGAGCTGCCACACGCAACGGCTCGCCCACCACCGCGCCCGGTCTGCCGCCCGGCGCCAAATCGGTCACTGGCAACATGGGTGCGGTGCCAGCCAGCGGTGCCATGAGCTCGAATCCAAACACCGGCTCGACACCAGGTGCAATCCCAGCCGAGCGCTCGCCGAACGGCAACAAGGCCGACACACCAAAAAGCGGCAACAAGTAGCAGCAGCAACTCCGCCTCGATGGCTGGCACGATGCGCTGCTGAACAGATCGCATCGCAAGCTGTGTCACGGCAAATGGACGTTGGCTCCGTGAAGCTGCGTTTTCGCCAGCGTGGCGAGGTCCAGCCGCTTGAGCTGGAGCCCAGCTTTGCTAATTTATGAGCGAAGCTGGGGCCGCTTCTTGAGGACCAAATCGGCGGTGCTCGTCAAGCAATATGGTTTGGGGTTCTTTTTGTGATGACCGCCGAACGGATCGATATGCCTGACGAGCTGCCTGGACGCTGGCGAATGCTGGGTGCAGACACCCGTCTCAATGAGAAGCCGTCCGAAGCAGTGTCCGCCTGGGTTGAGCAAACGCCTTGGCGGCCCACGTTGTGGTGAAAGCACACATTCTTCGAGCGCTCGCAGCGACTGCGCGAATTCAAGACCGACCTTGACTGCCGCTCACCGGTGGCAGTGCCCAGACTCGCCCCCCACCCACCCCGTAGAGCTTGCGGCCCGCTTGCCGCTCGATCCTGTGTCCACCCGTGAACTCCCCGAACGCAGGCAGGATCGCGCCGCCTTCGTCCCCAACGAAGCACGGCATTCGCATCGAATCGCGCCCGCGGCCGGACAGGTGGCAGACGGGATGCACGTGGCCGGCCAGCACGAAATGGCTCGCGTGCGGCTGCGGGATGTGGCAGCACGCGAATGGGCCGATGCAGTGCGGCTCGTCGACGACTTCAATGGCCAGCGTGGCCGGTGGGTCGCCCGCACGATCATCGTGATTGCCGCGCACCAGCGTCATCGCCACCGCCGCATGCGACGTGCGCCATGCATGCAACGGGTCAAGCAAAGACGCTTGCTGCGCGAGTGGACCGTGCAGAAAGTCGCCCAGAAAGACCAGCTGCGCTGGCCGGTGCTGCGTGATCAGCGCATCGAGCCGCCGCAGGTTCTCTCGCGTGGTCCCGCTGGGCACAGGCTGGCCCAACGCGCGATAGGTCGCGGCCTTGCCCAGGTGCAAGTCGGCAATGAACAGCACGCGGCTGGCCGGCCACCAGAGGGCGTGATCGGGCAGCAGGTGCAGCACCTCGCCGGCCCAGGCCACGGCACAGACCGCGGCGTTGGCGTCTGCGGCTAAAAACGAAGTCGACTGATCGGTCATGGAAGCCGCGCAGTTTGCCAAAAACCGAAGTGCCTTTTTGAATACGTCAGCTTGTGCCATTCAGGACGATGCAAGTGAACGCCCTATGCTTGAACCCGGGTTTCACACATTCCAGTTGTCACTCACTGAGGGATCCGCCATGCGCATTGTTGATATTCGAACGCATTTGCTGTCCGTACCCTTTGCCGATCCTCCGCAAACCGGGTTTTTGACGCTCAACAACATCGACTTGCTCGTTGTGGAGATTGAGACGCAATCCGGTGTCATCGGAACCGGTCATCTGCATCCCCTGGCCGGCGGCATGCGGACCCTTGAGACTTGCATTCACGAGATGCTCAAACCGCTGCTGATGGGGCAAGACATTCAGGACGTCCCCGCGCTTTGGAACAAGATGTGGAAGGCCACCTACATCCAGGGCCGGATGGGCATCAGCGTCATGGCCATGTCTGCGCTCGACATCGCCTTGTGGGATGCGCTTGGCCGAGCCAGGAATCAACCGCTCTGGCAGTTGTGGGATGGCCAGGGTGACCCCCTGCCGGTTTATGGCTCCGGCTGCTACCGGGGACTCGGCCACGACGGGATGATCGAGAAAGCCGAGCGGTTCGTTGAACAAGGTTATCGCGCGATCAAGATGCAGGTGGCGCACGTGTTCACGCATGACGAGGATGTAGCAAATGTCCGTGACATGCGCGCTGCACTTGGCGACGACATCGAGATCATGGTGGACGTCAACCAGGGCTGGAACGCCGACGAGGCGATCGAGGTGGGGCGCAGGCTTGACGAATTCAAAATTGCTTGGCTGGAAGAGCCCGTCATTGCAGATGACTTCGACGGTTATCACGCGGTGGCAGATGCCGTCCAAACGCCGGTGGTGGGCGGCGAAAACCACTTCACGCACCACGACCTGAAGCCGTTCTTTGAGAGCGGCAAGATTCCGATTCTGCAGCCCGACATCATGCGCGGCGGATACACCGAACTCCGCGTCATTGCTGAACACGCGAACCGCGCCGGACTCAAGATCGCACCGCATTTGTTCCCGGAACTGTGCGTTCATCTGAATGCATCTATTGCCAATCCATCATGGCTGGAAGACATGGGCTGGTATGACCACTTGTGGACCCAACCGAACCGCCCGCGGAATGGCTTTTTGACGCCGCCGGATCGGCCGGGTCATGGCATGGATTTCAAGCCCGAATTGTTTCGCGATTTTCCGTACCGAGGATGATGGCCCGTGCACCGATTGCTCGATAGAAACAGCTTCGCTTTGCGTTGTCGAACGTTGCGGAAACGGTCTGGCAGGCGCAAAACCTGTCGTCGCTCTGCTCCACCCTGTGCAACTTCAAAGCGGCGGCAGAGGCCTTGACGGCCGCCGCTCTCTTCTCGGCTTACGCTGCGCCGCATCTCCGCGCCCGTCGCTGCTCGACTCGCGCCCGAAGTCGAGCGAGCTGCGCACTTGTGCGATCACGTCCTCGGTGGTCTTGGGCGCTTCATCTGAGCGGCTGCCGTCCACGCCCGCGTCCTGCTCCAGCTCGGCCAGCATGCGGGCGATGCGGTCGGCAACTTTTTCGTTGCTGAGCTGCTCGCGGTAACGCTCGACCATCAGCGGAAAGCCGAACGGCGTCGGTCGGCCCGGGGCCTTCAGCACGAAGCGCTGCCTTGCAATGCGCGCGAAGCACAGCCGCAGCCGGCCAATGTCGAGTTCTTGCGACAGCAGCTCCTGCTCCGCCTGCGTGAGCAGCTTGTTCTCGGGGTCGTATTTGGTGAACACTTCCCAGAACAGCGAAGACGACGCCTGCAATTGCTTGTTGCTGCGCCGCTCGCCCGGGTGGCCCTGGTAGATCAAGCCCGAGATGCGCGCGATCTCCCGAAAGCGCCGACGCGCCAGTTCGCTCGCGTTCAGTGACTCGAGCACTTCGTGCAGCAGTGTGGCATCGTCGCGTTCGGCATACAGCGCATCGGGCACCAGCGCGGCCCAGTCGACTTCCGCTGCGCTCAGCAGCTCGAAGCCGTGGTCGTTCACTGCGATCGAGAACGTGCGCGGTGCACTCTGCGCAAGCCGCCAGGCGACCAGGCTGGCCAACCCCAAGTGCGCGAGCCTGCCCGCAAACGGGTAGACGAACAGATGAAAGCCTTCGCGTGATTCGACCGTCTCGGCGAGCAACGTGTCCTGCGTGGGCAACGCCGACCAGCGCCGCTGCACATCCAGCAGCGGCAGCAGACAAGTGAGCTCGGCCGAATATTCTTTGGTGCGGCCCGCTTCGACCAGCCCGAATTGTTCGAGCATCGCATCGGCCAGCGTCATCGACAGCGGCAGCTTGGTGCCGCTCCAGCGCGGCAGTGCGGGGCGTTTGCCGCTGGCCTTGCGCACCCAGGCGGTCATCTCATGGATGCGCACCAGCTCCAGAAAGCGCCCACCGAACACAAAGCAGTCGCCGGGCTTCAACCGCGCCACAAAACTCTCTTCCACGCTGCCCAGCCGCACACCCGCCACGAACTGCACGCTGATGCTCGCATCGGACACGATGGTGCCGATGTTCATGCGGTGCCGGCGCGCGAGCCGCGCATCGGGCACGCGCCAGATGCCTTCTTCATCGGGCACCGCGCGGTGGTAGTCCGGATACGCAAACAGCGACTTGCCACCCTGACGCACGAAGTCCAGGCACCACTGCCAGTTCTCGTCAGACAAGTTGGCATAGGCCGCCGTGCCGCGCACCTCGGGCAGCAGCTCTTCAGGCCGGAAACCGCCGCCCAGCGCGACCGTAACCAAGTGCTGCACCAGCACGTCGAGCGGCTCCAGCGGCGAAGTGCGCGATTCGATCTCGCCGCTCGCGATCGCGGCGCGCACCGCAGGCGCTTCGGCCAGCTCCAGGCTGTGCGCCGGCACCAGCGTGATGCGCGACGGCCGGCCTGGCGAATGGCCAGATCGCCCCGCGCGCTGCAGCAGCCGCGCCACGCCCTTGGCCGAGCCGATCTGCAGCACCCGCTCGACCGGCGCAAAGTCCACGCCCAAGTCCAGGCTCGACGTGCAGACCACCGCACGCAACTCGCCGTTCTTCAACGCCAACTCGACCCACTCGCGCACCCCGCGATCGAGCGAGCCGTGGTGCAGCGCAATCTGCCCGGCCCAGTCCGGCCGTGCATCCAGCAGCGCCTGATACCAGAGCTCGCACTGGCCGCGCGTGTTGGTAAAGATCAGCGCGCTGCCGCTGGCTGCAATCTCATCGATCACTTGCGGCAGCAAAGTCAAACCGAGCTGGCCGGCCCACGGAAACCGTTCGATGCGCGCGGGCAGCAACGTGTCGATCGTGAGCTTCTTCGGCGTCTCACCACGCACCATCGCGCCGGTCTCGGCTCGGTGACCCAGCAGCGTGTACATCGCATCGTTCAAGTTGCCTAGCGTGGCCGACATGCCCCAGACGCACAGGCCCGGGCTGAACGTTTCCAGCCGCGCAAGGGCCAACTGCACCTGCACGCCGCGCTTGCTGCCGATCAGCTCGTGCCATTCATCGACCACGACGAGCCGCACGGTGTTCAACTGGTCGCGCGCATCGGCCCGAGTCAGCAGCAGGGACAAGCTCTCCGGCGTGATGACCAACGCGGTCGGCAATTTGCGGCTCTGTGCCGAGCGCTCCGCCGCGCCGGTGTCGCCGCTGCGGGAGCCTGCGCTCCAGTACGGCTGGAGGGCGGCCAGCGGCTCCATCAACGCGCGCAGGGTGTCGGCCGCCAAGGCGCGCATCGGCGTGACCCAGAGCACGGTCAACGGCGGCGACGGATCGACGCGCGGCGCGCGTTTGCGGGCTGGGCGCCTGGCTGGGATGGGCAGCGCAGCGTCGGTCGCTGCATCCGCTTCCACGGGTGCTTCGATTTTTGTAGCGGCAACCGCAGCATGTGCCTGCGCCTTCGGCTCAAATGCCTGCAAGGCACCCAGCCAGACCGCGTACGTCTTGCCGGAACCCGTCGTCGCATGCAGCAGGCCGGAGCGGCCTTTGGCCAGCGCCGCCCACACCTCACGCTGAAACTTGAACGGCTTCCAGCCTCGACCGGTCAGCCAGCTGGTAGCAGCGCCTTGCTTCATGGTGTGTGGAAGAAAAAAATGCAGCGGAGCAGGCGAACCGGTCGAGCGATCAAGCAGCTTGGCGCCGGCATGGCGCCACCCCCTGCTCGGCGACCCACTGCGCCGAAGGTGCAGCGCGGTATGACCTTGCCCCGACGCTTCTCAGTGGATGCGCAGGCGCGCTGCATCGCCCTGCACGATCTCGCCGATCTCGGCGGCTGCACCAAAACCATGCTGCTTGAACACCGCCAGCACGTCGTCCACCGATGCCGCATCGCACGACACAAGCAGGCCCCCGCTGGTTCGCGGATCGCTCAGCAACACTTGGTCATGCGGCGAGAAATCGGCCGGCAGATCGATGTCCTTTCCGCACCCTTCCCAATTGCGCCCGGACGCGCCAGTGACCATGCCCTGCTCGACCAGGGCGCGCACGCCGTCGAGCAGCGGCACTTTGGCCCAATCGATGGCGACACCGGCCTTGGCACCACGCGCCAACTCCAGCGCGTGGCCGGCCAGCCCGAAACCGGTCACGTCGGTCAACGCATGCACGCCGTCCATCGCGGCCAGATCCGGCTCGGGCGTGTTCGGCTTGGTCGTCACGGCAATCATCTGCCGATAGCCCGCGTCTGAGAGCTGTTCCTTCTTCAACGCCGCAGACAGCACGCCAACACCCAGCGGTTTGCCCAGGATCAGCCGGTCGCCGACCTTTGCGTCCGAGTTGCGCTTGATCTTTTTCGGGTGCACCACACCGAGCGCGACGAGGCCATCGATCGCCTCCACCGAATCGATCGTGTGGCCGCCTGCGATCGGCATGAAGAAAGCGGTGGTCGCAATCAATGCGATGTCGTCGCTCAACTGATAGACCGCCGCATCGTCCGCCGTATCGATGCCAATCAGCAGCTCGGGCGGGATCGGCAGCTTGTTGGTGTTCTTCAGGATTTCGGTCAACACCTCTTTAGCAATCTTGCAGCCGCTGCCACCGCCGTGATTGAGCGACGTGAGACGTGGGCCTTTCGGAATGTGGTGGTCGGGTGCGTTCATTCGAGATTTCCTGAAATGCACTGAGCTTGGGTTTGGGTTCGCGCCAGCAGCGGGAGCCGGCATGGCTTGTTTCCCCATCCGCTTGGCGACGGTTACGCCAGATATTGCAGTATCGCTGCGTCCCGATGCGCTTGCAGCGGCAAGGCCGGCATCAGAATCTTCCCGCCCACCTTCGCTGGTTGCGTGCAAGCACATCGACGTCGCGATGGTCATGACGTCGCGCAGGGCGCCGGTTGCGTCGTTGCGCTGCGAGACGCCGGCCCAGGATTGCCGATCCGACCCGTTGTTCCAAATCATGGGATCGGCGACGCAGGCCGAGCGCCGCATTGACAAATTGCCAATCAGCGCGAGGCCAGTTCGCCTTTGAGCAGCTTCAACAATGTTGCCTGTTCCCGCGGTGGCTCGAACAAATGCGCACGTGCTGCGCATTGTCGGGTCAGCGCACGCAGCATGGCGGGCTCATCACGGCAGCGCATCAGCAGCGCCGCAGCCGCTGCTGCATCCCCCGGCGGGAAGTACCCGTCGTAACCCTCTCCGAGCATGCCCACGTTGCCGGAGATGCGGCTTGCAAGCACCGGCGTGCCACTGCAGACCGCTTCCATCACGACATGCGCGCCGCCTTCCATAAGACTGGGATGCACGAGTACGTGAGCTTCCTGAATACATCGCCTGGTGGCCTCATGCGGCAGCGCCCCGAGCCAGCGGTAGTGCGCATTCGACTGGTCGAGCGCTTCGGCCTCGCTGCCAAGCGCAGCGTCGAGCGCTGCGCCAACGTGGTCGATGCAGATGTCGTCGCGTCCACGGGCAGCGAGCAATCGTGCCGCCTCGAACAGGGTCTGCGGCGATTTCTCAGCACGCAGATGGCCCACGGCGAGCGCACGCAGGTGCATTGCGGATTTGTCGAGGATCGGCGCCCGCGTCTCGGTCGACTGGAAACACGCAACCGTCTTGGCTCGGTATTCGGCCGGCAGATCGAGCGGAGCACGCTCGTGCAGCACGATCAGGCGGTCGGCCAGCGCCAGCGAGCGTTGGGCGCTTTCGTCATGGTGGATGTCGCGGTACAAGTCGGTGCCGGTCAGCGCGACGATCAGCAGGCGGTCGGGATAGGCATCGGCAAAGGCCTGGATCGATGCAGCCGAGCGGCGCGCGTGCAGCGCGATCATCGCGTCGGGCGCTGGGTCACCAAGCTGCCAGCGGTCCGTAAACTGCACTTGATAATGCTCGGCAAGCATGCGCGCCCAGCGCTGGGCCGTCTGCCAGTTGCCGTTGTTCGCATCGGCCAGGGCAGGCGTCACGATACAGACCAGGGAAAGGGACGACATGCGCTCCGTTATACAGGCTCGAACGATCGGTGAAGGGATCGGCTCACCGGTCGACGATGCACGGTCGATGCGGCGGGCCGACGCGGCGCAGATCGAAGCCGCGCTGACGGAAGGGCGCGCGCAGTTGCTCGCCATGTTCGAGGGCTTTGCGCGGTGCCTGGGGCCACGCGGGTTGCAGATCGGGTTCGATCCGACCTTGAATCTCCCGTTGTGGGAGCTGGGTCATATCGGCTGGTTCGAGGAATGGTGGATCGCGCGAAACCGGGATCGGACGCGGGGGATTGGCTATGACTCGGCGTTGCCGCGTTCGCGGTCGTTGCTCGACGATGCCGATGCATGGTACGACTCCGCAAACGTGCCGCATGGGAGTCGATGGGAACTGACGCTGCCCGATGCGGCCAGCACGCGCAATTACCTGGCCACTGTGCGTGAGCAAACGCTGGTGCTGCTGCGCGAAAGCAGTCCAGGCGACGATGCGCTTTACTTCTTCCGACTCGTGCTGTTCCATGAGGACATGCACCGTGAGGCGTGGCTGATGATGGCGCAGCAGCTGGGGTTGGACCTGGGGATCGAAGGCAAGACGCTTGCGGCACGTCACGCGGACGTCGTTGCAGGCGACTGGCGGATCACAGGCAGCTTGCCCAGGCGCTTCGGCACCGGTGAACCCGGCTTCGCCTTCGACAACGAATTGCCGCCGCACGAGACCATGCTCGACGACTTCGAGATCGACCGCGCACCGGTTGCTTGGCGCCACTACCTGCCGTTCATTGAAGCGGGTGGCTACGACGACGCGTCGCTCTGGAGCCCGGTTGGCTGGCGCTGGCGCCATCAACATGGCCGCGGGATGCCGCTGCACTTGCGACGTCATGCGGACGGCTGGCAATGTTGCCGCTTCGGCATCTGGTTGCCGCTTGATCCGGACGCACCTGCAGTCCATCTGACGCAGCACGAGGCCGAAGCCTGGTGCCGCTTCGCAGACCGAAGGCTACCGACCGAATTCGAGTGGGAAGCGGCCGCCTTGCTGGCGGCAGAACAGGGCGAAGGCTTCCACTGGGGCAGCGTCTGGGAATGGACCGCAAGCCCGTTCGCTCCCTACCCGGGCTTCACGCCGCATCCGTACTGCGAATACTCCGCGCCGTTTTTCGATGGCCGGCCGGTGCTGCGTGGCGGCTCCTGGGCGACTGCGCCGCGCATGCGCCATCCACGCTATCGAAACTACTTCGGCGCCGGGCGTAATGACGTATTTGCGGGTTTTCGCAGCTGTGCACCGAAGTGACTGCCCAAAGGCCATTCCCGTTCGGTTCCAGCACCTTGTCGGTGGGCACGGTTTAATCTGCTGGGTCCAAATCGGTAACAAGGAGTCCGCTTGATGTCACGTTTGCTCACTTCCCCCCGCTGGCTGCCGACGGTGCTGACGGCGCTTTCCATAACGCTTGCAATGTCGGCCCTGCACGCGCAGCAGCAGACGCTCAAAGTCACCGCGATCCCCGATGAATCGCCGACCGAACTGGCGCGCAAGGCAGAGCCGCTCGTCAAATACCTGGAAAGCAAGCTCGGCATGAAAGTTGAGTTCACGCCCGTGACCGACTACGCCGCAGCGGTTGAGACACTCATCAACGGCAAGGTCGATATGGCCTGGTTCGGCGGCTTCACGTTTGTGCAGGCTTATGCGCGCAGCGGCGGCAAGGTGATCCCGCTGGTGCAGCGGGAAGAAGACGCACGTTTCAAGTCGGTCTTCATCACGGCCGATCCGGCCATCAAGCAGCTCACCGACTTGAAAGGCAAGAACGTGAGCTTCGGCTCGCAAAGCTCCACCAGCGGGCACCTGATGCCGCGCAGCTTTCTGCTGCAGGCCGGTGTTGATCCAGACAAGGACTTCAAACGTGTGGCGTTCAGCGGTGCGCATGATGCGACGGTGGCCGCAGTCGCGGCCGGCAAGGTCGAAGCCGGTGCGCTCAACAAGTCGGTCTGGGACAAGCTGGTGGCCGACGGCAAGGTGGACACGTCGAAGGTGCGCGTGTTCTTTGAAACCCCGCCCTACTACGACTACAACTGGACGGTGCGCTCCGACATGCCCGAGGCACTGCGGGAAAAAATCAAGAAGGCCATGACCGATCTGGACCCGGCCACGCCCGAAGGCAAGACGATTCTGGACCTGCAGCGCGCCACGCGTTTCGTGCCGACCAAGGTCGAGAACTACAAGGGCATCGAAGCAGCCGCCAAGAGCGCCGGCCTGCTCTAAGCGCTGCGGCGACCCAACGCGTGAAACTCGAACTGCAAGACGTTCAGGCGCAGCACCCGGCAGCAGCGCGTGGCACCACGGCCCTGCGTGGTGTTTCGCTGATGGCGGGAGCGGGCGAGCTGATCGCGGTGATCGGCCCATCCGGCGCGGGCAAGACGACCTTGCTGCAGGTGGCCGGTGCCGCATTGAGGCCGTCCGCCGGCCGCGTGATGTTGGGCGGTACGGACGTGTGGGCACAACCCACACGTGCATTGCAACGCCAGCGGGGCCAGCTGTTCATGGCACCGCAAGTGCCGCCGTTGCCGCCGCGCCAACGCGTAGTGACAGCTGTCCTTGCAGGGCGGCTGCCCGAATGGTCATTGAGCACCAGCCTGCGTTCGTTGTTCTATCCGAAGGACATCGCAGGCGCGCACGCGGCACTGGAACGGTTCGATCTGGCCGACAAGCTGTTCGCGCGGGTCGATCGGTTGTCCGGCGGCGAGCGGCAGCGCGTCGGCCTGGCGCGTGCGTTGTTGTCATCGGCAACGCTCTGGCTCGTGGATGAACCGTTGTCGGCATTGGACCCCACCCGTTCGCAGCAAGCCATTCGAGAACTGATCGCCATCGCGCGCGAACGCGGTGTGACGCTACTGACGTCGATGCACCAGGTCGACACCGCGCTCGAACACTTTCCGCGCATCGTGGGGTTGCGTGATGGGGCGCTGCTGTTCGATCTGCCAACCAGCCAGGTGGGGCGTGACGAGCTCAAGCGGTTGTATGTGCAGCATGAGGATGAGCTGAGCGGCGGCAGCGGTCCGGTCGACGCTGCGCCGCCACTCCACGCCAAGCCGCAACCGGCCGTGATGCATTGCCGCTGACTGAACCCATGTTTTTTCTGATATGACCATTGCCGCGGTTACGTTACCGAGACGGCCCGCGCAGCGCGATCCGGCCTGGATCGGCCGGCTGTTCTGGATCGGCGCGGCGATGGTCGTGTTGTGGCCGATGCTGGTCGCAGCCGAATTCCGCCCGTGGATTTTGTTTGACGAAGGCAGTCGTGGGCCGACGATGACTTTTCTGTCTTCGTTCTTTCCACCGGCAATCGGCACCGAATTCCTGCTGCTGGTCATGCGCGAAACCTGGCAGACGGTGGCGATCGCAACGGCCGGCATCACGCTGGCGCTGATCGTTGCGATTCCGGCCACGCTGCTGTCCACGCGTGCGCTGTCGATCTCCGCACTGTCCGGCCGCATGAACACGCTGCCGGCTGTTCTGCGGCAGGTATTCCGCTGGCTGCTGGTGCTGCTGCGCAGCATCCCGGAGCTGGTCTGGGGGCTGGTGTTCGTGCGCGTGGTGGGGCTGGGTCCGACCGCCGGCGTACTTGCGATTGCGCTGACCTACGGCGGCATGCTCGGCAAGGTCTACGGCGACATTCTGGAAAGCGGCGAAGCAGCCCCCACACGCGCGCTGATGCAAAACGGCAGCGGCCGCCTGCAGGCGCTGTGCTACGGCCTGCTGCCGCAAAACGCAGCCGAACTGACGTCCTACACCGTATACCGCTGGGAATGTGCGATCCGTTCATCGGTCGTGCTCGGATTCGTCGGTGCGGGCGGCCTGGGGCAGCAGCTGGACAACTCGACCAAGATGTTCGCTGGCGGCGAAGTCGCCACGATGCTGATCGTGTTCGTGCTGCTGGTGGCGTTGGCCGACAAGGTCAGCAGTTTTTTGCGGCAGGCGTTGGCCTGACGCGTCCCATCAAGCATGGCTGACCGACCTTCAGGCGCTGCGCCAGACTTCAGCAGAAGCGCGGCCAACCATCCCTACCGCCTGCCGCCGCCGCTGTTTGGCGCGCGCTGCAAGGCCTGCTGGTTCACGTTGGTGCTGCTGCTGCTGGTGGGCTTGAGCTTCTGGAGCCTCGACCTGCAATGGGCGGCGTTTTTGTCGCTCGATGCGATGCGCAGCATGGGCCGGTTCATCGGCGAATTCTTTCCACCGGACTTAACTGCAGGGTTCGTGCGGCGGGTCGCGTGGGCGTCTTGGGAAACGCTGGCGATGTCGGGCATCGGCACGCTGTTGGCGGTGGTGTTCGGGCTGATGTTGGCGTTGCCGGCTAGCCGTACACACCCGGGTGATCGCGCTTATGCCCGCGCGACCACCCGGCTATTGCTCAACGCGTTACGCGCGGTGCCCGAACTGGTCTGGGCCGCGCTGCTGCTGATCTCCGCGGGCCTGGGGCCACTGGCCGGCACGCTGGCGCTGGCGCTGCACACGACCGGCGTGCTGGGCCGGCTGTTCGCCGAAAGCATCGAGAACGCACCGCCCGATTCGGCCACTGCGCTGCGTACGCACGGCGTTGGGTCGGTCCGGGTGTTTTTTTACGCGACGTTGCCGCAGGTGCTGCCGCAGGTCATCTCCTACACCTTGTATCGGTGGGAGAACAACATCCGCGCGGCTGCCATCCTGGGCGTGGTTGGCGCGGGCGGTCTGGGGCAGTTGCTTGCGTTTCACATGGGACTGTTCCAGATGGGGCGCACGGCCACTGTGCTGATCGCAATGCTGCTGCTGGTCGCGATCGTGGACGGGTTGAGCTACTGGATGCGGCGCGCGTTGTCTCGGTAGCCGAACCGCTGGGGTACGGCTGCACCACAGCGGCAGTATCGAATTGATAGCAGAAAATGAAGGCAGCACTGGTGGCTCCGGGTTAAAAGGCATCCAGAAACCCCAGCCGGGGACCGAATCTGTCCACGCTGCAATGAGCCGGCCACTGCAATGAAAACCCGTTCGCGCGATCATTGCGGTATGGCTCTACTTTCTATCCTCGACCTCTCCCCGATTCGCGAAGGCAGCGATGCCGCGCAATCGTTTCGCAATTCGCTGTCACTGGCGCAGCACGGCGAATCGCTCGGCTACACGCGCTACTGGCTCGCCGAGCATCACGGCATGCCGGGCATTGCCAGCGCCGCGACCTCGGTGCTGTTGTCCTACGTCGGCGCCGGCACCAAAACGATCCGCATCGGCGCGGGCGGCGTCATGCTGCCGAACCATTCACCGCTGGTGATTGCCGAACAGTTCGGCACGCTGGAATCACTTTATCCGGGCCGCATCGACCTCGGCCTGGGCCGCGCGCCGGGCTCCGACCAGCGCACTGCGCACGCGTTGCGCCGCAACCTCGACTCCGACGCCGACCAGTTCCCGCAGGACGTGCTGGAGCTAATGGACTACCTGTCGAAGGAACCGCGCCAGCCGGTACGTGCCGTGCCCGGCATGGGGCTGGAGGTACCGATCTGGATCCTCGGCTCCAGCACCTATGGCGCTCAGGTGGCCGCGCATTTCGGGCTGCCGTATGCGTTCGCTTCGCACTTCGCACCGCAACAGATGATGCAGGCGGTGCAGATCTACCGTGAAACCTTCAAGCCCTCCAAGCAGCTGAACAAGCCGCATGTGATGCTGGGCTTCAACCTGATCGCGGCCGACTCGGACGAGCAGGCGCGCTTTCATGCCAGCTCATGGCAGCAGGCGTTCGTGAACCTGCGCAGCGGTCATCCGGGCAAGCTGCCGCCGCCGGTGGAAGGCTATGCGGAAAAGATCGGTCCGGCCGAGCGCGCGTTGCTGGATTCGGTGCTGTCCTGCGCGGCCGTGGGTTCGCCTGAGACCGTGCGTGCCGCCACAGATGCCTTCATCGAGCGCACCGGGGCAGATGAGTTGATGCTGGCCTGCAGCGTGTTCGACCACAAGGCGCGGCTGCGTTCGTATGAAATTGCATCATCCATGATGGACACCGCTGTCACCCGCTGATCCGGGCGGCGCGGGTTGTTTGCCGCTACCTGCTGTGTTCAGGCCGCAAACTCGGTCAGCAACTGCCCCGCCAGCGGCACCTCGGACAACAGGCCATCGGCACCTGCCACTTGCTGACCGTTGACCCAGACGCCATGCACGCCGATCGCATCGGTGGTCAGGCGCGGGGCGCCACCGGGCAGGTCGTGCACGCGTTTCTTCGGGCCACGGTCAACGGTTGCAGGATCGAACAGCAGCAGGTCCGCCGCGTAGCCTTCGCACAACAAGCCGCGCTGTTCGATGCCCAGCACTTGCGCCGGATGCGACGTCAGCCGGCGCACCGCTTCGGCCATCGGCATCGCATTCAGTCCGCGCGCCCAATGGCCAAGCAGGTGCAAGCCGAAACCGGCGTCGTTGAAGAACGTCAGGTGCGCACCCGCGTCGGACAACGACACGATGCTGTGCGGGTGGTTCAGCATGCGGCCAACGGCTGTTTCATCGCTGTTGAGCAGCAATGCGGTAAAGACGGTGCGCAGGTCTTCGGCGATGGCCAGATCAAGCATCACGTCGAGCGGATCGCGCTGCTCGGCTGCAGCAATGTCGGCCACGCTGCGCTGTTCAAAGTGCGCATGCTGGTCGGGCAATGCGACTTCGACCACGTGGACCTTGTCCCACTCGCCGTTGAACAGACGGAACGTGCTGCTGGCCGCGATTTCGGCACGTACACCATCACGGAAAGCTCGATCGGCCAGCAGGCGCCTCAGCTCAGTGCCGCGCAACGACAGCGCAGGCTGCCAGCTTTTCAGACCCTCCACCGGATAAGGCGAAGCCAATGTGAAATCCATCGTCAGCGGACAGCACGACACCTGCCCGAGCAGCCGCCGGCCGCGTTCATTCGCTGCGCTGATCGCATCGAGATCTTTGAATACCGCCTGCGGATTGGTGCCGTTGTGCAGCAGCGCCGCGATCATCACCGGGCGCTGGTTGATCGCACTTAACGATTCGAGGAACGGCACCGGCGTGTGCCCGCCCTTGGTCAGCATGAAGACGCCGTGGTCGCCCTCGCCCATCGCTTCGACCAACGCGGTCATTTCACGATCATCGGCGAGGCGTGACGGCATCGGCAGGCCGCCTTCGCCGTTGTGCGCAGGACTGGTGCTGCTGGCGAAACCAACCGCACCGTGCGCCATTGCATCACGCACGATCTGCTGCATCTGCGCGATCTCGGCCTCGGTCGCAGCACGCCTCGAGGCATCCGCGCCCATCACGTAGGTGCGTACCGACGAATGGCCGATGTAAGCCGCGACGTTGACCGCACTGCCGCGCTTGCGCAGCAGGTCCAGGTACTCAGGAAATGTCTCGAAGCCCCAGTCGATGCCGCTTTTGAGCACATCGAGCGACATGCCTTCGACCTGCGTGAGGTTGCGCATCGTGATGTCGCGATCGGCTTCGCGGCAAGGGGCGATCGTGAAGCCGCAGTTGCCGATCACAGCCGTCGTCACGCCCAACGCGGGCGAGGGTTTCAGCGTTTGGTCCCAGGTGATCTGCGCGTCGAAGTGCGTGTGGCTGTCGATGATGCCGGGCATCAGCGCCAGGCCTTCTGCATCAATGACTTGCGTAGCCGGCTCGCTCAGGTTTGCGCCAATTCGGGTGATGCGGCCGTCTTGCACGGCAAGGTCCTGCACGGACGGGTCGGCGCCGCTGCCGTCGAACAGCAGCGCGTTGCGGATCAGCAGATCGGCCATGCGGTTTGCCTCAGGCGGTTTTCAGCAACGGGGCAGCGAACAGCTGTTCCATTTCGCGCCGCAGCTTGTAGGCATCGGTCGAGGTGTCGATCGCCACATCGTTCCAGGACAGGCTTTGGCCTTTCTTGACCGCGCGCGTCACCTTCACGTCATGCGCCAGCCCGAGCGGCAGTCCGCCCATCGCGGACGATTTGTCGGCCGGCAGCAGCTTGCCCCAGACCGTGTAGCCGCCCTCTCCGTCCAGCATGTCGCCGGGCTTCAAGTCGCGTTTGGCCGTGGCCACCACGTCCGCGTTCCAGCATTGCGCAACGCCGGTCGGCTCACCACGCAACGCGACGCTGGCGACCGACAGGCCGACTTCCAGCCCGATCAGGTGCCAGCGCTTGTAGAGCGTGAAGTAGCGCCCGCTGTCGTCCGTGTGCGCGTTGTATTCCTCGAAGCAGTTCTTGATGTAGTCGGACTCTGCTTCTACCGTGACCCAGACGCCCATGCGGATGTCGTAGGGAATAGGCGTACCATTGGTCTCCAGCGACGAGATCACCTCGACCATACCCTTTTGTTCGAGCACGCCGCCTTCGCTCTTCGGACGTGTGACGCGGGGAATGTCGGCGATGCTGGCGGGCGGATACAGCAGGCCGTTGCTCGGTACCAAGAGGCCAGTTGCGTTCGCCACCGCAGTCGATTCGATCGACGGTTTCGAGCCGTCGAGAAAGCTGTTGAACATCTTCGGGTTCAGGCCGCCGCGCTTCGCCTGCTCGGGTGTCAGGCCGTAATTTCCCCAGACCGTCTCCGGTGTGCTTTCCGAAAAATGTGGCAACCATTTGTGGCCGCGCCCGGCTGCGACCACCGGGAAGCCGCAGGTGCGGGCCCAGTCAACCAAGTCACAGATCAACGCAGGCTGATCGCCGAACGCGAGCGAGTAGACCACGCCCGCCGCTGCAGCACGCCGCGCAAGCAACGGTCCGCAAAACGCGTCGGCTTCCACCGTCACGTTGACGACGTGCTTTCCATGCGCGAACGCTTGCAGGCAGTGCTGCACGGCCGCGATCGGATGCCCCGTGCATTCGACGACGATGTCGATCTGCGGGTGGCTGACCAGCGCCTGCCAGTCCTCGCCGATCTGCGTCGTGCCCTGCGCGATCGCGTCATCCAGGCTCTTGGCGCGCGTGCGTTCGTCCTTCCAGCCGACCCGGGCCAGATTGGTCCGCGCACCATCGGGCGACAAGTCCGCAATGCCCACCAGATGCACGCCCGGCGTGCGCGGGATCTGCGCGAGGTACATCGAGCCGAACTTGCCGGCGCCGATCAGGCCGATGCGAATCGGGCGGTGCTCGGCCGCGCGTTGCTGGAGTTTGTTGAACAGGCTCATGCGGCAACTTCCTGGGATTCGTTCGAGGTTTCCAGCGCGCTGGCCGGCACGCCGTCTTTCCACGGCAGATCGACGCAATAGTCGCGCCGCAAACAATCGTCCGGCAGACAATCGATTGCCGTGAAATCGCGGTGCGCGATGTACTCAGGCCGCTTGAAACGGCGGATGTGGTTGCTGACCGCGCACAAGCTCAGGTAGACGCTGACCCGGTCGAACGGCGACAGGTTCGAGCTGGATGCGTGTACCAGGCAGCTGTGAAACAGGATCATCGAACCGGCCGGGCCTTTTGGAGAGATCAGACCGCCGTCGGTATACCGGCCGGCCGCATCGAAATCGCCCGGCCCGCCGCCGCGCTCGACCAGCTTGGCAACCAGCTCGTTGTCCAGCGTCCAGAGCGGATAGCTGGTGGTCGTCAGGTCGTGCTTTGCATCGACCACACCGCGCTTGTGGCTGCCGCGGATAAACATCAGCGCGCCGTTGTATTCGGTCACATCGTCCAGAAAGATCGCGACGTTCATCGCGCGTTCGGTTGGCATCTGGTCGTCGTTCAGCCAGGTGCCGTAATCCTGGTGCCACTGCCAGACATCGCCGTCGAACGCGGCCTTGCCGTTGATCTTGAACTGGTGCATGTACAGCGCCTCACCGAACAGTTCCTGCACCGGCTCGATCATGCGCGGGTGACGCGCGAGTTTTGCAAACGGCTTGCTGTACATGTGCGCAGCGAAGTTGGTGCGCACGGCATCCTTGCCTTTTTCGCGCACGTTGTAGGCCTCACGCCGGCTGTAGATCTCGGGCACCGCATCGGTCAACGTGCGGGTTTCCTCCGGGCTGAACAGGCCGGGGAAAAACAGATAGCCGTCGCGGTCGAATTGTTCGTGCTGTGCTGCGGTCAGTTTCACTGAAGGACTCCTTTGTCGTCGTTGTCTTTATGGCTGTCGCTGTCGGTCGGATGGATGGCGGCTGCAGCCAGCATGGCGTGCAGCCGCTGCTGCAGGTTGCTGCTGGCCTGGGTGCCGTGGTGCTCGATCAGCGCTGCAGCACGTGGCGCATCCCGCTGACGAATGGCTTCGGCAATGCGCTCGTGCTCGTCCCACAGCGGCTCACGCTGGCGCGAGGACTGCAGGACCGCGCCCATCACACGCTTCAACTGCACCCAGTGCGGCTGCGCGCTGCGCTCGATCAAGGGATTGCCTGAAGCGGCGTAGATCGCGCGGTGAAACGCGATGTCGGCATCGATCATGGCAGCCACACTGTGGCCACGGGTTGCCTCCCGGCCGCGCTCGATCAATCCAGCACTGAGCACTGCGCCGCGTTCGGCCGCAAGCCGTGCGGCCAGTGCGTCAAGCGCGCCACGCACTTGATAGAGGTGGGCGATCGCGCGCGGCTCCAGCGGCGCCACCAGCAGCCCACGGCCCGGCGCGTCCTGCACCAGACCGTCCTGCTTGAGCAACCGCAACGCTTGCAGCACCGGCTGGCGCGAAACCGAAAACCGCGCCGCCAATTCGTCCTGCGTGATGCGGACGCCAGGTGCCAAAATACCGCCGCTGATCGCGTCGAGCAGCGCCTGATAAACCTGATCGACGAGATCTGGCGCGACTTGGAGCTTGATAAGTTGAGCGACCATCCAAATGCTTTCGTATTCTGTATACGGTAGCGATAGGCCGGCATTTCGTCAATTGCCGATGCTGTTGCCCCACTCACCCGGCTGGCAATGACAACGGCTTCGCTACAGCGCTGCCAGCACCTTCTGTGGCAGGAAGGGTACTGAACGCAGCCGCGCGCCGGTCGCATCGAACACCGCGTTGCCAATTGCCGAGGGCACCACCGCAGCAGACGGTTCGCCTGCGCCCCATGGCTTCTCGCCGGGTCGGTCGATCAGGTCCATTACGACTTCGGGAACATCCGGAAAACGCAGGATCGGATAGCTGGCCCAGTCGGTGCTCGTAACGGTGGAGCGGTTGAACTTGAGTTCTTCGAGCAGGGTGCGGCTCACGGTCTGGATCATGTTGCCTTCGATCTGGTTGCGCAGACCGTCGGGGTTGATGATCTGGCCGCAGTCGTGCGCGACGTAGAGACGCTTGACGCGCACCTTGCCGGTCTCGCGTTCAACTTCGACATCCGCGACCACACCGACGTAGGTGCGCACCAGCTCGTACTTGGTGTAGGACACGCCACGGCCCGTCATCACGTTGCCTTGGCCACGCGAGCCCGCGTCCTTACGCGGCTGCCAGTTGCTCAACTTGCGCAGGCGTTCCATCACTTCCAGGCCGCGCGGATCGTTCAGCAGCTTCATGCGCATCTCGAATGGATCGACCCCGCGCGCCGCCGCAATCTCGTCCAGAAAACTCTCGTTGCCGAACGTGTTCTGCATGCGGCCCGGCGTGCGAATCCAGGACGGACGAAACGGTGTCTCAGCCAGCCAGCGCACCTGCGCATGGATGTTGGGGACCACGTAAGGAATCGCCAGGCCCTGGTGGATGTTGCCTGGGTGCGCGTTCATGTGCGGCAAATCGGCCAGTTCGGCCGAAAGCAAGGTCACGGCGATGTCCTTCGGCCGATCCGGCAGGAACGCGACCGATTCCCAGGCGGTGATCGCGCCTTCGGCATCGACCGCAGCGCGGTAGTCGATCAGGGTCGGCGGGCCTTTCGGATCCCAGCCGTGTTCGTCCTGCCGCATCCACTGCACGCGCACCGGCTTGCCATCGTTGCGTTCGCGCGCGAGCAGCGCGGCGTCGGCGGCCGCGTCCTCGTGGCCGTTGCGGCCATAGCAGCCTGCGCCTTCGATGTAGATGCAGCGCACGTCATCGCGGTTCATGCTGAGCATGCCGGCGATCTGTTTGCGCAGCAGGTGCGTTTGCTGCGATGCGCTCCAGACCGTGAGCCGGCCATCGGCGAACTCGGCCACCGCGCAGGACGGGCCGATCGAGCCGTGCGTATGGATCGCGAAGTCGTAGCTGGCGGCCAGCGTCTTCGCATCCAGCGCCTGAAGCGCCTGCGCGCTGTCGCCAATCTTCTGCAGGTCCTCGGTCTTGTTGACCTTGGTTTGCCGCACGTGCTGCCAGAGCTGGTTCTCATCGGGCAGGCCGGCCCAGTCGGACCAACTCACCTTGAGCGCGTTGGCGGCTTTGATCGCACCCCACTCGGTTTTGGAAAGCACCGCGAGGAAGTTGGCTTTGCGCACCATGCCGAGGTATGCCGGCATCGCCTTGCAAGCCGCGTCATCGACCGACCGCAAGGCGGACTGCATGGCAGCCGGCCGCAGCACGCGCGCATGCACCATGCCTTCGCGCCGAAAGTCTTGCATGTAGGTGAAGCCACCCGTGACCTTGTCCGGGATGTCCACGCGCGGCACCGACTGGCCGACGAGCGTGTAGTCCTTCGGATCCTTCAGCGACGCGTTCTTGTCGATCGCCAGGTCGAACAGCTTGCCGCCGACCAGCTGCGCATAGCTGACGCCGGTGTCGGTGCCGGCCGGCGCAATCTGCCCGTCTTTGACCACAAGGCTTGCCTTGTCCATCTTCAACTGCTGCGCGGCCAGGCCGAGCAACGCGTCGCGCGCGGTCGCCGCGGCTTGCCGGATCTGTACGCCCGCCTGCTGGATCGTGAGGCTGCCGTAGGTCGGGCCCTGGTCCGGTGTCAGCAGCGTGTCGCCCTGGATCACCGTGACCATGTTCATCGGCACCGACAGCTCCTCGCCGGCCATTTGCGCGAGGGCGGTCTGCACCCCAGTCCCAAGATCGACCTTGCCAGAGTAGACGGTGACCTGGCCGGCGGCATCGATCGAGATGAAGCCATCGACCTGATCGAGCTGCAGAATTTTGGCCTGCTTCACCGCCTCCGGCTGACTCGCAGTCTGGCCTGGCACGATGTCAGCAGCCCACACGCGGCTAGCGGAAAACCCGACCAGCAACGCGCCGCCGGTCAGCAGCACACGGCGGCGGGCGGCGTCGAAGCCGGTGTCGGTCGCCATCGCTTCAGTGCCGTTCATGGAATCGGTGGCGCGCTTCATGCCATCTGCTCCGCCGCACGCTGCACCGCCCGCACGATCCGCACGTGCGTGCCACAACGGCACAGGTTGTTGGCCAGTGCATCGCGAATCTGCGCAGCGCTGGGCTTGGCCGTGTCCTTCAGCAGGCTTGCGGCCTGCATGATCATGCCGTTGATGCAGTAACCGCACTGCACCGCCTGCTCGTCGATGAACGCCTGCTGCAGGGGGTGCGGTTTGTCGGTGGTGCCCAGGCCTTCGAGCGTCACAACCTGTTTGCCCTGCACGCTCGATATGGGCGTGATGCAGGAGCGCACCGCGCGGCCGTCCAGTTGCACGGTGCAGGAGCCGCACTGGCCCAGGCCGCAGCCGAAGCGCGGGCCGTGCAGGCCCAGTTCGTTTCGGAGCGCGTAGAGCAGCGGCATGTCCGGGTCGTCGACCTGCACCGACACCGGCTTGCCATTTACGTTCATCGCGATGTTCATTCGTTGGTCCTGTAAGGTTGGCTTTATTGGGGCTTGCCCGATTCGTCGACCAGCGTGGTGCCGCTGGGTCCGATGCCGGAGATCTGCACGATGGTTTCCTCGTCCTTCGCACCGTCGTAGTGGATCTTGTTCGGATAGTGCGTTGCGAAACTGCCGACCGCAAGCGGTGTGGTCGCCTCCTTGTCCCACTTCGGGCCGGCGCCGGTCCACCAGGTGCCCTTGAGCACCTGCACGTAGCGCTGCTCCGGGTGGAAGTGCGGCGGCGACATGACGCCCGGCGCGAACTTCACGCGCACGACGTACATGCCAGGCTTGGACGGATCGCCGTACACAACCGCCTGGCTCAGGCCCTTGGCGACCGGATGATCGGCCCATTTGAGGTCGGCGTCGCGCACGATCGCCATCGTGGCGGGGTCGGGATCGGCAGCGGCTGCTGGCAGCGCGAGCGCGGCCAGCAGCGCGAAAGCCAGACGGGTTTTCATCGATGTCTCCTGTTTTTTTAGTGGTCGTCAAGCCACTCTAGAGGGAGCCAGGTGGGCGTGTCAACGCTGCGGCGGGTCGCGACGCTGCAGCACATAGCCACTGCGTGCAGCCAGTGGATATCGTCTTTTTGCTATTAATGGAATAGCTGATATCGCATGATGAACAAGCGCTCTCGGTCTAAAAGACAGATGAAGGGTTTCCTGATCGACGCCCTGCGCCGCGCGAGTCCGGCGCTTAACATGGCCCGCGTTTTTCCCGAGATCGTCCTTTCGTCAGGTCGATGTCCACATTGCAGTCGCCTTCGCGCGGCGCACCACTCCCGTTTTTTGAAAGCCCCCCCCTTGCTCCGCTGGTTCGAACGACTGTTGCACCCTTATCCGGAACCCGAACCGGCCTTGCCACCGAGTGGCCCGCTTGCCTTCATCTGGGCCTGCACGCACGGCGCGCGGCGCCACGTATTGCTGATGATGGTGGTGACCGCGGCCATCGGCGCGTTCGAGGCGTTGCTGTTTGCGTTCCTCGGTCGTATCGTCGACTGGCTCGCCAACTTCGAGCCGGGCCAGTTCTGGGCTGAACACGGCGATGTGCTGCTTTGGCTCGCAGCAGTGTTGGCAGCCAGCGTTGTCGCAGTCGCGCTTCAGACCATCCTCAAGCACCAGACGATTGCGATCAATCTGCCGATGCGGCTGCGCTGGAACTTCCACCGGTTGATGCTCGGCCAATCGCTGAGCTTTTATCAGGACGAATTCGCGGGCCGCATCACAACCAAGGTCATGCAGACATCGCTGGCGGTGCGCAACGTGGTGCTGACGCTGGCGGATGTGCTGGTCGGCGTCGCGGTGTATTTCCTCACGATGGTGGCACTCGCCGCATCGTTCGACCTGCGGCTGATCTGGCCGTTTGCGATCTGGCTCGCGTTGTATGCGTTGGCAGTTGCTTATTTCGTGCCGCGGCTGGCCAAGGTGGGCAAGGAGCAGGCCGATGCGCGATCGCTGATGACCGGCCGGGTCAGCGATGCGTACACCAACATCGCCACCGTCAAGCTGTTCTCCCACACGCGTCGGGAAGCCCAATTTGCACAGTCCGCAATGCAGGAATTCGCGGTGACGGGCTATGCGCAGATGCGGCTCGTGAGCGCGTTCGAGATCGTGAATCAGGCGCTGTCGATGGGACTGATCGCAGCCGTCGCGGGCATGTCGCTGTGGCTCTGGTCGCTTGGCGCGATCGGTGCGGGCGCTGTAGCGGCAGCCACCGCGATGGCGCTGCGGTTGAACGGCATGTCGCACTGGATCATGTGGGAGATGACCGAGCTGTTCGAGAACCTCGGCACCGTGCAGGACGGCATCGCGACATTCACGCGGCCGCACACCGTGCTGAATGCGCCTGAGGCAAAGCCGCTCGCAACCGTTCGGGGCGAGGTACGGTTCGACCAGATCGTGTTTGGCTACGGCAACAGCACGCACGTGATCGACGACTTCTCGCTCACCGTGCGCGCGGGCGAAAAGATCGGGTTGATCGGCCGATCGGGGGCCGGCAAGTCGACGCTCGTGAACCTGTTGCTGCGGTTCTACGATCTGTCCGGCGGCCGCATCTTGATCGACGGCCAGGACATCGCGCACGTCACGCAAGACAGCCTGCGCAGCCACATCGGCATGGTCACGCAGGACACCTCGCTGCTGCATCGCTCGGTGCGCGACAACATCCTCTACGGCCGCCCCGATGCGAGCGACGAGATGATGCACACGGCTGCTGCGCGCGCCGAAGCCGACGACTTCATCGCGCAGTTGACCGACCCGAAAGGCCGCACCGGCTACGACGCGCATGTCGGTGAGCGCGGCGTAAAGCTCTCCGGCGGCCAGCGCCAGCGCATTGCAATCGCACGCGTGATGTTGAAGGACGCGCCGATCTTGTTGCTCGATGAGGCCACCAGCGCGCTCGATTCGGAAGTGGAGGCGGCGATCCAGGCCAGCCTGAACACGCTGATGCAAGGCAAGACCGTGATCGCGATCGCGCACCGGCTGTCGACGATTGCGGCGATGGACCGGCTGGTGGTGCTGGACCAGGGCCGCATCGTTGAACAAGGCGACCACCGCAGCTTGCTGGCGTTGGGGGGCCTTTATGCGCGGCTTTGGGCGCACCAGAGCGGCGGGTTTTTGCTGGAAGACCCGATGGATGGGAACGCGCGCTTGTCATCGGGTCGGGCCGATGCATCGGCCGCCGACGCGCTGCCGATCCCTGCGCAGTAGCGGGCGCAGAACGGACGACAGCAGCGGGCAACAGCTGCTGCTGCAGAAATGCCGGCTGCCCGATTGGCCGAGCCGTTCAGCCTGGCTCGTGGGCCGGCTGGCGTGTCATCAGCTGCCGCACCGCTTCTGCCGGCGTGACCGCGCCATCCAGCAGCGCCACTACGCAAGCGGTGATCGGCAGTTCGATACCCAGCGCCTGCGCTCGCTGCAGCACGGTATGCGCGGTGCCAACGCCTTCCGCCACATGGCCAAGTGAGGCAAGCACTTCGGGCAGTTGTCGACCCTGTGCCAACAGCAGACCAACCTTGCGGTTGCGGCTCAGATCACCCGTGGCGGTCAGCACCAGATCGCCCAGTCCGGAAAGACCCATGAACGTTTCCGGTCGGGCACCAAGTGCGACGCCGAGGCGGGTCATCTCGGCCAGCCCGCGCGTGATCAGCGCAGCACGTGCGTTCAGCCCGAGCTGCAGCCCGTCGCACAAGCCGGTGGCAATCGCCAATACGTTTTTCACCGCGCCGCCGAGTTCGACGCCGACCAGATCGTCGTTTGCATAGACACGCAGGTTGGGCCCATGCAGCGCTTGCTGCAACGCAGTGCAAACCGAGGGATGGGTGCTTGCAGCGACCAACGCGGTGGGCTGGCCCGCCGCGACTTCTTGCGCAAAACTCGGGCCGCTCAGCGCACCCGCCTGCAGGCGCGGGGCGACTTGTGCGCAGATCTCATGGGGCAGCAGCCCGACGCCGTGCGCATCAGCAGCGAGCCTCGATGGCTCGAAGCCCTTGCAGACCCAGGCGACCGGCTGCTGAACGGCCGCCAACCGCTGCAGTTGGGCGCGCAGGCCACCAACTGGGGTGGCAAGCACAACCAGATCGTGTTGGGCAGCGAGTTGCGGCAGTCGTTCGACCGGCGTGGCATCGATCTCAATCGCTGCGGACAACGACACCCCAGGCAGATAGCGCACGTTTTGGCGCTGCTCGCGCATCGCATCGGCTTGAACCACATCACGCGCCCAGAGCGTCACCGCGCGCGGTGACCGTGCACCCCCTGCCGTCTGATCAGACACTGAGCGTTGCGCGGCACTGACGGCCAACGCGGTGCCCCAGGCACCGGCGCCGATAACAAGGACTTTCATCGGCGTGCCCATGACAGGAGCGTCTTGCTCAAGCGCTCAAGCAACGCGTCTGCCGGCCCAACGGCGCTTTCACGCCCTCATGCGCAGAGCGCGCCGAGTCGTGTTATTGCGTAACGATCCGGGGCGCTTCATCGCCGCCACCGGCTTGCGCCTGAGCTTGCGCTTTCTGCTGCTCGAACATCGCCTGAAAATTGATCTCAGCCAGATGCACCGGCGGAAAGCCACCCCGCGTGATGATGTCGGACACGTTGCCGCGCAGATATGGGTAGACGATGCTCGGGCAAGCGATGCCCATAACCTGGTCCATCTGCTCCTGCGGCAGATTGCGGATCTCGAAAATGCCAGCCTGCTTGGCTTCCACCAAAAACACGGTTTTGTCACCGATTTTTGTGGTGATGGTGGCGGTCACGGCCACCTCGTAAATGCCATCGGCGGCCACGCCGGCTTCCACGCCGAGCTGGATGTCGACGGTCGGCTGCGCGGTCTCGAGCAGGATCGCAGGCGAATTCGGTTGCTCAAGCGACGCTTCCTTCAGGTAGACGCGCTGGATCTGAAACACCGGCGCGCTGCTGGCGTCGCTGTTTGAGGTGCCGTTGTTGTTGATGTCTTCGGTAGCCATTTATTCGAACAAGCTTTCTGTCGGCGAACTCAGCGCCGGCAATTGAGGTGAGTGAGAAAAACCAGCGGCAGTCGCCTTCAGGATCGGCCAGCTGATGTGCCTTGCAGCAGCGGCGTCAAGCCACCTTTTTGCGCCAGCGCCATCAGGTCGTCGCAGCCGCCCACGTGGGTCTGACCGATGAATATCTGTGGCACGGTACGGCGGCCGCTGCGCTCGATCATGCGTTGCTTTTGCTCTGGCACGTCGTCGACTCGAATCTCATCGAGCTCGATCACGCCAGCAGACTTGAGAATCGCCAGGGCTCGGTGGCAGTACGGGCATGTGCCGGTGGTGTAGATGGTTACAGGTTGCATAAAGGTGGCTTCAGGCCGCGGTTTCCACCGGCAGATTCGCTTCGCGCCACGCTTTGAGGCCACCGGACAGCGTCTGTGGCTGCTGGTACCCAAGCTTCTTCGCGGTGGCCAATGCACGATTGGCGCGTACGCCGTTCGAGCACAGCAAAATCAGCGGCACCCCTTTGTTCTTGACAATCGTCTGCAGCCGCGCTTCCAAGTCGGCGAGCGGCACGTTCTTCGCGCCGCGCGCATGCGCTTTCGCATATTCGTCGGCGTCGCTGACGTCGACCAGCACGCCTTTTTCGCGGTTGATCAATTGCACAGCGTCGGTCACCGACAGGGAACCGCCACGTAAGCCCTGGATCATCGGCCACAGCAGCATGCCGCCCGAGGCCAGCGCGACCAGGATCACCAACCAGTTGTTCACTAAAAAGTTCAAGGGGCGCGTTCCTTCGGGCACAAAGGTGCAATTCTAGAATGAGTGCCGTTTTGTCCGGTTTTGCCCCGACACAGCGTTTAACTTCAACCCCCATCATCGGCGGCCGCTGACCAACGGACGCCCAGGAGTCCGATCCGATGCACAAGCTGGTGATGATCCGCCACGGCGAATCAACCTGGAACCGTGATAACCGCTTTACCGGCTGGACCGACGTGCCGCTGACCGAAACCGGTGTCGAGCAGGCCCGCACCGCGGGTCGACTGCTGAAAAGCCTGGGCGCAGAGTTCGATATCGCCCACACCAGCGTGCTCCAGCGCGCGACGCACACGCTCTGGCACTGCCTCGATGAGTTGGAGCGTACCTGGCTGCCGGTGCAGCACAGCTGGCGCCTGAACGAGCGCCATTACGGTGCGCTGCAAGGTCTGAACAAGGCCGAGACCGCACGCAAGTATGGCGATGAGCAGGTGCTGGTATGGCGCCGCAGCTACGACACACCGCCCCCTGCGCTTGAGCCTGACGACGCACGCAGCGAGCGCAACGATCTGCGTTACGCGCAACTTGAGCCGGGCCAGGTGCCACTGACCGAATGCCTGAAGGACACGGTCGAGCGCGTGCTGCCGCTCTGGAACGAGACATTGGCACCGGCGCTTCGCCGCGGCCAGCGGTTGTTGATGGTTGCGCATGGCAACTCGATGCGCGCACTTGTCAAGCACCTGGACGGCATTTCGGATGCCGACATCGTCGGGCTGAACATTCCCAACGGGGTGCCGCTGGTGTATGAACTCGACGCCGATTTACGCCCGATTCGTCATTACTACCACGGCGACGGTGAATCGATTGAAGCCGCCGCGCAGGCCATGGTGAAGCAATCGCAAGGTTGAGCAGCCCGCGCTTTTGTGCGCAGAAGTTGGCGTCTTTGTCAGTTGCGTCACGCCGATTCACCCACGCATTCGCGGTGTTCGGGAACCATAGGCGACACAGCGTTTCCAAGGTGTATATTGTTCGCGGCGCGGCGCCGTGTATGTTCCCAATGGATGGGCGCGCAAATAAGGGTCGACGATGGGGTACAAAATCAAGGCGGCCGGCTGGATCTCAGTCGGCCTAGTAACCGGTGCACTGACCACGGTGTCGCTGCAGACGGTGGCGCGCGGCGTATTCACGCCGTTGCCGCTGGAAGAATTGCAGCAGATGTCGGCCGTTTTCGGCATGATCAAAAGCGATTATGTGGAGCCGGTCGACGAGAAAAAGATGATCACCGATGCGATCTCCGGCATGGTCGCCGGGCTCGATCCACATTCGCAGTATTTCGACAAGAAGTCGTTTCGTGAGTTCCGTGAGGGCACGAGCGGCCGATTCGTCGGCGTCGGCATTGAGATTTCGCAGGAAGACGGCCTGATCAAAGTGGTTTCGCCGATCGAAGGCTCGCCTGCGTTCCGCGCCGGCCTGAAGCCGAACGATCTGATTACACGCATCGACGACACCGCCGTCAAAGGCTTGACGTTGAGTGAAGCGGTCAAGCGCATGCGTGGCCAGCCGAACACCAAGGTGAACCTGACGATCTTCCGCAAGGAGGAGAGTCGCACCTTTCCTGTGACGATCGTGCGCGAGGAAATCCGCACCCAATCGGTGCGCGGCAAAGTCATCGAGCCAGGTTATGCGTGGATTCGGCTGACTCAGTTCCAGGACCGCACGGTGGACGATTTCGTGCGCAAGATTGAACAGATCTACAAGGAGCAGCCCAAATTGAAGGGTCTGGTCCTCGATCTGCGCAACGACCCGGGCGGCCTGCTCGATTCGGCGGTTGCGGTGTCGGCTGCATTCCTGCCTGAGGACGCCGTGGTTGTCACGACCAACGGCCAGTTGGCAGAAAGCAAATCGGTATTCAAGGCGGCGCCGGAGTTCTATCTGCGTCGCCCTGGCTCCGATCCGCTGCGCGGCCTGCCGGCTGCGTTGAAGGACGTGCCGCTGATCGTGCTGGTCAATGAGGGCTCGGCGTCCGCTAGCGAAATTGTCGCTGGCGCGCTGCAGGATCACCGGCGTGCAACCATCATGGGCAGCCAGACGTTTGGCAAAGGCTCGGTGCAGACGGTGCGTCCGCTTGGCCCGGACACAGGCCTCAAGCTGACCACCGCGCGCTACTATACGCCAAGCGGCCGGTCGATCCAGGCCAAAGGCATTGTGCCGGACGTGATGATCGACGACACTGCCGAAGGCAGCCCGTTTGCAGCATTGCGGATGCGTGAAGCAGACCTTGAGAAACACTTGTTGAGCGGCCAAGGACCTGAAGTGGTTGACCCAGCGCGCGAGAAATCGCGTGAGGAGGCACGCAAGCGGCTTGAGGAAGAAGCGCGCAAGCCGATTGCCGAGCGCAAGGTGCCGGAGTTTGGCTCTGATACCGATTTCCAGTTGGCTCAGGCGATCAACCAACTCAAGGGCCGCCCGGTGCTCGTCAGCAAGACGATGATCGAGCGCAAGGAAGAGAAGAAAGAAAACTGAGAACGGCGCTCTCTCTGAGCAGCGACGGCCGTGGCACCCAGGGCGCCACGGCCGTTTTGTTTTGTGCGGCACTTAAAGCACTTTTGAATCACCATGAACGACGCGGACCTGCTGCGCTATTCGCGCCACATCCTGCTGGAGGAAATTGGCGAGGATGGCCAGCAGCGCATTCGGGCTGCGCATGTGCTCGTGGTCGGCTTGGGCGGGCTGGGTTCGCCGGTAGCGCTCTATCTGGGCGGTGCTGGTGTGGGCCATCTCACGTTGGTTGACGACGATGTGGTTGACCTGACCAACCTGCAGCGCCAGATCGCGCACAGCGAAGCGCGTGTCGGGGACGCCAAAGTGGCGTCTGGCGCCGAAGCGATCGCCGGACTGAACAGCCAAGTCAGTGTGCACGCGATCGCTCAGCGGGCCGACGCAAAG
>JBBPYC010000032.1:0-59512 GCA_038200275.1 Burkholderiales bacterium
ATAAGGCAGTCTGGAGCAACCGATCGTTTTGAGCTGCGCAGGCCAAACCCTCCCTGCTGACGTCAGAGCGCATGAATATGCAGCCCACCGTCGACGTGAAACGCCTCCCCGTGCTGAACGACATCTGCCCGGTGGCAAGCGTTCGCACGCAGCCGGCCACGTCCTGTGGCTCATCCCAGCGCGCAATCGGTGTCAGGCCATCGGCAATCAGGCGGTTGCATTTGTCTGCGACCGGCGCGGTCATGCGGGTGCGAATGATGCCTGGCCGCACTTCGTAGGTGCAGATTCCGGCTGGCCCGAGGCGCAGTGCGACCAGGCGCGTCATCATCGACGGCGACAGCTTGGATATGCAGTACTCCGGCCGGTCGGACTGGGCAGAGTAGACGTTCGCGCTCGAGATGGTGACGATGCTGCGGTGCACGCCGGGTGCGGGGGTCTGCTGCAGCATGCGGCGTGTAACCGCTTGCGTGAGAAAGAACGTGCCACGCAGGTTGCTGCCCATCACGCGGTCAAAACGCTCCGGCGCGACATCCAGCAAATCGCCGCGCACGTTGACTTGCACCCTCGCGTTGTTGACAAGGCAATCGACCGCGCCATACGCCTCGAACAGCGCATCCCCAAGCGGCTCGCGCCGTTCGATGTCGGCGATGTCGGCGGACAAAAAGGTCGCTCTGCGCTCGGGTTGCAGATGGTCACGGATGGCCAGCTCGGCCGCCTCGTTGCGCGCTGCTTCGACCAGAAGCAGGTCGAAGCCGGCGCCCGCAAGACGCTTGGCAATCGCGTGGCCGATGCCCTGGTTGCTGCCAGTAACGACGCCGCCGGTCGCGCTTTGTCTCGGTTTGTTTCGCCCGCCTGCGGTCCGCGCTATGGTCCGCTGCCACTGTGCACATGGCCGCTGGGCACATGCAGCGCGGCCGAGTCGACATGACCGGTCTGGTCGTCGAAGAAGAAGTCGGGCTCGAACTCGCGCAGGAATTCGCCCTTCGGCAAGCCGCCCAGAAACATCGCCTCGTCCACACGAATGTTCCAGTTCATCAGTGTGAAGATCGCGCGTTCGTGCGCCGGTGCGCTGCGCGCGGTGACCAGGGCGGTGCGGATGCGCATTTCGGGGTTGCCCGCTTGCTGCAGGCGGTGCAGCGCGGCGAGCAACGGTTTGAACGGGCCGCCCGGTAGTGGCAAGGCAACATTCAGCGATTCATGCTGCACGAACGCATCGAGCCCTTGTGCCTGGAACACGCGCTCGGCCTCGTCGGAGAACAGCACCGCGTCGCCGTCGAAAGCGATGCGCACCTCGTTCGGCCACGCATCGCTTGCATGCACCGATTCGACCAGCACACGCGCAGCCGGGAAACCGGCCAGCAACGCTTCCCGCACGTCGTCTGCATTGGCCGACAAAAACAGGTGGGCCCCGAGCGCACGCAGATAACCGAACGGTGGCCGCCCTTGCGTGAATACACCGCGCTGCAAGTGGATCGCGTTCGCACCGGCCGAGCGAAAAATGCGTAGGCCCGAGACCGGATCGTTCCTCGACAAGATGACCACTTCCACGCGCTGCACGCCGTCGTCGTTGAAGCGCAGCAGCTTCTTCACAAGCGACGCCGCGATGCCGAGTCGCGCCGGCTCGTTCATGCGCTCCAGTTGCAGCCGCATATACGCTTCCGGGTCACCGGCGTCGAACAAGCGGTTTTCTTCTTCCAGATTGAACAGCGCGCGCGAGGAAATTGCGACGACGAGTTTGCCTTCAAGGGAAGCGGGCATGGTGATCGGTGCGAGCGGTGGGTTGCTGAGGCGGACGAGTCGATTCTCGACGCTGCACCGGAAGGCGTCACCGCCTCATCAGCAGCGTCGCCCAACCCAGAAGCTGAAGATCGCGACCACTTGAATCGCGCCCACCACGATGAAAAACGCCGACGTGCCGGCGCCGAGGCGCATCGCATCGGCACCGCCGGTCAGCACCAGCACGCTGCCCAGCAGCACCGGCGCAAACGCATACACCGCCTGCGATGTGGCAACGATCAATGAGACCACCCGTTGCACATCGGCCGGTGCGAACTCGGCTTGTGCGACCAGCGGCGGCAGCGAGATTGCGTTGCCGACGCCAGTGCCGAACAGCAGCACGCCGAGCACCATCGCGCCGACCTGTGTCGGGTCTGCGGCCCACAACACCAGCGTGCCGGCCCACTGGACCGCGTACGCTGCGGCGGCGATCAGCCGCCGATCGGCGCCCGCTGGCATCAGCCGCGCCACGGCCGTGCGCCCGACGACCGCAGCTGCCGTGGCCGCGCCCATCAGCACGCCAGCGGCCTGGGCGCCCATGGCCGGCACCAGCAGCGAGTAGAGGTACGCAAGCAAACCCACTTGCGCGAACAAGCCGGTGGACATGCCCAGCGCCAGCGTGACCAGGCGCCGGTCGCGCCAGACCTGCGTTGGCGGCAGCGCAGGTCTGGGCGCAGCAGTCGCAGGGTCCGCATTGGCCCGCAGCGACGTGCTGAAGTCGTCTCCATCCGGCAGCAGGCCAAGCGACTGCGGCGTCTTTGCAAACACGGCGTAAGCCAGCCCTCCGACCACCGCGATCATGGTCACGCCAACCAGCAGCGCTGCCTGTGCAAAACCGAACCCTGCGATCAACGCCACCCAGAGCGGCGAAAAAATGAGCCCGCCAACACTTGCACCGTTGTAGGCGTTGGCGAGCGCCATTGGCCGCCGCCGCACATACCAGGGTGCGATCACGGCGTTGATCACGGCACCGCCAAGCAGCACCCAGCCTGCGCCGCTGGCCAGCGCGGCAGCAAACAATTGCCAGGGAGACTGCGCAAGCGACCAGCCCAGCACGCCGAGCGCGGCAACCACCGCGCCGCCCGTCGTGCTGGCCGCGATGCCGAAGCGCGCATGAATGCGGGGCAGGTTCGCCACCACCACAGCGCCGACCAAGAAGTGAAGCGTCACCGCAAACGAAACCCGCTCGAGCGGCCAGTCGGTGCGTTCCAGCACCGCATGCAGGAACACCGGGGGCCCATAGACGCCGATGCCCCAGCCAAACACCGCCATCACGAACGCAGCCCAGACCACGCGACGCCCGAAAAACGGACGACTGGCGGAGGTAGGGAGTGACTTCATGGGGCTGCCGAATGAGCAATCGGCAGCCAGTTTAGAAAGCGCGGACTGGTGGCCTTCAAAGGCTGGCGACATCCGGTCAGTGAGGTGCGCTCATTGAGCCCGATGTTGAGCCGATAGACAGCCTGCAAACGCAGGGGTCCTCGGACCCAAAGCGCCGTCCGTGGTCTTGCGAAAGAGAAGGCGCTTCGGCAAAGTGCATCGCCCATCAATGGCAATGGGCAGAACCGAACGCGTCACCGGTTGCTGTGTCGTTCACATGAACCAGGGCGACGCCGGCTGCACCCGATGCGGTCAAGGTGACGACCAGTGCTCAAGCGCTGGTAGGGAAATTTTGGAAGCCATTCGATGGATGACGAGAAATCGGTAAGCGGGCACGTTCTTCAATTTCCGGGCCCGAGGCGCAAGCCGTTGACTTAATTGAAATATCTGAAGATTGTTCGAGGCAGCTGTATAAATTCTCGACAGTTGGCGCAAGGCCTTTGGCGGAAGTCCGGTCGACAAGGCTGCAGGCCCCAGTAAACCCCCATCCGCACCTCGATCCATCGATCCGGCGACTACCGCACCCACTGATTCAACTGGATGATCGGCATCAGCACCGCCAGCACGATCAGCATGACCACGCCGCCCATCGCAACGATCAGCAGCGGCTCAAGAATCGTGGCCAAGGCCATCGCGCGGCGCTGCACTTCGGTGCTCAACTGCTCGGCTGCACGCTGCAGCATCTGGGGCAACTGGCCAGTCTGCTCACCCAGCCGCGCGAACATCGACAGCAGGCCCGGAAAACGCTTCTTGCGCGCCAGTGCCGAGGCCAGCGGCGCGCCTTCGCGCACCAGCACCAACGCGTCGAGCGCATCGGTGCGCATCGCGGTGTTGGACAACGTCTCGGCTGCGGCCTGCAGACCGCGCAGGATCGGCACGCCGGCCGCGCTCAGCATGGCCAACGTGCTTGCGAAACGCGCTGCGTTGTAGCCGCGGGCGAGCTTGCCGATCAACGGCAACTTGAGCCAACCTGCATCGAAGCGGCGTCGAAACGCGTCTTGCCGCAGCAACACGCGCATCAGCACCACGGCAGCAACCAACACGGCGAGCACATACCAGCCGTAGTTGCGCACGAAGTCGCTCAAGCTGAGCATTGCGACGGTTAAGAAAGGCAGCGCACGCTTGGTCCCGGCAAACACAGCCGCAATCTGTGGCACCACGTAGCCGACCAGAAACAGCACGATCGCAATGGCCACCAGCGTCACGATGGCTGGATAGAGCGCCGCGCCGATCAGCTTGGCACGCAGTGTCTGGCGCTCTTCCAGGTCGTCGGCGAGGCGGTCGAGCACGAGTCCCAGCTTGCCACTCGACTCCCCCGCACCGATCACGGCGATGTAGATCGGCTCGAACTCACGCGGGTGCTGCGACAGCGCTTTTGCAAAGCCGGAGCCCGCGTTCACTTCGGAGCGCAACGATGCGGCCAGGTGGCTTTGCGTCTCATCGTCGGACTCATCGGACAGCGCGGTCAATGCGCGCTCCAGCGGCAGGCCGGAGGACACCAGGCCCGCCAACTGGCGCGTCCAGATCGCCAGCGTGGTGCTGCTGAACGCGCGCTTGGCGAAGAACGAACGCCCGCTGCTCCCGCCTTCACCCGCTGCCGCCTGTCCCCCTCCCACTGGCTCGACCGCCAGCGGCACCAGCGCCTGCGCACGCAGCAAGCCGCGCGCGGCGCGCGCGGTGTCGGCCTCCATCACGCCTTTGCGGGCGAGGCCATTGGCGTCCAGAGCTTCGAAGGAATAGGCGGGCATGGATTGAATGAGAGCCGCGGCGACAATCGGCGCGACGGGCTATTGTGGCGGCTCGCCAGCCGCACCCGCCAGCATAGGCATTGACGATGGATAAACCCAGACTTCGCGCGGGCCAGGCAATCTCTCCTGAGCAGTTTGAAGAGCTGTCCGACGAGCAACTCGAACGCCTGGTGCCCAAGGCGTATCGGGATTACTTTCCCGGCAAGGATGCCTGCGCCGACGGGCATTTCTACCTGCATGACGGCACCGCCTGGTGCTTCTATCGCGGCGGCTTCCTGGATGAATGAGTTCGGTCCGGTAGCCAATCATTGGTTCCCCAAGTAGCGAGAATCCAGATGTCCGAATCGCCCGATGCCCACGAATACAAACGCCAGACACAGCACCTGCCGCCGCCGCGCTTCGTGCCGCTGCCGGACTATGTGCGGCAGCCGGTAGACCAGATGCTCGCGCGAGGCGAAGCATTCCACGCTGAGATGAACCGGCGCCGCACCACGCGGCATTTCTCGATCGATCCAGTGCCGCGCCGGCTGATCGAACTCGCGTTGCTGACTGGTGGTACGGCGCCGTCCGGCGCGCATCGCCAGCCGTGGCGCTTCGTCGCGATTGACGACGCGGACTTGAAGCGCCGGATGCGAACCGCGGCCGAGGAAGAAGAGTTGAAGACCTATCGCGAACGCATGACCGACGAATGGCGCGAGGCGCTGCACCCGCTCGGCACCGATCACGTGAAGGAGCACATGACCGATGCGCCCTGGATCGTCGTGCTGTTCGCCGAGAAATACGGCTTGCGCGCGGACGGTACGCACCGTAAGAACTACTACGTCGATGAAAGCGTCGGCATCGCTGCAGGTCTGTTTATTGCCGCGATCCAGATGATGGGGCTGGTCACGCTCCCGCATACGCCGAACCCGATGGGGTTTCTGCGCGAACTGCTCGGTCGCGGCACGAACGAGAAAGCGGTGCTGGTGCTGCCGGTCGGCTATCCGGCGGAAGGCGCGCAGGTGCCGGATCTCGCGCGGCTGCCGGCCGATGCGTTCATCCAGTGGAACGTGCCGGCCAAGGTGACTTGATCCGCGTCCTTCCATTTCATTTTTTTGATCGATACGCGACCTGCGCAGCGCCCGATCGGCATCATGGAACTGCTTGGGCGCCGCCCGATCACAGCAGTTGCAAAGTCGGTCGGGTGCGTCAGCGCGGGAGGCGTTTGCAAGCGACCAGCAGGGTCTGTGTGGATCGAGATGGCGGCAGGGTGAGCCGGCGGTAGACGACGCAATTTCAAGTATCGAACAGGCTGATGGCGCTCTTCCTTGTTGCATTGTTTGCTATATAAAACATAGTAAAACGACCATTGACATGGGCCGCTTGTCGTTTCCAGTTACGCAACCACAACGTCGCGATTTCGTGAGCGTCGGCCGTCAATGCCGATGCTGCACGCGGCATGAGGAGCCGGAAGATGAGTGATGCCGACGAGAACGACATCCTGGTCGTGGGCGCGGGCCCTGCGGGGCTGGCCACGTCGGCCTGCCTTGGCAAGCTCGGACTTGCTCACGTCGTGGTCGAGCGCGCGGCCGACGTCGGCTCTGCGTGGCGCCGTCACTATGACCGGCTGCATCTGCACACCACCAAGAAATATTCGGCCCTGCCGATGTCCCCGTGGCCCCGGGACGCGCCACGCTATCCGTCGCGCGAACAGATGGTTGACTATCTGGAGCGCTATGCGGCCGAGCACGGCGTACGACCGCGCATGGGCATCGAAGTTCGGCGCATTGAGCACGGGGCGGGCGAACGCTTCTCGGTCCGGACCAGCGCCGGCCTGCTGTCGCCGCGCTGCGTCGTCATCGCGACCGGCGACAACGCGGTTCCGAATTGGCCATCGCTGCGCGGCATCGATGCGTTTGCAGGCAGCGTTGTGCATGCGAGTGGCTATCGCAATGCCGCGCCTTACCTGGGCAAGCGCACGCTCGTGGTCGGCAGCGGCAACTCGGGTGCCGAGATCGCGCTTGACCTGGCTGAGCACGGCGTCGATGTATCGATGGTGGTGCGCGGCCCGGTGCACGTGGTGCCACGCGATCTGCTGGGTCGGCCGACCCAGCACACGGCCGTGCTGTTGGCGAGGTTGCCCGCACGCTGGCGCGATGCCATCGTCAAGCCCATGCTGCGCGCCGCGGTCGGCGATCTGGCACGCTTCGGTATCGTGCGGCCGACCTTGGGGCCGAACCAGATGATCGAAACGCTGGGCCGCATCCCCATGCTCGACATCGGCACCGTCGCGCGGATCAAGGACGGCAGCATCCGCGTGCTGCCCGGGGTTGAAGAGGTGTTCTCCAATTCGGTGGGCTTTGCCGATGGCCGCGTGCATGCGTTCGACACGATCGTGCTTGCGACCGGCTACACAACCGGGCTTGCGCAACTGATCGAGGGCTTCGAGGGCGTCGCCAGCGCGCGTGGGCGGGCTGACCGCTTCGGGGCGAAAAGGATGCCTGACGGCCTCTATTTCGTTGGCTTCAGGCACGCCGCGACCGGTGCATTGCGCGAGATCGCGCTGGAGGCACCACGCGTGGCCGCGGCGATCGCGAGGAACCTGAATGGGCTTGGCAAAGACGGCGCAGGTCGATGAACGAAAACGCCCGCGTTATGGGGGTGATACGTGATCCGTTCGTGGCGGAGGCGGCGGTTATTTGCGTGAACCGGGTGATCCGTTGCGGTCAGCGCGTGCGGGATCGCCGCTTACAGGTCCGCCGGTTTCAAGCCACCTCGGGCAGGATCATCAGACAGTAGCGGTGCCGCAGCGTGCGCTCGCGCCGTGGATCGAACAGTTCCATCTCGAACACATTCGCCGGCCGGATTCCGCCGAGCACGGCGACCGTGCCACAGGTCATGCCGGTGCCGTCGGGCAACGCGCCTTTGCCCTGGACGAAACCCTCGATCAGTTCCTGCGGCGTGCGCAGGCTTTTCAAGGTGCCCTCCTGGTAAAGCACCTCGGTGCCGTTTTCGACGATACGTGAGCGTACCTGCAGTTCGTCCCAATGGTCGGCGACGTCGGCCATGCGCCACGCATTGCGCGCAACGGGTTTGACGCAGAGTTGCTTGGACAGCGCGACGCTGTGGGCTTCAAGCTTGCGGTCCGTATGGTCAGATGCAAGGCTGACGTACAGCTCGCCGTCAATCGCAAACACGAACGCCTCGATCTCGCCCGATGAGTCGGGGCCGATCACCTGCACGGTCTCATCCTGGCTCAACTGGTTCGCTGCAACGCGGTAGTAGAGCGGCACCGCGCTCGGCCGCGGCACGCCGATCGCGGCGAGCTCTTCGATGTGATGCTCAGTCGCTGCCAAGTCGCGGCCAGCCCAGCCAGCAATCACGAGTTGCTTGACGTCGGCCGGCAAAGGGCGTTGCGATCCGTCGGTGGATTCGAGCGTGAAGTCCAGTTGCATGATGAAAAGTGATTACAGTGAAAATGCGATTGTGCTCAGTTGGCAAACACCGACGGCAGCCAAAGCGCCAGGCCCGGGAACAGCGCCAACAGCCCGACCATCGCAAAAAGCGCTGCGACAAACGGCAGGCTGCCAACGATCACCGCCTGCATCGAACCCGACTTGCGCAGGCTCTGCACCACGAACAGGTTCAGCCCGACCGGCGGCGTGATCAGCGCGGTCTCCACCAGCACGATGATCACGATGCCGAGCCAGACCGGGTCGAACCCCAGGCCGATCATGATCGGCGCAATGATCGGAATGGTCGTGATCATCATCGACAGCGTTTCCATGAAGCAGCCGAGCACCACGTAGAACACCACGACGGCCAGCAGCATCCCCATGCGCGACAGGCCGAGGCCCGCGACCGATTCGGTGATCGCGCTGGTCAGGCCGGTTGCCGACATGATGAAGTTCAGGAACGCCGCTGCGATCACGATCAGCATGATCATCGCGGTGGACCGCAGCGACCCTTCGACCACTTCGCGCAACATGCGCCAGTTGAGCCGCCGAAAGATGCCAGCCAGCACGAACGCACCGACCACGCCGAGTGCAGCCGCTTCGGTCGGCGTCGCAATGCCTGCATAGATCGAGCCAACCACGAGCAGGAATATGCCCAGCGGCGGTAGCAGGTGCACCAAGCTGGCGAAACGCTCGCGCCAACTCGCCGAGATGCGCTTACCGCCCCAGTGCGGTTTGACGACGCAGGCAATCACGATCACCGCCATGAACATCAGCGCCATCAGGATGCCCGGGATGATGCCGGCCAGATACAGACTCGGCACCGACGAATTGGTCAGCACGCCGTAGATCACGAGGTTGATCGACGGCGGGATCAGGATGCCCAGCGTACCGCCGGCTGCGATGCTGCCGAGGAACAGCGGTTCGTTGTAGCCGAAGCGTTTGATTTGCGGCAGCGCGACCGTACCCACGGTGGCCGCGGTCGCGACGCTCGAACCCGAAGTCGCAGAGAACAATGTCGATGCGCCGATGTTCGCGTGCATCAGCCCGCCCGGCAACCAAGCCAGCCACAAGCTCATCGCGCCGTACATGCGTTCTGCAAAACCGGCGCGCAGCAGAATTTCGCCAAGCATGATGAACAGCGGTATGGCGACCAGCAGGAATTCGTTGCTCGAACTCCAGGCCAGCTCACCCATGGCGCGCGTGAGCGGCAGCATCGAATACAGCGGATCGAGGATCAGCCCCAGCACACCCAATGCGGCGCCGACCGGAATGCTCAGGCCGATCAGCGCCAGCAACAGGATCATCGCAACGGCGATCATGATGGGCGCACCGTTCCATGCACCATGCGCTCACCAGCTTCGGCTTCTTCCCTGGCCTCGTCTTTGGTGGTGCGCAAGCCGCAGACAGCCTGGACCGCTTTCAGATCGCCCGTGACCAGCGCCGTCGATGCACGCACCAGCAGCAGTGCGAGCACCAAGGAGAACCAGGCAAGGCCTGCGACCCAGAGGGCTTGCGGAATCCACAGAGGCGTGGCCAGCGGCGTGTTCGCCGCCGAATGCCGCGTCCATGATTCGAGCGCGACGTAGTACGCGTAGTGCGTCAGATACACGGAGAACACGCCGAGTGCGACCAGCGCGAGCCAGTCGAGCACCGCACCGATCCGCACAGGCAGGTATTGGTACAGCACGTCGACGCGCACGTTCGCGCGTTCCAGCGCGGTGAACGCCAGCGCCCAGCTTGTGCTGATCGCAAATGCGTAGCCGGACAGCTCGTCCGAGCCGCCGACCGTGATGCCAAACAGCCGGCGCACGGTCACGTCATAGGCGATTAAAAAGACGCTGGCGATCGTCAACACGCCAGCGGTCCAGATCGCAAAACGCGACATCGTGTGGGCGATGCCGAGCAGGCGCGGCAGCCAGCCGTTGGCAGGCAACAAAGATAGTTCGGACATACGCGGCCGATCAGACTTGCGAAAGATCAGCGAATAACTATTTCGCTGCTGTCACGCCAAGCGTCTTGCCGATCGTCGCGTTGAAGTCGGCCACGCACTTGGCCGAGCAGCGTGCCGCCCATTTGTCGATCACGCCCTGGCGAATCTTCTGCAGCTCAGCGCGGTCGGCGTCGCTGGGAGTCACCAGCACCATCTTTCCCTTGACCGGCAAGGTGCAGGCGGCTGCACCGGTGTTGCAATCGAAGCCCTGCTGCGTCTGCTTGGCGGCCGCGTCCCAGATGTCGTCGACCATCGTCTTGATATTGGTCTGCAGGAAGTCGCGCACTTTCGGGTCCAGCTTGTCCCATGCGTTCTGGTTGACCGCATGGATCTGCTGGTTCCAGTTGATCGGCAGCGCGACCAGATGCGTGGCCACCTCGAACCACTTGGCCGAGTAGCCGGACAGCGAGCCGGTGATCGCGCAGTTGACCACGCCGTTTTGCAGCGCCGGCACCACTTCACCAAACGCCATCGTCACGCTGGAGCCGCCAAGCGCCTCGATGAAATCCGCCTGCGTGCGGCTGCTGGTGCGTACCTTCTTGCCTTTGATGTCGGCTAAGCCCTTGATGTCTGCATTGCAGAACAGCACCTGGCCCGGGTAGGGCGACAGGCCTAGCAGCTTGACCTTGGCGTCGTCGCCATACAGCTTCGCGTAGACCGGCTCGAACGCATCGGTCACGGCGCGTGCGGTCTTCGCATCCGGCGCCAGGCCGGCCAGGTCGATCGCTTCGTTGATGGGGTTATCGCTGGCGAAATACGACAGCGTGGCGGTGCCGAACTCGATTACACCTTGCGACATCAGCCGCATCAACTCGGGGCCTTTCAAGCCCATTTCGTTGAAGCCTTTGATCTCGGCCGTGACTTGGCCGTTCGAACGTTCAGGGATTGTCTTGGTCCAGAACGGCTTCTCAAAATCTTGATACGCCGTCAGGTTGGACAGGCCACCGGTGATGCGCAATTGGGTCTTGGGCAAGTCCTGCGCGAATGCCGTCGTGGCGATCGAGCCAGCCAGCAAAGCGGCGGTCATCAGTTTGATCTTCATGGGTTGTTTCCTTGGGTTTTTGGAGTTTTTGGGGCGGGTGCTTTGATCCAGCGCATTGA
This sequence comes from Burkholderiales bacterium, assembly GCA_038200275.1. Lineage (GTDB taxonomy): Bacteria > Pseudomonadota > Gammaproteobacteria > Burkholderiales > Burkholderiaceae_C > JBBPYC01. The sequence continues at coordinate 11,433 of JBBPYC010000032.1, forward strand.
AAGCCCGCCGCTTCTTTCGATGCTGTCCTGCAATGCGATCAGAACAACGCGAGGTTGCTGTTCTTCAAATCCGTCACCAGCATGTGGCCCGGTGCGTGGGTGATGCAAAAGTCGGGCCGCACCGCAGCGATGACCGACTGCGGCGTGACACCGCAGGCCCAGAACACCGGCAACTCGTCGGGTCTGATCTCCACCGGATCGCCATAGTCGGGCCGTGCAACGTCCTCAATGCCGATCAGCTGCGGATTGCCCAGATGCACCGGCGCGCCGTGCACGGCCGGAAAACGTGTCGTGATTTGCACCGCGCGGATCGCATCTGCGGCCTTCATCGGCCGCATCGATACCACCATCGGCCCGGAGAAAACGCCCGCAGCGGCAGTTGCGATCGAGCTGCGGTACATCGGCACGTTGCAGCCCATCGAGATGTGGCGCACATCAATGCCGTCCGCGATCAGCGCTTGTTCGAACGAAAATGAGCAGCCGATGGCGAATGTGACCAAGTCATCGCGCCAGACGTCGGACACGTCGGTCGGCTCGGCCACCACTTCGCCATCCCGCCACACCCGATAGCGCGGCACGTCGCTGCGAACGTCGAGGTCGGCACCGAGGGTGGGGATGCGCGGGTCGCCCGGCTCGGACACACCGATCAACGGGCAGGACCGGGGGTTGCGCTGGCAGAAGCGCAGGAAGTCATCGGCCAGTGCCCTGGGCAGGATGGCCAAGTTGGCCTGCACATGGCCGGGCGCGCAGTTGGCCGTCGGGCCGGTCAGTGCACCACGGCGGGCTTGCAGGCGCACGGCACGCGCTTCGACTTCAACAGGGGTAGGCATCGGGCAACGAACTCCGGGTGGGTTGCGATGCGTTTCATTAAAGCCGGCGCCCGCCGCGCTGTCTAATCGATTGATCGAATCGGCGTTGATCGGCGGATGCGATCAATGCTTTGCGATGAGTCGCCTGCAGTGGTCACTTCCGCGGTGCCACCGGGCGCAGCGGCTGCAATGTCCGCGGCCAGCCGCGCGATCGCTGCGGCGAGATAGTTATCGGTCCCGTCGAGCCAGCTGGCGGTGTAGGCAAGCTCAGGCAGGTCACCCGAATCCACATTCAGCAATCGCAACGTTCCTGCCGCAAGTTCCTTGTCGAGGAACACGGGCGCAATCACACTCACCCCGATGCCGTCGAGCGTCATGCGCACCGCCATGCTGAGAGAGGCCGACCCGTACATGCGCGGCTGCTCGACGCCTTGGCGAATCAGCATCGCGCGCAACGCCTGATAGGGCTTGGTGCTCGATGGGTAGGTGATGATCGGCCAGCCTGCCACCGTCGCCACCGTCAGCGGCTCGGGCCCCAGCAAAAGTTTCGGGCTCGCGACCCAGGCGAGCGGATAGCGCGACAGTGGCAGGTTCTGCGCTTGCGGTTCCTCCACCGGTCCGAGCAAGAAAGCCAGGTCGATCTCACGCGCCAGCAGGTGCGCCCTCAACACAGGCGTCGTGTCCACTTCGATCTCTATCAGCACCTTGGGAAAGGTGGCATGCACGCGCTCCAGCAGTTGCGGCAGCCAGGTCTGCACGATCGTCTCGCTGACGCCGATGCAGATGCGGCCCCCGATCACGTGGTCTGCACGGGCGACCTGCAGCATGTCCTGCTTCAGTTGCAGCATGCGCTCGGCATGGGACAGCAGCGCCTGCCCGCGCATCGTGAGCCGCACGCCGCCGCCATCGCGGTCGAACAGGCGCACACCAAGCGCCTCTTCCAGTTGTGCGATGCGTTGCGACACCGCCGGCTGGCTCGCATTCAACTTCTTCGCTGCAGCCCGAAACCCGCCAAGGGTGGCGACCCAGTAGAAGGTTTCGATGTTGCGCAGTTCAATCAAGCGACTTCTCGATGCAAAACGCACCGCCGATGCGTTCAAGTGCGTTGCAGTTTGGCATGCGGCGAATGGTGCGACGCGCAGACCGTTTGCACGCGCTGCGGCGGCGGCCCGACTTGTCACATACTCCAGGGCTGCCGAATTCATCATCCCATTACGGACCCGTTCATGTTGTCTTTTGCTTTGCGCGCTTTTATTGCCGGTCTGGTTGCGACCTTGACCTTTCATCAACTTGCGGTGTGGCTGCTCGCAGCGGCAGTCGCACTGCCGGTCAAACCCTGGAACATGGCTGCGAACGCTTACGGGGCGCCATCCGTGCTGGCGTTGGCGTTCTGGGCCGGTATCTGGGGCATCGCACTGTGTGCAGTGATCCGCTCACAGCGCTGGACGCCGGCGCTTTTCTGGGGCGCGGTGCTGGGCGCCGTGCTGCCGTCGCTGTGGTTGTGGACGGTGTTGGCTGCCGTGCATGGCCGGCCGATGTTTGCCGGCGGTAATCTCAAAATGATCGGCTTCGCACTGTTTGTGAACGCGGTGTGGGGCGTGGGCACCGTGTTGTTGTTCAAGGCGATGCAGCGCGATCGGTCGCCGCGGCTGGCGACTTGAATCGAATGCCACAGCAGGACGTTTTCGTCGCGTGTCGTGCGCCGTTCCCCTCTGCTCGAATCGTGCTGACTTCGGACGCACGAGGGTAGCGGATGCAAGGCGCTGCATGATCGCGGAACCATGAGACATGTACTCGACCTCGTGCCACCAGGGGTTGGGGCGGGAAAATCGGTTGAAGTCGCGCTTTGCCTCTCAGCACCCCTTCAAGGCAACAGTATGAAGGCCCGCTTTGGGGCTTGCTTGACCAGTCGCAGATGAGAGCCGGCAGCTACGATGCATGTTTCGGGAACCACTAGGCAGACAGGCTCGGGCTGCGAATGCGCCGCGTGTCGTCGTCACGGCTCAAGCCCATGCGGCCTTGACGCTGCCCCGAACCCGTTCAGGCGACCATCTTTGTCACGCAAAGCCGAGCAGCATGGCCTGAGCCCCCCGAAATGACGAGTCATCTGTCGTTGGCTAGCACTTCAGCAAGCTGCAGTGTGTCTGCTGTCATGAGGGTGAGGTATTGCGCTGGGGATCGTTGCCCTGCTTGACGCAGGGGCAGGACCTCTTCAACCCCAGCACAGCAGCCGTCAATTTTTCGAGATTTGACCGGTGAGCAATACGAAGCCTTTGGCCGGATTGCTGGCGATATTCTCACCGCCCGTCAACGTTCCGCTCCCTTTGATTTTCTTGAAATCGCCGGTGCCTTTCAGGATCGTGAACTGGCCCGACAGCGTCAACATTCCCGGGATGGTCAGCTCTGCGGCTGCGGTTCCACTGTAGGAGATCACGATCTCGTCCCCGTTCGCCGCCGTAAGCACGAACGACGCGCTGCGGAAGCTGAATGGGGGCGCGAATCCGAGTGGATTGTCCGAGAGCACGCAGTCGACCGACGAGATCCTGAAAAAGCCGATCTCGTCGGACAACCCACTGCCGGTGATCGTTCCCATCATTGCGGTGACGTCGGGTGCGTCCTTGCCGGATGCGTCCTTTTTGGACGGACACTTGCTATCGGTGCTGGGGCTCAGCACTTCAGAAATTTGCGCGACGGCCATAAAAGGTTCAAATTTCTCCTTGGCCAATGCCGGCAGCGACACGGCCGATGCGGCCGTCACAAACGCCAGCAGACGCACAGCGTTTGAAAAGCGTAACTTCTGCAAAATCATCCAATATCACCCTGATCAAGTAAAAGCAATACTGTAAGTGTGAGCGAATGCCTTTTGCCATCCGTTTTTAAAACTTACACAAACGGACACATGGATCAGAGGGGGTCCTCGTCCCCGACAATGTTTGAGTCGACGGTCCATGTGGTCTGCACATGCTGAGCAAAGCGGTTTCCATGGGTGCAGGCTGTCCCCACGCTTCAAAGGCCGACGAGGGTTTGGGTTCGTTGTCAGTCCCGTGTCACGCGCAACAGTTCTTCCGGCGACGTGATGCCCGTTTCCACCAGCCGCTGCCCGTCTTCGCGCATCAGCTTCATGCCGGCGGCCAGCCCCGATTTGCGAATCTCGGCTTCTGGCGCCTGGCTGTGGATGAGTGAGCGAATCTGCTCGTCCGTAATCAGCAGTTCGAACACGCCGGTGCGACCTGCATAGCCGGTCTGGCCACACACGTCACAACCCTTGCCGTGGCAGGTCGTGCAGTACTTGCGCACGAGCCGTTGGGCAAGCACGCCAAGCAACGATGAGCTGAGCAGGAACGGCTCCACGCCCATGTCGGTCAGCCTTGTCACGGCGCTGGCGGCATCGTTCGTATGCAGCGTGGCCAGCACCAGATGGCCGGTCAATGACGCCTGAATCGCGATCTGAGCGGTTTCGTAGTCGCGTATCTCGCCGATCATGATGATGTCCGGGTCCTGCCGCAGGATCGCGCGAAGGGCCTTGGCAAATGTCAGCTCGATCTTTGCGTTCACCTGCGTCTGGCCGACGCCGGGTAGTTCGTACTCGATCGGGTCTTCCACCGTCATGATGTTGGCGCGGCCCGCATCGAGCAGGCCCAGGCCCGCATACAGCGTGGTGGTCTTGCCGGAGCCGGTCGGGCCGGTGACCAAGATGATGCCGTGCGGCTGCTTGACGAGTTTTTCAAAGCGCGCACGCACATCGCCCTGCATGCCGACCGAGCCGAGATTCAGGTTCGCTTCCGACTTGTCGAGCAAGCGCAGCACCGCGCGTTCGCCATGCGCAGACGGCAACGTGGACACGCGCACATCAACCGCACGCGAGCCGATGCGCAAGCTGATGCGGCCGTCCTGCGGCAAGCGCTTTTCCGAGATGTCGAGTTCGGCCATGATCTTCAGCCGCGAGATCAGCGCCGCGTGCAGTGCACGGTTCGGCTGCACCACTTCGCGCAAAGCGCCGTCGACGCGAAAGCGCACCGAACTGCGCCGCTCATACGGCTCGATGTGGATGTCGCTCGCCCCGTCCCGTGCGGCCTGCGTCAGCAGCGCATTCAACATGCGGATGATCGGCGCGTCGTCGGCCGCTTCCAGCAAATCCTCGACGGCCGGCAGCTCCTGCATCATGCGCGACAGGTCCGCATCGGACTCGACTTCGCTGACCACCGCCGCCGCGCTGTTCGATTCGCCTTGTGAATAAGCCACGCTGATGCGTTGCAGCAGTGCATCGGCCGGCAGTGTCTCGATGCGCCGCGGTGAGAACTTGCGCATCACCTCGCTCATGCCGCTGGCCGGCGTGGCCGGATGCAGCCACAACGTCAGGTCGCCGAGGTTGTCTTCCAGCAGCAGTTGCTGGGTGCGTGCGAATGCGTAGGGCAGTGGGTGGCGCATGGCCGGGTCAGTACGGCGTCATACCGAGGCTGTTGCTGCGAATGATGTTCGGGTTCGGCGGTGGATCGGCTTGCTGCTGGCGCGTGGGCGCATCCCGCCACCAGTCTTGCGGGGGTTGCGCCAGGGGGCGGGTCTTCGGCGTCGTGCCCGTGGGATTGTCGCTAAGCCGCGGTGCCGGCTGCTGCGGCAACACCGCTGCCTCATTGATGCGCAGCACCGAACTCGGCGCCGGCTGTGCAGCCAGCTGGCCCGCGCGCATCAGGTCATATCGGTCCATCGACAACTGTTCGACCGACGATGCATCGCGTACCACCACCGGCCGCAGAAACACCATCAGGTTCGATTTGCGTCGGGTGCGGCTTTCCGACTTGAACAGGTTGCCTAGAATAGGCACGTCGCCCAGGCCCGGCACCTTGTCGACATTGGCCGAATATTCGTCTTGCAGCAATCCGCCCAGCACGACGATCGCGCCGTCGTCGACCACCACGCTGGACTCGATCGATCGCTTGTTGGTGATCAGGCCGGTAGAGGAATTGACCGACGATGCCAGCACGCTCGACACCTCCTGGTAGATCACGAGCTTGACGCTGCCGTCCTCGCTGATCTGCGGCTTCACGCGCAGGGTCAGGCCGACGTCCTTGCGCTCAATCGTCTGGAATGGGTTGACCGCGCCGCCCGCACCGGCTGCGCCGGTGGTGAACTGGCCGGTCACGAACGGCACGTTCTGGCCGATCACGATGCGCGCTTCCTCATTGTCCAAGGTCAACAGATTCGGCGTCGACAACACGTTGCCATTGCCCGTGCTCTGCAAGAAATTGGCCAGCGCACCCAGCGCATACACGCCGCCAATTTTTTGTGCAAGGCCGAAATTGAACCCGGCCGGCGGTGCGACCGGATTGGTCGGAAAGCCACTCTTGGTGTTCGCAAACTGTGAAGCGAGCGTAATGATGTTGCTGCCGCCAGCGCCGTAGTTGGTGCCGATCACGCCGACGGTGCTGCCGCCCTTGCCGAGCAGGCTCTGCCACTGAATGCCGAAGTCCGCCGCGTTGTCCATGTTGACTTCGGCGATCAGGCTTTCAATGAACACCTGCGCACGGCGCGAGTCGAGCTTGTCGATCACCGCGCGGATCTGGCGGAACTGCGGCTCTGGCGCGGTGATGATCAACGAGTTGGTCGACGGATCGGCCTGGATCTGCCCGCCCGTGGAAGGCTGGTTGGCCTGCGCCGAATTCAAGGTCGGACCCGAGGCACTGCCAAGTCCGCCCGCGCCGCCAATCTGCAGCCCGGTGGACAACGCCGTCTGCATTCCTTGCGTCGCGCCCCCGCCCGGCAGCGCGCCGCCCACACCGCCCACGCCTGCTGTGTTGCCGGCAGCAATTGCAGCACGCAACGTGGCTGCGAGCTTCACCGAATCGGCGTTCTTGAGATAAACCACATGGATGTTGCCGGCCGGACCCGCCTCACCCACCATGCTCGGCCGATCGAGCTTGGCGACCAGCGAGCGCACCAACGCGAGCCGGGCCGGATTCGCTGCCCGCACGATCAGCGCGTTGCTGCGCGGCTCGGGCAGGATCGTGGTGCGGAACGTGGAATCGCCTCCCGGCTGGCCGGGGATGCCAACCGGGGCGCCGGGCACGCCGCTGCCGGACTCGATCAACCGCAGCAGCAGAGGCGCCAGGTCGCTTGCGATCGCATGCTCAAGCGGGATCACCTCGACATCGGTTGCATTCGCTACATCCATCGAGCTGATGATGCGGCCGAGCCGGCGCAGGTTGTCCGCATAGTCGGTGATCACGAGCGAGTTGTTGCCCGGGTTCACGTTAATCGTGTTGTTCGGGCTGATCAACGGCCGCAACACCGGCACCAGATTGTTGGCGTTCTCATGGTTGAGCCGGAAGATCTGCGTGACGATCTGGTTGCCTGTGACGTTCGGTGCGTTGCCGCCGATCGAGACCGACCCCGCTTGCAGCTTTGCATCGGCTTCGGGCACCACCTTGTCGAGCCCATCGGCCTGCACCACCGTGAAGCCCTGCAGCCGCAATGCCGCCAGGAACTGGTTGTAGGCCACCGCGGGAGAGACCGGCCGATCGGTGCCCAACGTGATGGTGCCCTTCACGCGCGGGTCCACCACCACGTTGCGACCCGTGATCGACGACATCGTGCGTGCCACCGCGGTGATGTCCGCGTTCTCGAAGTTCAACGTCACGGGCTCGGTGCGCTGGGGTTGCGGTTGTTGCTGCTGCTTGGTCACGCCACGCTTTTGCGCCCAGGAATCAGAAGGAAAAAGCGCTGCAGCGCCCGAAAATGCTGCGAGTCCAGCAATCAAAACAATAGCAGTCGGCAGACGCTGAAAACGGGCAGGTGGCATACGAGTCATATCAATTTCCAAGGCGCCGTGCCCACCTGAAGCGCGGCACAAAAAAGTTTTGCCACCCATCCCGGCAGGGGCTGCAGAGCCGGCTTTGCCGGGATGCGGGCACTGCCCCCGGTAGGAAGCATCCTCAAGCCGACCGGAGGGAGCAAAGCGTGGGGGCGAGTCATAGTCTGATGAGGGAGCGCGCCCCGTCGCGGCGCCCGATGATGTTGAGCAGATTGGCCAGCGCATCGATTCGATCCGGTGCGGCGCTGGCGGTTCCTTCAAAGCGCAGCCGGCCGCCGACGAACTGGCCAGCACCGTCGAGTTGCAGCGCACCGGACAAGGTTTCCAATTGCAGGCTCGGGGCTGCGCCGCCAACCACCGTCACGCGGTAGCTGCCCATCGGCCGAAGCGTCGACAAGCGCGACGACACATCCACCGCATCCAGCGTCACGGAGCCGGCGAACTGCCAGCGGCCCGACGCATAAACGGCATTGAATCCGTGCGTGGCCAGGTCGAGTTGTCCTTCGGGCTGCAACGTGTTGAACGGCGCGCCCAGGCCCGAAAGCAACGCGGCTGGCCAGTGCGATACCCCGTCGGCCAGTTGCAATTGTGCGCCACCAAAAGAGACGGATGCGCGTGCATTGATCGGCGTGCCCATGCAGCAGCGGTTCAGCAACGCAGCGCTCGCACCGTTCCAACGGGGGCGAAGCGTCCACTCGAGCCGGCCCGGCAGCGCAGTCGCGTCCCGGCTGTCTTCGCCGCCTGACAGCACCAGTTGCGCCGAGCCGTCCCAGACCGTGCCGCGCGCGGCTTCGAGCCGCACGTGGCCATTGCTTAGCCGCAGCGCAGCGTCGGCAAGCCAGCGTGCCGGCGCGAACAGCAGCAGCGCGATGCCAAGGCCCAGCAGCGCGCCGACCAGCGCCCAGCCCCAAGACGCACGGTCGCGCTCATTGCCTGCCGGGTGGGCAGCCAAGGTAGAACGCGCGCGCCGGGCCATCGTCAAAGCGTTGAAAAAGCAGCCAAGCCGACCATGGGCGCATCAGCGCGCGGGCAACGCCAGCACGATGGTGCCGTCCCAGCCCGGATTCGTCGGAATCCCTGAGACGGGGCTGCGCACCAGCCGCACTTCGCTGGGCAGCGCACGCGCATCGATGCGCACCTGCGCAAGCCAGGCGGCCAAGGCGTCGGCGGTTGTGCCACGCAGCGTGACCGTGGCGCGGTCGCCGAGCACGCCAAACTGCGCGGTGTTGCCAAGGCGCTGCTTGGTCGCGGCCTCAACAGCGCGCAGTGCCTGGTCGTAATCGATCTTCGGCGCCGCCTGCAGCTCCCGCGCTTGCTGCTGCAGTGCACGCATCTGCAACAACTGCGCTTCCAGCACCGGCTGCTGCGCACGCGCGGTGCGAAGGGTCTGCAATGCCGGCGCAAGCAGCAACCACCAAAGCAGCGCCGCGACCGCCAGCGCAACGGCGATCCGCACAGCACGTCGTTCGCGCGGCGCAAGTGCGTTCCAGCGCGTGGCCAGCGCACGACGCCAGTTTGCTGCTGCGCCCGAGCGCTCGGACGACGCAATCAGCACCGTGCTCACGTGCGTCCGCCCAGGGCACCAGTGCCGCTGCCCGTGCCACTGGTTTGCGGCTGCACCAGCAACGCGTCCGCGTCGGTGCGCGCGACCAGGCCCGCACCGCGCAGCCGGTCCGCCAAGGCGGCCACTTGCGGTGCGGTCAGGGTCAGTCCCTTCAGCCGCAGCTCACCGTTCGCAAATTCGATCGCTGTTGGCAGTGGGCCTTGCGGCGCCACCTGTGCCAGCGCCTGCGAAGCGCTGGAAAGCATCGCTTCGAAATCGCGCCCGCTCGCAGCACCAGCCGTCTGGCTCAACACGCTCAGCTCACGCTGCATCTGCACCGGCGCGTCCACCACCACTTGAACCCCGGGAAACGTTTCGGTCAGCACGGCACCGAGCGCCTGCCGTTTGGCCGCAAGCGCTGTGCGTTCGCGCCAGGCCCAGGCGTTCAACCCGATCAACTGGGTCAGCAGCAGCAACACAACGCCCCAGCGCGCGGCCCGCCAGCGCGGTGCATTGAGCCATTCGCGCGTAGCACCTCCGGCCTTGCGCAGTGCGCGTCCGCGGCCAGAGCTCTGTAAGCCGAATTGCGCCAAGTCCCACGACCCGCGGGCTGCGTCCAACCAACGTTCCGGCGCGGGCTGCAACGTCGGCGGGCGAACAAATACCTGTTCGGCCAGTTGCGTGACCGCGGGCTCGGCAAACAGCGGCACTTCCTCAGGCGGTGGTGCACCGCCGAATGCAAGCACCAGCGTGGCCGAGCCGAGCGGCACGATGCGCACGCCGCGCGCATCGACGCACGTTAGCAACGGCTGCTCTGCCGTGCCGACAGCGTAGAGGGCGTCGTTGCCGGGGGCAAATTCGGGGACGATGCGGCCTGCGGCGCGGCCCGCATCTTCAAGCGCCTGCAGCGCGGTGCGCAGCCACTGCCGATCACACACCGCGACCCAGGCCGGCACGCCGGTGCGGGCACCGGACTCAAGCGCGAAGTGCAGTTGGTCGGTCGCATCGAGCAACCGGTCCTCCAGCAGGCCGTCGAGCACCGCGCGCAGCCGGGGTGAGCCCGCACCCTGTCGATTCAACGTGCCTTTCGGCAAATCGACTTGGTGCCACGACAACATGGCGGCAGGCACCAGCGCCACGACCTCGCTTGCACCGCGGCCACGGGCCGGCAGCGCGGCCAGCGGCGCGCTGGCATGCTGCGTCACGCTGAGTCCATCGGCTGAGGCAAGCGCGTATTCCCAAGCCGCACCGGCGGCTGCAGGCGGCGCTGCGGCACCCGGTGCCGTCTGCGGGAGGACAACGATCAGGCTGGACATGGGATTCTGGAGGGCAACCGGTCATTCTAGAGAGCCGCTTTCAGCGGCCGATCGGGCCGCGTGCAGACAGTGCGCTGCGCCGCCGGGCAATCAGGGCAAGTTGGCCGAGCCTGTAGCGCCGCGCGCGGTCAGCCGTTCGTCAAACGACAACCGCTCGCGCGACAACGTGACGATCATCGGGTCGGGGCCGACGTTCTTGCGGTACACCACCGAACGTTCTTCGAGCGTGATCGATTCGAGCCGAAGCCGTCCGCGCACTTCGAAATAGCTCGAGGCCACACTGAAACGACCATCGGCAAACGGCGGTGTGGTGGTTTTGCCAAGCAGCGTCGCCGGGTCGGCCGTCGAGCGAAAGTACTGACTTGCGCGCGCGGCCACAAGCCGTTCGGCATCCGCCAGCGTCAGCAGCGGCTCCGCGGCGGCCAGCACGACCGCACTGGCCGTGTTGATGTTGATGAGCGTTTTTCCAGCTACCGGCAGCAGCGTCACGTATGGCTCCAGAGCAGCCAGCACCGGCGCGGACAGCCCGTAGTTGATGAGCTGTGCCACGCGTTGCGGCGCGATCGGCGCGCCCGTGGCGGAGTCGGCGTCGGGTGCAATCCAGGCACGCCGCAAGTTGTCGGCCAACACGCTCAACTCACTTTGCGGCAACCCGAGCTGCTTGAACAACCGTGCAAACGCGTCATACCAGATTTCAGACGCTGAGCTGTCGACCAGATTGCGCAGATTCATGCGCGCTTGCAGGTCGCTGATCTGGCCTGACAAGAAGGCGTCGAGCGCTTCCTCGTCGGTCTGCCCGCCCGTGTTGTCGCGGTCCACTGCCAAAAACGTGGACAGGCGCGATTCGGCCAACGGCACCGCCCAGGGTTCGCCCAACTGGTCGATTCCTTCGCCGTTCTTCGTGGCTTGCCCGTCGAGCCGCAGGATCAGCCGCGCCCAGTCGACCGCGCCGACCAGAATCCAGCTCGACTGCACGCGTGCGCGCTCGGCCGCTTCGACTTCGACGCTGCGCCATTGCTGCCACAGCGCGGCGGCAGCGAACGTGGCGACCAGCGTCACGGTGAGCATCGCCTGCAGCAGCGCGGCGCCATGCGCGCGTCTTGCAGGGGCCCGCCGTCGCCGGTTCACGATCTGCCCCCACCGACGGTCGGCCGCACCCAGTCGCGCACGAGCCGGCCGGCCAGCGGATGGCCGGCCGGCAGGTCGAGCACGAGCCGCACACCGTCCGGCGGCGTGAACGTCACCGGCTGCGCAAACCCGGCGATCGGCTGCGGCAAGTTCGGCAATGGCGTGCGGATCACCGTGCCGGTGCTCGACAGCGGATTGGTCCAAGTGCCGTCGCGCTTATAGAAGTAGTAGAGCTGCCAGCCCGTCAGCGGCAGCAGCGCGATCTCGCGCTGGCGCTGCTCCGGCGTGGCGTTCTCGATCCACTGCGCGGCTTGCTCCCACGCCTGCTGCAGATCCCCCTGGCGCCAGAGTTCGGGCGACTGCCAGCGCAGCCACTGGCCGCCACCAGCCGCGTCGCGCCGGCTCCACGCGACCACCAGCCAGCCGGCGCTGGGCGCCGTGCCGCTGCGGCGCACGATGCGCAGCCCGCGGCCGTCCCAGTCGAGCGCCTTGTTCTGCGGTATGGCTTGCTCGTTCGCCTCCAGATCCGCCGTCCACTGCCCAAGCGCTGCCTGCAACGTCAACACTTGATCGGACCGCGCCTGCGTATAAGCCTGCGCCCGCACCATGCCGTCCAGCCCACGCCATGACAGCAGCGCCAGCAGCGCCATCACAAAGATCGCCACCATCAGCTCGACCAGCGTGAAGCCGCGCGCAGCGCGGCAACCGGCTTGTCGACCCGATGCGGGGGATGCGTCGGAACGTTTCAAACACGACCTCCACTGCACAACGCAAAACCGAGAAGCAGCCAAGCTGAGACAACGTCATGCAACCAGCGCCGGCAGTCCGCAGACGCAACCACCGGTGGGGGGAAGGCGAGACCCGACGGAGGGGAGCGAAGCCTGGGGATGAGCATCAAAATCTGCCCACGATGCTCTTGAGGTCCAACAACGGCCGCGTGCCGTCGGACACGCGCGCGCTCACAACGCGAAAACTCGGGTTCGGCGTTGGCAACACCGACACCGTCACGGTGAGGCTGCGGCCCGCTTGGTCGCACGCCACCGTGCTGTCGCCGGTGCCAGGCATCTGGCTCGACAGGCGCGCTTTCACGAGTTCGTTCTCGGCGCAGATCTCGGCCAGCAACAAGTCCGACTGACGCTCGGCATTGCGCGTTAGCGCCTCGGTGGACTTCAAGCCCGCCGCAAGTGCGATCGCAACGATCGCAAGCGCCACGAGCACTTCGATCAGCGTAAATCCGCGGCTGCCTGTTCGGGCCATCGGTGCAGGCATTACAACGGCGCGCCAAGGCTGCTCAACACGGCGAACGGCCGCAGTCCGTCGGTCGCCACGGTAAGGGGGCGGTCGGCCCGGCCGGCTGCATACAACACCACCGCTTGCGCGCCAATGATCGGCTCTGGCCCAAGCACCAGCGTCGCGCCTGGGTTGGCCTGTGTGGTCGGTTGCAGCCAGCGGTTCGGCAGCGTATCGCGCGGCAATCCGTCGAAGCGGAAGCCCCCTTCGACCGCTCGCCAACGCACCACGATGCCGCTTGCACGGGAACGGGCCCTTGCCGACTCGAGCAGTGCGGAGAGCCGCTGCGCTTCGCGTTCGAGGCTGGTTTCCGCTGGGTCGCGCATCGCCACCGTGACACCGGCCGTCGCCAGCGCGATGATCGCGATCACCACCATCAACTCGATCAGCGTAAAGCCAGCGCGGCGCGTGCTTTTCATCAACGCGAGTGGTGAGGCGGCGGCCAAGTGTTGGGATGGCGCGATGTGCGCGGCTACTGCCAGCTGCCGATGTCGGCGTTCTTGCCTTCGCCACCGGGCTGGCCGTCGGCGCCGAACGACATCACGTCGATCTCGCCCTTGATGCCGGGGTTCAGATACTGGTACTGCCGAGCCCACGGATCGTTCGGCAGTTTCTCCAGATAAGGCTTCCAGTTCGGTGGCACCGGATTGGTTTGCGGCCGGGTCAACAGCGCCTGCAAGCCTTGCTGCGCGGTCGGGTAGCGCTGGTTGTCGAGCTTGTAGAGCTTCAACGCCTGCACCAAATTGTTCACGTCGGTGCGCGCAGCCGTCACGCGCGCGTCGTCGGCGCGGTCCAGCACGTTCGGCACGATCAGCGCAGCGAGAACGCCGATGATGACGAGCACCACCATCAGCTCGATCAGGGTGAAGCCGACTTGGGCCTTGCGTAGCAGGTGGGCAGGGCGATGGAGCATAGGTGAGATGTTTGACGGCCAAAAGCCTGCAGGAGCGGCACTGCGCGGGCGGCTTCGAACCGTGGGGAAAACGGACCTTGCATGATAATCGGCGCGATGCCGACTGCTCGTTTTCAGAAGTTCATGCCCCGGCTGGCGACGCTGCTGATCTGGACGTTGCTGACCGCCAGCGCCGGCTATTGGGCACTTGGCGCGGGTCGAGTCGGCACGGTGCAGGCGCTGCCCGTGGTGGCTGCACCCGCGGTCACCGACAGCGCGGCGGTGGCGCGATTGTTCGGCTTCAGCCGCGCAGCCGACATCAAGGCTGCGTCGGTGGCCGACAAGCGCTACACGCTGGTGGGCGTGCTTGCGCAGGGGCGGCGCGGCGCGGCGCTGATCGCGCTGGACGGCCAGCCGGCCAAGCCGTATCGGGTCGGCGCAGAAATCGACGCGGGTCTGGTGCTGCGCTTTGTCGGTGCGCGCAGCGCGACGCTTGGTGCGACCAACGACTCAAGCACGGCGAAAGACATGACGATCGAGTTGCCAGCGCTGCAGCAAGGCGGCTTGCGGGCCGGCGCCGCGCCGTCCTGAGTGGCTGGGCTCTGCCAAGCCGCAGGCGCTGCTCCCGGTGGGGGGTAGGCGGAGAGCCCACCGAAGGCAGCGAAGTCTGTGGGTGGGCTCTAACTCACCGGCGCAGGAACAACCGATAAGCCGGGTTCTGCGTTTCGTCTACATATGGCAAACCAAGTTGCGCAAGAAACGTGGCAAACGATGCGTCGTCGGTGAGTGGCACCTGCAAACCGACCAGAATGCGGCCGTAATCGGCGCCCTGGTTGCGGTAGTGGAACAAGCTGATGTTCCAGTTGGGTCGCATCAGCGACAAAAATTTCAGCAGCGCGCCGGGTCGCTCTGGAAACACGAAGCGCAACAGCCGCTCGTCGTGCGCCAACGGCGAAGGGCCACCGACCATGTGCCGCACGTGCTCCTGCGCGAGGTCGTCGTGGGTCAGGTCGAGTGCTTCGAAGCCGCGTTCACCAAAACGCTCGGCAATTTGTTGCGATTCGCCCGCAGCCGAAGTCGTCAGGCCGACGAATACATGCGCCTTGCTTGCGTCGCTGATCCGGTAGTTGAACTCGGTCACGTTGTGTGGGCCGCCGGGCAGCGCACCGATGGTTTCGCAAAAGCGCAGGAAGCTGCCACGTTCCTCGGGCAGCGTCACGGCAAACAACGCTTCGCGCGCCTCGCCGACTTCGGCGCGTTCTGCCACGAAACGCAGCCGGTCGAAATTCATGTTCGCGCCGCACAGGATCGCTGCATAGGTTTCACCTTGCGTGCCGTGCGCGGCCACGTACTGCTTGATCGCGGCCACGCCGAGTGCCCCGGCCGGCTCCACGATGCTGCGGGTGTCGACGAAGACGTCCTTGATCGCAGCGCAGACCGCGTCGGTATCGACTGTCATGAAGTCGTCAACCAGCTCGCGCGCGATGCGAAAGGTCTCAACGCCGACGGTCTTGACCGCGGTCCCGTCGGAAAACAGCCCGACATCGCCGAGCGTGATGCGGTCGGCCGCGCGCACCGACTGCAGCATCGCGTCCGAATCGTTCATCTGCACGCCGATCACGCGCACGTCGGGCCGCACCGCCTTGATGTAGTTGGCCACGCCCGCAATCAGCCCACCACCGCCGATCGCGACAAACACCGCGTCGAGCCGCCCCTGGTGCTGGCGCAGCATTTCCATCGCGATGGTGCCTTGGCCGGCGATCACATCCGGATCGTCGAACGGATGCACGAAGGTCAGGTTTTGCTCTGCCTGCAGCGTCAGAGCGTGCGCATAGGCGTCCGAGTAACTGTCGCCATGCAGCACCACGGCACCGCCCAGGCGCAGCACCGCATCGACTTTCAGGCGCGGCGTGGTCACCGGCATCACGATCACAGCGCGGCATTGCAACCGCTGCGCCGCCAGCGCGACGCCTTGTGCGTGATTGCCGGCAGAAGCGCAGATGACGCCGCACGCGCGTTGCTCAGGCGACAACAGCACCATCTTGTTGTAGGCGCCGCGCAGCTTGAAGCTGAACACCGGCTGCTGGTCTTCACGCTTCAGCAGCACCGTGTTGCCGAGCCGCCGACTGAGTTCGCGCGCCGGCTCAAGCGAGGACTCGACTGCCACGTCGTAGACACGCGCAGTCAGAATGCGGCGTAGATAGTCGTTCGGAGTCAATGCAGCCGCACCGCCATCGGGTGCAGTGGGGTCAGCGGAAGTGGGCGTGGGCTGTGGCATGGAACGCCGATGATAGGCAGCCATGGCAGGTCGCGCGGATGTGGCCCACAGGTTTCGTCGGAACCGTGGCACGACAACGTGGCCGCACCAAAAAAAACAGCCCCTGGCCTTGCGGCCGGGGGCTGAATCCACCTTTTGAGAGGGTGGAGGAGACAACCGATGAAGAATCGATTGGGGCTAGTTTAATCAAATAATTGCTGCACCGCAGCACCGTGTTGCGCGGAAACAGCAATACGGCGGGAATTGTTGGCAAGTCGGGCGGTTTGCAGCCCAAATAAGGTTAGGAAAAGAAAAATGGAATGCACCGTGAGCTGGACTGGCGCTGCCGGCACCCGTTCGGCAATGGGTTTTGTGGCGGAGACCGGCAGCGGCCATGCGATTGCGATGGACGGCGCGCCCGATGCGGCGCGGCCCGACCACGGCGGCGCGAATCTGGCGCCCCGGCCGATGGAGTTGTTGCTGGCCGGCACCGGCGGCTGCACGGCTTATGACGTGGTGCTGATCCTGAAGCGCGGCCGGCACGACGTGCGGGGATGCTCCGTTCGGCTTGAATCCGAGCGGGCTGAAGCGGATCCAAAAATGTTCACGCGGATCCACATGCAGTTCATCGTGACGGCCAAAGGTGTACCGGCGCAGGCGGTGGAGCGAGCGATCGCGTTAAGCCACGAAAAATATTGCTCGGCGAGCATCATGCTCGGCAAGACCGCCACGATCACGACCGGGTTCGAGCTGGTGGAAGCTGTCTGACCGGTCAAACGCGGGTCGGAAGGGTGTAAGTGTCCAGCGGCGATCGCCTGAACCGACCGAGACCGTCAACGGCGGATGCGCAAAGCGAAGCGGAGCAGACGCCGTGCCAGTGGCCAGCCCAGTTCCCTGCGGCTCAGACGTAGTAAGCAGTGGTCGTCATGACCTTGGCTGCTGCCCGCATCAACTGCCGCACAGGCCGGGGCAGTTTTGCCGCGCCCGCAGCCTGCGCCTGTGCGGCATGGCGGGCTTCATCGGACATCATCTGCTCCAGCACCGCACGGGAGGCCATATCGGCCGCGGGCAGTCGCTCCAGATGTCCTGCCAAATGGTGTTCGACCTGGCGTTCGGTCTCGACAACGAAGCCCAGACTGACCGGGTCACCAAGGCGGCCAGCCAACAGCCCAAGGCCGAAGGCACCCGCATACCAAACCGGATTCAGCAGCGACGCACGTGCATCGAGTTGATCAAGCCGTGTCCGGGTCCAGGCCAGATGGTCAACTTCCTCGCGTGCGGCGGCTTCGTGGTGCGCCCGCAACACGGGGTCGCGAGTGGCCAGCGCCTGCGCCGAATAAAGGGCTTGTGCGCAAACCTCGCCGACGTGGTTCACGCGCATCAATGCGCCGGCTTTTCGTTTGTCTGAATCCGACAACGGGGTTTGTTGTGTCTCTGCAACAGCCGGGTTCGCACGGCTGCCGGCGGGCCGGGCGAAGAGCGTGCGTAGCGCTTGATCGAACGTACTGAGCAATCGGTCCATGGGCTGCACTCTGCCACAGCAAAACAATTCGAGGTTGAAGGCCTGGAGAGAGGCAGTCGGGCAGACGCGGATAAGGGCCGCACCCACATCCTCCGCTTTGTTGTGACGCGGCAACAAAAACGCTTTTTATTGGACAAAACCTTTGCGAATCGGGTCCCGGTCTGGTGCAATAGCGACAACTTCCGAATCGGAGGTTGGCCCGGGTTGCCGGCGAGACCAAAGCCAGTGCAGACATGCATGCTGTTACGGATCTCACCTAGCCGGCGCCCTATGTTTAACCTTGGAGAATCTCGCAATGAAAAAACTCTTGATCGCAATGGCGGCACTGGCTGCTGTGGGAACCGTTTCGGCTCAATCGTCGGTGACCCTGTCGGGCATCATCAAAGGTGGCGTTGGTATTACCGAATACACCAACGGCCCGATCGGCACGCGCACCAACGGCTCCGGCTGGGCAGTGCAAGACGGCTCGTCGCGTTTCATCCTGTCTGGCGTGGAAGACCTCGGCGGCGGCTTGAAAGGCCTGTTCCAGATCGACACACGCTTCCGTGTGGACGACAACGGCGTTTCGGGCAATTCAGCTAGCCAATTGGCCACTGGTAACACGTTCGTCGGACTCGGCGGCGCATTCGGTACCTTCTCGCTCGGCAAGCGCGACACGCACTACTGCCTGGGCTCGGACACGCACGGCAGCCTGGCCACTGCGCTGCAAGCGTCTTCGTGCGGTATTTTGGGTTACGTGAACGTTGGCGGCGCCGGCATCAATCAATCCATTGCCAACGCCTCGCGTTCGACCAACATCGTTCGTTACGACACGCCGAACATCGCTGGCTTCTTCGGTTCGCTGTCGGTCAGCCCAAGCTTCAACGGCTCTGAAGGCGTGAGTCGCTCGGTCACGACCGGCACTGGCGCTAGCGCTTTCACTACCGTCGTGTCCAACGGGATGGGCGATTCCGGCAAGGGCAACGCTTACAACCTCGCATTGAACTACGCCAACGGCCCGATCCGCCTCGGCGGCAGCTACTGGAAAGCCAACGCAGAAGATCGCAACTACGGCATCGCCCGCAACGACCAGCAGGCTTACACCCTGACCGGCGCGTTCACGTTCGGCCCGGTTAACGTCGGTCTGACCTGGGATCGTTCCCATGTCTACACGGGTCTGAACAAGATCAGCAACTTCGACACCCGTCGTGATGCCTTCTCGATCCCGGTCACGTTCCAACTCGGCAACGGCACGCTGCTGGCCACGTACACCACAGCACGCGATGCGCGCGTCAACGGTACCAAGATCAGCGACTCCGGCGCGTGGATGGCCAGCGTCGGCTACAGCTACGCGCTGTCGAAGCGTACCTCGGTCGGTCTGTCGTATGTGTACCTGAACAACCAGCGCAATTCGGCTTATCAGATGTACACCCAGTCCTCCCTGGGTGGCTTCGGCGCCCCGCTGGCTGGCCAGGACCAGAAGCAGGTGTACCTGGGCGTGCGTCACGCATTCTGATCGGACTTGATGAAAAAAACTGGCGGTGGCGACATCGCTGGTTGATTGATCGGGCAGGCCGCCCGATTGATACAAAAAAAACCGCCAACCCTTTTTGGGTTCGGCGGTTTTTTCTTTTTTCGGCGATGTGGGACCAAGCGAATCATCAAAACGTTATAGGGCTTGTTCGACGAGTCGTCCGTAACAGCCAAGTCGAAGCCTCTGCCGGACCCCTCAGGGCGCACAAGCGCTCAACTGCGCAAAAAGCGTTGCACCTGCACCGCCTTGGCCAAGGCCGGCTCGATCGCAAAGGGCTCGCCGAACAGCTGAGCCGCCATGAGTTCGGCGCAACACAGCGCCTGGCTCAGGCCTCGAGAGCCCATCGCAGTGCAGACCCAGATCGGCGTTGACAGCGATTGCGTTGCCAAGGGCGAAGCGGTGCGCGGGCCGAACGCCACCGGGCCCACCATCGGCAGCCGATCGGGTGCCACGGCCCTGACTCCAACCCAGCCCTGCACGCCCGCTTGAAGTCTTCGGATGGCCAGCCGATCCGCTGCAGCAGGCGACAACGCACGCAGCCGTTCGAAATTTTCCGCTTGTTCTTCTGCGCGCACGTCGGTGCTGGCATCGTCGCGCCGGTAAGTTGCGCCGAAGATCGATGCGCGCATGCCGTTGCCGATCGGCACGTCCGGCAGCAGGCTGCCATTTCCGTTGATGGGGATTGGCGGCTGCACTTCAGGCTGGTGCAGCACGTCGTCTGCACTGCCGGCCGGCACGTGGGAAAGAACGAACGACAACTGTCCGCGCACCGGCTGCAGTGGCAGCGCGTCGATGCCTGCGGCGTCGATTGCGGCAACCAACCCGGCGCTGGCATGACCGGCAGCGACCACGACAAGCGATGCCTGTGCCGCCACACTGCCGTCGGCTCTCAGCGCTTGCCACCCATTGGCACACGGCCGCAACGCGTGCACGCGCGTGTGCCCTTGGAACACGATGTTCGGATCGTCCAGCAAGGCCTGCACGAGCGCAGCCGGGCGGATCCAGCCGGCATGCGCATGCCAGACCGCGGGTGTTGCATCGTCCAGACCCGCAGCAGCTTGCTGCGCGGCCGACGCCAACGTACTCCAGTCCTGAGCCGCCGCGTCCAGCCGGCTTGACAGCACACGTACGGCGTCGGCGCGCCGCTCCAGCACGCCGCTCAATTGCCAGTCTCGCCCGTGCACCAGCCGGCGCTGAGCAAATTCGATCGTTGCGCGCAGGCCTGCGCGGGAAAGTCGGGAACGAATGCAGTCATCGGCCGACACGTGCGGTGCAAGCAAACCGGCCGGCAGGCTGGATGTGCCTTCTGCGGGGGCGGCTTGAGCATCAAGCACCCGCACCTGCAGGCCGCGTCGCGCCAGGCTCGCCGCCATGGCCGCGCCCGCAATGCCGGCGCCGAGCACCAGGGCGGACGCGGTGCTGCGAGGCGCAGGCAGCGGTTTCGTGTGATCCCGCCGACGAGGCGTCCAGCTGGGGTCGAAGATTGCGCAAAACCGATCGGCCGAGGACGCCGACATGGACGCTTGCTTCGGCGCCGGCATCTGTCCCTGTGCTGTTGCTGGCACCGGCACGAACCCGCTCGCGCGCAGTGCATCGCACGCATCCTGCGGCAGCGCGGACCGGCGCGCACCAAGCCACGTGCCGCGCCGGCCGCGCCGTGCAAGCGCTTTGGCGGCATAGGCATCGCGCACGAACCAGCCCCGGGCCGCATCGTCGTTCAGCCAGATCGCGTCGGCGTCAAAGCGCTGTGCGCGCAGCATCGCATCGACCGCGCCGATGCATACGGTCAACAGCACGTGCCCCTCGTCGAAGGCGAACCGGTGAAAGCCTGGCACGAGGCCCCAGCAGCGTGCAACGAGTTGTTGCGCCAGCGAATCGCGATCTTCTTGATCGGCGATCAGAGCGCTTTCAAACCCTGCTCGAACGGCCAATGGATCGGGCTCGATCACCACGTGATGCAATAGGCGAGGGCGCTGGGGGTCGTCGCGCCAAGCCTGCCAGGCGGCAAGAAATTCGCGCCCTGACGCAAAGCCGATCTCCAGCGTCTGCCAGCACCGCTGGTTGCGCCAGGCCTCGGGCCGTGCCACATTTGGCAGCGGACCGTCTGTCATCGATGCAGCGCTGCTTGACCCGGCGCTGGCTGGGCGACGGAGCCGCGCGAAGGCGGGAGGCCCCGCTTACTCGCTCGGTGGTACGTAACCTGCCGCGGCGTCTGCGCCGGTGCCAAAGAAGTGGTTTTCCATCTGGCGTGCCAGATATTGCCGGGCGCGTTGGTCGGCCAGGTTCAGCCGGTTTTCATTCACGAGCATGGTCTGGTGCTTGAGCCAGTCGGCCCAGGCCTGCTTGCTGACGTTTTGCCACAGCCGCTTGCCGAGCTCTCCCGGATACGGCGGGAAGTCGAGGCCTTCGGCTTCGTGCCCGAGCTTGATGCATTGAACCATGCGTGCCATCTTGAAAATCTCGCTTGTGTGTGTGGGTACGGGTGGGGATGAAAGCAAACCGGCCGTGCGTGCCAGCTGGCGCTTCGCAACCCTGCCCGGATGAATCGGGGGCGCCCCGATCACGCGGCCGGGCGTTTGTCGCCTGACTGTATCAATATTCGTGCGCGCGGCTGAGCGGGTCGCGTGCCGGTGCGCTTGTCGGATCGCGGTAATCTGCAGGTCCCACGCTTGGGCGCTCCAATCGCGAGCCAGCACTGCGTTGCATCGGCAGCCGCGGTGGCGCCGCAAACGCCCTGTTCGAAAGCCATGATGACCCCTCACGTGATGACAACAGCCAATGCCTTGGCAGACCGCTCATGCAGGGCCGTGTCTCGCCGCATCCTCAGCAGCTGCCGCATGGGCCAGCGGCTCGGGGTGCCATGCTGGCCCGGTCGGCAGCTGGCAAATCTTGCATTCGGCGCTGTCGCTTTCCTGAGCGCCATCGGCGCTGCACTGCCCGCGCAAGCACAAACGCGGCTGTCAAATGCCGCCTACGCGTCGGCTGCGCCGCTGTTCAAGCAGATCGACGCCGCGTTCGCAGCCGACCACAAGAAGCAGACCGGCCGCGATGTGCGCGTGGAGACCAAAGCCGGCTCAGATGCCGCCCAAGTGCAGGCGCTGCGCGACGGCTTGGCCGCCGATGTGGTGGTGCTCAGCGATCCGAGGCAGATCGATGCGCTGGCCGGCGCCAACCTCGTGCTGCCCGATTGGCGGGCGAAGTATCCGAATCAGGCCGCGCCCTGGGGCACCACGATCGCTTTCGTGGTGCGCGAAGGCAATCCGAAGCGCATCCAGGATTGGCCCGATCTGGCCCGCGCCGGAGTGCGTGTGTTGATGCCCGACCCGGCGCTGGATGCGACCGGCCGCTCTGCATGGCTGGGCGGCTGGGGTGCGCAGCGCAAGGCAGGCCGCACCGAGGCACAAACCGCACAGTACGCTGCCGGCCTGTTGAAAAACGCAGCGCCACTGGCGTCCTCGTTCGAGGCCGCTGCGCAGGCCTTCCGCGAATCGGACCGGGCCGATGTGTTGATCGCGCTCGAGTCGGCGCTGCCTGCATGGCGTGAAGCCATGAGCAGCACCGCATTCGAAGTGATTCGTCCCCGACTTGGCTTGTTTGTCGACCATCCCGTCGCGGTGATGGAGAGCGTCGCGCGCAAGAAAGGCACGGGCGAACTGGCCAAGGCTTATTTAAACTTCCTGTTCACACCGGCTGTGCAGGCGATGGCTACGGCGCAGGGTCTGCGCGTGGCGATGCCCACCGCTGTGCCCCAGGCGGGCCGAAGCGCGCCCGTGGGTCGCAAAAAGCCCACCGTCAACGACGGCACCCGCCTGTTCACGATCGACGATGCGTTCGGCACCGTTGGTGCGGCCGAGCAGGCGCAGTTCGGCGCCGATGGCTGGTTGCCGCGGCTGCGGGCGAAGGCGGCCACACGCTGATTGGGGGGGGCGGGCTGCAGAATTCTGGATGCGAAGCAGGCGGTCGGGCGCCGCAGTGAGGCAGGGTTGCAAATGACTTGCAGGCACCACGTGGCTGACTCTTCACCCAAGGGGCCCGCTTGGCTCACCGTTGCAACTGAGTGGTCTGGCTTGCCTTCATGGCGCCAGGCACCCTGGATTGCACAGACTGTCATCGGTTTTTTAAAGGCGTATATGAACGAACGCGAAGTGCGTGTGCAAGCTGGCCATTTACTCGGGTGCCATTCAGCACAACGCGTGCTCATCGCCGCGTTCGCAGTCTGCTTCGCTGGTCTCGCTCAGCCTGCGGCAGCCGATACCGATGCGCGCTGGCCTGCCTACGGCAGCGACGATGCGGGCACGCGCTACAGCACGGCAAACGAGATCACGCCGTCGAACGTCGACGCCCTGCGTCGGCAATGGAGCTACCGCACGGGCGATGCAGCGCGGCGCACGCCCGCGCTGATGAAACGCAGCAAAACCGAAACGACGCCGATCCTCGCGGAAGGCCGGCTGGTGCTGTGCACACCGTTCAACGAAGTGATCGCGCTCGACCCGGCCGATGGCCATGAACTCTGGCGCCACGACCCGCAGGTCGCGACCGACCGGCGCCCCGCGAACCGCTACAACTGCCGCGGCGTCGCGCAGTGGCATGACCCGTTGAGCGCGTCGGCCGATCGCTGTGCCACGCGCATCCTGAGCGCCACCAACGACGCGCGGCTGATCGCACTCGACGTCGCCGACGGCAAGCCGTGTGCAGGCTTCGGCCAGCAAGGCGAAGTGCGCATCGCCGACATCGAGCCGCTGCGCTGGCCCGGTGAGTTCCAGATCACTTCGGCGCCGGTGGTTGCCGCCGGCGTCGTGGTGATCGGCTCCTCGGTCAGCGACAACGGCCGCGCCGATGCGCCCTCGGGCCGGGTGCGTGCGTTCGATGCACGGACCGGCGCACCGCGCTGGTATTGGGAGCCGCTGCGGGCGCACTCGACGCCTCCCAAGGCTGCCGAAAGCGCTGGTCCTGCAGGCACGGCGGCAATGGCAGTGGCAACTGCCACGGCTACAGCAGCCCGTGCAGACGAAGGTTCGGCGGCAATCCCTGGCGTGTCGACCACGGCGGGGGCTGCCAACGTCTGGGCGCCGATGTCGATCGACGCAGCGCGCGGCCTCGTGTTTTTGCCCACCTCCAGCCCGAGCCCGGACTTCTACGGCGGCCAGCGGCCCGGCGACAACCGCGATGCGAACTCGGTCGTCGCGCTGCGCATCGCAGACGGCTCGAAGGCCTGGAGTTTTCAAGTCGTCAAGCACGATGTGTGGGACTACGACCTTGCGTCGCAACCCACGCTGGCCACCATCCAGCACGAGGGCCGATCGCGCGACGTGGTGGTGCAGGCGACCAAACAGGGCTTTGTGTTCGTGCTGGATCGGGACACCGGCGTGCCGGTGTTTCCGGTGGAAGAGCGTGCGGTGCCGCAGGGCGGGGCGCCGGGCGAACAGCTGTCGGCCACGCAGACGTTTCCGGTCGATCTGCCGCCGCTGGTGCCGCAGCGGCTGCGCGCGGAAGACGGCTACGGCTTCACCTTTTTCGACCGCAACGCGTGCCGCGACAAAATCGCGGCACTGCGCAGCGAAGGGCTCTACACACCGCCCACAACCCAAGGCACGGTGCTGTTCCCAGCCACCAGCGGCGGCGTCAACTGGGGTGGTGTCGCGATCGATCCGAAGGACGTTGTGTACGTCAACACCACACGCATGGCGCATGCGGTGACGTTGATCCCGCGGGCCGACTTCGACGCTGTCAAGGCGGCTTCGCCAGGCAGGGAGGTCAGCCCGCAGGCCGGCACGCCGTTCGGCATGAAGCGCGAGATGATCCAGTCGCCCTTTGGTGCGCCTTGCAATCCCACGCCCTGGGGCACGCTCGCAGCCCTGGATTTGCGCAGCAAACGCATTGTTTGGGAAGTGCGGCTCGGCACCACAGAAGACACGCTGCCGCTGGGCATCGCGCTGCGCACCGGCATGCCGAATTTCGGCGGGCCGATCGCGACCGCAGGCGGCTTGGTCTTCATCGGCGCGGCGATGGACCGTTACCTGCGTGCGTTCGATTCAAAGACCGGTGCCGAAAAGTGGCGTGGGCGCTTGCCCGCGCCGGCCAACGCCACGCCAATGACCTACGAGTGGAAAGGCCGCCAGTACGTGGTGGTGGCTGCAGGCGGTCACAGCGAAGCCGGTACCACCTTGAGCGATGCAATCGTCGCGTTTGCATTGCCAGTTCAAGGGGAGCCCACACGCAGCCTGTGGGACCGCACCATCGATCAACCGGGCGGGCGCTTTTGGGCTGGCGTGGTGGGCTTGTTGGCTCTGTTGCTCACGCTGCTGCTGGGCGCGCGTTCGCTGCGGCGGCGCGCGGCTCGCCGCCGCAGCGACAGAGCCAGGATGGTGAGCCGGGCGCGCGGCTGAGTGATTCGGCCTGTTGCGTTCGCAACCGCAACCGCAATCGACGAGCGCCCCGCCGATGAACGGCCACGTCGATCCACTGAGCCACAGGCCAGGACCCCCGCCGGCCACACGTCGCGAATGGGCCGGCCTGGCCGTCATCGCACTGCCGTGCATGCTGTATTCGATGGACCTCACGGTGTTGAACTTGGCGGTGCCGGCGATCTCGGCCGATCTGCAGCCGAGCGCATCGCAACTGCTGTGGATCATCGACATCTACGGCTTCATGGTGGCGGGCTGGCTCATCACAATGGGCAATCTGGGCGACCGGATCGGCCGCCGGCGTCTGCTGATGATCGGCGCTGGCGCGTTCGGCATCGCTTCGATGCTGGCTGCCTTTGCAAGCAGCGCCGGGATGCTGATCGCGCTGCGTGCGTTGCT
Organism: Burkholderiales bacterium; assembly: GCA_038200275.1. Taxonomy (GTDB): domain Bacteria; phylum Pseudomonadota; class Gammaproteobacteria; order Burkholderiales; family Burkholderiaceae_C; genus JBBPYC01. The sequence goes on from JBBPYC010000032.1 coordinate 37,314, forward strand.
GGGCGTGGCAGGCGCGACGTTGGCACCGTCCACCTTGTCGCTGATCCGAGGCATGTTTCAGCAGCCCGCGCAGCGCACGGTCGCAGTCGGCGTCTGGATTTCGAGCTATTCGGTGGGTGCGGCGATCGGGCCGCTGGTGGGCGGTGCGTTGCTCGAGCATTTCTGGTGGGGCTCGGTGTTCTTGATCAATGTGCCGGTGATGGTGCTGCTGCTGGGATTGGGGCCGTGGTTGTTGCCCGAGTTCCGGGACGCGGCGCCGCGCCGGCTGGACGCCACCAGCGTGCTGCAGTCGATCGCTGCCGTGCTGCTCACGGTCTACGGTTGCAAGCAGATCGCCGAAGACGGTTTTGGCTGGCTCGCGTTGGGCTGCGGCGTGGTCGGCATCGGCGTGGGCATTGCGTTTTTGCGCCGGCAGCGGCTGCTGGCCGAGCCGTTGATCGATCTGCGGTTGCTGCGCATTCCGCAGTTGCGGATCGCGCTGGTGACCTATTCGCTGGGTTGCTTCGTGATGTTCGGCGCGTTCATTTTCGTGACCCAACATCTGCAAGGGGTGCTGGGCCTGGCACCGTTCGATGCCGGCTTGTGGACGGTGCCGTGGGCGCTCGCCTTTGTGGTCGGATCGCTGGTGACGCCAGTGCTTGTCAGCAGGGCCGGCAGTCGGGCAACGATCGTTGGTGGGCTGCTGCTGGCAGCGGTTGCATGCGCGGTGCTGGCCTGGGCTGCGCAGGCGAACACGCCCGTGGCCATCGCGACGGCCACGGTGCTGCTGTCGCTCGGCTTGGCACCGGTCTTCACGCTGGCAACCGACTTGGTGATCGGTGCAGCGCCGCCTGAGCGCGCGGGTTCCGCTGCAGCGATTTCCGAGACCACGTCCGAGTTCGGTGGTGCGCTCGGCATTGCGCTGTTCGGCAGCATCGGCACCGTGCTGTATCGCCAGGCGATGCAGCGGGCGGATGGGGGAAGCTTCGGCTTGGACAGCGAGCCGGCGCTGCTGGATGCGGCACGCAACACACTTGGCGCGGCTGTGGAGGCCGCAGCAGGCTTGCCCGACCCGGCGGCTCAATCGGCGCTGCTGGCCGCCGCTCGCGCGGGATTCACCGATGGGATGCAGTGCATGGCGGTGGTGGCCGCCACCACCATGCTCGGGGCCGCCTGGCTGGCTGCGCGTGCATTGCCGCGCAACTCAAGTACGGGTTGATTGCCTGAGCCAACCCGAGTCGCTTGGTCAGGTCGTCGTGGCGGCCAATGGCGGCGTCTGCTGGTGCTGCACCACGCGCCAGACCTCGTGCTCGAGCCGCCGATAAGTTGATGTGCAATGCGCGGTGTAGTGCTTGCCGCCGTCGCCCTGTGCCTTGGCGTGATAAGCCACCACGATCAGGCCTTCATGCGGGCGCGCGATCTGGCGGCCAGACAGCTCCACCGACGACCAGCGCGGGGTGTTGGCCACCGCTTCGATCGCCTGCTGGCCGGTCATCACATAAGGCGGCTCGGGCAGCACCATCAGGCATTCGTCGTCGATCAGCTCGTGATAGTGCTTGGCGTCGCCCGTCCACAGACTTTCTTCAAAATTCCAGACGCGGTCGTCGTTCATTGTTTTTTCCTTGTATTCAAGTGCTTTGGGTTACAGCGGTCATTCTGTCTGCGCCGGGCGCTATCTATTTTGTAGTATTGACGAACGACTCAGAGCTTGACCTCGCCGTCTTCCTCGCCCTGCCAGTAGTGGACCCGGCTGGCCGTGACCTTGATCAGCACCATGCCTTCGGTGTCAACGCCGTCCTTGAACCAGCGGTCGAGATCACTTGTTCAGTGTTCCTTGAACGCCGCCTTTTCGCGAATCAGCGTCGCATCGCCTTCGACCGCCACATAGAACGATTTGTCGCCGCCGCTGAAGCTCAGCGATACCTTCGGGTTTTGCTGGATTTCTGCAACCGAGCGAAATTTTTCATAGGTGAAGTAGTACGAGTTGCCGTCGTAGTCGACTTCTCCGTTGTTGCTCATCGGCCGGCCCGCCGTCGTGCCGCCTTCGCTGTGGGTAAACAGCATCGCGATGTCGATTGCGCGCATGTGCTTGGACAAGTCCGAGAGTGTTTTTGTCGCCATGGTTGATTTCTCGATGGGTCTGATGATTGGTGGGCCTGATGCGAAACGCCGGCCTTGGAGAACGCACTCGACCAAGTGGAAGAAGCCGAGGCCATGGCACGCTCAGACTTTAAGCATTTCGCGTTCCCGACACGTTTTGACGGGACAAAGCGGTGGCCGTGTGCGCTGGCTCGTCCAGAGCCAGCGGTCAGGAAGTCGCTGGCCGCGCCTCGCCAGCGCTGGAGGATGAACCGCTGTCGGTCGAAAGCACGGATTCCTGCAGCCGGAAGCGCGCTTGGGCAGCGGTCTGTCCCGCTTGCTGATCGCCGACCGACGCCTGCGGCTCAAGCTGCCAGCGTTTGTCGTGGAATGCTGCGACCGTGGGCCGGTGCGCGATCGAAATCAGCGCGCCGTTCGATTGCTGCACGAGCTCACTCAACGAACCGTACAGCGACTGCTCGGCCGCCGGATCGAGCGCGCTGGTCGCCTCGTCCGCGAACACCCAGCGCGGGCGCTTGAGCAGCACACGAGCCAGCGCCAGCCGCTGCTGTTCACCGCCCGACAGCTTCTGGCTCCAGGCGTCTTCGTCGTCGAGCCGCTGGGCCAGTTGCGGCAGCAGCGCGGCATCCAGCGCGGCGATCAATGCGGCATCGGTATAGCGGTCGGCCGGCTCAGGGTAGGCGAGCGCATCGCGCAATCGCCCATTCGGGAAGTAGGGCCGCTGCGGCACGAACATCGCCTGCGCTTCAAAGCCGGCCGGCAGCGCGACCTCACCGCGCGCGAACGGCCAGATGCCCGCAAACGCACGAAACAACGTCGATTTGCCGCTGCCGGACGGCCCCGACAGCAGCACCCGGTCGCCGGGGCGGGCCGCCAGGTTCAACTGCGACAGCAGCACCGCACCGGTCGGCAGCGCCACCGTCAACTCGTGCACTTCAAGGCCGCCGTCGGCGCTCTGCGTTCGGCTGGCCGGGATCACGCTGGATTGCGCGGCCAGTCCGGCTTCGAAGCTGGTCAGTCGGTCCGTGGTGGCGCGCCATGCGGCCAGTTCGGCATAACTGTCGATGAACCAACTGAGCGAGTCCTGCACACGGCCGAACGCGGAAGCGATCTGCATCAGCCCGCCCAGCTGGATCGCGCCGCTGAAAAACCGCGGCGCCGCCACGATGAACGGGAACACCACGGCGGCCTGCCCGAAGAACGTGGTGAACCAGATCAGGTTCTTCTGCGCCTTGATGAGGTGCAGATAGTTGGCCAGCAGCACAGAGAAACGGCCGTCGAGCTGTACGCGTTCAACTGAAGCGCCGCGGTCCAGCGCGATCGCTTCGCTGTATTCACGCACCCGCGTCATGTGGTGCCGAAAGTCTGCCTCGAAGCGCTGCTGCCGGTAATTCAACGCGATCTGCGGTCGGCCGATGTAGAAAGTGGCGACGGTGCCGGCCGCGCAATACAGCACCGCAAGCCAGACCATTGCGCCCGGCACGTCGAAGCTGCGGCCGAACGCATCGAACCCGAAGCTGCCCGACAAGCCCCAAAGGATGCCAACGAAGCTGACCAGCGTGACGACCGCGTTCAGCAGCCCCATCGACAAGGACACGGTGTAGCGCGTGAACAGGAACACGTCCTCCTGAATGCGCTGGTCCGGGTTGTCTGGTGCGACCTGGCCGCCGTCTGCTGTGGTGGCCGCCGCCGCACCCGAGTAGCGTGCGAGCTCCATCCGGTAGAACACATCCCGCGCGAGCCAGCGGCGCAGATAGTGATCGGTCATCCATTCGCGCCAACGCATCTCGAGCAGCTGCGTCAGGTAGAAGCGGTAGACCGCGATCACGATGAAGATGCCTGCGAGGTATGCAAACCGGCCGAGCTGCACCCAGAACGTGGCCGCGTCTTTTTCTTGCAGCGCGTCGTAGAACAACCGGTTCCAGTCGTTGATCTGCACCAGCATGTAGACCGCGCCGAGGTTCAGCGCCACGATCGCCAGCAGCAGGCCGCGCGCCTTCCATTTCTGCTCGGACTGGAAATACGGAACGGACAGCGCCCAGATGTGCGCGGCCTGCTGCCGGACCGTTTGCCAACGAGATGTTTCGATCATGCTGAATGGAAGGGTTGTTACGCGCGTCAGCCGATCGGCGCCGGCTTGGTAACAGGCGGCAGTTGCGCGGCTTGCGCTGCCTTATCACGCTTGCCACCGAACCAGGATACGTAGAGCGCCGGCAGCACCACCAGCGTCAATATCGTCGCCGTGATGAGCCCGCCGATCACCACCAGCGCCAACGGCCGCTGCGTTTCCGAGCCGATGTCGCGCGACAGCGCCATCGGCAGCAGGCCGAGTGCAGCCAGCAGCGCCGTCATCAGCACCGTGCGCAGGCGCTGCATCGAACCCTGCCGCACCGCTTCAATCACGCTCAGGCCGCTCGCCTGCAGCAGCTGAAAGCCCGACAGCATCACCACGCCGTTCAGTACCGCCTGGCCTGAGAGCGCGATGAAGCCGATCGCAGCCGACACCGACAGCGGGATGCCGAACGCATAAAGGGCGACGAAGCCGCCGATCAGCGCGAGCGGCACGTTGATCAAGATCAACGAGGCGGTCTTGAACGACTTGAACGCGTCGAACAGCAGCACGAAGATCAGCAGCAGCGAGATCGGCACCACGACCATGAGGCGCTTCATCGCGCGCTCCTGGTTCTCGAACTCACCCGACCATTTGACCGCATAGTTGTCCGGCACGGTCACGTTCTTGGCCACACGCTCCTGCATGTCGGCCACCACCGAGCCCATGTCGCGGCCTTTGATGAAGACACCGATCGCCATCGTGCGCTTGCCGCCTTCGCGTGCGATGTTCATCGCGCCGCTGGCTTCATGGATGTTGCTGACGGCGCCGAGCGTGGTGTAGCCACCATCTGGCAGTGCGATCGGCGTGTTCGGCAGGGCTGCTATCGCGCGTTGATTGGAAGGCAGGCGCACGGCGACCGAGAATTTGCGCTCCCCTTCCCACAGATCGGTCGCGGCTTTGCCGGCCAGGGCGGCTTCGATCACGTCCTGCACGTCGCCGACGTTCAGGCCCACGCGCGCAGCGCGATCGCGGTCGATGTCGATCACGAGCTGTGGCAGCTCACCCAGCCGGTCGACTTCGGCGCGCTGCACGCCAGGGACCTGCTTGAACTCGCGGCGCATGCCTTCCGCGATCTTGCGCAGTTCGTTCAGGTCGTCGCCGGACACCTTGACGACGATCTGGCCTTTGATCTGCGAGATCGATTCGAGCACGTTGTCGCGGATCGGTTGTGAGAACGCTGGGTCCACGCTCGGGATCACGGACAGCTTCTGGTCCATCTCCTCGATCAGCTTTTCGCGCGTCATGCCGGCACGCCACTGCTCCTGCGGTTTCACGTCGACGAATACTTCAGCAGAAGACAACGTCTTCGGATCGGTGCCGTCCTCCGGCTGGCCGGCTTTGGAGACCACGGTGCGTACTTCGGGCACGGTGCCCAGCGCGGTGCGCACCATGCGCAGGATCTTGATCGCTTCCTGCTGTGACACGCTTGCCGGCATGTCGAAATTGACCCAGAACGTGCCTTCGTTGAGTTCCGGCAGGAACTCCGAGCCCAGCCGGGACGCCGCCACCATCGCGACTGCGAACACGCCCAGTGCAATGATCACCACGGTGCGCCGCGCGTGCAGCGCCCAATCCAGCACCGGCGCATAAAGCCGCTTGGTGAGCGACACCACGCGGTTGTCGCCGTGTGGCAACTTTTTCCTGAGCAGCCAGTACGCGAGCAGCGGCACGAGCGTCAGAGAAAAGATCAGCGAGCCGACCAGCGCGGTGCTGACCGACAACGCCATCGGCTGGAAGATGCGCCCTTCATGCCGCTGCAGCGCAAAGATTGGAATGTGCGCCGCGATGATGATCAGCATCGAGAACAAGGTGGGCCGGCCCACTTCCGCTGCCGCGTCGATCACCACGCCGCGGCGCTCCTCAGTCGTCATATCCTCCCCGCGCTCAGACAGCCGGTGCAGGATGTTCTCGATCACGATCACCGCGCCGTCCACAATGATGCCGAAGTCCATCGCGCCGAGGCTCAGCAGGTTCGCCGGCACGCCCATGATCTTGAGACCGAGGAACGTGGCCAGCAACGCGAGCGGAATGATCACCACCACGGCCAGGCTCGCGCGCAGGTTCGACAAGAAAATGTACAGCACGACCGCCACCAGCAATGCGCCCTCGACCAGGTTATGAAAGACGGTCGTGATCGTTTTGTTCATCAACCACTCGCGGTCGTAGAACGGCACGATCTGCACGCCCTTCGGTAACACCCGGTTGTTCAGATCGGCAATCTTTTCTTTCACGCCTTTCAGCACCACGCTCGGGTTCTCGCCCTTTCGCATGATCACGATGCCGATCACCGCGTTGTCCTCTTCGTCCTGCCCGGTGATGCCCAATCGCGGTACCGCACCGATGGTCACCTTCGCCACGTCGCGGATCAGGATCGGCGTGCCACCGCGCGAACTCAGCACGATGCGGCCGATGTCTTCCGGCGACCGCAACAGCCCGATGCCGCGGATCGCGAACTGCTGGTTGCCCTGCGCGACGTAGCTGCCCCCCGCGTTCGAGTTGCCGCGGCCCAAAGCATCCAGCAGGTTCTGGAACGTGAGCTTGTAAGCCCGCAGCTTGTCCAGATCCGGCTGCACCTCGTACTGCTTGATGAAGCCGCCCATCGACACCACGTCGGCCACGCCGGGCACCTGGCGCAGCGCACGCTCGACCACCCAGTCTTCCTGCGTACGCAGGTCGGTCGGTGTCTGGCCGTCGCCGCGCAGCCGAAACCGCATGATCTCGCCGACTGGCGTCGCATTCGGCGCCACGTTGAGCTCGGCACCGGCTGGCAGACTGACCGACGACAGGCGTTCCGCGACCTGCTGGCGCACGATGTTCACGTTCGCGTTGTCGTCGTAGGTGATCACGGTGTAGGACAAGCCGAACTGTGTGTGCGAGAACAACCGGATCGAATTCGGCAGGCCTGACAACGCAGTCTCCAGCGGCAGCGTGACCTGCTTTTCAACTTCTTCGGCCGCGCGGCCCGGGTACAACGCGATTACCGTGACTTGCGTGTCGGTCACGTCCGGGAACGCTTCGACCGACAGGTTCTTGAACGCGATCACGCCGGCCGCCGCGAAGATCAGCGTGCCCAGAATGATGAAGATCGGCTGGTGCAGCGCGTAGCGAATCAAGGCCCTCATGGCTTGCTGCCTGCCTTTGATGCAGTACTGGGCGCGGTGGCAACGCCGGTCGGCTTCGCATCCTCAGTGGCCGAGGCAAACAGGCGCGACAGCAGCAACGGGTTGGTTGCCACCACGCGATCGCCGACTTCAAGGCCGCTGGAGACGATGACCTCGGTCGGCCCGTCGTAGCTCAGTTTGACCTTGCGCGGCTCGAATACGCCGGGCTCGACCTCTTCGTACACGTACTGCTCGGTGCCGCGCAGCACCACGGCGGAAGCCGGGATCAACACACCTTCGCCCATCTGGCGCTGCAGCACGGCAGTCGCAAGCATCTCGGCTTTCAGCTTCCTCGAAGGGTTCTGCGTGATGCCGCGGACTTTGATGGTGCGCGTGGTCGGATCGATCGAATCCGAAACCGCAATCACCGTGCCTTCAAACGTCAGGTCCGGAAACGCCTGGACCTTGAGGCCGAATTTGGAGCCCACCGTCACGGTGGCTGCTTCCGATTCGCGTGCATCGATCTGCACCCAGAGCGACGACGGGTCCGAGATTACGAACAGTGGCGGTACGCCGGGGCCGGACTGATCGGGGCGCAGCTCCTGGCCCGGGTTGATGTTGCGGTCCACCACCAGGCCCGCGATGTTGCTGCGCAGGGCCAGCTCCTGGCTCACGCCGCTGCGGCCACCGTACAGCTTGGTGCGCGCCTGCGCACGCGCGCTCTCCGCGCGCGCCCGGTCGGCGTCGGCCTGCGCGGCTTCCAGATCCTTGCGTGCGGTGATGCCGGCATCGAACAGCTCGCGCTGGCGCGCCAGCGCCTTGACCGACAGCGCCGCGTCGATGCCGGCCTTGGCGGTATCGGCCTGCGCCACGCCAAAGTCGGGCGAAGCAAGTTCGGCCAGCACCGTGCCGGACTTGACCTGCTCGCCGACGTTGACCTTGATCGCATTCACGCGGCCTGCGAACGATGCGTAGATGCGCTGCGTGCGCTCCTCGTTCCAGACCAGCTTGGCGGGCAGTTCCACCGAAATGCTGCGACCGGCCTTGGCGGTCTCGATGCCGAGCAGCGCAAGCTGCGGATGGTTCACCGGAAAACGCAGCTGGTTGTCCTTCATGATCGGCGCCTGCACTTGCGGCGCGGCCGGTGGCGGCTCGTCCTTGCAGCCGGCCAGCAGCAGCGCTAGCGCGCCACTCAGCAGCAGTGCGCCGAGTGGGTGGGTTCGGCAAGGCGGCTTCGCAGAGACGAGAGAACGGGCGATGAACGTCGACATGACGAATCCAGTGGAAGACGGGGCAGGGAACTGATGCGGGCTCATGGCGTGGCGACAGTCGGCGCGATGAGCAGCCCTGCGGGCAGCACGGCTTCAGGCCGCGTGCGCAGCTGCCAGGCGCCGAGCGCTTTGGCGTAATCGGTGCGTGCAGTCAGCCCCTCAAGCAAGGTCAGGCGCAATACGCGGCGCGCGTCGAGCAGGTCGGTCAGCGGAATAGCGCCTTTGCCGAACGCGAACTCCGCGCCGGCTGCGACCGTCTGCGCGCGCGGCAGGATGTCCACGTCGTAGGCGCGTGCGCGGGCTGCAGCACTCAGCACTTCGTTTTGCAGCCGGAGCAAATCCGAATAGCTGTCCCGCCGCGTCTTGTCGAGCGAATCCTGCGCTTGCGCGCCCTGCGCCAGCGCGCGGCCGATCTCGCCCTGATAGTCGTAGTTCCACTGCAGCGGCATCGAGGCGCGCAGGCCGAGCGATCGGTTCGATGTGCCCGGAAAGCTGTTCACCGACACGCCCCAGGTCACGTCCGCCTTGCGCTGCGCCTGCTGCAGCTCGACGTTGGTCTGCGCCGCCTGAACCCGTGCAATCGCCGCACGCACTTCGGGCCGCGAATCGACCAATGCGGCGAGCTGGCCTGCGATCGCCGAATCGTTGATCGCTGGCGCGGCGTCGAGCTTCGGCCAGTCGGTGGTCGCGCGCAGCTGCTCGGGCTGCTGCACCCGGTTGATCAGTTGAGCCAGCACCAGCGACGCACGTTGGCGGTCGAGCAGCGCGGCACTCTGGTCAGCGCGCACGCGCTGCGCGTCGATCTCGGTGCGCAGCGCGTCCTGGCGGCCCAGGTCGCCGGCCTTCACGCGCCGCATGGCGCTGATGGCGATCTGCGACTGGCTGCGTTCGACTTCGACGAGTTGCTCGATGCGCTCCTGCGCGCCCACCAGGTCATAGTAGGCGCCGATGGTGGCCAGCAGCTGCTGCAGCTGCACGTCGTCCACGTCGGCGAATGCGGCGGTCACCGCGCGTTCGGCGTTTTGCGTGCGCAGCGCGCGCTTGTTGCCGCGCTCATACGTCCAGTCGATGCCGATGCCTTTGTCGATGCGCTTCTTTGTCAGGGGGTTGCCCGCGCCGACGCCGTTTTGCAGGTCGATCGACGACAACCCGGCCGACAGCACCGGAAACGGCGCACGATCTGCTGCCAGCACGTCGGCGCGGGCTGCGCGCAGCGCCTGGCGTGACAAGGAGACGTCGAGGTTGTCGCGGGCGGCACGCAGCGCTTCGCCGAGCGTCAACGCGTTGCCGGTTGCTGTCGGCGGTGCAACTGCTGTAGTGGGTATCTGCAAGGGCGTTGCGGCTCGCGTACCCGCAGCGCGCGCCGCCGCTGCAGCCGCAGCGCCCTCCCGCACGCCGCGCGACGCTGCGGTGGTGTTGGGCAGCGCTTGTGCCTGCGCCGCACCAGCCAGCCACAAGCCCAGCAGCAGCACGCCACCGCCACGCCGCATCGGCCGATAAAAATTAAAGCAAGCAGTCATGGGCGGGGGTTATCGCGCAGTGCGGCTGACCGTGGCCTGACTTTCTGCACGTGGGGACAACGCACTGCGCAAGCGCATCGCAACCGCCCGTCGGGCCGGCAGCTTGACCCCTGCGGGAAACCCGTCGACTCTTTTCTTTTCCGGCCAATGAGATTAACTTGACGGACGTTCGTGCGCCGGGCGGACAAACCGGATTCGCAGTCTTTTGCCGGCGGGAGTCCATCGGGAGAAGCCGCCATGTATTCAGTTTTGTACCGTGCGCAGCGGGCCTCGTGCCGCACCGCTGCGATCCTTGGTGTCGTTTTGTGGTCGGGGGCCGCGCCAGCGGCACCGCCGGACACGTTGCCGCCCCTCAAGCGGTTCAGCGCCGTCGATGGACGACTGGACGTTTCCCTGCAGATGGAGCGCTCTGCCGTGCCGATCGTTATCGGCCGCGACGGCGCAGCCAATGCCATTGCCGTCGATGCGCTCACCACGTTGACTGTGTGCAGCGCCACCCACCCGGCCGATTGCGCCAATCCATACGCCGGGGCGGTGTTGCAGCTGACGCCAGGCGACACGCTGGACGTGCGGTTGTTCAACCGGCTCGCTGGCAACGGTGGCGACATGGCCAGCAGCTGCATGGACACGACGGCTGCTTGGGATGCGAACACGGGCTGGTCAAGCAACGGCGGACTGCTGAACCAACACTTTCACGGTCTGCTGGTGCCGCCGACGGCTGGCCGGCCGGGCGATCCGGGCCAACCGTTCGGCGACTACATCTTCACCTGCACGCACGGCAGCGGCGTGGCAGCCGAGCGCCACTACCGCATGACGCTGCCGGTCGGGCACCCGGTCGGCATCGATTGGTACCACCCGCACATCCACGGCATCGCCAAGCCGCAGGTGGCCAGCGGCATGGCAGGAATGCTGCTGGTGGGCGATCCGCCGTGCAATGATCCCACGGTCTGCGGCACGGTCCGCCCGATCGTGCTGAAGGATGCACAACTGGTGAAGGTGGCGGGTGCAAGTGGTGCAGCGCACTGGCTCAACTTTGCCGACCAGAACGCCGATTTCTGCGCAGAGACCAGCGCTTCCGCAACCAACCTGGGCAGCTGTGCCTGGTCGCCCAGCACCGAACTGAGCAGCGGCGGCGGCCCGCTGACGCCTTTGGAAGGCCGCTGGGTATTCACGCTCAACGGCGCGCAGTACCCGACCATCGTGGCCACCGGGGCGCAGGTCTGGCGCGTGCAGAACGCGTCGGCCAACATCACCTATCGGCTGAGCCTGCGTCAGCTCGATGCAACGTCGAGTCAAGTGGTGGCCGATGCGCCGTTCGACGTGCTGTCGATGGACGGCGCGGGACTCGCCGGCACTGCCGGCACCAGCACCGTTGGCAGTGGCCCGTTCGCGCCGCAGACACGCGAGATTCTGCTGATGCCGGGCAGCCGCGCCGACCTGCTCATCCAGCGGCCCGCCGACGGCAGAGAAGGCGATCTGAGATATCAACTCGTCAATGAATCGTTTCAAGCCGGTTTTGTCAAAGAAGACGCAGACGTCTGGCCTCATGTGGCGCTGGCCGAAGTGATCTTTGCGGCAGCGCCGGCTGCCGTGCTGGCGCCACCACCCGCAGCCAGCACCACCGCCGAACGGGTACCGATGCGCAGGAGCCGGGCGGTCGGCGTGCCTTTGGTCCGACGCACGCGCGTGCCGGTTCAGGAGAGTGCAGCGGCCCGGCTGCGTGGCACGCCGCTGTCGCGCAATGCCCCGGAGCTGTCCGCGCCGCCGGCCCCGATGGCGCCATTGCCGCAAGAGGCCGCGTCGGCCCCCGCGTCGGCCGGCTTGACCGCAGCAACGCCCGGACACGACCACGCCCCCATCGCGCGTTGGCTGCGTGAAGACTGCGACGGCTTCGCTGCAAACGATGCGTTGGCGCAGGCGGATGTGCTGCTGCAGATGCTGCTGCCTGGGCATCAGCCGATCGCCAGCGACGCGCAGCGCAAGTCGCGCTACTGGAACCATTTGCACTTCAATCCAGCCACCACCCATCGACGCATCTATTTCGGCATTCAAGACGCCGATGGCGAAGAGCGATTCGTTCTCGGGGAAACGCTCGTGACCGCGCACCGAAACCCGTCCGGTCCGCCGTTGTTGGAGACCGATGGGTACGGCCGACCGATCGGGCCGCTGAATCCGGTGGTTCTGACCACGTTCAATCCGGACAAGGGACTCTGCGTGCTCAAGCGTCTGCACGATGCGACGCACCCTTTTGCCGGGGTCGAACAGTGGGAGCTCGTCAACGTGTCCAGCGAGGTGCACAACTTCCACATCCACCAGATGAAGTTCACGGTAGCACGCGACGCGAACGGCCAATCGATTCTGCGCACACCGTCCGCGATCGACCTGGTGCAGCTTCCGGCTTCGCTGCTGCTGCTGGCAAGCGGCGACACCCCGGCCGAATTGCAGCACGACACGATCGTGGTGCCGCGCGGCGTCAGCCAGTGCGCAACCAGCCTGAAACCACTGGGCCGGCTGACTGCGAATTCGGCTGGCGGCATGAGCCACCCCGTGCACGCGTTCATGCTCGACCGCAGCGACGCCAACAAGAGCTGCACCGGGCTTGACGCAGCGCAGCAAGCGGCCTCGGCAGCGCCTGGTCAAGCGCCCGACGGCAGCGGCATGATTCTGCTGAACATGAGCTTCGACGGCGACTGGCTGGCGGCTGCCCGCGACGGTGAGAACCGGCTGCAGCCAGCGCGTTTCGTGTTTCACTGCCACATCCTCGAGCACGAGGACAAGGGCATGATGCACCGCATCGCCGTGCTCGACACGGCACCAGCGCCATAAGCGCTGGACCAACGTATGCTGACAAGCAGGCGCGTGGGACTGCCTCAGCGCTGCCGCAATGGGCACACCGATGCTGGCATCGCTGCCGCTGCAGCAACAGCAGCCGGCCCGCTGGCGGGCTTGGTCCTCAATCCTGCGTCGCTGCCCAACATGAGCGTCCATACGCGCGGCGGCGGCTGCGCTTTTGCCGTCTCGGCTTTGTTCCACAATTCCGTCCATGCGCATATTGCTGGTGGAAGACGACGTGGTGCTGCGCGAGCTGATGCGCGCGAGCTTGTCCGAAGCCGGGCATCGGGTCGACCTGGCCGGCACGCTGGCGCAGGCCGATCATCTGTGGGCGGTGCAGAGTTATGACGCGGTGCTGCTGGACCTGAACCTGCCGGCCGGCGCCGGCGCGTCCACCAACATGGCCCAGCTGGCCGATCGCAGCGGCCTGAACGCATTGCGTGCCGCCCGTGCGCGCGGCGACCGCACCCCCGTGCTGGTGCTGACCGCGCGCAACCGCACCGAGGAGCGCGTCGCCGGGCTGGACGCGGGCGCCGACGATTACCTGGGCAAGCCGTTCGATCTGGTCGAAGTCGAGGCGCGGCTGCGCGCACTGGTGCGCCGAGCCCATGGCACCGACGACCGGGTTGCGATCGGCCGGCTGGTGCTCGACCGCAAAGCGCGCCGGCTGCTGATGAACGGGGCCGAGCTGCTGCTGCCCGCGCGCGAGTTCGAAGTGCTCTGGGAGCTGCTGACGCCGCCCGGCCGCGTGCTCAGCAAGCGCAACCTGTCGGACAAGCTGTCGACGTTTGACGAGGCGCTCGGCGACAACGCGCTCGAAGCGTTCGTCTCAAGGCTGCGCAAGAAACTCGCCGGCAGCGGCGCAGCGATCCGCACGTTGCGCGGCCTTGGATACGTGCTGGAAGCGGGCGGTGAGTAGCGCGCTTATTCCAACAACCCATCTGTGGGTGGTTGCTCGATTTCTGCGTCACCGGGCAACCACCAAGGCCGTGCATTGAGCACCCAGCCGTCGGCGCCGCCACGACCGGCAGCTCAGGCACACGCGGCAACCGGTGTCAAAACCACAACGAGCACTGCCGAGACGGCACGGCCCCGGCTGGCGCGCCGCGTCCTCGCGCATGTGCTGCTGCCGCTGCTGCTGACCTGGTTGATCGGCACCGGCATCACGGTGGCGGTGGCGAACCACTATGCGCAGCAGGCATTCGACCGCGCGCTGCTCGATGATGCGTATTCGGTTGCGGCGAACGTGCGCAGCCAAAGTGATGGGGACGCGACGCGGCTCGAGTTGATGCTCACGCCGCGCGAGGTCGGTGCGGTGCTGTTCGACCAGGCCGAATCGATTTACTTTGCGGTGCTGGCGCCCGACGGCGCGCTGATCGGCGGACATCCCGGGCTGCGCACACCGCCGCTGGCCACCGGGCGGGTCAGCCAATTCTTCGACGTGGCCTATCAGGGCAAGGAACTGCGTGCGGTCCGCCTGGCGAGCAGCACGCCGCTGCCATTTCAGGTGGTGATGGGCCAGACCACCAGAAGCCGGCAGGCGCTGCTGCAGGGGCTGCTGCTCTACACCGTGATGCCGCAGGCGCTGCTGCTGGCGCTGCTGGCGGTCTGGCTGCGGCGCGTGGTGGCGCGCGACCTGGCGCCGCTGGCACAACTGCAGCAGGCGGTCGAGCAACGCGATGTCAACGATCTGGCGCCGTTGCTGCCCGGCGCCAGCACGCGCGAGATCGAGCGATTGACGCTGGCGATCAATGCGCTGCTCGCGCGCATCGACGCCAGCGTGCAGGCCCAGCGCGAGTTCTCCGGCAACATCGCGCACGAGTTGCGCACGCCGCTGGCCGGGATCCGGGCGCAAGCCGGTTATGCGCTCGCGCACGACGACCCGGCGGTCTGGCGCGAGCAACTGCAGGGCATCGCCAAAAGCGAAGAGCGCGCGAGCCACCAGATCAGCCAGTTGCTGCTGCTGTCGATTGGCGAAGAGGCCCGCGCGCAGCTGGAGCTGACCGAGCTTGCGCTCGACGAACTGGTGCGTGACACCGTGCTGCGCTTCATGCCGCGTGCGCAGGCGCTCGGTGTGGACTTAGGCGCTGAAGGACTCGACCGGCCCGTGCGCGTGCTCGGCAACGCCGGTCTCCTGGAAGGGCTGCTGTCCAACCTGATCGACAACGCGCTGCGTTACGGCGTGGGCACGACCGGGCCGGTGGTGACGGTTGCACTGGCCATGGCAGCCGATGGGGCGGTTCGGATGAGCGTGATCGACAACGGCTCGGGGCTTGCTGCGGGCGACGCCGCGCGGCTGATGCGCCGGGGCGTGCAGGGCGAAGCAGGCGTTCGGCTTGCTTTCGGCGCGGGCCTTGGGCTGGCGATCGTTGCGCGCTATGCGGAATTGCTGAAGGCCCGGTTTGTGATCGAGCCAGGCGAGGGCGGCACGGGCTTGTGCGCGCGGGTGGACTTCGCGCCCGACTCCGTCCTCAACCCGCCGGTGGACCACGATACTGACCCGTCCGATCCAGCAAGTCGCGCATCGCCGTAAGCCGATCGACCGTGGCCTTGTGCTCGCGGGCCAGCCATGCGGCCTGCCTTTCAGGTCACGACCACCACGCGAAGCCCGATCAGTACCCCAGCGCCAGCCCCGTATTGCGGCGCGGATCGTTGGCGCCGAAGAAGCGGTTGTTGCCAGCGGGTTTGCCACCCAGGGAGGGCGCGCCGACGATGATCGCGGCCAGGTGATTGGCGGGCTGCGGCGCGCCCAGCTCGTGACCCATTTCGCGCAGGATCTTGCGCGTGTCGGGGCTCAGGGCATAGGCCTCGACGTTGGTCACATCGGGCAACCACTGCTGATGAAAACGCGGCATGTCGACCGCTTCCTGCACGTCCATGCCGTAGTCGATCGCATTGATCATGGTCAGCATGGTGGCGGTGATGATGCGGCTGCCACCCGGGGTGCCCACCACCATCACGGGCTTGCCATCTTTGGTGACGATCGTCGGGCTCATTGAACTCAACGGACGCTTGCCGGGCTCAACAGCATTCGCTTCGCCCTGCACCAGGCCGTAGATGTTCGGGACGCCGACCTTGGCCGTGAAGTCGTCCATTTCGTTGTTCAGCAACACGCCGGTGCCGGCCGCCGTCAAACGCGCGCCGAACCACTCATTCAACGTGTAGGTCACGGCCACCGCGTTGCCGAATTTGTCGGCGATCGAATAGTGCGTGGTGTTGCTGCCTTCGTGCGGCGGCACGCCGGGCTTGATGTCTTTGGAGATGCCGGCCTTCTTCGGATCGATCGCGCCCCGGATCTTGGCGGCGTAGTCTTTGGACAGCAGCCGGTCCAGCGGGTTCTTCACGAAGTCCGGATCACCGAGGTAGCTGTTGCGGTCCACGTAGGCGTGGCGCATCGCCTCGATCTGGTAGTGCACGGCTTGCGCCGAATGCCAGCCGAGGTCTTTCAGCGGGTAGCCTTCAAGCACGTTCAACATCTCGCAGATGATGACGCCTCCGGACGACGGCGGCGGCGCGGACACCACGTGATAGCCGCGATAGTCGCATTCCACCGGCGCCAGTTCGCGCGTCTTGTATTGATCGAGATCGGCCTGCTTGATCAACCCCTTGCCCGCTTCTGACGATGCAACCAGCGCTGCGGCAACCGGGCCTTTGTAGAAGCCGTCGACGCCGTGGTCGCTGATCAATTGCAGTGTCTTGGCCAAGTCCTTTTGCACCAGCGTGTCGCCCACGGCGAAGGGCGCACCTTGCTTCAAAAAGATCGCAGCGGTCGGCGCATCCTTGCGAAAGTCGTCGGTGGCGCCCGAGAGCATTTCAATGTCGCCCTGATCGAGCTTGAAGCCTTGCTCGGCCAACTGCACCGACGGTGCGATCAGGTCGGGTCGCTTCATCGTGCCGTATTTCTCACGCGCGTACTCCATGCCCGAGACGCTGCCTGGCACACCGACCGCCAGGAAGCCGCGCGTGCTCAAGCCCTTGACGACATTGCCGTCCTTGTCCAGGTACATGCCGGCGGTGGCGGCCAGAGGGGCCTTCTCACGGAAGTCGAGAAACGTCTTGCGCCCATCGGCCAGCTGGATCGTCATGAATCCGCCGCCGCCGAGGTTGCCTGCAGCCGGGTACACCACGGCCAGCGCATAGCCGACAGCCACCGCCGCATCTACTGCGTTGCCGCCTTGCTTCAACACATCGACACCCACTTGCGTGGCCAGATGTTGGGCTGCGACGACCATGCCATGCTCAGCGGCGACCGGCGCCATCGAGGCGGCCTGCGACAGCGAGGTGAATGACAGGAATGCGGTAGCGACAAAACGCGACGGCGTTGCAAAGCGTCTCATGGAGAATTTCCTCAGGGTTGAAAGAACGGCGCGGCTTGACTTGAGTTTTCTGAAAAAAATGGCCGTAACGGCATATGCAGCCTGCATTTCGAGCTACGAACTTTGTAGCTTTTGATAGTCCGTGTAGCCCTTCTCCCCACCGCCGTAGAACGTGTCCTTGTCGGCTGGCGTCAGCGGCGCGTTCTCCCGCAGGCGGCGTACCAGGTCGGGGTTCGAGATGAACGGTTTGCCGAAGGCGACCAGATCGGCGCCATCGGCCAGTGCGTGTTCGGCCAGTTTCTTGTCGTAGCCGTTGTTGACCATCCAGGCGGCCGCGCCGCCCGCTTGACGGTACGTTTCACGGAATGCCGCATAGTCGAACGGCCGGTCTGCCACTTCGCGCGGGCCGCCGGTGGCGCCCTCGATCACGTGCAGATAGGCCAGGCCCAATGGGCCCAGTCCGCGCGCGACGAAATCGAACAGCGGCTGCGGATCGGTGTCGTAGATGTCGTTGGCGGGGGTGACCGGCGACAGGCGCAGGCCCGTGCGGCCACCGCCGATTTCTTCCGTCACGGCGCGCATCACTTCGAGCAGCAACCGCGCACGGTTTTCGATGCTGCCGCCGTAGTCGTCGGTGCGGCGGTTCGCACCATCCTTGAGGAACTGGTCGAGCAAATAGCCGTTTGCACCGTGCACTTCCACGCCGTCGAAGCCAGCCGAGATCGCGTTGAACGCGGCACGCTGGAAGGTGCGCACGATGCCGGGCAGCTCTTCGAGCTTCAATTCGCGCGGCTCGGACACATCGGCAAACGTGCCGACGCCGTCCCGCCGCAGATAAGTTTTGGCTTTGGCTTTGACAGCCGATGGCGCGACCGGCTTGTGGCCGTCTTCCTGCAGTTCATTGTGCGAAATGCGCCCGACATGCCAGAGCTGGCAGACGATGCGCCCGCCGGCTTCGTGCACCGCATCGGTTACGCGTCGCCAGCCGTCGAGCTGCTCGGTGCCGTACAGGCCCGGCACGTCCGCATAGCCTTGGCCTTGTGCGCTGATCGCGGTGGCTTCGGTGATCAGCAGGCCGGCGGTGGCGCGCTGGGTGTAGTAGGTCGCCATCAGCGGCGTGGGAATCGCATCCGGCGCCCGGTTGCGTGTGAGCGGCGCCATCACGATGCGGTTGGGCAGGTGCAGGTCGCCGGCCTGGATCGGGTCGAATAGGGTGGTGGTCGTCATGGAAAAAGTTCTCGGTTGAGCAGGCCGCGTGGACGGATTTGATCGATGCGTAGTCTGCCTGAACCCTTTGGGCTCGTGCGCTAGCCTCGGAAGCTCGATCTCATGGCCCGTCCCAACAAACCACCCACCGATGCCACTGCGCCGCGCCCGCCCAAACGCGGCGGCACCGACGTGAGCGATGCCGAATTCCGTGAAATTGCCGAGGCGTCCTGGGCAAATCTGCCGGGCGCCGACGAGACAGCGCCACCGCGCCCGGCGCCGCGTGCTGCCGTTCCGCGCAAACGGACGCGAGCCGCTGCCAGGCCCGTGCAAGACCCGGCCCCGGCCGTTGTGCCGGCGCCTGCACCGCCTTCGCTGATCGCGATCGCCTGCGCGCTGGCATTGGCCGCGGCCGTCTCGCTCGGGATCACGCGGTTTGCTTATGCGCTGCTGCTGCCGCCGATGCGGGCCGACCTGGGCTGGTCTTACACGCTGGCTGGTGCGATGAACACGGTGAACGCGCTGGGCTACCTGATCGGCGCGCTGGCAACACCTTGGCTCATGCGCAGCCTGGGGCCCGCGCGCGTGCTGCTGTGGGGCGCCGCGCTGGCAAGCGTCTTCATGGGCTGGAGCGGCTTCTTTATCGATGCCGGGCCGCTGTTGCTGCAGCGACTGCTTGCGGGCGTTGCGAGTGCGTTCGTGTTCGTCGCGGGTGGGCTGCTTGCAGCCCGGCTGGCCGCGCGAGAGCCTGGGCGCGGCGGGCTGCTGCTGGGGCTGTTTTATGGCGGCGTGGGTTTTGGCATCGTGCTGTCGGCCCTGCTGGTGCCGCCGCTGCTGGATGCAATGCGCCCGTCGCCGCATGGCTGGACGTGGGCCTGGTGGATGCTTGCGCTGCTGTGCGCCGCCGCCAGTGCGGCGCTGTGGTGGCCGGTGCGGGCGATGCAGCGGCTGGCGCCGGTGACGCCTGCACCGTCGGCATTTGCCCAGGCTCCACCTGCGGACCGTGCTGAAGCGAAGCGACGCGGCAACGCGGGGGCGGCCAGCGATGCCGAGACGGTCAACGATCGAACGTTGCCCGTCGCGGTCTTTCACTGGCGAGATTTCACGCCCGCCTTGCTCGGCTACGGGCTGTTCGGCGTCGGCTACATCGGCTACATGACGTTCGTGATCGCGCTGTTGAAGGATCAGGGCGTGTCACCCGGCTGGGTCAGCGGGTTTTATGCGCTGCTCGGCGTGGCCGTGATGGCGTCGTCGCGAATCTGGGCCGGGTTGCTGGACCGGACGGAAGGCGGCGAGGCGCTCGCGCTGCTGAATGCGCTGCTCGGCGTGGCTGTTCTGATCCCGGCGGTCACGCATTGGCAGCCGTTGCTGCTGGTGTCCGGCGCATTGTTCGGCGGCGTGTTTCTGTCGGTGGTTGCATCAACCACGGCGCTGGTGCGGCGCAGCCTGCCGCCTGCCGCCTGGGGCGCAGGCATCGGTGCATTCACGGTGGTGTTTGCAGCCGGCCAGATCGTCGGCCCGACGGTGGTGGGCTGGATTGCCGACGGCGACGGGGGGTTGGAGCGCGGGCTGGCGTTCTCAGCCGGCGCGCTGTGGCTGGGTGCGTTGATCGCGCATCGACAGCCGAGCCGGGGATTGAAAGCGGACCCCGATTGAGGCGGCCGCAGATGCCGTCGCTGTTGTGCGGCGGCGGGTGGACCTGTCAGCGCGCAGCTTTGGCCGCGCGGTGGGGGTGGATCAGCCCAGCAGGCCTTCGTCCTTCATGGCTTTTTGCACCGCGGGCCGCTTGGACACGCGGTCACGGAACGCGGCCAGGTTGCTGAGCGGCGAGATGTCCACGTCGACCCGCGAGCACCAGTTACTGACCGTGAACAGATAGGCATCGGCCACCGTGAACTGATCGCCCATCAAGTACTGTTTGCCAGCGAGTTCGCCGTCGATCCACTTCAGGCGGCCGAGCACTTTCTCGCGTGCGGCTTTCTTCATGTCGTCCGGCGTGGCCGCATTGAACAGCGGGCTAAAGCTCTTGTGCAACTCGGTGCCGATGAAGTTGAGCTTCGACTGCAGTTGGTAGCGCTCCATCGTGCCATTGGCGGGCGCCAGCTTCTTGTCCGGCACTTGGTCGGCGATGTACTGCACGATGGCCGGCCCTTCGGTGAGCTTGGTGCCGTCGTCGAGCACCAGCAGCGGCACGTAGCCGAGTGGGTTGATCTTGTAGTAGTCACTGCCATCGGGCAGCTTGTGCGTTTTGGTCGGCGCGGCGATGGCTTCGTATTTGAGGCCGGCTTCTTCGAGTGCGATGTGCGGGGACAGCGAGCAGGCGCCGGGGGAGTAGTAGAGTTTCATGACAAAAAGGTCCTGATGATTAAGTGATTACACGGAATGTCGAGGGCGACTCCAGACAGACCGCGCGGCTGCATTCATCGTAGCGGGTCAGTGTCCGAGCCTTTAGAACATGGGCGATCTTTGGTTCGGGAGGCCGGCGCCAATGAAAAAACCCGCCGAAGCGGGTCTTTCGTTCGGAGCAATCGAGGGGTCAGGCCTGGATCGCTTTGTGGCCGGCGCGCCGGCGTGTCATGCCCAGTGCCAGCATGCCGATACCGAACAGCGCAAGCACTTCAGGCTCTGGAAGCGCTTTGGGCCCACCGCCACCGTTGCACGCACGATCAGTGATTGAGCAGCCCGCAAACTCGTATGAGTTGCCGCCGGTTCCGACGTCCTGGAACTTGATCGAGTACGGGCTGATGAATGAAATGCCACCGCCGAAGCTTCCCGCCGTGGTCAGGATCAGGGAAAACGTGTTCGTTATGCCTTCGCGCAGACCCCCGTTGCCGCCGCCAGAGCAGTTTTTGCCGGGAAATAAGCAAAGATCGACCGACTGAAAGCTCGGAAGGATGTCATTGATGTTGGCCGACCAGACACCGCCAGTCGTAGATGCGTTCGACAGCGTGGGCGTCACGATGTCGACACCGAACGAGGTGATGCGATTCGTGCCGGGGCCGGTCGAGTTGTTGCTTACGCTGGTCGCAAACGTGGCCTGCGTGGATGTCGCGTTGAGGCTGGTCAGCGTGAAGCCGAACGTTGCGGAAAGCGTGGCGCCCTGTCGCAGCTCGGAAAAAACAATGGTTCCAGAGTCGCCCACGTTGTTGAACGTGACGGCCGTTGCCTGGGCCTGACCTGCAACCCCAGCGGCTAGCGCCGCGACAGCAGCTAGCGCAATTAATTTTTTAATCATTATGTATTCGTGCAATAGAAGTTAACTAACGAAGGTGGGACTCCGACTACAGTAATGCACGTTCCATGCCTACCTTAATAAATCATTGATTTAATTAATAGTAGGTAAAAATCGACGGCTATTCGAAAATTCCTTTGTAAAAGAATTCGACAAACCTCCAGTCGGATTTATGTGTTCCTTCTAGGCATTGATTGAATTCAATAGGATTTGAATATGTGGTTTTATTAATCATTGATTGAATTCGATAGAATTTAGCTATTTGGTTTTTCCTAAGATTTGATTGAATCCAATAGAATTTAGATATGAGATGAAAACGCAGATTAAGACGATTTGCCTTGTCACCTCCGCAATCAAAGACAGGCACAAGCGACACGGTCATTGCTTGTAAGCTCTCCTAGACAAGTTTTATACCCTAAGATGCAGTGCTGGGCGTTCCGTTGAGCGCTGACTGACGACGGAGCAGACAAACGCGATGGCGGCACGAAAGAACTTGGCGCTCGATGAGGCCAGCCGCAGGGAGTTGGAG
>JBBPYC010000033.1:0-51432 GCA_038200275.1 Burkholderiales bacterium
GCTGGGCACCCCGCGCTGCTGCTGCAGCGCCACCGCGGGCGGCAGGCCTTCGATGCTGTCGACCTGCGGCACGCCTGCTTGCACGATGAGGCGGCGTGCGTACGGCGCCACCGATTCCAGATAGCGCCGCTGCGCTTCCGCAAACAAGGTGCCGAACGCGAGCGACGATTTGCCGGAGCCGGAAATCCCGGTGAACACCACCAGCGCATCGCGCGGGATGTCGACGTCGACGTTTTTGAGGTTGTGCTCGCGCGCACCACGCACGCGGACCATGCCGCGAGAAGAAGATTCTGAAGTCATGAAAGCCGGTTTGCGCGCAGTGTCGCCGTCACATCCCGAGCGAGCCAAGCACGATCACCGCAATGGTGGCCAGCACCGGAATGAACACCGCGCAGATGAAGCTGTCGCCGTAGCTCTGCCGGTGTGTGAGCCCGCAGATGCCCAGCAGCGTGATGACCGCGCCGTTGTGCGGCAGCGCATCGAACCCGCCGGAGGACAGGGCCGTGACGCGGTGCATCAGCTCCATGCTGACGCCCTGTGCCTGGCCCATCTGCGCGAACTGCTCACCGAGCGCATTCAGCGCGATCGACATGCCGCCCGAGGCCGAGCCGGTGATGCCGGCCAGCACGTTGACGGCCACCGCCAGGGACGCCAGCGGGTTGTCCGGAAACAGGCCGAGCACCGCGTCGCGCACGATCAGGAACGCGGGCAGCGACGCGATCACGGCGCCGTAGCCGACTTCCGATGCGGTGTTGAAGATCGGCAGCAGCGAGCCCAACGTGCCCTCGTTGACGCTGTCCTTCACGCTCGCAAAGCGCCGCCAGTTCGCAGCGATCACGAACAGGATCGACAGCACGAGCGCGCCGATGATCGCCCAGATGCCGGCGACCGAGCCGATCGAGGTGTTGCCGTACGCCGGCTCCGCAAGGTAGGCGGCGTCCATGTTCGGGATCACGAAGTAAGTGAACAATGCGTTGAGCGCGATCACCGAGACGACGGGCGCGATCGCAAGCGCAAAGCTCGGCAACGCGACGTCGCCGGCGAGCTCGGCGTCCGCAGCAGTGAGCTTGTGCGTGCCGTAGCCTTCGCCGCGGCCGTGCGCAGCGGCCGAGCGGCGGTTCAGCCAAAGGATGCCGCCCATCAGCATGATCACGCCGGCCAGCGTGCCCAGCACGGGCGCGGCAAACGCGTTGGTGCCGAAGAACGGCATCGGAATCGCGTTTTGAATCGCAGGGGTTCCGGGCAGCGCGGTCATCGTGAACGTGAACGAGCCGAGCGCGATCGCCGCGGGCAGCAGCCGCTTCGGAATGTCGGCACGCCGAAACAGCGAGTTCGCGATCGGATAGATCGCAAACGCCACCACGAACAGCGACACGCCGCCGTAGGTCAGCACCCCGCAGGCGAGCACCACGGCGGTGATCGCGCGCGCCGCGCCGACCCGCGCGACGATTTTTTCTGCAATGACGCGCGCCGAGCCGCTGTCGGCCATGACCTTGCCGAAGATCGCGCCGAGCAAAAACAGCGGAAAGTACAGCACGACGTAGCCGCCGAGCGCTTTCATGAAAACCTGCGTGTAGGTGGCGAGCACCGGCAGGTCGCCGCTCATGAATACCGCAAGCAGCGCCAGCAACGGCGCGAGGATCAGCACGTTGATCCCGCGATACGCGAGATGCATCAAC
The DNA here is from genome assembly GCA_038200275.1 of Burkholderiales bacterium. Lineage (GTDB taxonomy): Bacteria > Pseudomonadota > Gammaproteobacteria > Burkholderiales > Burkholderiaceae_C > JBBPYC01. Next base: position 1,680 of record JBBPYC010000033.1, read on the forward strand.
AGCGCGAGCGAGAGAAAAATGCCGATCAATCCCATGTCGATGGTGCTTCTGAGGGGGTGTCGATGTGGGTTGCAGGTGATGCAGTCGCCGCGTTGGATCGCTGTCGGTTTCTGTGGCCGGCCGGTCGTGTTGCCTGCGTGCGTTGGCCGATCGGCTTCATGTCCTGGCGCTTCAATGCAAGTTGCACCCCTTGGTCAGCTTGCACGCGCGCGCGGTGCTGCTTCAGCGCCGGATACTTGTCGATCGACAAAGGCGTTTGCTCGATCCAGCGCGTCAGCACATAGAGAAACGTGTCGGCAAAGGTTAGCTCGCCGAGATAACCACTCACCGCCGTTGCCGCTCAGCATGTCGTTCATGCGTTGGTATTGACCATCGAGGTTCTTGTAAGTCTTGCGCTTGACCTCTTCCTGAGCCGCTTCGGTCTCGGCAAAGTTGCCGGGGCTGAAGTGACCGCCGTAGGTCCCGTGCACTTCCGAAGTCATGTAGGACAGCGCTTCAGCTTCCTTGCGACCCAGCACCGTGTCGCGTGCGTAGCCTTCCTTGCCGTGCGCAGCGCCGAGCCAAGTGAGGATCGCGGCCGCTTCGGTCAGCACGTCGCCGCCCGAGTGCTTGTCGCCCGCGGGCCGACCGCTGTGCTTGATGTTTCTCGTGAAGGTGTCCGTCAGTGCCATCGCCGTCCCTTGTGTTGGTACCGCAACCCGTTTTGGCCGCCGGTATTCGCAGATGTCAACGGAAACGCCAGCAAGTTGCTGGTATGTCATGGTATCGGGTGAAGCAACGTGAGACAAAGAAAAACCCGCGATGCAAGGAAGCATGCGGGTTTTGAGACGATGCGGGATGGTGTGAAACCGCTACCTGGTGCGACGGCCGCACCCACATTCCAGCCGGAAAGCCGCATGAGTGCTGGCCTTCGCAGTTCGTCGAGTGGAAAATGCCCCCAAATGTGCCCCCAATCGACGGAGGATGCCCCCGATGAAGCTGAACGACGCGAAGCTGCGAACCCTGAACACGCCCGGCAAGCATTTCGACGGCGCTGGTCTGTACTTAGAGCTGACCGCAGCCGGCGGTCGGTACTGGCGCTTGAAGTACCGGCACGGCGGTAAGGAAAAGCGGCTGGCCTTCGGTGTCTACCCGGCAGTCAGCCTCAAGGAAGCGCGCGAGCTGGCCGCGAACGCGCGCAAGCTGCTGCAGGCCGGGGACGATCCGGGTGAAGCACGCAAGACCGCGAAGGCGAAAGCGGCGCACGAAGCGGTCAACACGTTCGAGGCAGTCGCGGCCGATTGGATGACGCATCAGGCCGGACGATGGGACGCTGGCACGACGGGCCGCATTCGCTCATCGCTCGCGGCTGATGTGTTCCCGAAACTCGGCGATCGGCCGCTGGCCGGCATCAAGCCGGGCGAAGTCATGGCGACAGTGAAAGTCATTGAGGCGCGCGGCGCTGGCGATCAAGCCGGCCGCGTGCTGCAGCGCGTGAAGGCGATCTATCGATGGGCGGTCACGCATGGTCGGCTCGACGCGAACCCGATGCTCGACCTGGTGCCCGGCGAAATCCTCAAGCCGCGCCATGTGCAGCACCGCGCAGCGCTGGCCGTGGCCGACCTGCCGGAATTCTTTGCCCGGCTTGCAACCTACCGCGGCGACCCGACCACGGTATGCGCGCTGCGGCTGCTCGTGTTGACCGCGACCCGGCCCGGCGAGACGCGCGGCGCGCTGTGGTCGGAATTCGACCTTGAGGCAGGGCTTTGGACCATCCCGGCCAAACGCATGAAGATGCGCGCCGAGCACCGCGTGCCGTTGTCGCGTCAAGCGCTCGACGTGTTGCGCGTCATGCAGCCGTTGAGCGGCGAGCGGCCGCTGGTGTTCCCGAGTCCGACTTATCCCAGCAAGTCGCTGTCCGAAAACACCTTCAACAGCGCGCTGGCCCGCCTGGGCTTCAAGTACGAAGCCACGGCGCACGGCTTTCGCAGCGTGTTCTCCACCGTCGCCAATGAAGCCGGCTGGGATGGCGACGTGATCGAGCGCCAGCTTGCGCACATCGAGCGCAACAAGGTGCGCGCGGCCTATCACCGCTCCGCGTATCTGGGCGAGCGCGCAGAACTCATGCAATGGTGGGCCGACTACCTCGACAACTGCCGCGGCGGCAAGGTGGTTCCGATCGGCCGGAAGGCTGCCTGAGCGATTTACGGCGCGCCTTTTGGCCAAAACGCTGAGACAGCGGGAGCAAACAGACGGAATCCAGCATCCATGCGGCTTGCCGGCGAATCAGGGACCGGGAGCAAAGCGGGAGCATGGTAGGAGCAAAGCAGGAGCAATCAATGAGTAATGAATCGTCTACTTTGTCTCTTCCCTTGTTTGCCTCGCCAGCCGGGCACGCTCCCGCCTCAGTCGGCCTGCCTCTTCATGGTCCCTTGCTGGAGCTTGTCGGCTTGCTGCGGAACTGGGCGCGGAGTGGGCTTCTCTGCAGGCCCCTTCGCCGCGCGCGCCGGGAAGCGAAGTTGCAGATGGGGCTGCTGGCGCAATGCTGAATCTGTGTCGGGTTGCAAAGCCGCTCGGCCCTTCGATGGCGTTGCAGCCGTCTTCAGTGGCCTATGTGGCGCCGGGCAAGGGCGGCGCGATCAAGGATGCAGAGGTGGGCCAAGAGCTGGCCGCCAACTGACAAACCGCCAAGCCCCACGGCGGATGATGTGGGGCATCAAGACGGCGGGACGAGTGTTCAGACCACTCGCCCCGCCTGACCGGCAAAGCACGAAGGAGGTGCTTCAATGGCTACTTCAAATGTTACCCCTGACCGCGATCGCATGGAGGCCGTGTCCAGTGGGCCAGCCGTCGTAATTCGCCTGCCCGGTGCTGCAGCGGCGCCCGTTGTTCAAATCCGCACTCGGCGCGGCCGGCTGCCGCGGGCCGTCGTGCAGTTGCACCGCGTGCGCAAGGATCGGCAACTCAACGAATGGCGCCAGCAAGACGCCGTCATTGCCGAGCGCCGAGCCGAGCTTGAACAACTCATGCAGGATGCGCAGGCTTGCTGGCGTGCATTCAACAAACACTTCCACGCCCTCGACTGGTTCGCGTCTAAAGCTGCCGCGCAACGCACATCCGTCGAAATTGCCGAACTACTCGAAGGGCTGCGCATCTGGAACGCTGAACGTCGAGCAGTGCTCAATGCCATGTGGTGGGAGGACATCGGTCGAGTGACAAGCGAGAACGACCCCAGCAATTGAGATGACTCGTATCGTTTAATTTTTGCCCCGCCTACCCAGCGCCTGATCCGCGCAGGGGAAAAGCCGGATTCCTTCACCGGCCTGGCGTGGGCACCCGATGAAGGCCGCGCCTGAAGGGGCTGCGATGCAGAGACCGGACTATGAAGCCCCCGAGTTGGAGCGGCTATGCGCTGCCCATGATGTTTCGGCTGATGTGGCTTTTGAGCTGCTGTGGCAGATTGAACTTCTACTGATTGAGAAACTGAACATTGCCTCCGATCGAAAGACTGTCACTGTTCGGGCGAAGCAACTTGAAGCGATCGTGAAATATGCGAACCAGTTGCAGGAGGCGGTGGAGGCACTTGACTTCATCGACCGAAGCGCTCTTGACAGTGAATGCTTCGGAGTGAATAAGCCGGGGTTTGAGCGTATGCACGAGCTTGCGAATGGCCCCGAAGCATTCGACTTAGGCGGCTTTGCCATCCCCGCTATCAGGCAGGCGGCGACTGCCGTTCAAGGCCGTCTGAATGGGGTCGGCAAAGCGGGAGCGCCGTCAAACACTGCAGCCATAGCGGACTACATCCGGTGCGTGGCGCAAGCTCTTGAGCCGACCGGTATCGAGCCAACTCACGAAGGCCCGTTTCAACAAATCTGCGAAGCGGTTTTCAATGCCGCTGGCGTTGCCTTTCCAGTGCGAGCAATGCGGTACTTCAAGAAGCACATTTGGCCGTCAGCCAAGGGGCAGCGCTGGCCGCATTGACCTGGCGCGTCGAGCGGAACGTGTCAATGACTTTGCGCCACCATTTGTCATGAATTTACTGCGCAAGGCTGTGATGATTTTGGGCTGATGGTCTCCGACGGTGGTGGGTTGATCCATGCTGTGGTGGGCAGCGCATGTGGTTGAGGACGACGCCCCTTGAAGCGGTTCGGTGTTGCGCGGAATGCGTCATCCAGCGCGGCTTGGCGGACGCCGCGCAGTTGCTCGGCCTGGCCGTAGTGGACGCTGTGCGGCGTCATGTAGCCGATGCCCGAATGCCGGTGCGCGGTGTTGTACCAGGCGAAGAATGCCTGGCAATGGGCCCGTGCGTCCCCGGTGCAGCCGAAGCGTGCCGGGAAGTCCGGCCGGTACTTCAGAGTCTTGAACTGAGCCTCGGAGTACGGGTTGTCATCCGAGACGTAGGGCCGGCTGTGGCTCCTGGCGATGTCCAGGCCCACCAGCAATGCGGCCACCGGTTTGGAGCGCATGCTCGCACCCCGGTCGGCGTGCAGCGTGAGCGTGCCCGGCTCGATGTCGTGACGCGCCACGGTCTCGGCGACAAGCTGCTCGGCCAACTCAGCGTCCTCGCGATCGGCGATCAACCAGCCCACCACCAAGCGGCTGAAGATGTCCAGAATCACATACAGGTGGAAGCACGTCCACTTGGCCGGTCCTTTAAGTTTGGTGATGTCCCACGACCAGACCTGATTGGGCTGAACAGCGAGCAACTCCGGCTTGGTATAGGCCGGATGCACGAGCTGGTTGCGCCGCTCGCGCGTGGCGCCATGGGCGGCCAGCACGCGGTACATGGTGCGCACCGAGCCCAGGTAGCGGCCCTCATCCAGCAGCGTGGCATGCACGGCTGCCGGTGCCGTGTCGGCAAACCGTTCGCTGTTGAGCGTGTCCAGCACGAGTTGGTGCTCTGCGGCGTCCAAGGCCAATGGAGGACGAGGGCGCGGCACGCGGGGCCAACGCGGCCCGACGAAGGCTGCACGTTGAAGCTGGGCGCGTTGGCGCGCGGGTGCCCCGCGCCACAGGCCCACGGCGCGGCAGGCGGCGCCTTCGCCCAAGGCGGGGGTGAGTTCCTGGACGGCGGCCATCACGGCTTCTCGCCCCTGTCCTTGTTCAGGGTGTCCAGCAGCGTGGCGAGTTTTTTTTGGACCCCGATCACCAGCATCGCCTTATCCAACTCGCGCCTGAGCCCGTCACGCTCCCGGGTGAGCTGCGCGATTTGCAGCATCTCGGCGCGGTTGGACGGGATCTTCGGGCCACGCCTCTGCAGTGCCAGGTCGGCCAGATCGCCTGCTTCGCGCTGGCGCCGCCAAGTGCTGAGCGAGGACGAGTACACGCCTTCTCGGCGCATCAGCGCGCCGACCTCGCCGGGGCGGGTGCAGCGATCGGCCGCTTCGAGAATGCGGCGCTTGTCGGCGTTGGAGAATTGCCGGCGCTGCGCGTGCGGCACCACCTCGGCGCCGGCTGCAGGACGCAGCGACGGAGACAGCGGCGCCGATCCGCTCGCCTCTTCAGTCGCCCTGCGGGCTCCTTGCGAGGCGAGCGGATCGGAAGAACTTTGAACTGCGTGCACGGCTACCTGGGGATGATGGTTGACTGTCATACCTACCTCGTTGCTCACTGATTTCTCAGGGGGAGGCGGCGCAGGTCATATTGGCACGGGGGGGAGCGTCCGCTGTCAATGGACGAAATCTCCAAATCTGCACGGCAAATTTGTGCATGTACGCGGTGATTGCCACAAGGTGCAATTGGCTTTTCAACCCGATGAAAGCCATAGCAATGCAAGCGAGTACGAGTAGAGCGGCGCCACCCGAGCGGTTGCTGCGACTTCCCGAAGTCGAATCCATGGTGGGCCTGCGCAAGTCCAGCATTTACGACGCCATGAGGCGAGGCGACTTCCCTGCGCCGGTGAGACTATCGCGGCGGGCCGTGTGCTGGCCTGCATCGGCGATCGACGCATGGATTGCGGCGCGGATCGAGGGCGCACAACGATGAGCGGCGAAGCAAGCAAGAAGCGCGGTGGCCGGTCCGCACAGGCTGCCGATGCGCAAGCCCGTGCGTTTGCTGCCGAGCTTCACTTATCCCGAAGCGTGCGTTTGCGCAAGGGCGAAGCGCCGATGACGCCGCTTGAATGGCGAGCACGTCAAACGGTGCTGGGCGAGCGTGAGGTAAAGCGGACCCGGCGCACATGGCATGAGCGCGTGCGCCTGGGCAACCATGAAGCATTGCAGCAGCTCCTGCAAGCGGCCGAAGCGGTCGTGTCCAACTGGCCGGGCCGCCGATACCCCGAATCGTTCACGTGGAAGAGCCAGCGCTATGAGCTGCGCACGACTTCGCTGGGCCGTGTGATCGTGCATTGCAGCAGTACCGGTGCTCCGTTGGTGGCAAGCCGCTTCTTTGCAATCAACTGATGCAGCGGCCCGTCACGCCCGAGCTGATCCGCGCAGCTCTGGACCACTTGCCGGCCGCACTGCCGCGCCACGAGTGGGCGCGCGTTGCAATGGCGATCAAGTCGGAATTCCCCGACAGCATCGGTTTTGACCTGTTCGACGCCTGGAGCCAGCAAGCCGGCGACCGCTACGACTCGAAGGCCTGCAAAAGCACATGGCGCAGCGTGAAAGGGGGCGGCGGTGTCGGCATCGGCACATTGCTCCACATGGCCAAGGAAGCCGGCTTTCAATTGTCGAAGGACCATGCGGCAGCAATTCCGCCCGACCCTGAAACGCTGGCCGCTCGCGAGCGTGAACAGGCGCAGCGGCAACGTGACGAACTTGCCCGCAGGGATGCGGCGCACGCGCTCGCAGCTATCAAGGCGGCGGAGTTTTGGGCGCAGGCTCTGCCGGTCGAGTCTCATGCCTACTTGGCCGACAAGCAGGTGAAGCCGCACGGGCTGCGCATCGGCGGCGACGGCTCGCTGTTGCTGCCGGTGCGAGACGCGCAAGGAGCGCTGTGGAACTTGCAATGCATCCGACCCGATGGCATCAACTGCACGCGCCCCGTTGAAATGCAAAAGAGATTTCTCAAGGGCGGTCGCAAGTCCGGTCTGTGGCACACGCTGCATGCGGCCGGCGACGATGCGGACGCGCGCGAGGTGATCGATGCAGCAGGCGTGTTGCTGATCGCCGAAGGCTTTGCGACGGCGGCAAGCCTGCATGAAACGACCGGGCAGCCGGTGGTATGCGCGTTCGATGCGGGCAACCTTGCGCCCGTTGCAAAGGCATTGCGCCAGCGCCATCCAACCATCCTGCTGGTGCTGTGCGGCGATGATGACCGCGACACCGAAGCCAAGACCGGCACCAACACCGGGCGCAGCAAGGCGACCGCGGCAGCGCGCGCAGTGGGCGGCTTGGCCGTGTTTCCTGAGCCGCTGCCCGAAGGCAAGAGCGATTTCAACGATCTGCATCAGGCAGCCGGCCCCGATGCCGTGCGCGCCATTGTGGAGGCTGCAATCGATGCTCATCGAACTGCCCGGATGGCCGCAGGCAGCGCGACGGACGACGCGACAGGGCTAAGACACCAGCAGGCGACGAACGCGCGCCGTGAGACTGCCAAAGACGACGAAAGTGAAGGCAATGCTTTCGACCCGTTCACGCTCGACGATGAAGGCGTCTGGCACCAAGGCATGGATCAGAACGGCCGGCGCGGCTCGCCATCGTGGATTTGCAGCCGGCTGGAGTTGCAGGCACAGACCCGCGATGCAGACGGAGGCGCCTGGGGCTATCTGCTGACGTTCGATGACCCGCTGGGCAATGCGAAGCAATGGGCAATGCCGGCGCGCATGCTGTCGGGCGATGGTGGCGAGTACCGGGCGACCTTGCTGCACATGGGCCTGCGCATCGGGTCTACGCCGAAGGCGCGCAACCTGCTGACGCAGTATGTCCAGTCCCGCGCGCCCGATGAGTTCGCCATCTGTACCGACCGGATCGGCTGGCACGGCAAGTCGTTTGTGCTGCCGCGCGAGACCATCGGCACGAGTCCTGAGCGCATCGTGTTTCAGACCGACAACGCGGTCGAGAACACGTTTCGCAGCCGGGGCAGCGTCGAGCAATGGCGCGAGCGTGTCGGCGCGCTGTGTGTCGGCAATTCGCGGCTCGTGTTTGCGGTCGCCTGCGCCTTCGCGGGGCCACTGCTGCGCCCGGCTGGTATGGAGTCCGGCGGCTTCCACTTGCGCGGTGACAGCTCAAGCGGCAAGACCACGGCGCTGAAGCTCGCTGCGCGCGTGTACGGCGGTGAAAACTACTTGCAGCGCTGGCGCACGACCGACAACGCGCTGGAGGCGATCGCGGCAGCGCATAACGACTGCCTGCTGATCCTCGATGAGCTGGCGCAGGTCGATCCGCGCACGGCGGGCGAATGCGCCTACATGCTGGCCAACGGATCAAGCAAAGGGCGGGCAACCCGCAACGTGTCGCTGCGTGCGCGCATGGCCTGGCGCATGCTGTTCCTGAGCGCTGGCGAAGTGGGATTGGCTGACCACATGGCCGAAGGCATGAAGCGCACGCGCACTGGTCAGGAAGTGCGCATGGCCGACATTCCGGCCGATGCTGGCGCAGGTCTCGGCGCGTTCGAGCGGCTGCATAACCATGAAGGCGGCGCGGCGTTCGCGCGTCACTTGGCGAGGCAGGCTGCGGCTGTCTACGGCGCGCCCGGCCGCGCTTGGATGGAATGGCTGTGTGAGAACGCCGACACGCTGAAGGACCGCATTCGCTCGGGCGCGCAGGCGTTGGGCATGCAGATGATCCCCGAGGCTGCAAGCGGGCAAGTGCAGCGGGTCGGCGAACGCTTCGCACTGGTCGGGGCGGCGGGCGAGTTGGCGACCGAGGCCGGGCTGACAGGTTGGCCAGCCGGCGAAAGCGAGCGATCGGCCCGCGCCTGCTTTGATGCCTGGCTGGCCGCGCGCGGCGGCATCGGCAATGGGGAAGTGACCGCCATGCTGCGGGCGGTCACCAAGTTCGTCGAGCTGAACGGGGAAGGGCGCTTCACCTAGTGGCATCGTGCGGCCGATGACCATAACGTCAAGACGCTCAACCGCGCAGGCTATCGGCGCCTGGTGAACCAGCATGGCGAGCCGATCAAGACCGACGCGCAGCACGGTGTCGAGTTCGGAACCCGCATGCCGACGGCGCTTTCCGACGACGTGAGCGTCGAGTTTTTCTTTCTCCCCGAGGTGTTCCGCTCTGAGGTGTGCCAAGGCTTCGACTATCAGGCGGTGTGCCGTGTGCTGCTGGAGCATGGTTGCCTGTTGCCCGGCGCCGGTCGCGCCTTCGATGTTCGCGTGCGCCTGCCTGGGATGGGCATGGCCAACTGCTACTGCATACCGGCGACTGCGTTGGGCGCGCTTGATCTGTAAGCGTGTATCAAGTGCAAGCGGTGCTGCGGCAGCGGCTCGCCAGCGGGCCGCCGGAGGGCGGGGCGGCACGAGGATCAATCCCGCGCTGCAAGGTCAGCGACGCGGCTGCTCAACCCCTACCGGGTCCCTCTGGACTGGAGCTCATGCGGGTGTTTCGACCCCCGCCGTTGCGGCAGCCGCTGGCCCGGCAGGTGGGTTCAAAAGCTGGTCACTTCCGACCGTTTCGATTCATTTACTCAAGTAGGTTCAGCATGACAAGAACAGAACTTGCCGGGTTGCTCGGCATATCGATTTCAATGGTGTCGCGGCTCGCCAAGCGCGGCATGCCGACCGACACGCTCGAACGGGCGCAGCGCTGGCGCAAGCGGCATCTGGAGCCGGGACGCATGAAGGGCACGCGGTTCGACGGTAGCCATGCGCCGGACACGACACAAGCCGGCGACGGGCCTGCCGCTGCGCTGCCGTCCGACGATCCAGCCGAGCCGCAGGCCGGGGCCGTCAACAGCTTCCACATGGCCAAGACGCAGCGTGAAACCGCCGAGGCTCGTATGGCCGAACTCAAGCTGGGCGAGCTGACGGGCCAACTGGTCAGACGCGACACCGTGGAGCGGGCTGTCTACGATGCGTTCAGGTCGCTGCGAGACCATGCTTTTGCAGCTCCGCAGCGCGCCGCGCCGCGCGTGGTCGGCATGCAAGATGTGCGCACCATAGAACGGGCAATGGCCGACGAACTACGCCGTGCGTTCGATGGCTGGGAAGCCCGCATGGGCGAACGCCTGGGCAGCAAGAAGTCGGAAGGCGAGGCTGCGTAGAAACTGGCACGGGCGCATGCCGCGATCGAGCCGGCCCGCGCCGGGCGCGTATCAGCAGGCGATCGCAAGGTGCGACCGGACGAACCGGACGCATGCGCACGCAAATGGGAGTCCCGAAAATCGGCCGGCGCCGTGTTGTTGGCAGGCCGCGCGTTTTGTCTGCCGCCGGCGACCCGAAGCCGGTTCACGAACCCCCGGAATCATGCGCACTTTGCCGGAATGATTTGCTCCCACTGCTCCCACTCGCCAAAACAGACCGGGAGCAGCGCAAACCCGCATGGATGCTCGCTGCTCCCGGTGCTCCCGGTGCTCCCGGTGCTCCTGCTGCTCCCGCTCCAAATATCGACAACCCGAAGAAAAGGGCGCAGGCCGACCGCGGCGCGGCAGTGAAATGCGGGAAATGTGCCCCCGAACGCGGGGCACCTCAGACGCCAGTTTTGCACGGGTGCCCCCGCTTTTTGCCGCGATGCCCCCGGATGTGCCCTCGAGTGCCTCCGGATTGCTGCACACTACGGCGGACGACTGCGGAAGCGAAAAGGCAGCTTCTAGAGGGAGAAATGAAAAAGCCCGGAAGCATGTGGACGCTTGCGGGCTTTGATTTGGTGCCGACGGCCGGAATCGAACTGGCGACCTACGCGTTACGAGTGCGTTGCTCTACCAACTGAGCTACGTCGGCGTTGCGAGTGAGAACGCGCGTTCGGCAACCACGCATTGGAGGTGGACTGCTGACGGCGCGCAGCGCTCATTCGAGACAACCGAGGATTCTATCAAACGTCCAGGGGCCTCAGTCCACTGGGTGCTGGCTTTGAAGCGTGAGTTGGCAACGGTGCGGACACCCGTCTCCTTTGCGCCAAAATCGCTTTCCATGCAACTCAACTTCATTGGAAACATCCCGGTGCCCTGTGCCAGCGGGGAGACATTGCCGGTGGTCGATCCGGCCGATGGCGAGCCATTCGATGCGCTGCAGCGCAGCAACGCACCGGACATCGAAGCGGCTGTGCAGCAGGCGCGGCGATGTCTTGACGACGGCTCTTGGAGCCGGCTCGCACCGATACAGCGATCGCGCCTGCTTCATGTGCTGAGCGAGCAGGTCGAGGCGCACGCTGAAGAGCTGGCCAAGATTGAGTCGCGCGATTGCGGCAAGCCGCTGCGACAGGCCCGTGCCGACGCCCAGGCACTGGTGCGGTATTTCGAGTTCTACGCCGGAGCTTGCGACAAGCTGCACGGCGAAACGATCCCGAGCGCTGCGGGCATGAGCGTCCTGACCTGGCGCGAACCGCACGGCGTGACAGGCCATATCGTTCCGTGGAACTACCCGATGCAGATCTTTGGCCGCAGTGTCGGCGGCGCACTGGCCGCGGGCAATGCCTGCGTGGTCAAGCCGTCAGAAGACGCCTGCCTGTCGATCCTGCGGGTCGCGCAACTCGCAGCCGACGTGGGCTTTCCGCCCGGTGCGCTTAACATCGTGACGGGGTTCGGCACCGAGGCCGGCGATGCGCTTGCGCGCAGCCCCGGCATTGACCACATCAGCTTCACCGGCAGCCCGGTGGTGGGCACCAAGATCACGCAGGTGGCGGCCGAGCGGCATTGCCCGGTCACATTGGAGCTTGGCGGCAAAAGTCCGCAGATCGTGTTTGCCGATGCAGACCTGGGAGTGGCCGTGCCCGCAATCATCAACGCGATCGTCCAGAACGCGGGCCAGACTTGCTCGGCCGGCTCGCGCTTGCTGATCGAGCAGCCGATCTACGAAGCGCTGCTTGAGCGCTTGGGCCATGCGTTCCGCGCGCTGAAAGTCGGCCCGCCGTCGATGGATTTAGATCTGGGCCCGCTGATTCGGGACAGCCAGCTGGAGCGCGTCTGGGGGTTTATCGAAGAAGCGAAGGCGGCCGGCATTCCCATGGTCGGCTTCGGCACGATCGTCCCGGAAGCGGTCAAAAACGGCTTCTATCAGGTGCCCGTTTTGCTGCGTGATGTGCCCGCGGATCACCGGCTCGCGCAGCAAGAAATCTTCGGCCCTGTGCTTTGCGCGATGCCGTTCAAGGACGAGGACGACGCAGTGACACTGGCCAACGGCACCTCGTTCGGTTTGGTCGCCGGCGTCTGGACGCGCGACGGCGCACGGCAGTTCCGCATGGCGCGACGCCTGCGCAGCGGCCAAGTGTTTATCAACAACTACGGCGCGGGCGGCGGCGTCGAGCTCCCGTTCGGCGGCGTCAAATCAAGTGGGCATGGGCGCGAAAAAGGCTTCGAGGCCTTGTATGGCTTCACCGCCTTGAAGACGGTAGCGATCCATCACGGCTGAGGGCTTAAAACAGATGCTCCCAAACATGCAGCAGATGCATTGACCTAGGCAACCGCGTCGGCAGCAGCAGATCACCTATTGCCGTATCGAGCGACTTGCTGATACATGTCGAACCCCTAGCGCCTTCGCAGAGAAGCGGCAGGTTAAAACTAAAGAATCGCATGAAAGTCACATTTATCGGCCACGCGTCGATCCTGGTCGAAGCTGCTGGCGTCAGCGTGTTGTCCGATCCGTGGTGGAACGGTCCGTGTTTCGGTGCGCAGTGGTGGGCCTATCCATTGCCGCAGCACCAGCTGCTGGACGACAAGCAGATCGACTACATCTACATCTCGCACGGCCATCACGACCATCTCCATGCAGGGACCTTGGCGACCCTGCCTAAGACTGCGAAAGTGCTGGTGTCCAGTTCGCTCGACCTGACCCCATCGATTCGCGCGATGGGCTTTGAGGTGATCGAGGTCCATCCCGATCGGCCGACCTCACTTGGTGACGGCGCTCTGCAGGCGCACATCATGCCAACATATGGCGATGACACGCTGCTTGTGCTCAGTGACGGGCAGCAAGTCTGCCTCAACCTCAACGACGCATTGCATTCCGCGCCGACGGCTGTACAGGATGCGTTCATCCAGCGGTTGACCGCGCAGTTCCCCAGCATTGATTACGCGTTCTGCGGCTATGGCGTGGCGTCTCATTTTCCGAACTGCTACCGGGTGCCGGGCAAGGACGCTGCTGCCTCAGCAGCCAAGCGGCAGGCATACTTCAATCGGGAATGGGTCCGGATCATGGACGGGCTCAAGCCCCGGTTTGGGTTTCCATTCGCTGCCGATGTGGTGTTCCTGCAAGAGGAGTTGTTTTGGGCCAATGAGGCGACGCACAACCCTGAGCGGCCGACCGACGTTTTCAGCGCCAACCATCCACATGCGACGACCCAGGTCGTGGACATCGCGCCCGGCTTTCAGGTGGTAGACCACGTGATCACGGCAGACATACGGCGGCAGCCGGTGACATCAGAGCACATACGCATGGCCATGGGCCCGCAGGTGGAGCGGGCGAATCGGATCGGCCCGCACACCGATGCAATTGCCATGGAAACCAGGCAGTCGCTGGAGTCGAACCTGTCGAACTGCCACGCCTGGCTCGCCACCTTCGCCGGGGACTATCGGATCGCGATCGCATTTGCGCAGTCGCCCACCAGTCTGTTGCTGGAAAAGCGCGGCGCGCTGTTGACTGTCGCGGCAGTGGCTACAGCCGACCTTGGACCTGTCGACCTGACCTACTACACGCGCTGGGCTTATCTGCGATGGGCGCTGCAGCGCCCGTTCGGCGACGAGATCCTTTTCGTCGGCTCAGGCGGAATCTTCGACTATGCAAGCCGCGCAGCAGCCAAGCGCGATCTGCACCGTGAATTGATGGTGCTGATCCGCAACCTACCCGGATCGGGCAAGCAGCGACCAGCGGTTGGCCTGCGCGGCCTGGTGTGGGGTGCCAAGCAACTTGTCAAACGCATGCTTGGCCGCAAGGAACGCGATCTCTACGACTTGCTGGGCTGGACTGTGTTTAAACAGAGCTGAACGGTGCCTTTGGGTACGAGGGATGTTCGCCGGTTTGCGCCTGCTGCTGGCATATTCAGCGTATCAGGATGGTCGGCTTCAGCCGCAGTTTGCGCAACTGGCTTGGCGTTCGTTGCCCTCAATGGCGCGTTTACCCAGCGACCTGCGCAGCGTCTGAAATTCTTCTGAATGTCGCAGTACGCTGCGGGCGGCGTCGATCGGCTGAGTCACCTCGGCACCGCTGGTGGAAACCGCAGTCGGCGTTTGCAGCAACTGGCACCGTGCGACCAGATCAGGCGCGTCGCGCAAGTTCACCTGAACCACACGCAGCTCGGCATCGGCGGCAAACGCGTCCATGCCTGGGCCGGACCGTGTCTTCAACTCGCGCCGCCACCGGCGCGTGACGTCGGCCAAAAACTCCTGCGTCTCCGTGGTGGCACGCGCGCCAGTGCCGAACAGCGGCGCGTCGAACAACTCGGTGATGCCGGGGATTTCGCTGCTGGCATCGATGTCGGTGGCAGGATCACGCTGGCAATTGACCGTGATCTGCATCATCCGGTGAATGCCGCCGGGCGGAATGCCGACTTTGCGAAAACTGGCGCGCAGGCCTTCGCCGGCCAGGGCTCGGTCGATCAGGTGGCGCACACCCCCAGGTGGTCCCACAGGCCGCCGTCCACCAGATGAGCGTAAGGCCGGAGTTGCGCATCCAGATAGCTCCCTTCCTGCGACTGCAGCATGCGCGTGCAGTAGTCGCTTGACGGCTGCATCGTCAGTGGCTTGGCTGGAAGGCCGGGACGCGCGGTGCAGTCGCCGCTGTCGTTCTTGAGCGTGACCGGGCTGAGCAAGATCGGCACCGCCGACTATGCAGCCACCGCGAACGACAACAGCACACTGTCCAAGTCTGAGCAGATCAACGCGAGCTGGTCGGCCGTGAACTCGAAGCCGGTGCCCAGCGACATGTCGGTTGCGGTTACCACCAGCTGTGGATGGCGCGGGCGGCGCACCACGTCGCCGAACGTCGTGCCGTGGTAGAGGTCATCGAGCCGGTGCATCCGCAGCTGGCTGCGGCCGAACCAGGGTGAGCGCAAGGCGATCAGGCTGGACGGACTCGACCCCTGATAAAGCAGCGAATTCTGAAAGTTCCGAAGCAAAAACTGCGCTTCGAAGCGCGGCAGCACATCCCTGCCGAACGCAGCAAAGTAAGCCGCCATGATGCCGCCGCCCGACAGCGTCACGGCACTCAGTGCCGTGAGGTTACGGTCCGCCACGAAGATGGCTTCGCCAGCATTCTGGGCCGCGATCAGTGGCTGATTCATCCAGCGCCTGGCCGACGAGCAGCCGCCCACAACGACGGCCAGCCAGATCCCCAGCAACAGAAAGCCAATGCCGCGGCGTTGGGTGCACGGCGCGGGTGGGGTGCAAGGCGTGTTCATGGATTGCGCTGTCTGCCAGTCAAGTGTGGGAACGAGAAGACAAAAAAGCCACGCTGGGCCGATCAACGGCAGCCAGCGCGGCTCTGGGGAGCACGGGACGATTACGGCTCGATGCGACCAGTCAACGGCGGCGGGGTGGCCTGATCGGCTTCCAGCAGGCCACGATACGTGAAGCCGGCCAGCACGGCACCCACGATCGGCGCCACCCAGAACAGCCACAGCTGCTCGATCGCCCAGCCGCCGACGAACAACGCCGGGCCGGTGCTGCGGGCCGGGTTCACCGACGTGTTGGTCACTGGAATGCTGATCAGGTGGATCAGCGTCAAAGCCAAGCCGATGGACAACCCCGCGAAGCCGACGGGTGCCCGACGGTGCGTAGCGCCCAGGATGATGATCAAGAACATGAAGGTCATCACGACTTCAGCAACCAGCGCGGCCGTCATCGAATACTTGCCCGGCGAATGCTCGCCAAACCCGTTCGACGCAAAGCCGCCAGCCAGACTGAAGTCCGCCTTGCCGCTGGCGATCAGGTACAGCACACCGGCACCGGTGATGCCGCCAGCGACTTGCGCAAGTACATACGGAATCAACTGGGCGCCCGGAAACCGCCCGCCAGCCCACAAGCCGAACGACACCGCCGGGTTGAAGTGGCCACCCGAGATCGGACCGAGTGCATCGGCTCCGGTCAGCACTGTCAGGCCGAATGCGAACGAGACGCCGAGCGGACCGGTACCCACTTCAGGAAATGCCGCAGCCAGCACGGCGCTGCCGCAGTCGCAGCCGCCCAGCACCAGCCAGAACGTGCCGAGAAACTCGGCGAACAACTTGAAAAACTGACAAACCTTCTGATTTTGGAAACGCGAATTGAACTGGTGTGGGTGCGCCAAGTCGTCCGGTCGACGCCGCGGCGGCTGGATCCTAGGGCCGGCCCTGGCTTACCATGTGGCGGCGCTGTCACGCGGTGAGCTTTGAATGCATGCAGGCAGCGCCAAACGACGACTTCCCACCACCTACAAAACCAGGAGACCTCCCATGCGCGTGCAGGGCAAATCAATCATCGTGACAGGTGCCGGCGGCGGCATTGGCGAAGGCATTGCGCTGCGGCTCGCTGCAGAAGGCGCGCGTGTGGTGGTCAATGACATCAATCCCAAGGCTGGCGAGCAGGTGGTTGAGTCGATCCGCAACGCGGGCGGCAAGGCGTCGTTTTTCGCGGCCGACGTAACCAAATCCGCCGAAGTAAAAGCGTTGATCGCGGCAGCAGTCGAGCGCCATGGTCGGCTCGATGCGATGGTCAACAACGCCGGCTGGACGCACCGCAACCGCCCCGCGTTGGAAGTGTCGGAAGACGACTTCGACAAGTGCTATGCGGTCAACGTCAAGAGCATCTACCTGGCCACCTTGCACGGCGTGCCGGCGTTTCGCGCCAACGCGGACAAGGCCGGCGGCAGCTTCGTCAACATCGCCTCGACCGCGGGCGTGCGGCCGCGCCCTGGCCTGTCCTGGTACAACGGCTCGAAGGGCGCGGTGATCACGACGTCGAAATCACTCGCAGCGGAGTTCGGGCCGGAGAACATACGCGTGAACTGCATCAACCCCGTGTTCAATCCCGACACCGGTCTTGGCCCCGAGTTCGCCGGTGGCCCGCTCACGGCCGAGCGGCTCGACAAGTTTCGCGCGAGCATCCCGCTCGGGCGCTTCTCAACCGCGCTCGACGTGGCCAACGCTGCCCTTTACTTGATCAGCGACGAAGCCGCGTTCATCAGCGGGGTCTGCATCGAAGTCGACGGCGCACGCTGCGTCTGACACCACGGCTCAACAACCAGGAGACAAAACCATCATGAACTCGCTTCCTACCCGCCTGCGCCCCCTGTTGGGTGCCTGCCTTGTCGGCCTTGCCTTTGTCGCCGCCGGCCCGGCGGCTGCGCAGAAAGCCGCGCCCACATCGGGCCCGTCCGAGGGCGAACTTGGCCTGTCGAGCCAGCAACTGACCAAGACCGTCGATTTGCTCAAGGCGGATGTGGCTGCCGGCAAGATCCCCGGCGCCGTGCTGCTGGTGGTGCGTCATGGCAAGGTCGCACTGTACGAAGCGATCGGCAAGCTCGATCCGACCAAGGACACGCCGATGCCGCGCGATGGCCTGTTCCGTATCTATTCGATGAGCAAGCCGATCACGAGCGTGGCCGCGATGATGCTGGTCGAAGAAGGCAAGTTGCGGCTGGACGACCCGATCTCCAAATACCTGCCCGAGTTCGAAAAGATGCAGGTCGGTGTGGAAAAGCCCGGCCCCGACGGCAAGCCGATGCTGGAGACCGAACCGGCCAAGCGCCCGATCACCGTGCAAGATCTGCTGCGCCACACCTCCGGTTTGACGTACGGCTTTTTCGGCCCGGGCCTGGTCAAAAAAGCGTATGTCGAGGCCAAACCCGGCGAGGGCGATCCCAGCACCGAAGAATTCGTGCAGCGCATTGCCAAGCTACCGCTGGCCTATCAGCCTGGCACGACCTGGGACTACAGCCAATCGACCGACGTGCTCGGGCGCTTGATCGAAGTGGTGTCGGGCAAGTCGCTCTACCAGTTCGAGAAAGAGCGTTTGCTTGATCCGCTCGGTATGACGGAGACCAGTTTTTACGTGCCTGAGGCGGCACGCCAGCCGCGCATTGCCGAGCCGTTCACGAACGACCGCAGCTTCGGCGTCGGCTCCGAGATGAACGATCCGCGCATCGCCAAACGCTACGAATCGGGCGGCGGCGGCATGATGTCGACCGCGACCGACTACGGCCGCTTCCTGCAGATGATGCTCAACAAAGGCGAGTTCGACGGCAAGCGCTATCTGGGCCCGCAGACGATCGAGTTCATGACCGCGGATCAGTCGGACGCAGAAGCGGGCGTCAAACGAGGCCCGCTGTACCTGCCGGGCCCGGGCTACGGGTTCGGGCTGGGTTATGCGGTGCGCATTGCAGAAGGCGGTGCCGCGTTTCCGTCGTCCGTCGGTGAGTACTACTGGGGCGGCGCGGGCGGCACCTATATGTGGGCCGACCCAGTGTTGGACATGTATGTCGTGTTCATGCTGCAGTCGCCCAAGCACCGGGTGTATTACCGCAGCCTGTTGCGCAACATGATCTATGCGGCAGTGGTCAAGTGACGCGGTGAACGCGTGCTGCCAGGCCATCGGGTAAATTGGCAGGTGAAATGAAGTCTGTAACGCCTGTGCTTATCCCCGTAGACGCCATCGGCCGAACGAGCCGCAGCGCGCCGCCGCAAGCTCGGGTGGCTGCGACCGGGCACTTGTTCGACCAACTTGAGCGCCCGCTGCGCGACCTGCGCATCAGCGTGACGGACCGCTGCAATTTCCGCTGCAGTTACTGCATGCCGAAGGAAGTGTTCGGCAAGGACTATTCGTATCTGCCGCACGCGTCGCTGCTCAGCTTCGAAGAGATCACGCGGCTGGCCCGCATCTTTGTTGCGCACGGCGTGCAGAAGATTCGGCTGACCGGCGGTGAGCCGCTTTTGCGCAAGAACATCGAGGTGCTGATCGAGCAACTCGCTGCGCTGCGCACGGTGGACGGGGCACCGCTCGATCTGACATTGACGACGAACGGTTCGCTGTTGAAGCGCAAGGCACGCGCGCTGAAGGACGCTGGTCTGAGCCGGGTCACGGTCAGCCTGGACGGCTTGGACGATGCGGTATTCCGCAGCATGAACGACGTGGACTTTCCGGTTGCCGATGTGTTGGACGGCATCGCTGCGGCGCGGGCGGTGGGCCTGGGCCCGATCAAGGTCAACATGGTCGTCAAGCGCGGCACCAACGAACACCAAGTGCTGCCGATGGCGCGGCACTTCAAAGGCAGTGGCGTGACGTTGCGCTTCATCGAATACATGGACGTGGGCGCCACCAATGGCTGGCGCATGGACGAGGTGCTGCCTTCAGCCGAATTGATCGAGCGCCTGCAGGCCGAACTGCCGCTGGTGCCGCTGTCGCCCACGGCGCCTGGTGAAACGGCCGAGCGCTGGGGTTATGCGGATACTGCGGGCCGGCACGATGTGGCCGCCGGTGAAGTGGGCGTGATCGGCAGCGTGACCCAGGCGTTTTGCGGCGACTGCAACCGCGCGCGGCTGTCGACAGAAGGCAAGTTGTACTTGTGCCTGTTCGCTTCGCGCGGGCACGACCTGCGGGCGTTGCTGCGGGGCGGTGCGGATGACGACGCGGTGGCGTCCGCCGTGGGCCACATCTGGCAGCGCCGGGCCGATCGCTATTCGGAATTGCGCACCGCAGACCCAAGCAACGCCCCGGCAGAGCCTGGCACGAAGCGCGTCGAGATGAGCTACATCGGCGGCTGATCCCTGCGGCGCGTCCGAAGAGCCGCGCAAAATTTTCTCTACTTCGCAATCCAGCGATCCGAAGCCGCATGAATGAAGACACCGAACCCGACCAACCGGTCGACTTTCTCACCGCCCCCGACATCACGGGCCTGATCCTGGCCGGTGGCCGCGGCTCGCGCATGGGCGGTGTCGACAAGGGGCTGCAGAACTTCAACGACACGCCACTTGCGCTGCACACGATGCTGCGGCTGCTACCGCAGGTCGGCGGCGCGATGATCAACGCGAACCGCAACCTGGCCGCTTATGAATCGTTCGGCGTGCCGGTCTGGCCCGATTCGATCGGTGGCCAGCCAGGGCCGCTGGCCGGCTTCGTGACGGGGCTGGAGCGTTGCGAGACGCGTTACTTGCTGACCGTGCCATGCGACACCCCGTTGTTTCCTACCGATCTGGCTGCACGGCTGGCGGCGGCCATGCTTGATGATCATGCGGAGATTGCCATGGCCGCCGGCCGTGATGATGCGGCCACTGCAACGTCCGAGAGCGCCGCGCTGCGTCCGCAACCCGTGTTCTGCCTGCTGCGGGCTGACCTGCTGGAAAGCCTGATCCGTTTCACGCAAGGCGGCGGCCGCAAGATCGACGCCTGGACTGCGCAGCACCGCACCGTGCTGGTTCCGTTCGACCGGTCCGAAGACGACCCACTCGCATTCATGAATGCGAACACGCTGGATGAACTGCGGGCACTGGAGGCCACTTCGACTTCTGCTGCGCGTTGACGCCGAACTGGGCAGGGGTGGCTTTGTCGCGCCAACGCCGCGCTGCCGTGCGACCACGGGCTTTGTTCCAACGATGAAAACCACTCAGCAAATCGCCGCCGAACTGCAAGGCTACGACCCGAACGCGCTGTCGGTGCCGGCAGTGTCCGACTTCCTTGCCCAACTGGTCGAGCCGGTGGCCAAGCGTGAAACCGTTGCGTTGTTCGATGCCCTGGACCGTGTTCTGGCCGAATCCGTGGTGTCGCCGATCAGCGTACCGCCGCACGACAACTCGGCGATGGACGGGTTTGCTTTTGCGGGCGATGTGCTGGCCAGGAGTTCGGACGCCGAAGCGTCGGTCCGACTTGACGTGGTCGGCACCGCGTTCGCCGGCTCGGCTTGGCGCGGCACGGTCGGCGCGGGCCAGTGCGTGAAGATCATGACGGGGGCCGTGATGCCGGATGGTCTCGACACTGTGGTGCCGCAGGAGTTGGTCACGCTGCACATGGATGGCCGATCGATCGAGTTTGCGCGCAAGCCGCTGCGCACCGGCGACAACCGCCGTTTTGCGGGCGAAGACCTGAAGCAGGGCGAAGTCGCGCTCGCTGCCGGCACGCGCTTGTCGCCTGCGGCACTCGGGTTGGTCGCCAGCCTGGGGCTGGCACAGGTGACCGTGTGGCGCCGGCTGAAGGTTGCTTATTTCTCAACCGGCGACGAGATCCTGTCGCTTGGCGAGCCGCCGCGCGAAGGGGCGGTCTACGACAGCAACCGGTTCACCGTGTTCGGGCTGCTCAAGCGCCTGGGCGTGGACGTGCTCGACCTTGGCGTAGTACGCGACGAGCCGGCCGCGCTACTCGATGTGTTCGAGCGCGCGGCACGCGAAGCGGATGCGGTGATCACCAGCGGCGGCGTCAGCGTGGGGGAGGCCGACCACACCCGCGCGATGATGAAGCAGCTTGGCGATGTGGTGTTCTGGCGCATTGCGATGCGGCCGGGGCGGCCGATGGCGGTCGGACGCATTTTGTCGAACAAAAGTGCTTCGGCCGCTCATGAATCAATCGTTTTCAGCTATCAAAAAAGAAGCATCGACCACCAAGCTACCGTGTTGTTCGGCCTGCCGGGCAATCCGGTTGCGGTGATGGTCACGTTCCTCGCCTTCGTGCGGCCTGCGCTGCTGCAGATGATGGGCTGCACGCAGTCGGCGTCGCCGTTGCTGCGCGCGCACAGTGCCGAGCCGATCCGCAAAAAACCGGGCCGCACCGAATACCAGCGCGGCTGGGTTGAACGCATGGCCGATGGCAGCCTGTCCGTGCGTACCACGGGCAATCAAGGCTCGGGCGTGCTGAGTTCGATGGTGCAGGCGAATGGGCTGATCGTGCTGCCGCATGCGTCAGGCAACGTGGCCGTGGGTGATGAAGTCGACGTGATGATGTTCGACGGCGCGATCTGACGGATTGCCGGCTGCAGCGGGGACGGTGGCCATGTCGTCGACGCTCAAAGCGCTTTGACGATACCAATTGGCTCGGCTTCACACAGACTTTGTCATCATTTCGACGCGTGATCCATCTGTCGAAATGGCATCCACAGGAAAGCGCAGAACGAACGCAATGCCAGCCAGATCGCTGCGCACATCCGCGATACCGCTGTGCAGCTGCATGATCGACCGCACGATTGCCAGTCCTAGGCCGCCCGAGTCGCCCGCTTCGGCGCGCGACGGATCGCGGCGATAGAAGCGGTCGAACAGCCTTGGCAGGTCTTCGGCGGGGATCGGCAGGCCGAGGTTGTGAACCGTGACCGCCAAGCCGTTGACTGATGTTTCTGTTGCCACGGTCACCACGCTGCCCGCCTCCGCATAGCGCAGCGCGTTGGCCAGCAGGTTGGCGAGCGCGCGGCGCAGCAGGCCGGGATCGCAAATCAGCGTGCCTTCTGCCAGATTGACCAGACTCAGACTGCGCTCCTCCGCCATGCCTTCGAAATACTCGCAGAGCTGCGCCGCCACCGCATCCAACGCGACCAGCTCGCGCGCAATCGACGTCTGCGGATGTTCGGCGCGCGCCAGAAACAGCATGTTCTCGATCATCCGCGCAAGCCGCTCGTACTCTTCCAGGTTCGACGCCAGCAGGTCCTGATAACGGTCCGTCGTGCGCGGGCGTTGCAACGCCTGCTGGGTCTGCCCCATGAGGTTGCCGAGCGGTGTGCGCATCTCGTGCGCGAGGTCTTCGGAAAACCGCGACAGCCGCACAAAGCCCTGCTCGAGCTTGTCGAGCATCTGGTTCAGCGCCTTGCTTAAAGCTTGCAGTTCGCGCAAATCGTTGAGGCCGTGCAGCCGCAAGTGCAGATGCTGCGCGTCGATCTCCAGCGCCCGCGCGGCCAGTATGCGCACCGGCTGCAGGCCGCGTCGGGTCACGATCCATCCCAGGGCGAAGGCAAGCAACGTCCCGGCTGCCAGCGCGAATAAGAGCTGAACCGCATAAGTGCGCAGCATCTGGTCGCGTTGGGCCAGGTGCAGGCCAGCGATCAATGTCAGGTTCTGGCCGTTGTGGCGCGCGTGCAACCAGGCGAAGCGCAGCTGAGCGCCCGACGCGCCGTCGCCCAGGCCGGACGCGGGCAGCAGCGGTACCTGGGGCAGGGCGACCTTGGCGGGGTTGATCTCGATCAGCGCGTGCCCGGATTCATCAAGCACCCACAACTGGTTTTCCCGGTTGGCCAGCATGTTCTCGTAGAGCTGCGGGTGCCGCCGCACCGCATCGATGCCGTCGCTGTCGCCGATCAGCGAACGCATGCGCTCGACCCGGCCGAGCAAGCTCTGGTCGTCGCGCCCCACGATCTCGCGCTTCAACGCCTGGTACAGCACGAGGCCGATGCCGCCGAACAGCAGCGCGCTCACCAATGCGAACAGCAGCGCCAGGCGCAGGCTCAACGCACGCGGCCACCCCATCACGCGGGCGGGCCTGCTTCAAGCGTGTAGCCCATGCCGCGCACGGTGCGGATCAGCTTGATCGGGTACGGGTCATCGATCTTTGCGCGCAGCCGGCGAATGGCGACGTCGACCACGTTCGTATCGCTGTCGAAGTTGAGGTTCCAGACCTGGGAGGCGATCACGGTGCGCGACAGCACGTCGCCCGCGTGCCGCAGCAGCAGGTGCAGCAGCGCGAATTCCTGATTCGTCAGCACGATCGGCGTGCCCTGGCGTGTGACGCGCCGGCGCAGCACGTCCAGTGTCAGATCGGCCAACTCGAACGATTCGACCTCGCGCGGCGGCCCGCGCCGCAGCAGGCTGCGCACGCGTGCCAGTAGTTCGGCATAAGAAAACGGCTTGACCAGATAGTCGTCGGCGCCGAGTTCCAGCCCGCGCACGCGGTCTTCCACCGAGTCGCGTGCGGTGAGGAACAGCACCGGTGTCGCGCCGCGTTGGCGAATGATCCGCAGCAGTTGCCAGCCGTCGATGCCTGGCAGCATGACGTCAAGGATAAACAAATCGAAACGGGCGTCCTGCTCGATCAGGTGCTGGCCATCGAAGCCGTTCAACGCCACCTCGACCCGATAGCCGGATTCGCTCAAGCCCTTGCGCAGGTATTCGGCTGCCTTGGGCTCGTCTTCCACCACCAGTATGCGCAACGCTTGGTCCTTCCACGATTTGTCGCCTGCCGAGACGACAGGCGGGTGAGCCTACGGCATTCGAGCGCCCGGCTTCATTACGAATTTGTCATCTCGCTGCCATCGTTTTGACGCCAGCGTGGGCGCACCATGCAGGTCTTCCCAGTCGTCAAACACAACAGAAGGAACGATTTGATGTATCGACGCACCCCAGCATTGGCCGCACTCGCCCTGTGTGCCGCCAGCGCCTTCGCCGCCACGCCGCCGAAGATACTGCAGCAAGACAACGTGTCGCTGGCACTCGCCAACGAACTCATCGAAGCGACGATGAAAGCCTGCCACGACGACGGCCGCTCGGCGGTGGTCACCGTGGTCGACCGCGGCGGCAATCTGGTTGCCGTGCAGCGCGACGACAACGTCGGACCGCACAACACGGCCGCCGCCGAGCGCAAGGCGTTCACCGCGCTGTCCACCAAGACGGCGACCCGGCTGCTGGCCGAGCGGGCTCGGGCGAACCCCGACTCGCAGAACCTGAACACCGTCGATGCGCTGCTGCTGATCGGCGGCGGTGTGCCGCTGTTCTCAGGCAAGCAGGTGATCGGCGCGATCGGCGTCGGCGGCGCGGGCGGCGCAGCGCAAGACGAAGGCTGCGCGCTCAAAGCAATCGAGCAAGTGCTTCCCAACACCATCCCCAATTCCAACTCCAACTGAAAGACGATATGAACCAACTCAACAAAATCTGCGCCGGTCTGCTCCTCAGCGGTGTCTGTCTGGTGGCCAGTGCCGCGCAAAATCCGCTCAGCGTGCACGTGCTGAATCTGCAAGACGGCCTGCCATCACCGGGCGTGACCGTGCGACTCGAAAAGCAGGACGGCAAGCAGTGGCAAATGCTTAACAGCGGCGTGACCAACGAACAGGGCCGCATCCCCGCGTTGTTCCCGGAAGGCAAGACGCTCGACAAGGGCAACTACCGCGTCACGTTCGAAACCGGTGAGTGGTTTGCCAAGCACAAGACCGAGACGTTCTTCCCCGAAGTGCCGGTGATCTTCCATGTCGACGGCGCCGTGCCGCACTATCACATCCCGCTGTTGTTGAGCCCGTTCGGCTTCTCGACCTACCGCGGCAACTGACCCGCAGGGCGCAGTTGCCGCATCCGCAGCAGCCCCCACGCCAGCAGCGGCACACCGAGTGCCACGAGCCAGAACGGCCACAGCCACCAGCGCGACACCCAGGTCGCGTAGGGCGTGTTGCCTCGGCGGCCGTCTACCGACGCGGTGAGCACGCCTTGCGTGAAGCGGGGCAATTGCTGCAGCACGCGGCCCTGGGCGTCGATGAATGCCGTCGCGCCCGTGTTGGTCGCGCGCACCACGGGCCGCTGGAATTCAAGCGCCCGCAGACGCGACATCTGCAGGTGCTGGTCCAGCGCCAACGTGTCACCGAACCAAGCCATGTTGCTGATGTTGACGAGCAGGGTGGGCGCCAGCGTCGGGTCGGCGAAGCGCTGGCCGAGTTCTTCGCCGAACAAGTCTTCGTAGCAAATGTTCGGCGCAAAGCGCTGGCCGCGATGCGCGAATGACGGTTGGCCCACACCGCCGCGGTCGAAGTCGCCGAGTGGGATGTGCATTTGATCCACGAACCACTTGAACAGCGGCGGCACGAATTCGCCGAACGGCACCAGGTGGTGCTTGTCGTAGCGGTAGACACTTGCCGCGCCCGGTGCAAAGCCGAGCGCGGCGTTGGTGTAGCCGCTGTCGGACCGCGCCGACACGAGCGGGATGCCGACCAGCGCCGCCTGCTCCCCGGTCGAGAAGCGCCGCTCGATCTGTTCGAGATAACCGGGCGGCAAATAACGGGGCAGCAGTGGCACGGCGGTTTCCGGCGTGACCACCAGATCGGCCGTGCTGGCATTGAGTTGCTCGGCATACCAGGCCAGTGCCTGCGGAATGCCGCTCGAGCGCTCGAATTTTTCGCTCTGCGCGATGTTGCCTTGCAGCAGGCTCACGTTCAAGGTGCCGGCGCTGGTCGTGAACGTTTGCTGCGGCAGCAACGCAGCGCCCAGCAGCAGTCCCAGCACGACCACGATGCGCACGACCTGCCGTCCACCGCCGAGCCCGAGCCACGCCGCCAACAGTGCCGCTGTCGTCGTCATCGCGTAGACGCCAGCCCACGGCGCGAGGCCGCTGAGCGGCCCGTCGATGTGCGCATACCCAGCCGCGCCCCACGGCAGCCCGGTGAACCAGACCCCCCGTGCGAGTTCGGCCAGCAGCCAGAGCGATGCAAAAATGATAGCGCGAAATGAAGGCGGAACCTGCCCCTTGGGCGCAATTCGCTCAAACATGCCGCACACCACCGCGTAATACAGCGCCAGCAGCATCGCCAGCGCGATCACGCCGCCCCAGGCCAGCGGCAGCGGCATGCCGCCGTAGCGGTGCATCGAAATCGTCATCCACCAATACGACGCGGCCAGCCAGCCCACGGTGAATATCCAGCCGATCAGCGCACTGCGCCGCCAGCCGGTGCCGGCTCGTCCAGGGGCGTTGTTCGGGAAGTCGAGCTTGCTCGTCGTGTCATGCCGCGCGGGGCTGCCGGCTTGGTCGAGCAGCGCGACGAAGCCGGCCATCGACAGCAACTGCAGCCACCACTGGGGTTGCCCGTCCCAGAACGCGGCGATCGATACCGCCTGCAACACGCCCGCCAGGAGCGCGAGTGCGAGCAGCGGCCACAAGCGTCGTTCACCGAATTCCATTGGCAACGACTCCGCACCTGCTCGCGACCCTGCCTGCGACCGACCCAGCGCGCGCTGCACCGCCTCGGTCAGTCGGTGGCTTCAGCCGCCGGCACGCGTGAGACCTTGAACCAGCGCACCGCACCGCCCTTGGTCAGCAGCACGATGAATCGCAAGCCCGCAATCGTGTGCGCCTCACCGCGCCGCGGCACGTGGCCCATCTCGTGCGCGATCAGGCCGCCGATGGTCTCGAACTCGTCTTCCGGATCGGTCGGCAGCACGTCGACTTTGAAGGTTTCGTTCACGTGCTCGATGCTGGCGTCGCCGCTCACGCGGTAGGTGCCGTCGGCCAGCGTGAAGATGTCGCCTTCGTCTTCGCCGATGTCGAATTCGTCTTCGATCTCGCCGACGATCTGTTCGAGCACGTCTTCGATCGTGATGAGTCCTGCGATGCGGCCGAACTCATCGACCACAATCGCGAGGTGGTTGCGCGTGCCGCGGAATTCGCGCAGCAGATCGTTCAAGCCTTTGCTTTCCGGCACGAACACCGGCGAGCGCAGCAACGCGCGGATATTGAGTTCCGGCGCGCGCTGCAGCTTCAACAAATCTTTCGCGAGCAGCACGCCAATGATGTTTTCGCGCTCGCCTTCAAATACCGGAAAGCGCGAGTGCGCGGTGTCGATCACCATGCGCAGCAACTCGGGGTAGGCGAAGCCGATGTCGACCAGATCCATCCGGGGCGCGGCCACCATCACGTCGCCGGCCGTCATGTCGGCCATGCGCAGCACACCTTCGAGCATCACGCGCGACTCAGCGCCGATCACGTCGTTGCTCTCGGCGCTGGCCAGCGTTTCGATCAGACCTTCGCGGCTGTCGGGACCGGAATGGATGAACTCGGCGATTTTTTGGCGAAGACTGCGTTTGTCGTCGCGTGCCGCCGCGTTGTCGGCGGGGTTGGAGGCGGCCCCGCCGGGTGCGGCGGGGCGTTCAGGATGGGGGTCTGACACGGAAGGGGGGGTGCGCACAGTGCGCGAATCGGTGGGATGCAAAGGATAGCCCAATCGTTTGGGCCCGGTCTATTTGCTCGTCAGCGGCTCGCCGGCCGGGCTCAAGAGCCGCGGCAGCACCAAGAATGAAATGATGCTGAGCACGACGGCGGCTGCGACGACCGGCAGCACCATCGGCCACGCGCCGCGGCTGGCCGCATCGTCCATGA
The DNA here is from genome assembly GCA_038200275.1 of Burkholderiales bacterium. GTDB lineage: Bacteria > Pseudomonadota > Gammaproteobacteria > Burkholderiales > Burkholderiaceae_C > JBBPYC01. Next base: position 29,706 of record JBBPYC010000033.1, read on the forward strand.
ACCGCGCGGCCGTCTGGCCCACCGCGAACGCGACCAGCATCATCGAAAACCCCGACCACGCCACTGCGCGGCCTGCGATCTGCGGCAGCTCCGATACCGCGCCGGATTGCCCGCACGGCTGGTGGATGCCGTGCCCGAGCGAATACAGTGCGTGCCCCAGCAGCAGCGGCCACATCGACTGCGGCGCCCAGGCGCAGCCGGCCAGTTGGATCAGCGCGCCGACCAGCGTCATCGACGAGCCGAAGCGCACGGTTGCCAGCAGCCCGATGCGGCGCAGCAGCCGGCGGCACAGCACGGTGCTGGCGATGTAGACCGACGCGCCGCCCATTGGAATCCACGCGTACTCGGTCGGCGTCAGGCCGAAGTGGCTGATGTAGACCACGGGCGACAGCAACAGAAACGTGAACATGCCCGCATACGTCGCGACGGCCAGCCCGCCCCAGGCGCGAAACGCTGCGTTGCCGAACACGATGCGCACGTTGCCAGCGACGGTGGTGCCTGGCGGCGCGGGCACGCGCGTCTCCGCAAACCGTTTGCTGCACAGCGCAAGCAGGCCGCATGCATAGGCGCCCATCAGCACGAACACCCAGCGCCAGCCGACGTATTCGACCAGCAGCGCACCAATCATCGGGGTGGCCAACGCGATCGCGCCCAGCCCGGTCATGCCGCGCGCCAGTGCGTGGGCGCCGTCGACCACGCTGTAGGCGTCTCGTACCGCAGCGCGTGCACAGACCAGGATTGCGCCCATGGCCAAGCCTTGCAGTGCGCGTGCCGCGATCAGCAGCGCCATGTTGGGACTGAATGCGGACGCGAACGCGGCCAGTGCGTAGAGCCCGAGGCCGGCCAGCAGCACCGGCCGCCGCCCGATCCGGTCCGACAGCGGGCCGCTCGGCAATTGGCCGAGCCCCATCGCCAGCACGAACACCGTGAGGCTGACCGCCGCGTTGCCCAACTCGGCCCGGATTGCGGGCAACGCGGGCAGATAACTGTCGGTGGCGATCGGCTGCGCGGCCAGCAGCAGCGGCAGCAGCCAGACCAGTATCGCTGGCGGTTTGCGGACGAGCGTCGGTAGCGTGCCGGCAGGCTCACCATTGGCGTGGGTCATGCCGCCAATCGATCGCAATGCGCACCGCACATACAAGACAAGTCCGGCATCTCCAGTTCCAACACGGGCCGCGGAATGGCCGAAGCCAGGCCGCAGGCGCGGCCCCCGGCGAAGAGATGCTGAAAAGCAGACCGAAGGCAGCGTTGGCTGGAGGTAAGCGTCACTTCTCGAGCGCTTCCAGTTGCTCCGCCTCACGAGCAGCCTGCAGCGCCGCCACCACATCACCCAGATCGCCTTCCATCACCCGATCGAGCTTGTACAGCGTCAGGTTGATTCGGTGGTCGGTCAGACGCCCCTGCGGGAAGTTGTAGGTGCGGATGCGGTCCGAGCGGTCGCCGCTGCCGACCAGGCCTTTGCGCAGCGCGGCGTCCTTGGCGGCGCGCTCGCTGCGCTCCTTGTCCTGAATGCGCGCGGCCAGCACCTGCAGTGCTTTGGCCTTGTTGCGGTGCTGGCTGCGGTCATCCTGGCATTCGGCGACGATGCCGGTCGGCAGGTGCGTCACGCGTACGGCCGAGTCGGTTTTGTTGATGTGCTGGCCCCCGGCGCCGCTTGCACGGTAGGTGTCGATGCGCAGGTCGGCCGGGTTGATCTGCACGGCCTGCGCCTCGTCGGGTTCGGCGAGCACCGCTACCGTGCAGGCGCTGGTGTGGATGCGGCCCTGGGTTTCCGTCACCGGCACACGTTGCACGCGGTGGCCACCAGACTCGTAGCGCAACGCGCCGTAGACCCGGTCGCCGTCCACTCGCAACACCACTTCCTTGAAGCCGCCAATCTCGCTAGGGGATTCGCTCAGCAGCTCGGTCTTCCAGCCCCGGCCTTCGGCAAAGCGCGTGTACATGCGCAGCAGGTCGCCTGCGAACAGTGCGGACTCGTCGCCGCCGGTACCGGCGCGGATCTCCAGAAAGGCGGGGCGCGCATCGTCGGGGTCTCTGGGCAACAACAGGCGTTGCACTTCTTCTTCGAGTTGCCGCAACTCGGCTTCTGCTTGTTCGATTTCGTCTTTGGCCATGGCGACCATTTCGGCATCATCGGCCGCACCGGGCTCGGCCAGCAGCTCGCGCGCGGTGGACAGATTGGCCTCGCACTGGCGACAGCGTGTGAAGCGGCCTGCCAACTGCGTGACCTCGGCGTGTTCGCGAGACAGCGCCATGTACTGCGCCATGTCGGCCATGATGTCCTCGCGCGAGAGCAGAAAGTCAAGCTCTTCAAGGCGCTGGGCGAAGCGTTCCAGTTGCTGGCGGAGGAAGGGTTTCATCGGTGGGACAGAAAAATAATGCAGCGCGCGGGTGACGGGCGAAGGGGCAGGCCGCAAAAGGACACTAAGACGACTTTTAAAGTAAACGAACGGCGATGCCGTTTTGTTTGTTGCCGTTGCCCGGTTGCTTCGTTGTCTGATGTACCGACCAAATACTCGGCCGAATCAGTGAACAGCTCGGCGAAGAGGCAGGCCCCGAATGGGCCAAGCGCCGCTAACGCTCTTTGCGCAAGAAGAATTGCGTGACGGCGCTGCCAGCGCGTTGCCGGGCTTCGTCGTCGCCAGCCTGCAGACCGACCATCGGGCCGTGCAACAGTTTCTGCGTGAGGCCGCGCGTCAGGCCGTCGAGTACCGCGTCGACATCCTCACCGCGCGCAAGCCTTCGCTTGGCGCGCGCGATTTCTGCCGACCGCCATTCATCGGCCTGAGCAGACAACTGCTGAATCAGCGGCACATGAGCGCGCCGACTCACCCACTGCATGAAATTCTGCACGCCCGCGTCGATGATGACTTCGGCCTGTGCCACCGCGGCCTGGCGATGCGCCTGATTGGTCTGAACGACCAGCGCGAGGTCGTCTAGTGTGTAGAGGTATACGTCTTGCAGCGCCTTGACTTCAGGCTCGATGTCGCGCGGTACCGCCAGATCGACCATGAACATCGGGCGGTGCCGGCGGCGCTTCAACGCGCGCTCGACCGCGCCCAGGCCGATCAGCGGCAGGGTGCTGGCGGTGCAGCTGACCACCACGTCGAATTCATGCAGCTTGTCGGGCAAGTCGGCCAGCCGCATCGCGTTGCCATTGAAGCGCGCCGCCAGCTTTTCGCCCCGCTCGAGCGAGCGGTTCACGATCGTGATGCTTTTGGGTTGCTGAGCGGCAAAGTGCGTGGCCGCCAGCTCGATCATCTCGCCCGCGCCAACAAACAACACGCGAATCTCGGTCAAATCCTCGAACAACTGGCCCGCCAGGCGGACTGCAGCCGCTGCCATGCTGATCGAGTGCGCGCCGATCTCGGTGGCGGTGCGCACTTCTTTGGCCACCGCAAACGACCGCTGGAACAGCTGGTTCAGCGTGCTGCCCAATGCGCCGGCTTCGTTCGCCACACGCACCGCATCCTTCATCTGGCCAAGAATCTGCGGCTCGCCGAGCACCATGGAATCGAGCCCGCTGGCTACCCGGAACGCGTGCCGCGCGGCCTGTTCGTCCCGCAGCGTATAGGCATGACGGCGCAGCAGGTCGGGTGCGACGTTGCCGCGCTGGGCAAGCCAGTTAAAGGTATGCGATAAGGCGTCGACGTCGTCACCGCGAGGCGAGGCGAAGTAGAGCTCGGTACGGTTGCAAGTGGAGAGGATCGCTGCTTCCGGATGGTGCGACACCGATTCGCGCAGGCCGCGCAAGGTGCTGCCGACCTGATCGAGCGCAAATGCGAACCGGCCGCGCAGGTCAACCGGTGCGCTGGTGTGGTTGATCCCCAAAGCCCAAACCGCCATAACCCGAGGATTATAAATTTCAATTGCGACGCGGGCTGCTACTCAACTATTGGACAGCGAGCGCAGGCCATGCCGACAGCGTCGGATCCATCTGCTGCTGGGCAGACACCCATGACTCCTTTTGTGGCAGGGGGCGCAATTCCTTTTGAAATCATGAGGTTGCGGAGCTTTCAACAGCGCCATCCACAGGCTTGTGCACGATTGCCGGGGGCAAATGTGTGGTGCCCCCATCGAAGGGAGTCCAGGTGGTCGACGTTTGCTCGCCTGGGGACGCGTGCATGCCGCCTTGTTATGGTCTTGCCCTATGGATTTGCTCGCCATCGGGAATCACCTGCTCAACTTGTTGGCGCCCGCTTGGGTTGTTGGCTGGCTGCTGGCGTTGGTGGGGTCGCTGTGTAGTTCGAGGCTTGACATCGACGCTGCACCGGTCGGTTGGTTGGGGCAGATCTGGCGTGCTGGCTGGGTCAATACGCTCGCAGGGGGCCTTGCTTCGGCTGCTGCGCTGGCGGTGCTCGGCCACGACGGCGAGATGGCGGGCTACGCCGCGTTGGTGCTGGCGGCTGCGAGCAGTCAATGGGCAATGTTGCGTGGTTTGCGGCGATAGCGATCGCAGCGGTGTAGCTGGCACGTACTGCTGCTTTTTTCATCAGCGGTGAAATCTGTTGTCAGATCAACGACTTGCGGAGTTTCCAACGGATCGATCCACAGGCTTGTTCACGATTTCGCTGGTGAACATCGGGACTTGACTGCATCGCGCCCTGCGCCGGCTTACGATATCTTGAACGTTCGCAGCGCTGGTTCGGCCTGCGCCTTGCGCTATTGAATAAGTAGCAAGAAGACGCTGATCAGCGCGCCGCGCGCCGCCCGCTGCCCGCGTCGAACCAATGAATCCGATCGGTGCGCGGCAGCACCCGGATCGAATCGCCCGCGGCCGGCGCCGGGTCGCCCTCATCGGTCCGCAGAATCAGCGCTTCCTCGCCGAGCCGGGCATAGACAAGTCGCTCGGCGCCAAGCATTTCGACCGCTTCGACAATGAGTGGCCAACCGCCTGGGTCCGCCGTGATCTTCAGATGCTCGGGCCGGATACCCATCAGCAAGCCCGGAAGGGCGCCGGGGGCGTTCTTCAACAGATTCATCGGGGGCGAACCCATGAAGCTCGCAACGAACGTGGTGGCAGGCTCCGTATAGACCTCGAGCGGTGTACCGAATTGCTCCATCACACCGGCGTTCATGACAATCATGCGTTGCGCCAGGGTCATCGCCTCGACTTGGTCGTGTGTGACGAAAAGCGAGGTCGTCGATAGTTCGCGGTGCAGCTTCTGGATCTCCAGCCGGGTCTGGGCGCGCAGCTTGGCATCGAGGTTCGACAGCGGCTCATCGAACAGGAACACGGCCGGCTCACGCACGATCGCGCGGCCCATCGCCACCCGCTGGCGCTGGCCGCCAGACAGTTCGCGCGGCTTGCGTTTCAGCAACGCGCCCAACTCCAGGATCTTTGCCGCCTTGTCAACGCGCGTGCGGATCTGGTCCTTTGGCACCTTTGCGATCTTCAGGCCATAGGCCATGTTGTCGAACACAGTCATGTGCGGATAAAGCGCGTAGTTCTGGAACACCATCGCGATGTCGCGCTGCGCGGGTTCGACGTCGTTCACCACCTTGCCGCCAATCAGGATCTCGCCCGAACTGATCTCTTCCAGGCCCGCCACCATGCGCAGCAGGGTGGATTTGCCGCAGCCCGAAGGCCCGACGATCACGACGAATTCGCCGTCTGCGATGTCGGCTGACACGCCGTGGATCACCTGATTGGCTTTTGCGCCGGTGCCGTAGCGCTTGATCACGTTGCGAAGGGAAATCGATGCCATCGTTGTTCTTTATTTTTCCGTGTCCACCAAGCCCTTGACGAACCATTTCTGCATCAGCACCACGACCAGCGCAGGTGGCAACATCGCAAGAATCGCAGTCGCCATGATGATGTTCCAGTCGGTCGCCGCATCACCGCCGGCGATCATGCGTTTGATGCCGATCACGATCGGGTACATGTCCTCGGTGGTGGTGGCGAGCAGCGGCCACAGATACTGGTTCCAGCCGTAGATGAACTGAATCACGAACAGCGCGGCAATCGAGGTCTGAGACAGTGGCACCAGCACGTCCCAGAAGAACCGCATCGGCCCCGCGCCATCGATGCGCGCGGCTTCGACCAGTTCGTCCGGTACGGTCAGAAAGAATTGACGAAACAGGAAGGTCGCAGTGGCCGATGCGATCAGCGGCACCGTGAGGCCCGCGAATGTGTTGAGCATGCCCAGATCGGCCACCACCTTGTAGGTCGGCAGGATGCGCACCTCCACGGGCAGCATCAGCGTCACGAAGATCATCCAGAACACCAGCTGCTTGAACGGGAACCGGAAGTAGACGATCGCGAACGCCGATAACAACGAGATCGTGATCTTGCCGATGCTGATCACCAGCGCCGTGACCAGACTGACCCAAAGCATGCGACCGACTGGCGCTGCCGCGCCCTGCGTGATGCCTTCGCCCGTGATCGCGCCAGCGTAGTTTTGCGCGAACTGGTCGCCCGGAAAGACCGGCATCGGCACTTGCACGATCGCGTCGCGCGTATGCGTCGATGCGACGAATGCGAGGTATATCGGAAACACGATGATCACCACACCCAGCATCAGCACCAGGTGCGACAGGATTTTGATGGCAGGGCGACGTTCAACCATCAGTAGTTCACCTTTTTCTCAATGAAGCGAAATTGGACGACAGTCAGCGCAATCACGATCGCCATCAGAATCACCGACTGCGCGGCCGAGCCGCCGAGATCCAGCGCCTGAAAACCATCGTGATAGACCTTGTAGACCAGGATCGTGGTGTCACGCCCAGGGCCGCCCTGCGTCATCGCATCGACGATCGCGAAAGTATCAAAGAACGCGTAGACGATGTTGATCACCAGCAGGAAGAACGTGGTCGGTGTGAGCAGCGGAAACTGAATGTCAAAAAAGCGTTTCAGCGGTCCGGCACCATCGATCGCGGCCGCTTCGATCAGCGCTTTCGGGATTGACTGCAAGCCGGCCAGGAAGAACAGGAAGTTGTAGGAAATCTGCTTCCAGACTGCCGCCATCACGATCAGCGCCATCGCCTGGTTCGAATTCATCAGGTAGTTCCACTCGACTTCGAAGTACCGCAGCGCATAGGCCACGATGCCGACCGTCGGGGAGAACATGAACAACCACAGCACGCCGGCCACCGCGGGCGCGACCGCGTAGGGCACAACGAGGAAGGTCTTGTAGACGATGCCACCGCGCAGGATTCGGTCCGCAAAGATGGCGAGCATGAGCGAGATCGACAGTCCCAGGCCTGCTACCAGAACCGAGAACCACGCGGTGATCTTGAACGACTCAAGGTATGCCGAATCGGCGAACAGATTGCGGAAATTCTCCAGGCCGACCCACTGCGTCGACATGCCGAACGCATCTTCGACCTGCATTGACTGAACAATCGCCTGGCTGGCCGGCCAGAAGAAAAAGATCAGCACGACCGCCATCTGCGGTGCGATCAGCACCCAAGGTAGCCAGCGCGATCGGAACAGGACTCTTTTTTCCAAGGGGCAAGCTTCTTTTAGGCGGAGTGGGGCAACAAAAAGCCCGCTGGCTTCAAGGGCAGAAGCGCAGCGGGCGTGAGTCTAATGCGGCGTTAGTGGATTGCTGGCGCTGGCATCAGCCTTTGTTGGCTTTCTCGAAGCGCTCCAGTTGCTCGTTGCCGCGTTTGACGGCTTCGTCGAGCGCTTCCTTCGCAGTCTTCTTGCCCGACCAGATCTGCTCGGTCTCCTCATCCACGATGCTGCGGATCTGCACGAAGTTGCCAAGCCGAATGCCGCGCGACTTGTCGGTCGTCTTGCGGATCATCTGGGTGACTGCAACGTCGGTGCCCGGGTTCTGCTTGTAAAAGCCCGAATCCTCAGTCAGCTTGTAAGCAGCCATCGTGATCGGCAGATAGCCGGTACGCTTGTGGCTGGCCGACTGCACATCGGGCTTGGACAGGAACTGGAAGAAGTCGGCCACACCCTTGTATTCCTCAGGCTTCTTGCCAGCCATCGCCCAGAGGCTCGCGCCGCCGATAACGGTGTTCTGCGGAGCGCCTTCGACGTCCGGATAGTAGGGCAGGGTGGAAATGCCGTAGGCGAATTTGGCGTCCTTGGAAACGCGTGCATATAGGCCTGAAGTGGCAGTGATCATTGCGCACTCACCGGCTGGAAACGACGCATCGGCTGTGTTGTTTCGGCCCTTGTAGACGAACAGGCCCTTCTTGGCCATGTCGGCCAAGTTGTTGAAATGCTTGACATGCAACGGCGAGTTAAAGACCAGCCGCGCATCCAGTCCGCCGAAACCGTTGTTTTCGGTAGCAAACAGGGTGTTGTGCCAAGTGGAGAAGCTTTCAAGTTGCGTCCAGCTGATCCAACTCGTTGTAAACGGACACGCATGACCGCTGGCTTTCAGTTTTTCCGCTGCCGTGATCACTTCTGGCCAAGTCTTCGGCGCCTTTTCCGGATCTAGACCGGCTGCCTTGAATGCGTCCTTGTTGTAATAAAAGATCGTGGTCGAGCTATTGAACGGCAGGCTCAGCATATCGCCACTGGGTGCGGTGTAGTAGCCCGCAACCGCAGGGATGTAGACACTTGGGTCGAACTTATCATTGCCCATTTTCATGACTTCAGCCACCGGCTTGATCGCGCCTTTGGACGCCATCATGGTCGCGGTGCCGACTTCAAACACCTGCAGGATGTGCGGTGCGTTGCCAGATCGGAATGCCGCAATCGCTGCGGTCAGCGCCTCTGGATATTGGCCTTTGTAGGTTGGTACGACCTTGTAATTTTTCTGGCTTTCGTTGTATTCCTTAGCCAGGTCGCTAACCCAATCGTTTAGCGGTCCGCTCATCGCGTGCCACCACTGAATTTCGGTCTGGGCGTGCGCTGGCGTGAATGGCGCGGCGAGCAAGGCCGTGACCAGTGCGGCCGACGTGAACTTGAATTTCATTGAATTGTCCTTTTGTCTGGAATTGGAAAAAAAACGCCAGCATGAGGCTGGGATGTGACACCGCGATTTAACCAGCGTGGCGAGTTGAGGCAAGCGGGTTTTCCTTGAGTCTGATCGGCGCTGTTCATTAGGCATCGAACAGCCTGGGCAGTTGACGCGCGACGCGAGCGGTTCAAATGCGAACCCGATGTTGATGCCCGCTCGAGGGGTGTGCGTCGGCATGCCCTATGGCTCACAGCGGATCGAGGGGAAACACCGGTCGACGCACGTTGCGAAATGGGAATAGTGTGTAGTCGGAGCTGGTCACCCCGGCGCTGTCGCATTCGATCAGCGCGGCCGACAGTGGCCCGAAGACGGGCCGGCAATACATGCGCGACTTCAGCAGGATGAAGCGATGTCGGGTCGGATCGATCCCGACGCAGGAGAAGACCCCGATGTCCCAGGGTTCCTGGGTGCGCTCGGTCACCACGATCTGCGCTGTGCCGATGTCGAAGTGCACGCTGCGGCCCATCGAGCTGCGCATCCCGGTGTAGGTGGGGCCGGTGATGGTGTATTCCCCATCGCTCACGCTGCGCACCGTGCCGCGCAACACGAGCGGCCGCTTGGTCACGCCGATTGATGTCAGCGCGATCTTGTTGCCCAGCGGCAGTTCGACTTCGGCACCGACGCCGGCCTGCGCCAGGATCTGCACGGCTTCGGGGTCGCACAGCGGGCCGACCGCGATGTCATGCAAGCCTTGCGCGAGTGCTGCCTCAAGCACGTCCATCGTGTCGCAGGTGCCGCCGGACATGCAGTTGTCGCTGTGGTCGAGCAGCAGCACCGGGCGCTCGGCGTGTTCGGCGGCGGCCTGTGCACGGGCCAACGACGCGGTCAGGGGCTCGCTCTGGTAGCTGAAGCCGATGCGAGCCGCCCATATTTGCGCAGTGATCGCATCGAGCGCAGTTTGCGCATGCGCCTTTGCGGCGGGTGTGTCGGCAGTGGTGACGACGACGCTGACACAGGGCGCCTCGATGTCGGCGAGCGCAAATCCGGCGAACACCGAGATCGCCGCCACACCACTGGCTTCGGCCGCCCGACCACTTTCCACAGCATCTTGCATCGCACCCGACCGTGTGGTGCTGCGCAGGGTGTGGCTCATCAGCGGCAGCTGTTTCCAGAGCACGGTGTGGCGGTGGCCGTCCTGCACCATCGCAAGCAGCAGACGGCCCGCTTGTTCGCCGGTCTCATACATGTCGATGTGCGGATAGGTCTTGAAGCCCACCATCACATCGGCATGCTCCACCATCTTCGAGGTGATGTTGCCGTGCAGGTCGAGCGCAACGCCAATCGGCGCGCCGGGTGCCGCGGCACGAACCCGCGCCAGCAGATCGCCTTCGCCATCGGAGCTGTCCTCGGCGACCATCGCACCGTGCAGATCCAGCAGGATTGCGTCGCAGCCTGCACAGGCCTTGACGATGCGCTCAGTCAGTGCGTCGTAAGCGGCGGCATCGACCCGCCCGCTCGGGTTGGCCGCTGCGCTCACCGGAGTGACGATCTCGGCCCCTGCGGCTTCGGCCAAGTCGATAAATGCCGACATTGCGGTCTGCATGCCCTTTTGCGCGCGATATGCGTCATCGTCGTATCGCGGCTCGAAAGATTCCAGCGGCGTCGGCAAAGGCGAGAAGGTGTTGGTCTCGTGGTTCAGCCGGGCGATCAGAACTTTCATACATTAACTCCTGCGCTGTGCGGCATGGCGTGCAGCAAGACGTCACGGTCTCCTGGAGTGCCAGCGCGGCCCGTTGGCCAACTCCAAATGCGCTGGCTGTGAGCGTGGGCGACTTGAACTGCACGAAGCCCTTGCCTTTCAATCGAAGTATTCATAATTTTCCTTTTCAGTCGACCTCAAGCCAGCCCGACACCCAAGTAGCGATCCTTGACGGCCGCGTCCGCAACGAACGCAGCGTTGTTGGCTTCATGAACGATCGCCCCTTGTTCAATGATGTAGTGGCGGTCCGCGAGTTGCGTGCAGACCTCGAGGTTCTGCTCCACCAGCAGGATCGTCACGCCAGCGGCCTTGATGGTCTTGAGCTGCGCGACGATCTCCTCGACGATCACCGGCGCCAGCCCTTCCACCGGTTCGTCGAGCATCAGCAGCTTCGGGTCGTTCATCAGCGCACGAGCAATCGCCAGCATCTGCTGCTCGCCGCCCGACAACTCAGCGCCCCCATTGCGACGCCGCTCCTGCAGTCGCGGGAAGATGCGGTAGACATCGGCGAGCTGCCACGGCGAGGTCTTGCGCTGGCCGAGCATCAGGTTTTCTTCGACCGTAAGCAGCCGAAAGACGCCGCGGTGTTCGGGCACCAAGCAGACTCCGCGGCGAGCGATCAGGTGGGGCGCCAGGCCTTGCACCTTCTGTCCGGCAAAGCGCACTTGGCCACCACTGGGGCGAACCACGCCGACGATGCATTTCAACGTGGTTGACTTGCCCGCGCCGTTGCGCCCGAGCAAGGTCACGAGTTCTCCTGCATCGACGTGCAGCGAGATGCCCTGCAGCACGTGGCTTTTGCCGTAATGGCCCTGAAGCTGGTCGAGCTCGAGGATCATCGGATGGCCGTCGCGCTGCGTGCGGCACAGCTTGCTTGAGGGTCCGAAGGGCGGCCCGCGTGACCGAGGCCAAGCGCACGCTGGCAGCTCATGCCTTGCCCCCGGTGATCATGTTGCCCAGATAGGCGGCCCGTACCCGGTCGTCGCGGCGGATGTCCTGCGGCAGTCCTTCGGCCAGCACGCGGCCGAGTTGCATCACGGTGATCGTGTCCGAGATGTCCATTACGATATTCATGTTGTGCTCGATCAGGACCACGGTGTGCTCGTCGCGCAGGCTGCGGATGAGTTGCTTCATGCCTTCGATGTCGTCGATGCCCATCCCTGAAGTCGGCTCGTCCAGAAAAATCGCTTTCGGCCGGGCAGCGAGCGCCATGCCCACTTCGAGGCGCCGCTGCTGCCCGTGCGACAGGTTTCCGGCGGCGATGCCAGCAAAGCGCTGCAGTCCGACGCGCTCCAGCACCTTCGAGACCGTCTCGGCGTTGGCGCGCGGCCCGTCGGGTGGGTTCCAGCAGTTCATGGCCTTCGTTGGTGCCGTGCCTTGGGCCGCCAGCCGCAGGTTTTCTTGCACCGGCAGGGTCAGAAACAGACTGGTGACCTGGAACGAGCGCGCGATTCCACGCTGGACACGTCGGTAATCGGGTTCGCGCGTGACGTCGTGGCCGTCGAACAGGATGCGCCCGTCGCTGACCATTTTGGTGCCGGTCAGCATGTGGAACAAGGTTGTCTTGCCGGCCCCGTTCGGTCCAATCACCGAGTGCACGGTGTTTGCGCGCACCTTCAGGTTGACGCCGCTGAGCGCCGCGAACTTGTCGTAGCGCTTGTCGACGTCGATGGCCTCGATCAGGAAGGGCGTGCTCATGCACGCTTCTCCTGCGCTGCCGACCCGTCTGTGTCCTTGCTGCGGCGCAGCAGCAACCAGAGCTTCTCCCCCAGACCCCAAAGGCCACCCTGCATCGCAAGGCTGATGACGATCAGCACCATGCCCAGCAGCATCGGCCAGCGCGGCCACAAGGCCGACAACCAGTCGGCCATCAGCAGATAGAAAGCCGAGCCGAGCACCGATGCAAACAGATTCGAGGTGCCGCCGACGACTGTCATCACGAGGATCATTTCACTGGTGTGATATTCCACATTGGACAGCGGCGCCACACCGGTCATCATTGCGTGCAACCCGCCGGCCAGCCCGGTCACAGCGCCCGAGATCACGAAGGCCAGCAGCTTCAGATGTTTGAGGTTGTAGCCAATCGCAGCGGCGCGCTCCTGGTTGTCACGTACCGCGAGCAAGGTGCGGCCGAAGATCGAATGCGCGGCGCGCTGCATCAGCCAGAACACCACCAGGAAGACGACCGCGACGAATCCGTAGTACTGCCACGGCGTTGCCAGCGGCCACAGGGTGTTTCCCAGCAACGTGAGGTCGGGCCGCGGGATGTCGAGCAGACCGTTGTCGCCACCGGTCAGTTCAGGCGTTGAGTACGCAATGAAGTAAACCATCTGCGCCAGGCCCAGCGTCAGCATCACGAAGTAGACCCCGCGCTGGCGAATCGCGATCCATCCGACGACTGCAGCGCCAAGCGCACCCACGGCAACCGCACACAGCAGCGCAAGCGGCATCGGCAGCGGCCAGCGCGTCAGCAACAACGCAATGGTGTAGCTGCCCAAGCCGAAAAAGATGCCTTGTCCAAAGGACAGCAGCCCCGCGTAGCCGAGCAGCAGATTGCAGGCCATCGCCGCCAGCGCAAAGATCAGCACTTCGCTGGCCAGCGTGCCGGAACGCATGAACAGCGGCATGGCGAGCACCACGGCCAGCGCCAGCAACAGGATCGCGTATTTCTTCATCGGTCGGTCAGCCACTGCGCCCGAGCAGCCCGTGCGGCAGCAACAGCAGCACGGCCACCATCGCCACATAGATCATCAGGTGCGCGCCGGCCGGCCAAATCGTGCTCATCAGGCTTTGTACGATGCCGATCAGCAGGCCACCCACCAGCGCGCCGCCGAAGCTCCCCATGCCGCCCACGACCACGACCACGAATGCCACGCCCAGGGCTTCGATCCCCATGAATGGTTCGGCGCCGCGGATCGGCGCGGCCAGTACGCCTGCCAGCGCGGCCGTGGCTGCCCCCAGCGCGAATACAAGGCTGAAGATGCGAAAGACGTTGATGCCCAGCAGCGACACCATTTCGGTCGATTCGCTACCGGCCCGCACCGCGCTGCCCAGCCGCGTGCCCTCCAGCACCCACCACAGCAGCACCGCCAGCACCGCAGTGAAGCCGATCACGAAGAGTCGGTACTTGGGGTAGATGAAATCGCCCCACATCACCACGCCCTGCAGCAACTGTGGCACCGGCACGTTTTCGCCGAGGGGTCCCCACTGCACGATCACGAGCTCCTGGATCACCAGGGCCAGGCCCACCGTCACGAGGATGTGGAACTCATGCGGTTTGGCATAGACATGACGCAGCATCAGCTTCTCGGTCAGCCAGCCGATCGCGCCCACCACCATCGGAACGACAAGCAACGCGAGCCAGAAGCTCATGCCCCAACGCGTCATCTGAAAACAGGCGTAGGCGCCCAGCAGATAGAACGATCCATGCGCAAAATTCACGAAGCGCAGCAGCCCGAACACGATCGACATGCCGACGGCCAGCAGGAAATACAGCATGCCGATGCCGATCCCGTTGATGATCTGAAGCAGGTAGATGTTCATGCGAGGTCGAAAACGTGCGACGGGTGCGGCCGCAACGTGTCAAGGCGCTGCCGCCGGTACGAAATGGCTCGCGTCGTGCGGTTGGTCCAGCCCAGCAGGCAGATCGTTCAGCCCATCTTGCAACCGGCCTGCTCCGCTGACAGGAACGAGCGACCTGAGCTGATCACGTCCACATAATCGTCCGGGTTCTTCATCCCGGCCCTGGCCTTGCCCTTGAGCAGGTAGTAATTCTTCAGCACCTGATGGTCGGCCTTGCGAACTTCTTCTTCGCCGGTCAGGCCTTGGTATTTCAGGCCCTCCAATGCGCCAATCACGGCCTTCGGATCGGCTGAACCAGCCTTGATGATGCTGTCGACCAGCAGCTTGGTGCAGATGTAGGAGCCGGCCAGGCTGTAGTTCGGGTTGCTTTTGAACATGTCGTTCGAGCGTTTCACCAGATCGCGATTCAACTCAGAGTCAACGGTGTGCCAATACTGGGCGCCGAAGTAGACGCCTTCGCACAGGTCGGCACCCAGCGACTCGAATTGCTCCAGCCCGGAAGCCCAGGCGACCAGAATCGTCATGTTCTTCTTCAGGCCGAATGCCGCAGCCTGTCGCAGTGTGTCGGAAGACTGCGAGCCGAAGTTCAGCAGCAGCAGCACATCGGGCTTGGCCGCCATGGCGTTGGTGAGATAGCCGCTGAACTCTTTTTCTGCCAACGAGTGATAGCTGTTGCCGACGTGCTCGATGCCTTTCTCCTTGAAGATGTCCTTGGCTGCGGACAGCAGGCCTTCGCCAAACACGTACTGCGGAGTGATCGTGTACCAACGCTTGGCTTTGGGCATGGCCTCAAGCAGCGGCCGCACCGTCTGGTTGACGGCGCCGAAGGTCGGCACCGACCAGCGGAACGTCGCGATATTGCAGTCTTTGCCGGTGATCTCGTCTGCACCTGCCGTGGTGATGAAGACACCACCGGCTTTCTCAAGCTGCTTGCCCATCGCCAGCGATTCGGACGACAGGATGCCGCCAGCGAAAAATCGGATGCCGTCTTGCTGAAAGGATTCCTGCACCTTGCGTACGGCCGTTGCGGGCTTGCCTTCGGTGTCCAGCACGGTGTAGCCAAGTGGGCGCTTGAGCGCAGTGCCGTACTGCTCCAGCGCCAGTTTCATCCCCAGGTCGGCAAACTTGCCATTGGCCGCGAATGCGCCCGACATCGGGACCGGGCAGCCGAACTGGATCGGCCCGGTGGCTTGGGCGAACGCGGGAGCTCCCAAAGCGAGCGTGCCGGGCAGGGCGCCGAAGGCCGAGAGCTGAAGTAGTTGGCGTCGTTTCATCAGATGTCTCCGGAAATGTTTAGGTGAGCGCCCTCAACGGTGCGGTGGGGTGCAGCGCAAAAGGATTGAAAGCGAGCGTTGTTTATACGCAGAAACAGCGCAAGGCTTGTCTCGGACAAACCCTGTCTGTCCAGCTGACCAGCCAGTCCAGCCAAAAAAATTGACGAGTTCCTATAGGGCTGTGGGATGCCCCTAATCCCGCTGGATCACGACGAACTATGCCCCACCCACATTAAAATTCGAATCCAGCCGGGTCTCTCTTGTTCTGGCTGAACAACCGACTCGACGATGAATGCACCGACCACGCTGAACCAGTTCGTACCGCAGGCTGCCGAGGCACCGCGTCTGCGCGAGATTCCGTACAACTACACCTCGTTCTCCGACCGCGAAATCGTGCTGCGGCTGCTCGGAGTGCGCGGCTGGCAGTTGCTGGAGACATTGCGGCAGGAGCGCCGCACCGGCCGCTCCGCGCGCATGCTGTATGAGGTGCTCGGCGACATTTGGGCGGTACAGCGCAATCCGTACCTGCAAGACGACTTGCTGGACAATCCGAAGCGCCGCAAGATGCTGGTCGATGCGCTGGAGCATCGGCTGGTCGAGGTGCAAAAGCGCCGCACACCGCAGGAGGACGGTGGTCGGGATGCATTGGTCGGTGAGCTGCTGGACAGCGCGCGCGCAATGTTGCGCGCATTCGCCAAGCGCTTCTCCGATTCGTACGACCTGCGCAAAAGCACGCTGACCAAGCTACGCAAGCTGACCGCGCACGACAACATCAAGTTCGACGCGTTCAGCCGCGTTTCGCACGTGACGGATGCGACCGACTGGCGAGTCGAGTACCCGTTCGTCGTGCTCACGCCCGACACTGAAATCGAGATGGCAAATCTCGTCAAAGGCTGCATCGAACTCAGCCTGACGATCATCCCGCGCGGCGGCGGCACCGGATACACCGGTGGGGCGATTCCGCTGACGTGGAACAGCGCCGTCATCAACACCGAGAAGCTCGAATCAATGACCGAGGTCGAGCTGCGCGAATTGCCCGGCATCGATCATCTTGTGCCGACCGTCTGGACTGAAGCCGGTGTGGTTACGCAGCGTGTCGCCGATGCGGCTGAGCGCGCGGGCTATGTGTTTGCGGTCGACCCAACCTCGGCGGAAGCATCCTGCATCGGCGGCAACATCGCGATGAACGCGGGCGGCAAGAAGGCGGTGCTATGGGGCACCGCGCTTGACAACCTCGCTTCCTGGCGCATGGTCACGCCAGATGCCGAGTGGCTTGAAGTCACGCGGCTGAACCATAACCTCGGCAAGATTCACGACGCGGAAATTGCAAGCTTCGAGCTGCAATATTTCGCAGCCGATGGCAAGACACCACTGCGCAGCGAACGGATCGCCGTGCCGGGCAAGACCTTCCGCAAGGAAGGCCTCGGCAAGGACGTGACCGACAAGTTTTTGTCCGGCCTGCCTGGTATCCAGAAAGAAGGCTGCGACGGCCTGATCACGAGTGCGCGCTGGATCGTGCACAAGATGCCGGCGCACACGCGCACCGTATGCCTCGAATTTTTTGGCAACGCAAAGGACGCGGTGCCGAGCATTGTCGAGATCAAGGACTTCATGTTCTCGGAAGCCAAGCGCTCGGGCGTGTTGCTGGCGGGCCTGGAGCATCTGGACGACCGCTACTTGCGCGCAGTGGGTTACGCAACCAAATCGAAGCGCGGCGGCAGCAACGGGAGCGTGCCGAAGATGGCGCTGTTCGGCGACATCGTCGGCGACGACGCCGACGCGGTGGCGCGTGCGACCAGTGAAGTGGTGCGCATTGCCAACTCGCGCAACGGCGAAGGTTTCATTGCGATCAGCCCCGACGCCCGCAAGAAATTCTGGCTCGATAGGAAGCGCACCGCAGCGATCAGCCGGCACACCAACGCGTTCAAGATCAACGAAGACGTGGTGATCCCGCTGCCGCGCATGGCCGAGTACACAGACGGCATCGAACGCATCAACATCGAACTTTCGCTGCGCAACAAGTTGAAGTTGTGCGATGCGCTGGAAGCGTTCTTCCTGCATGGCAATTTGCCGCTTGGAAAAAGCGACGACGCATCAACAATCGCTACGCCCGAGCTGCTGGAAGACCGGGTGGGACAGGCGCTGACCTTGATCAACGACGTGCGTGCGCAGTGGCAAGGTTGGCTGCACGATGTCGAGCCGCTGTTTCCGCAGTTGCAGGATCACACCCTGCGTGCCAGCTGGAAGACGCAGTTGCGCGCCGAGCTGCAGCGCATCTTCAACGGCGCGCCATTTGCACCCATTCTTGAGGAGTGCCGTGCCATCCATCAACGGGTGTTGAAGGGCCGCGTCTGGATCGCGCTGCACATGCACGCAGGCGACGGCAACGTG
This sequence comes from Burkholderiales bacterium, assembly GCA_038200275.1. GTDB lineage: Bacteria > Pseudomonadota > Gammaproteobacteria > Burkholderiales > Burkholderiaceae_C > JBBPYC01. The sequence continues at coordinate 47,576 of JBBPYC010000033.1, forward strand.
CACACCAACATTCCTGTCAACAGCGACGACTACGAGATGCTGCAGGCTGCACATGGGGCGGTGGAACGCATCATGGCGTTGGCGCGCAGTCTGGACGGCGTGATCTCGGGCGAACACGGCATCGGCATCACGAAGCTCGAGTTTTTGACCGCAGCCGAAGTGCAGCCGTTCACCGACTACAAGCACAAGGTCGACCCGAAAGGCCGCTTCAACAAAGGCAAGCTGCTGCGCGGAAACCCCGCACTGCATGCGGATCTGACGAATGCTTATACGCCGAGTTTCGGCTTGATGGGGCATGAGTCATTAATCATGCAGCAGAGCGACATTGGCGACATCGCCAATAGCGTGAAAGACTGCCTGCGCTGCGGCAAGTGCAAGCCGGTCTGCGCCACGCATGTGCCACGCGCCAACCTGCTGTACAGCCCGCGCAACAAGATCCTGGCGACGTCGCTATTGGTCGAGGCTTTCCTGTATGAGGAGCAGACGCGTCGCGGCATTTCGCTCAAGCATTGGGAAGAGTTCGAGGACGTGGCCGATCATTGCACGGTCTGTCATAAGTGCCTGGCGCCGTGTCCGGTCGACATCGACTTCGGCGAGGTGTCGATGAACATGCGCAACCTGTTGCGCAAGATGGGCAAGAAATCTTTTCGGCCTGGCAACAAAGCAGCGATGCTGATGCTGAACGCGACCAATCCGCAGACCATTAAGATCATGCGTACCTTGATGGTGGACATCGGCTTCAAGGCGCAGCGCATTGCGAACGATTTGATGAAGCGTGTGGCGCGCAAGCAGACCGCAAGCCCGCCTGCCACGATCGGCGCCGCGCCGGTCAAGCAGCAGGTGATCCACTTCATTAATAAGAAGCTGCCCGGCGGTCTGCCGAAGAGGACCGCGCGCGCGCTGCTCGACATCGAAGACAAGGATTACGTGCCGGTGATCCGCGATCCGACGGCAACCACGTCGGAGACTGAGGCGGTGTTCTACTTCCCCGGCTGCGGCTCGGAACGGCTGTTCAGTCAAGTGGGCCTGGCAACCCAGGCCATGCTCTGGCATGCCGGCGTGCAGACCGTGCTGCCGCCCGGCTATCTGTGCTGCGGTTACCCGCAGCGCGGCTCAGGCCAGTTCGACAAAGCCGACAAGATCATCACCGACAACCGGGTGCTGTTTCACCGCGTCGCCACCACGCTGAACTACCTCGACATCAAGACTGTGGTGGTCAGCTGCGGCACCTGTTATGACCAATTGCAGGGTTATCAGTTCGACAAGATTTTCCCCGGCTGCCGCATCATCGACATCCACGAATATCTGCTCGAAAAAGGCATCACCTTGCCGGCCGACAATCAGGGTGCGTACCTGTACCACGACCCGTGCCACACGCCGATGAAGCTGCAAGACCCGATGAAGACCGTGAAGGCCCTGGTCGGCGATGCGGTGCTGAAGAACGATCGCTGCTGCGGCGAATCGGGCACGCTCGGCGTGACGCGGCCTGACATCTCGACGCAGGTGCGGTTTCGGAAGGAAGAGGAAATCATCAAGGGCGCCGCTGCGTTGCGTGCGCTCGAACCGGGCACCAGCGCGGCGGCAAATGCGCCATCAGCCAACGTCAAGATTCTCACAAGCTGCCCTAGCTGCCTGCAAGGTCTCAAGCGCTATGAGGACGACCTGAACAACGGCCTGCTCGAAGCCGACTACATCGTGGTTGAAATGGCGAACCGCATCCTTGGTGCCGATTGGCTGCCCGACTACGTGAAGGCAGCCAATGCCGGTGGCATCGAGCGCGTGCTGGTCTGAACGTCCAGGCCGATCACATCTTCTCTTTGACCCCTTTCCGGATCAGCCACCAGTTGACCGGATAGGCGGTCAGGAAGCCCGCGATCATCGCAAGCTGCATCGCGAACCAGAACTCCGGCATGTTTACTTCAGCGCGCGCGTGCAGCAGATGGCCGTACAGGTAGAAGTGCGCAAATGCCATGAAGCCGTACATGCCGACCTGCCATGAGATAAGCGACAGCGTGTCGGCCTTCAACGCGGCGACTATGCCTTTGCCGAACGACAGATTCCGCATAGGAACAATCGCGAAGTATTGAAAGACGATCCCGAGGCCGAACGCGAAGATGAAGTCCAGCACCCAGACCGCGTAGATCTTGTCAGCAAAGATCGACTGCCAGCCGAGCCAGACCGCTATTGCTGGAAAGAAGAACGCCAGCCATTCAGCGAACACGTCGCCGATCATGCAGCCTGCGCCGCAGTGCGTGGCGCCCTTGCCAACAATGACCTGAAACGGCTGCCGCCCTGCCGGCATGTCCCGGCCTTGCGCCTTGTCTCGCTGCATGGCCTCGGTACTCGAGGCACGGCCCCAGCGGAAATACCCCCATAGCGTGAGCACGGTGCCAAAGAGTGCGGTCACCGGCCAAACCACGTTCATCACCGCCATCTTCTGCGGATGTCGCATCACGTCAATCGCGACGATCAGCAGACACCCAGCGCCTAGCAGCAGGGCTGCAATCGAAAGTGTGTGGAGCCACGGTGGGAACACGATAGACCTTCTTGTGATTGCTATTATTTTTTCGATTTGGCAGCCGGCGCTTTTGCCTTGGCAACGCCAACTACGAAGATTCGTAGTTATTGCCCGGTTGGTTCTTCATCGTACGCAAGAGCTGCTCGCAACGCGCCTGCTCCACCGCGCTGGGTGGACTGGGTCGTGCTCGACAGGTGCGCAGCATCTCGTCCAATGTGTGTCCTTCAACCGCCCGGGTTCCAAAGCCCTTCATGTCAGGCTCGATCGGTTGCGGCGGATTGAGCACATGGCTTTCATCCGCATTCACCGAAGGAATCGACGGTTGCTGCTGAGCGAATGACGGCTGGGCCGGCACGATGAGTGCGACGAGCACCGGGAACACAAATTTCATCATGATTCGACTTTTCCTGGTCAATTGCACCAAGATTGGAGAAGTGTCGTTGAAGAGACTCATATCAAAACCACATCCGAATGCCGATCGTGGCCCTGAAGTCCCTGGTTGGGGAGCCGTTTGCCTGACGAATGTCGGCCGTGTTGCCGAACCACTTCTGGTACGTCACCCCGATGTAGGGCGCAAACTTGCGTGAGAACTCATAGCGGAGGCGCAAGCCGCTGTCGATGTCCGACAGCCCCGAGCCGACTCGGCGTGCGTAGGGCGTGTCATCATTTGCTAGCCGTTGGCTCTTGAATATGCCGACCGCTATGCCACTTGGGTTGCATGACCAGACGATACGCATTGAGAGACGACCAGTGGCAGCGCATGGAGCACTTGCTGCCTGGGCGCGACGGATATGTGGGGGTGACAGCCAAGGACAATCGGCTGTTTGTCGACGCGGTGTTGTATCGGTACCGGGCCGGCATCTCTTGGCGCGACCTGCCCGAGCGGTTTGGGGATTTCCGGGTGTGATGCATCTGCGCCACTCGCGCTGGAGCCGCAGTGGGGTGTGGCAGCGTCTGTTTGCCACCCTGACGCAGGACCCGGACAACGAATACGCCATGATCGACAGCACCATCGTGCGCGCCCATCAGCACAGCGCAGGAGCAGTGAAAAAAAAGGCGATGAAGCCAACGATCAGGCCATTGGTCGCAGCCGCGGATGGCTGAGCACCAAGATTCACGCCACGACGGACGCGCTGGGCAACCCCACCGGCTTTCACCTCACGGCTGGCCAAGCGCACGACCTGCAAGGCGCCGACGGGCTGCTCAAAGACACCCAAGCTCACGCCGTCATCGCCGACAAAGCCTACGACGCTCAAGCCCGGGTGATCGAGCCGCTGCTCCAGGCGGGCAAGACCGTCGTCATCCCGTCGCGCAAGACGCGCAAGGAGCCGCGGCCCTA
>JBBPYC010000034.1:0-4553 GCA_038200275.1 Burkholderiales bacterium
CCCGTCCTTGCGAAAGCGTTTGTTGTTGCCCAGCATCTGAGCTGAAGCGTGCAGACCGCTGATGGTGTGCACCAACAGGAGATGGTGCACACCATGAAGACAGTGACAGGGATCGCCGGGGCGCCTCGGCGCCAGCACGAGCGGTCGTTCAAGGCCGAACTGGTCAAGCAGTGCCTGGTGCCGGGCGCGTCGGTGGCGGCCATCGCGTTGGCCGGTGGCGTCAACGCCAACCTGCTGTTCAAGTGGCGCCGCAATCATCTGCGTGCGAACCGGCCGGCTACCGCTGCGGCGACTTCGACCGTGCTGGTTCCGGTGCACGTTGCTTCAAGCGCAGACAGCGACGATGGCCTGCAGCGGTTCTCGGCACCGCCGATGCCGACGCCGACGCCGATGCAGCATCCGGCCCATCGCGTCGGGCGCGGCGCCGGCGGGCTCATCGAACTCGACATTGCCGGTGCTCGGGTGCGCGTGCGCGGCGCGGTTGATGAGGCCAGCCTGCGCAGCGTGCTGCGGGCGCTGCGCCAGAGCGCATGATCGGCCCGCGCGCGGGCACCCGGGTGTGGCTGGCCGCCGGCATCACCGACATGCGCTGCGGCATCGACAGCCTGGCGGTCAAGGTGCAGACCACGCTGGCCGAGAACCCCTACTCGGGCCACGTCTTCGCCTTCCGCGGTCGCCGGGGCGACTTGGTCAAGCTGCTGTGGAGTGACGGCGACGGCATGTGCTTGCTCACCAAGCGCCTGGAGCGAGGACGATTCGTCTGGCCGCAGGCCGACGCTGGCAGCGTCGCACTCAGTGCCGCACAGTTGTCGATGCTGCTCGAGGGCATTGACTGGCGGCGACCCGAGCGCACGTGGCAGCCTCGTGCTGCTGCGTAGACGTAGAGTCGGCAGCCTTGCGCTGCCGCAGCAGTGCAAGGCTGCCATTGGTTGACGGGACATGTCCTATTGCGAGCGACATCGGGTGCTGCCACAGTCGTGTTCATGACCTGCGATGACCTGCTTGCCACCAACGCCGCACTCAGCGTCGAAGTGCGGCGAACGCAGGAGTCGTTGAAGATCGCGCTGCTGACCATTGACAAGCTAAAGGCCGAACTGGCCTACCTAAAGCGCATGAAGTACGGCCGCTCCAGCGAGCAGCTCCAACACGCCCAACTCGAACTGATTGGCGGCATGGTAGCGGCACCTACGGCCGAGCCGGGGGTTGACCCGGCGACCTGCGAGCCCCCGCTGTCCAACGTCACCACCATCGCCGACGCACGCAAGAAGCGCGCAGCCAAAGCCCGACCCGGTCTGCGCGAGTTGCCCGAGCACCTGCCACGCCGCACTGTTGTGCACGCCCCGCTGCTGGGCAGCGACGGCAGCTGCGCCTGCCTGGTCTGCGGGCATGCGCTGCGCGAGATCGGACAAGACGTCTCGGAGGTCCTGGACTACGAACCCGGCAGCTTCCATGTCGTGCGCCATGTGCGCCCCCGTCTGGCCTGCAACGGCTGCAAGACGGTCACGCAGGCCGCAGCGCCCAGCCGCCCGGTGGCGCGCGGCATGGCCGGCGCCGGCCTGCTGGCCCACGTGCTGGTGGGCAAGTACGCCGACAGTCTGCCGCTGTACCGGCAGTGCCAGATCTACGCCCGCGAAGGCTTGATGCTGCAGCGCTCGACCCTGGCCGACTGGGTCGGTCAAGCGGCCCGGCTGCTGACCCCACTGGCGCAGGCCATTGGCCGCCACGTGCTGCGCGCGGACAAGATCCACGGCGACGACACGCCGATCAAGGTGCTCGGCGGCAAAGGCAGCAAGGCCAAGACAGGCCGGTTGTGGGTCTATGTGCGCGATGACCGACCCAGCGCTGGCCAGGAACCACCGGCGGTGTGGTTCCAATACTCGCCCGACCGCAAGGGCACGCACCCCGCGCGTCATCTCCTGGGCTGGCAGGGGATATTGCAGGCCGACGCGTTTGCGGGCTACAACCAGCTCTATGACAACGGCCAGATCGTCGAAGCGGCTTGCTGGAGCCACGCGCGCCGCAAGCTATGGGACCTCCACGAGCGCCAGCACAAGTTGCCCGGCACGCTGGCGCACCAGGGGCTGGAGCGCATCGCCGAGATCTTCAAGATCGAAGCCGAGATCCGGGGCACATCCGCCCTGCGGCGAAGACGCGTGCGGCAGTTGCGAACGCGGCCGGTGCTGTTGGGGCTGAAAGCCTGGCTCGGCCAGACCTTGGTGCAGGTCTCGGCGAAGTCGCCGATGGCGCTGGCCATCGGCTATGCGATGAGCAACTGGACTGCCCTGGTGCGCTTCACAGGCGACGGGCGCATCGAGGCGGAGAACAACGCCGCCGAGCGTGCCCTGAGAAGCGTGGCCATCGGTCGCAAGAACTTCCTGCATCTGGGCTCGGATACAGGCGGCAACAGCGCGGCCGTGATCTACACCTTGATCGGCACGGCCAAACTCAACGGCATCAACCCGCAGCACTACCTGCGCTACGTGCTGGAGCGCATCGCCGACCACAAGATCAACCGCATCGATGAGCTGCTGCCTTGGATGGTCGCCGCACGGATCGCTCCTGACGCGAACGAGAGGCAGCACTGGCCACTGGCTGCCTGAGCCCCCAAGCGTCGGGACACGCATGGGCAAAAATGGGCCCATGCGCATCAAGCTGATCGAAGACCTACCGATGGCCAGCAGCGCCGAGCTGTACCAACTCAGCTGGGCGATCGAGCAACTGCTGGCCGACCCGCGGCGCATCGTGCAGGCGCGCGGGCAGTTGCACACCGGACAGCAGATTCAGTACCTCGATTGGAACGACGGCAAGCTGCGAGCCGCTCGAGTGGTCGCCATGAAGGACCGCCGCGTCACGGTGCTCGATGAGGCCAGCCGCACCCCGTTGGCTGTGCCCTACGCGGCTATCGTGCCGTTGGCGTCGGGCGTCACAGAACCGGCTGCAGGCGCATCAGCGCAACGCAAGCCCACACCTCCGCCAGAGATCGCCGGTCGCGCCGACCTCCGCGTCGGCAACCGCGTGAGCTTCACCGACCAGAACCTGCAGCACCACGTCGGCCTGATCGTGCGCATCAACCAGCGCACGGCCACCCTCGACTGCGACGGCCAATCCTGGCGTGTGGCCTTCGGCTTGCTTCGGCATCTCGTTGACACAAGTCCATAACTGCTGTCAACAACGGTCTCGGTCGGACGATTACGGTAAGCACGCGGCAATCTCATCTTGAGTATTGCTGATCCGATGAGCACGATGGTGTCCACCAAAAGAAGGTGGACACGATGCAAGACTCCAAGCGGGCGCCCCGGCGACGCCATCCGGTTGAACTGAAGGCGCAGGTCCTGCGCGAATGTGGCGAGCCAAGAGCGTCGATCGCTCAGGTGGCGTTGACGCACGGCCTGAACGCCAACCTCGTGCACAAATGGCGGCGCCAAGCCGAGCGCGGTAGAGACTTGGTAGCTCCGATGCGCGAGTCCGGCGGATTCATCCCGCTGACGTTGACGCCGGAGCCAGCGCCTGAGGCTGTCGACATCCGCATTGAGTTGCACCGCGGCCCGCTGCGGGTCAATGTCACGGCCGTTGTCAAGCCAGTTGTCGCATGAGGCGTGAAGGTCAAGCAGCTTGTTGAGTGGTCAGTGGGAGCGGGTCGATCGCGACCAGCGATGCGGATGTCGCAGGCGGGCTGCCTCGTAGACCTTCGCTCGGTCGATTAGCAGCAAGCGGTCGCTCTCGGCATGGCGCTGCGCTGGTGTTACGAAGCCGATCGCGCTGTGGCGATGCTCGTGGTTGTACCAGTGCACGAGCTGCGTCACCCAGCGCCGGGCCTGCAGCAGGCTTTGCATCGGGTGGACCGGCAACTGCGGTCGGTATTTCAGGGTGCGGAACAAGGCTTCTGAGAACGCGTTGTCGTTGCTCACTGCGGGACGGCTGCGCGACGCCGCCACACCCAGGCGCTGCATCGTGGCCAGCATCGTCTCGCCCTTCATCGGCGCGCCGTTGTCCGAGTGCACGGTCAGCTGCTGCGGTGCAATGGCCTGGCGGGTGCAGATGTCGGTCAACAACTGGCTGGCCCGCTCCGCGCGCTCGCAGTCGTAGACCTGCCAGCCAACGACTTTGCGGCTGAACAGGTCGACAAACAGGTAGAGATAGAAGTAGCTGCCACGCACCTCGGTGGGCAGGTAGCTGATGTCCCAGCAGTAGATTTGGTCGGGCTTGGATGCCACCAACGCGCGGGGTCGGCTTCGCGGTTGCGACACACGTTCAGCACGGCGATGCGCCAGTTGTCCCGCACAACGCAAGAGTCGATACAGGGTCGATTCGCTGGCCACGTACCGGCCCTGATCGGCCAGGCGCGGCACGATCTGGCTGGGCGGCAGATCCTTGAATTCGTCGCTGTTGACCAACGCCAGCGCGGCCTGGCGCTCGGCATCGCTGAGCCGGTTCGGCGGGGGGGTTGCCACGCGGTTGCCCCAGGCGCGCCGGTCCCCGTCCTGCGGCCCCGCCCGCCCGGGCCCGCGCGGCACGGGCCCCACGCTCCAGCCCATCAGGGCGCCCGCCGGTAC
>JBBPYC010000035.1:0-23915 GCA_038200275.1 Burkholderiales bacterium
CAGATCCACCACGACCTGTTTGGGCTTGACCCCGATGTCTTCGAGCAAGATCGTGCTTTGCTCGATCTGTTCGGCCAGTGTGTGGCCGTCCCACGGATTGCCGGGGAAGCTGCGGGCGCCCACCATCAGGCCTTGCTTGTGGGTCACAGCCACGCTGACCTTGACGCCGAACTCGTAAGGGCGGCGCGCCTTGCCCTTGCCGATGCACTCCACCTCCGGTGCATGCAGTGCGTACAGCTTGTGCTTGTCATGGCGCTGTTGTGCGCGGATGCGCTCGGCACGCGCCAGCCAGACGCGTAGGGCCGCGCTGGCGTTGGCGCTGCCTGCAGCTGACACTGCGGCCAATTGCTTGCGCTGCACTTCCCGAATCAGGATGCCCAGGATCGTGCGCTGACGCTTGACAGCCTTGGCAAGCCGCTTGAATTGTTTGGCGTGGGCATAGCCACCGGCTTTGCGCCGAAGCGTCTTGCCTTCAGCGGCATAGGTCTGTTTGAGCGCGATGCCGGCCGTCTTGGCCGCTGTCACCACCTTGTGACGGGCGATCTCCAGCAGTCGGCTGTCCACCGGGTAGGCGATCGCCTTCTCCTGCACGGTGGTGTCCACGATGATCCGCTCGAACTTGCTCTTGCGCACGGCGCCGACGTTGACGGCCGTCTCGACGGTGGCCTTGAGCAACTCTTCCATGCCAGCTTCGCCCAGGGCCGCTCGAAAGCGGCCAATCTGCGTCGCATCGCACGGCGGTGAGGGATCGAAGTATTCGTAGCCGGCGAAGTGCTGCCAGTAGACGTTCTCTGCGAAGCGCGCCACCAGCTCTTCGTCGCTCAGGTCGAAGCTGTTTTCTTCAAGAGGGTCAGCGCGAGCATCAGGCGCAACGGCAGGCGCGCACGGCCGGCGTTGCTGACAGCGCCCCCAGATACTTGCGCCGTTGCGCCGAACAGATCCTCATCCGCCTGCCACTGCTCGGGGCGCGCCTTGCGAGCAAAGCAGGGGCCGATGGCTTGTTCCAACTGCGTCCAGGGCAGGCGCTGCGCCAACACGGCCAGCGCGTGGTTGGGATCGATCATTTCGTCAAGGCGGGCGCGGAAGAAATCGTCGGTCATGCAGGGCCTCGAAATCGAGCGAAAACTCTCAGGTTTTGAACGCCTATTATTTGAAACCTGAGAGCTTGGCGATACCGCAAATACCCGCAGAGCCCTTGTTCGTGCGGGGTTTGGGGGTTTTTCAGGGCCGACTATCTACAGTGGCGGATGTAGTTGGCGCACTCGACGGGTGAGAAGTTGTCGAGCAGTGCCCCGATGGCGTCCCAGAGCGACTCGCGGGTGCGCGCTGACGCTCGCCGCAGCAGGCCTTTGAGCGTGGCAAACACCTGCTCGATCGGATTCATGCCGGGGCTGTAGGACGGCAGGTAGCGCACGGTGGCGCCTCTTGCTTCGATGGCTTGGCTGCACGCCGCTGACCTTATGCGAGCCTAGGTTGTCCATGACGACGATGTCGCTCGGGTGCAACTCCGGCGCCAGCATCTGCTGCACCCAGGCCACAAAGGTCTGCCCGTTGATGGGGCCGTCCAGCACGCAGGGCGCGGCCAGGCCGGCTTGGCGCAGCGCACACACGAAGGTCGTCGTGTGCCAGTGGCGTTGGGACGCTTGCCTTAGGCAGCGCCGGCCTCTGGCAGAGCGCCCGCGTGTGGGCGTCATGTTGGTTGTCGCCCATGTTTCGTCCAGAAAGACCAGACGGCCTGCTTGCAGGGTCGCACGCCCGGCTGCCCAGACTTCACGGGCGGCTGCTACGTCGGCGCGCTCCTGCTCACTGGCGTGTACGGTCTTTTTTGAGGCTCAGGCCCAACTGGCCAAGTGTCTTCCACATGGTGGTAACGCCCACTCGCACGCCGTGCTCGTGCTCGTGCTGCACCCAATCGCACCACTGCGCCACAGCGTCCAGTCGGCTGCCGCTGCCACCTGGGCGGCCAACGCCGGCTCCAGCCCCGCCAGCCGCGGCGGCACGTGATTGCACTGCACGCCGGCTGAAGCCTGACCGAGCCGGCGCCGCTTGCCGCGTGCCCGCGCTACGTAGGAGTCGCTGACCGCATAGCGCTCGGCTACCGCGTGAATCGTGCCCTGGGCGGCCAATACCCGGTCCCGTAGATCCTGCCCATAGGCCTGTCCCGAATGCCATGCCATGACCGCCTCCTGATGCCCGCGATTCAACAGCCAAGCATCTTCCCCGTCTGTCAACTCCCCTGTGGACGGCGTGGATGGTTAGCGCGAAACCGCTCTAGAGGATGTAGCGGGACAAATCCTCGTTGCGGCTGAGCTCGCCGAGCCGCTCATCCACATACGTCGGATCGATGCGCACCGTTCGATCGACCAACCCGGCTGCATCGAAGCTGACCTCGTCGAGCAGCCGCTCCATCACGGTGGACAAGCGCCGTGCGCCGATGTTTTCGGTCCGCTCGTTCACGTCGCAAGCGATCTGCGCGAGCCGGGTCACACCATCCGGCGTGAACTCGAGCGTGACCCGCTCGGTTGCCAGCAAGGCTTGGTACTGCTTGACGAGCGAGGCTTGCGTCTGCGTGAGGATCGCTTCGAAATCGGCAACCGACAAGGACGTCAGCTCAACCCGGATCGGGAAACGCCCCTGCAACTCGGGAATCAGGTCGCTCGGCTTGCTCAGGTGAAACGCACCGGAGGCGATGAACAACATGTGATCGGTCTTCACGGTGCCGTACTTGGTGGACACCGTGGTGCCCTCCACCAGCGGCAACAGGTCCCGCTGCACGCCCTGGCGCGAGACCTCGCCGGCGCTTTGCTCGGAGCCGCGCGACGTCACCTTGTCGATCTCGTCGATGAAGACGATGCCGTTTTGTTCGGCGTTGCGGATCGCCTGCGCCTTCACTTCGTCCTCGTTAATCAGCTTGGAGGCTTCCTCATCGGCCAGCACTTTCAGCGCCTCAGAGATGCGCAGCTTGCGCAAGGAACGCTTCTCCTGGCCAAACTGGGTGAACATGCCGCGCAGCTGCTCGGTCATCTCCTCCATGCCAGCCGGACCCATCACTTCGAGTTGCGGCCGGGCTTGCGCCACATCGAGTTCGATTTCCTTGTCGTGCAGTTGGCCTTCACGCAACTTTTTGCGAAACGCCTGGCGCGCGGTGCTGTCTGGCAGCGCGGGCTGGTCGCCCGTGCCCGACGACGTGCTGCGGGGCGGCGGGATCAGTGCATCCAGCACACGCTCTTCAGCCGCTTCTTCGGCTCGGACGCGCATCTTCTGCATTTCGGACTCACGGGTCTGTTTCACCGCGACATCGACCAAATCCCGAATGATCGCGTCCACGTCCTTGCCGACGTAGCCCACTTCGGTGAACTTGGTCGCTTCGACCTTGATGAACGGCGCGTCCGCCAGCCGTGCGAGCCGGCGCGCGATCTCGGTTTTTCCGACACCCGTCGGGCCGATCATCAGGATGTTCTTGGGCGTGATCTCGTGGCGCAGCGAAGCGTCGACCTGCTGGCGGCGCCAGCGGTTGCGCAGCGCAATGGCAACGGCGCGCTTGGCCGCGTGCTGGCCGACGATATGGCGATCGAGTTCAGAAACAATTTCCTGTGGGGTCAGGTCGGACATCAGGCGCTCAAGGTTTCGATGGTGTGGTGCATGTTGGTATAGATGCACAGCTCGCCAGCAATCTCCAGCGACTTCTTGACGATTTCGCTGGCGCTGAGTTCGCTGTTGTCGAGCAGCGCCTTGGCAGCAGAATGCGCATACGCTCCACCGGAGCCGATCGCAACGATCCCCTGCTCGGGCTCAAGCACGTCGCCGTTGCCGGTGATGATCAGCGAGGCACTCAGGTCGGCCACCGCGAGCATTGCTTCGAGCCGGCGCAGCATGCGGTCGGTGCGCCAGTCCTTGGTGAGCTCGATCGCAGCGCGCACCAGATGGCCTTGATGTTTTTCGAGCTTGGCTTCAAAGCGCTCGAACAAGGTGAACGCGTCAGCGGTCGCGCCAGCAAAGCCGGCCAGCACGCGGTCGTGGTGCAACCTGCGGATTTTGCGTGCCGTGCCTTTGACGACGATGTTGCCCAGCGTGACTTGACCATCACCGCCGAGCGCCACTTCGAGCTTGCCGCCGATCTGGCGCCGCACACTCAGGATGGTGGTGCCGTGAAACTGTTCCATGGATGGGGATTGGGGTGGCGACAAAACAATCGAAGGAGGCCGAATCGAGCGACGTCGTAGTGCGCTTTGCGACTGCTGCCTTCCAGAAAAACCGCTGCGCATGCTCCAGTCGAACCCGCGCAGCGCCGACCGCTAATTGTGCCGGACAGAGACCCGCGCGTATTCGCTGATGCCCACCACGTTGAAGAAAATCGCGACCAACCGCTGCAGCTGGCTGAACTCCACCCGGCAACCGTCGGCTTGCCGCGCAGCTGCCCAGTTCAGCACCGAGCCGGCCGCTGAGAAGTCAACCCGCGCGAGCTTGTCGCAGCGCACGGTCAACGACTTGATGCCCGGATGGCTGTGCGCCACGCCGACCAGCCGTTCGCCTGCATCGCCGATCAATCGCCCCGACAACTCGACCATCGCAGCATGGGGCTGGGCAGCCAGCTCCAGCAACTCAGGGAGGACCGGAAAGTAGTCGGATTGAATCGCGCTGTCTGAACCGGCATTGGACCGGTCTTGACCGACTGCACTGACCTCGTCTGGGCCCTCCAGAAAGGTGCAGTCTGGGTCGACCCAGGACGGAGGCGACACCTCATAAGTGATGCAGTACTCGAGTGCCAAGCAGTCAAAATCGTCCACCCGGTGCATTGTGCGCAACAACGCCAACGCCAATCGCCAGCAAACTGGATCGACCGAGTCGTCACCCGAGGGGGCCTGTGCGGCCAGCACGCGCTCGAGCTGACCGGCATCGACGAAGCGCAGCCGCACGGCTGAGGCACTCCAGCGCTCAAGCAGCTGCAACAACGGCAGGCGCGCGTCCGTTTCGATCATTCCGACTTTGCCCCAATTAAATCGCCAAGGTTGCATCGGCCCCTTCGACAGCGAAGCATGCAGCGTGGCGAGGGCCTTGGCCGTCAGCACCTCGGGTGCGCTCCAGCCGAACGCACGCGTGGGCGCAACCGCTTTCGCAGCGGGTGCTGAGAATCCCTGGCCAGACCCCGTCTCCAGGGCATCGGCAAAAGCAAACCAGACCGGCTCCGAACGGCCGAACCGTGCAGCAAAATCCAGGGCAATGCTCTCGAACCGTTCCTGCTGGCCAGTGGCCCGGTAGAGGTCGAACAAGGCCAACCAGATCGACGGTCGGTCCACGCCTTCAGCGCCTGGTGCAATCAGCGCTGCGAGCGCGGCCTCCGCGCCTTCGTAGTCGCCATTGGCAAAACGAATCGCCGGCTCTTCGAGTTCCGGGTCGTGTACGAAACCGGCCGCATCGCCCGCAGCGTCCTGCGGCGCGGCCACCTCGTCCGGCCAGTGGTTGGTAGTCGTCAACGGCTGCGCATCGGCGAACACCATCAACGGCAGCTCCGCCGGGGCCAGGGCCGTGCGATCGGCGACCGACATTGCCAGAGGCACCGTATCCTGCGATGCAAAGTTCAGGAGCACCGGTGCATCGTCAACGGAAGCCACTTCACCGAACGACTGCATCTCGGTCTTGGCCATCGCACGCGCTGCGGCCGATGCTGACGGTGAGAGCTCACCGCTGCCAGTCGTGCTCGAAGACGGCGACTTGCTTTTCCACCACTGCTTGGACATCTGCGCTTCGATCTCGTCGATCTTGCGCAGCGTATGGGCCCGTTCTTGAGAATTGGACGGCAGGCTGCTCTGGAAGAACGACGGCGGCTCCAGCCCACTCGGCATGGTGCTGCCGCGAGTGCGCAGTTTGCGCAACTGGTCGAACTCGCGCTTTCGCACGAAGTCGTTGCGCCGCTTGCGCTCAATCATCTCCTTCAACAGCGCTTTGCTGTAGTCAGTGGATTTGTCTGGCTCCGGCTGGTCCAGATCAGCCCAGGTGGTCATCGGCTTCTTCACGAAGCGCGCAACCTTAGACAGAAATCCGGGGGGGGTCTCCTTGCTCATTCGCCGGAGTTTGCTTCAACTCCGGCGGCCTGCGGGGATCCCGGCTGGGCATATTCCGCTTCCCTGCGGAAATTTTCGACTAATCGCCGAACATCTTCTGCTTGAGCTCGCGCCGCTGCTGCGCCTCGAGCGACAAGGTGGCCGTCGGACGGGCCAGCAAGCGGCCCACACCGATGGGCTCGCCCGTCTCGTCGCAGTAGCCGTAGTCGCCGCCGTCGATCCGCACGATCGACTGTTCGATCTTTTTGAGCAGCTTGCGCTCGCGGTCGCGTGTACGCAATTCCAGCGCGTGCTCTTCCTCGATGGTCGCGCGGTCGGCTGGGTCGGGCACCACCACAGTGTCCTCGCGCAGGTGCTCGGTGGTCTCCCCCGCGTTGCTCAGCATGTCGGCTTTCAGTCGCGTCAGCTTGAGGCGGAAGAACGCAGTCTGCTTTTCGTTCATGTATTCGCTGTCGGGCATCGCCAGCACTTCTTCGTCCGACAGACGATCGGCAGCAACTGTCTTCCAGTTGTCGACCAGCTTGGGGTTTTTCTTGATCGCTGCGGCATGCGGTGCAGCGATCAACGCCGCCGATGCCGGATGCGTGGTGTAGCTCGACTTGGCAGCGCTGGAGGCCACCGATTGGGCCATCGACGGCACAGTGATCTGCGCAAGCCGTGCCGATGGCCTGCCGCTGCGTACTGGCGTGCGGGGCAATGCGGATGCGGCCTTGTCGTCGGTCGGCACCGGGATGACAGTGGCGGCTGAAGCCACCTTATGCGCAACGGGAGTCGCTGCCTTCGCACCTGCAACGGTGGCCGCAGCTGTTTTGGCGCCCGCAGCGGACTTGTCGGTCTTGGAACTCTTAATGATCTCGTCGGCTTTGCTGCTCTTGTCGGCCTTGGCCGGGGCGACTCGACTGGTGGACGTCGAAGGCGGTTTGCCGGCCGCTGACTTGACGGTCTTGCCTACGGGGCGGCTGTCGCCAGCGACTTTTGATGAAGGCTTCGGGCTGGCGCTGCCGCCGGGGGTGATCAACTTGGGGCTGGACATTGCGAACCTCATCAATTGCAAAAACGAGGTGAACATGGAAACCCTCGATGGTCGTGACAAACGACAGGAAATGAAACGGCCCTGCGCACAGGAACCGGAAACAGCCAGCTGTTGCTGGAGCACAAGTGGAGGCGGCGCATCATGCCAGACATTGCTCCAGCCCCTGCAGGAAGATGGCGCGTGGCAGGTCGATGCCGATGAACACCATCTTGCTCATGCGCACCTCACCGTCGGCCCACTTCGGGCCCAGATCGCTGCCCATCAACTGGTGCACGCCTTGAAAGATCACCTTCCGATCGGTGCCGGCCATGTGCAGCACGCCCTTATAGCGCAGCAAACGCGGGCCGTAGACGTTCACGATGGAGCCCAGAAAATCTTCCAGCCGGGCCGGATCGAACGCGCGCTCCGAGCGGAATGCGAAGCTGCCTACGTCGTCGTTGTGATGATGATGCGCATGCTCCTGATGGGCGGGATGCTCGCAGGACCCGTCGTCTGCGTGATCGTGGTCATGCCCATGCGTGTGCTGTTGCGCATGCTGCTGGTCGGCCAGGAAATCCGGATCGATCTCCAGCCGTGTATTCAGGTTGAAGCCGCGCAGATCGAACACCTGCGAGAGCGGCACTTGGCCGAACGACACTGCCTGCTGCGGCGCGCGCGGGTTCATCTGGCGCAGCCGCTGCATCAACGCTTGCGTTTCCTGCTCGCTGACGAGATCGGTTTTGCTGATGAACAACTGATCGGCAAAGCCGATCTGGCGTCTGGCTTGCTGCTGGTCCGTCAGTTGCTGTTGCGCGTGCTTGGCGTCCACCAAGGTCACGATCGAGTCGAGCAGATAGCTCTCCGCGATTTCCTCATCCATGAAGAAAGTCTGCGCGACCGGGCCCGGATCGGCTAGGCCGGTGGTTTCGATCACCACACGGTCGAACGCAATCTCGCCCTTGCGGCGGCGCTCCGCCAGCAGTTGCAAGGCGCCGCGCAGGTCTTCGCGGATCGTGCAACAGATGCAGCCGTTGCTCATCTGGATGATCTGCTCGCTTGACTCGGACACGAGAATGTCGCTGTCGATGTTTTCTTCACCGAACTCGTTTTCGATCACGGCGATCTTCTGCCCGTGCGCTTCGGTGAGTACGCGCTTGAGCAGCGTGGTTTTGCCGGAGCCGAGAAAGCCGGTGAGGATGGTGGCGGGAATGAGGCTCATAGGAGGGCGCGACCGGGCACGATGCCGAAAGCCGGGGCTGCAAAACAAGCGGGGAGTGTAGCGGCGCTGGCTCGACCGTGCGAACGCGGGTTTTCCAGCAGTTGGAGCGTATCCAGACCGCTTGCAAGGCGGTTACTGAATGGCTTGCCTCTGCGTACCGAGTCAATAGCCGATTGCGTAAGAAAAATGGCTCAGGCGTAGGCCGGACATGCGATTTTTGCTACTTTTTCGATAGCTGACTGATTTTCGCACGCGGATGCGCTGCGTCGTAGGCGCGTGCCAAGTGCTGGAAGTCCAGCCGCGTGTAGACCTGCGTCGTGGTGATGTTGGCGTGCCCGAGCAGCTCCTGCACCGCACGCAGGTCGCCGCTGGACTGCAGCAGATGGCTTGCGAACGAGTGCCGCAGCATGTGGGGATGCACCGGCGCAGCCAGCCCGGCCTGGCGACTGCGGTTGCGCAGACGCTGCCAGACCGACTGGCTTGACAGCCGGGTGCCGTTGCGGCCGATGAACAGCGCCGCTTGCGCAGGTGCTGTCGGCTGCTGGGCACGCAACGCCAGCCAATGCGAGAGCGCAGCCAGCGCCGGCGCACCCACCGGCACCGTGCGGCGTTTGCCGCCCTTGCCGAGCACATGCACTTGCGCCGCCTGCATGTCGACATGCCCACGTGCGCCCGTGCTGGCCTGCCAGTCGAGCCCCGTCAGCTCGGCCACGCGCAGGCCGCTGCTGTAGAGCAGCTCGACCATGCAGGCGTCGCGCGCTTCGAGCCAGGGGTCGGACAACTCGTTGGCCTTGTAGGCAGCGAGTTGCACCGCTTCGTCGACGCCGAGTGCCTTCGGAAGCGGTCGGCCGGTTTTCGGCGCGCGCACATCTTGCACCGGATTGCTGGCGACTTCACCGCCGCGCGCGAGCCAGCCGTAGAAGCCGCGCCAGCCCGACAGGATCAACGCAACGCCGCGTCCGCTGCGGCCCGCGCCGTGCATCTGCGCGGCCCAACGCCGCACCTGCGGCTGGCGCACCGCTGTCACCCTAGTACCTGCGGCCTGTGCGAACCCCAGCAGCTTTTGCAGGTCGAGCGCATACAACGTCACCGTGCGCGCAGCCAGCCGCTTTTCGACGCGGACGTGTTCCAGATAGCGCTCGATGTGCTGCAAGTCGTCCGCAGTGGGCACGGTGCTGGTTGCCACTTCCATAAATAGCAATAAGTGGGGCGTGGCGATGCGGGGACAGGGCGGCGATTCAGTCGGCCACGTGTGCTGCCGGCTCACCGACCGGCTGCAGCCGCGAAAGTGCGGCACCGCACAGGTCGGCCAGCCGTTGCAGAAAATCGGTGCCCATGTCAGCACGGAACCGCTTCGGGTCCGGCGAAGCGAGCACAAGAAGCCCACCGATTGACCGCTTGGGCGGGACCACCGCAAGCTTTGCATCGGGTGCGGGTGCTGCTGCGTTGCTTGCGTCTCGGCGGTATTCGAACGTCGGCTCGCGCCGGATTGGATCCTCAGGCAGGAAACCCCCATGCGCGTCGATCGGGTCCGCAGCTGCTGCCGATTCGGCATGGCTGCGCCGGCTGGCGCCGTCCTGTGCGACGACCGCTGAGGCCGGCTCGCTGTTCGGCCAATGCAGCGGAATCAGCGCAAGCGACATCGCTTCGGTGGGCTCGGACAACCAGTGCACCACCGGCAGGCCCGGATTCACGCCGCAAAACGGCACCTCCAGCGACGCGGCAAACGCCCGCGCATCGTCGCCCACGTCTTGGGCAAACGGCGACTCTGCGAAGCGCGGATCGACGTCCCACAGCCGCAGCGCGACTTGCGGCATGTCGAAGCGCTGCGCAAGCTCTGCCACCAGCCGCCCGGGCAGTTCGTCGGCCTGCTCGACATGGAGCAGCTCGCAGCACAACTGCTCGACCTTGTCGGCGAGCTGCGCGTTGTCGTGCGCATGGCCGACCATGTCGACGATACGGGACTCAAGCCCTTTGATCTTCTCGCGCAGCATCTCGGCCTGGCGCTGCTGCAGGCCGACCGCGCGGTTGCCGTGCGGGCTGGCGAGCTGCACCGCGGCCAGCACTTCGGCATGACGCACAAAGAAGTCGGGCGACGCGAGCAGGAAGTTCGCGATGTCGTCTTCGGTGATCGGATGCGAAAGGTCGACTTGTTCCATCGATTCAGGCGGCTGGTTGACGGTGGTTGAAGTGAGCATGCGAAGTGAAATCGAGCGGGTGAGGTATGAAGACCGTCAAAGCGTCGGCAGGTCGACCGAGCCTTCGAATACGGTCACGGCGGGACCGGTCATGCGGACCGATTCGTCTGCGTTGCCGGACCAGCGAATCGTCAGGTGACCCCCGCGTGTGGCCACATCCACGGCGGGGTCGAGCAGCCCGAGCCGGATGCCCGCGACCACCGCGGCGCAGGCGCCGGTGCCGCAAGAAAGCGTTTCGCCAGCGCCGCGCTCGAATACGCGCAGCCGAATACGCGATCGGTCGACCACCTGCGCGAACCCCACATTCACACCATGCGGAAACGCCGGGTGCTGCCCGATCTGCGGCCCCTGCGTGGCCACGGGTGCACTGTCCACCTCGGTCACCCAAGTCACAGCGTGCGGATTGCCCATCGACAGAATTGCTATACTAACGATAGCATCAGATGCAATTCCGGAAAGAGCCAACGGCCATATTTTCCAAGAATCGCTAGCCGCTGGCTGCATTTGCCCGGATGCGACGCGTGGGTCAAACGGGATGCGCGCCAAATCAAACACCGGCGCACCCATGTCGACTGTGACGCGCTCATCCGATTCGGTCTGCAAGGTGATGACGCCGTTCTGCACGCGCACGCGCAGCGTGCTTTTCGTCGTCAGACCGCGTTGCTGCACGAAACGCGCGAAACAACGCGCGCCGTTGCCACAGTGCTCGACCTGCCCACCGTCGGCGTTGTGAATGACGTAGTCGAAGTCGACATCCGAGGTGCTGGCCGGGCGCACTGACAGAATCTGATCGGCGCCGATGCCGAAGTGTCGATCGGCCAGCCATCGGTACTGTGCGGCGTCTAGGTTCAGACCCTGCGCGGTTTCATCGAGCACGACAAAGTCGTTGCCGGCGCCCTGCATCTTGGTGAACCCGATTCGCATCGAGGCATTATGTTGCGTGTACGCATCAAATCCAAGCCCTACATGGCGGCCGTACAACAGTCAGCTGAACGCTGCAGCGATGGGGATGCTGCCCCGACCACGATCCAGGCGGCTTTTTAAGCCGTCTTTTGCATCAGGTCAGCTTGCCGTGGCACTGCTTGAATTTCTTGCCGCTGCCGCACGGGCAAGGATCGTTGCGCCCGACGCGCGGCATCGGCATGCCGTCTGGCTGGTCGGCATTCCCAGAAGCGATGGCGGCCGCCGCACGCGTTTCAACCCCGCCGGTTTCGGTCGGCGCGCTGTAGGTCACATTGCTGAACGCATCGGCCTGATCTTCGATCGATTGCGCGGCCTCGCCGACCTGCGCCTGATTCTGGATTTGCACCGTCATCAGGATTTTGGTGACTTCGTTTTTCACCGAATCGAGCAACTGGCCGAACAGCTCGAACGCCTCGCGCTTGTATTCCTGCTTCGGCTGCTTCTGCGCATAGCCGCGCAGATGAATGCCCTGGCGCAGGTAGTCGAGCGCAGAGAGGTGTTCGCGCCAATGGGTGTCGATGCTTTGCAGCAGCACCATCCGCTCGAACTGCGTGAAGCTTTCGCCGCCGACCAGTTCCACCTTGGCCGCGAACGCCGCGTCGGCCGCCTTGATGACACGCAGGACGATGTCCTCGTCGGTCATCGCGCTGGCGGCTTCCACTTCACTCACCAGCGGCAGATCGAGTTGCCATTCATCGCGCAGGATTTGCTCTAGCTTCGGCAAGTCCCACTGCTCTTCCACCGATTCGGCCGGCACGAACTGATGGACCAGGTCAGTGAAGCAGCCCTCGCGCAGCGAAGCCACTTGCGCGCTCAGTTCGGTCGCGTCAAGAATTGCATTGCGCTGCTCATAGATGACCTTGCGCTGGTCGTTGCTGACGTCGTCGTACTCGAGCAACTGCTTGCGGATGTCGAAGTTGCGCGCTTCGACCTTGCGCTGTGCGCTCTCGATGCTGCGCGTAACAATGCCGGCTTCGATCGCCTCGCCTTCGGGCATGTTCAGGCGGTCCATGATGGATCGCACGCGGTCGCCCGCGAAAATGCGCATCAGCGAATCGTCCAGGCTCAGGAAGAAGCGCGATGCGCCCGGATCGCCCTGCCGGCCGGAGCGGCCGCGCAGCTGGTTGTCGATGCGGCGCGACTCATGCCGCTCGGTGGCGACGATGCGCAGGCCACCTTGCGACTTGACGAATTCGTGGTCCTTCGTCCACTGCTCGCGCAGTCGCGTGATCTCGGCTTCCTTGGCAGCCGGATCAAGCGACTCGTTCGCTTCGACCGTCGTGACCATCTTCTCGAGGTTGCCGCCCAACACGATGTCGGTGCCGCGGCCGGCCATGTTGGTCGCGATCGTAATCATCTTCGGGCTGCCGGCTTGCGCAACGATGTCGGCTTCGCGCTCGTGCTGCTTGGCGTTCAGCACCTGGTGCGGCAGCTTTTCTTTTTCCAGCAACTCGGCAATGATTTCCGAGTTCTCGATCGACGTGGTGCCGACCAGCACCGGCTGGCCACGTTCGTGGCATTCCTTGATGTCTTCGATCGCAGCGGCGTATTTCTCCTTCGTCGTCTTGTAGACGCGGTCGAGCTGGTCGTCGCGCCGGCTCGGTCGGTTCGGCGGAATCACCATCGTTTCCAGGCCGTAGATTTCCTGGAACTCGTAGGCTTCCGTATCGGCCGTGCCGGTCATGCCGGACAGCTTGCCGTA
The DNA here is from genome assembly GCA_038200275.1 of Burkholderiales bacterium. Lineage (GTDB taxonomy): Bacteria > Pseudomonadota > Gammaproteobacteria > Burkholderiales > Burkholderiaceae_C > JBBPYC01. Next base: position 13,157 of record JBBPYC010000035.1, read on the forward strand.
GAGCCGGAAATAGTTCTGGAAAGTGATCGAGGCCAGCGTCTGGTTCTCGGGCTGAATCGCGACGCCTTCTTTGGCCTCCACCGCTTGGTGCAGTCCTTCGCTCCAGCGCCGACCGGACATGAGACGTCCGGTGAATTCATCGACGATCACGACCTCGCCAGCCTGCACGACGTAATGCTGGTCGCGGTGGTACAGCCGATTTGCACGCAACGCCGCATAGACGTGGTGCATCAGCGTGATGTTGGACGGGTCGTAGAGTGATGCGCCCTCAGGCAACAGGCCCAGCTCGGACAGGATGCGCTCGGCGCTCTCGTGCCCCTGTTCGGTCAAATAGACCTGCCGGGTTTTTTCGTCTACGGTGAAGTCGCCCGGCTTCGTAACGCCTTCGCCGGTGCGCGGGTCGGCCTCGCCTTCCTGCTGGATGAGCAAAGGCACCACGCGGTTGATGGCCTGATAAGTCTCGGTCTGGTCTTCAGCCTGGCCGCTGATGATCAGCGGCGTGCGTGCTTCGTCGATGAGGATCGAGTCGACCTCGTCGACGATCGCGTAATTCAGGCCGCGCTGCACGCGGTCTGCGGTCTCATAGACCATGTTGTCGCGCAGGTAGTCAAAGCCGTATTCGTTGTTCGTGCCGTAGGTGATGTCGGCTCGGTACGCAGCCTGCTTTTCCTCCCTGGGCATCTGCGGCAGGTTGACGCCGACCGTCAGGCCCAGAAAGTTATAGAGCCGGCCCATCCACTGCGCGTCGCGATTGGCCAGGTAATCGTTTACCGTCACCACATGCACGCCGCGGCCGGTCAACGCGTTCAAATACACCGCAAGCGTAGCGGTCAGGGTCTTGCCTTCACCTGTGCGCATCTCGGCGATCTTGCCGTTGTGCAGCCCCATCGCGCCCTGCACCTGCACGTCGAAGTGGCGCATCTTCATCACCCGCTTGGAACCTTCGCGCACCACCGCAAACGCTTCGACCGCCAGATCGTCCAGCGACTCACCGGCAGCGATTCGATCCTTGAACGACTGCGTCTTGGCCTGCAACTCCTGATCCGACAGCTTTTCGAATTCGGGCTCGAGCGCATTGACGGCCCGCACCGTCTTGCGATAGGTTTTAAGCAGCCGGTCATTGCGGCTGCCGAACAGTTTGGTCAGGATATTGGTTGTCATGGATGCACAGTGGTTGCCACGCGCAGCGGTATCGCCTCGAAGGCGCGCGCCAGCGACCAATGAGATCGCTGGAGAACCGAAAAGCGGGAACGTCGAAGAACGGGGGAAAGCCTTGCTCAGCCCAATGGCGCCACAGCCGTTCGGAGGGCCGCATTTTGGGCAACCGGGGATTTTACCGTCGCGTTCGGATCGCTGGCGGCGCTTGCAGTTTTGCCACCTTGCGCTTTTGTACGTTGTAGTGCTGCGGCATTGCGCGCTAGATTCGACTCATCACCACGAACCGCCGCCATTACGCAGTCGACATCCTGCACGCCGCCGCCGACTCACCGACGTTCGCGCGGCTATCGAGGCTCGCGCGTGAATCGCAGCAGCGACTGGATCTGCTGGCTGGGTTGCTGCCCGCAGGCCTCAGGCAAGCAGTGCGCCCCGGCCCGATCGACGGCACCGACTGGTGCCTGCTCGTTGACAACGGCGCGAGTGCTGCGAAGGTGCGACAGTTGCTGCCCGCTTTCGCCGCGCATCTGCGAACCCACGGCCACGATGTGCTCACCATCCGACTCAAGCTGCGCAAACCGTTGTAGCCGGAAGCGCATCGGGATCAAACGCACTTTTGCCGCACTACGCAGCTCGTTGCTGGCCAACAAACCAAGCCGTTTGCGGCGCGCCAGCCAATGGACTCTCTGGCATGTGCCAGTCGTGAAGGTGCACGCCTTCGGGTCCACACGCAGCGGCGACACAAGCGTCGTACCATTGAAAACACCCAGTCAGAAGTATTGCCAGAGCAGCCGCAAAGTGCGTGGCCGGCAGCAAATCGGATGTTCTAGAAAGACTACGCCACATCGAACGGGCGATGCGCAAAATTTCTTCGTGTTTGGCGCAACTACCCGACTTCTTGCGGAAGCCTGAGGTGGCCCGATGGTGCCGCTTGTCGGAATCGAACTGACGACCTACCGCTTACAAGGCGGTTGCTCTACCAACTGAGCTAAAGCGGCGCGGGAAAATCGAGTGTACCGGCTGTCAACAGCACTTTTTTGTAGTCCGCGGCTCATCTGCGCTATTTGACGCGTTTAAGCGCAGGGCGTTTGGCCACTGGAGGCCGGGGCGGCTCGTCGTCAGAATCGTTTGGTGCGGCTCCCGTGGATGCCTTTCCACCCCCGAATGGAGTCGCATCAATCACGCTGGCCAGCGGCGGTGTCGAGAGCGACCGTACCACCACACCAGGCGCCGGCTGCGGAAAGGCCATGCCCTGCCCGTTCTCGCGTGCATAGATGGCCACCACACGACCCATCGGCACCAGAATTTCTCGTGCACTACCGCCGAACCTTGCCTTGAACTCGATAAAGTCGTTGCCCAGCTTCAAGGAACTGGTTGCATCCATGCTGATGTTCAACACGATTTCGTCATTCTTGACGTACTCACGCGGCACCTGGACGGAGTCGTCAACCGCTACGGCAACATACGGCGTCAAGCCGTTGTCGGTACACCATTCGTACAACGCCCGAACGAGATAAGGACGAGTCGACGTGGATTCGGCGGCATTCATCATTGGCGGGGTCCAGTGCAATTTGAATGGGCGAACACAATGCGAGATTGACTCGGAAGCATTGCAAAGCGGCTCAACTGCACAAACAGCAAAGCCACCTTTCACTTTACTTGCGCATTACTTTCTCTGACGGCGTCAATGCCTCGATATAGGCGGGACGCGAGAAGATGCGTTCCGCGTACTTGAGCAGCGGCGCCGCGTTCTTGCTCAACTCGATTCCGTAATAGTCAAGCCGCCACAGCAACGGCGCAATGGCCACGTCAAGCATCGAAAAGCTGTCGCCGAGCATGTACTTGTTCTTCAGAAACACGGGTGCGAGTTGCGTCAGCCGATCACGGATGTGCGAGCGGGCTTTCTCAAGCGTCTTCTCGTTGCTTTTGGCCGCGCGCGACTCGAGAATCGACACGTTGACAAACAATTCTTTCTCGAAATTCAACAAGAACAGGCGAACCCGCGCTCGATCGACCGGATCGCCGGGCATCAATTGCGGATGAGGAAAGCGCTCATCGATGTACTCGTTGATGATGTTTGATTCATACAAGATCAAATCGCGTTCCACAAGAATCGGCACCTGGCCGTAAGGATTCATCACAAGGATGTCTTCCGGCTTGTTGTAGAGATCGACATCGCGAATCTCGAAGTCCATGCCTTTTTCAAACAGCACAAACCGGCAACGGTGAGAAAAAGGGCAAGTGGTTCCCGAATACAACACCATCATGGCAGCAACTCCTAAAAATTAAAAAGAGTGGGGCGCGCTCGTGGCACGCCCCACTCTGGAAATTGCAGACTGGCGCCGCTCAACAGCTGCCCGTCTGGATGAAGACGACACGTTACTTCACATGTTTCCAGTAAGCAGCATTCAGCCGCCATGCAAAAAATGTAAATACACCGAGAAAGAGCAGCACCAGAATCCCCAAGCGCACACGCGCGTTTTGCGCCGGCTCGGACATCCACTGCATAAAGTTGACCAAATCCCCGATTTGCTGGTCGTACTCCACAGTGGACAGCTGGCCCGGTGTAATCTGCTGCCAGCCTTTGACCACCTTGACCTCGTGGCCGTGCTGTTCCACCTCTTCGAACACCGGCTTGCGTTCGCCCTGCATCTGCCAAAGTACGTGCGGCATCGCAACGTTTGGATAGACCAGATTGTTCCAACCTGTCGGTGTGGTTTCGTCTCGGTAGTAGCTGCGAAGATAGGTGTAGAGGTAATCCGCCCCGGTGCCTCCATGGCCTGCCCGCGAACGAGCCACCAACGTGAGGTCTGGTGGACTGGCGCCGAACCATTCCTTGCCCTGCTTCGGGCTGATCGCGGCCTTCATCGTGTCACCAATTTTGGTGGTGCCTACCAGCAGGTTGTCCTTGATCTGCTGCTCAGTCAGACCAATGTCGCGCAAGCGGTTGAACCGCATATACGCAGCAGAGTGGCAATTCAGACAGTAATTGACAAACAGTTTGGCACCATTCTGCAGCGACACCATGTCGTTTACCTGATCCGGGGCCTTGTCCCAAGCCACACCGCCTTCGGCGGCCTGAGCAGCTCCCGCCATTCCGAACGCCGCGATCGTCACGATCAACAGCCGTTGCACGCACCTGTAACTCATCGAAGAAGCTTTCTGCTCACAGCCAAGGATCAATGCGCAGCGAACGTCACACGCTCGGGCACCGGTTTCGGTTCACCAAGCTGGCTCCACCAAGGCATCAGCAAGAAGAAGCCGAAGTAAAACAGCGTGCCGAACTGCGACACCCGCTCGCCCATCGGCGACGGTGGTTGTACGCCAAGATACCCAAGCACCAGGAAAACGATCACAAATACGCCGTACAGATACTTGTGCCAAGTCGGCCGGTAGCGGATTGAGCGTACCGGGCTGTGATCGAGCCATGGCAGGAAGAAAAGGATGACGACGGCGCCGCCCATCACCACCACACCCCAGAACTTGGCATCAATCGACAGCATCATCATCAGCACGACCGCAGCAGCGATCCCGATGACTGCCTTGAACAGCATGGGCATGCGGACCTTCCAGATCAGCAGTGCGGCTCCAGCAGCCACCGACGCGATCAGCACCCACATCATCTCGCTCGTAATGGCACGCAGCATCGAGTAGTACGGCGTGAAATACCAGACTGGTGCAATGTGGGAAGGCGTCTTCAGCGGATCGGCTGGGATGAAATTGTTGTACTCAAGAAAATAGCCACCGAACTCCGGCGCGAAAAAGATGATCGCAGAAAACACGGTCAGGAACAAACTGACGGCGAAGATGTCATGCACCGTGTAGTAAGGATGGAAAGGAATGCCGTCAAGCGGCCGACCTTTGTCATCCTTGTGCGCTTTGATCTCGACTCCGTCTGGATTGTTTGAGCCAACTTCGTGCAACGCGATGATGTGCGCTACCACCAGTCCGAGCAGTACCAGCGGCACGGCAATCACATGAAAGCTGAAAAAGCGGTTCAACGTGGCGTCGCCAACCACGAAGTCACCGCGGATCAACAGCGCGAGGTCCGGTCCGATGAACGGGATGGCAGAAAACAGGTTCACGATCACCTGCGCGCCCCAGTAGCTCATCTGGCCCCAGGGCAGCAGGTAGCCCATGAAAGCTTCTGCCATCAGGCACAGGAAGATCGCGCAGCCGAATATCCAGACCAGCTCACGCGGTTTGCGATAGCTGCCGTAGATCAGCCCGCGGAACATATGCATGTAGACCACGATGAAGAACGCCGAGGCCCCGGTCGAGTGCATGTAGCGGATCAACCAGCCCCAAGGCACGTCGCGCATGATGTATTCGACCGAGCCGAACGCCAGCGCTGCATCCGGCTTGTAATGCATCACCAGAAAGATGCCGGTCGCGATCTGGATCACCAACACCAGCAGCGCAAGTGAGCCGAAGATATAAAAGAAGTTGAAGTTCTTGGGCGCGTAATACGCCGACATGTGGTCCTGAAACAGTTTGGTGGCCGGAAACCGGTTATCCACCCAGTTCATGAACTTGGCCGAAACGGGCGCGTTCGGCGAGATCTGCTTAAGTTCGGCCATGGTGATGTTCGCTTGAGAGCGTCAAGCCTTGTTCGGCTCCACGCCGATCAGGATTTTGGAGTCCGACACATAGGTGTAAGGCGGCACTGGCAAGTTGTCCGGCGCCGGCTTGTTTTTGAACACACGGCCGGCCAGATCGAACGTCGAGCCATGACAAGGGCAGAAAAAACCGCCTGGCCAATCGGCTGGCAGGGACGCCCCCCCAACCGGTGCAATTCGATCCACGGGCGAACAGCCCAAATGCGTGCAGATGCCGACGACCACGAGCAGCTCCGGCTTGACCGAACGCAGCTCATTGCGCGTGGAAGGCATCGGTGTGAACTCATCGGGACTGCGCTTGGACATTGGATCGGCGAGTTCGTCGTCGTGCTTGGGCAACGCTGCGATCATTTCAGGCGTGCGCCGCAAGATCCAGACTGGCTTGCCCCGCCACTCAACCGTCATCTTCTCACCCGGCTTCAAGCCGGAAATATCGGCCTCAACCGGCGCGCCTGCTGCTTTCGCGCGTTCGGACGGCTCGAAGCTCGACACAAACGGAACCGCAGTGGCCAGGCCACCCACGGCGCCGGCGCAACCGGTCGCAAGCAACCAAGTGCGTTTGCTGTGGTCGACGGGGGTGTCACTCATATTCGGGGAATCCTGCAGGTACGTCGCGTGGGATGCAAAGTCGCCGGGCATTGTAGCCGAGGGCGTCTATGCCACGGGGTCGGTCGGGCTATGATCCGCGGCGGCGAATCTGCCGTGGCTGAATCATTTCGGCACCTTTTCCAGCTAGGAGTTTTTGCAGCATGGGCATGATGAAAGAGTTCAAGGAGTTCGCTCTCAAGGGCAACGTGATGGACCTCGCTGTCGGGGTCATCATCGGCGCCGCTTTCAGCAAGATCGTTGACTCGGTTGTGAACGATCTGATCATGCCAGTGGTTGGCAAGGCAGTTGGCGGCCTGGACTTTTCCAACTACTACCTCCCGCTGTCGGGCCAGGAAACGGGCCTCGGGCTGGAAGCGGCGAAAAAAGCCGGCGCGGTGTTTGCCTACGGCAACTTCATCACCATTGCGATCAATTTCATCATTCTCGCTTTCATCATCTTCATGATTGTCAAGCAGATGAACCGGCTGCGGCGCGAGGCACCCACCGAGGCAAAAACGCAGACGCCAGAAGATATCTTGCTGCTGCGAGAGATCAGCGCAAGTCTGAAGCGCAACTGATCAGGTTTGCTCTGGCGGCAGCAGCCGTCGCGCCATCTCGATTGCCGCCAGCAGGCTGCGCGGGTCCGCCGCGCCCGTGCCTGCAATGTCGAACGCGGTGCCGTGGTCCGGACTGGTACGCACCAGCGGCAGCCCGAGCGTCACGTTCACGCCCTGCTCCACACCCAGATATTTAACCGGAATCAGTCCCTGGTCGTGGTACATCGCGACCACCACGTCGAACGCACCGGGGTGCGCCGGTGTGTTGCGGGCGCGCATGAACACCGTGTCCGGTGCAAACGGGCCCTGGACGTCGAGCCCTGAAGCAGATGCGGCTTGCAGCGCCGGCACGATCGCGTCGAGCTCTTCGCTCCCGAACAGACCGCCCTCGCCGGCGTGCGGATTCAGCCCCGCAACCGCAATGCGTGGCACGCGGCCCAGCACCGGCAGCAGTGCGGCATGCGTGATTTGCAAGGTCGCCAGCACGTTGTCGAACGTGACCGCGTCGATCGCGTCGCGCAGTGCCATATGGATGCTGACCAGCACGGTGCGCAACTCGTCATTGGCCAGCATCATGCGCACCGGCAGATCGGCCGTCGCGCAGCCCAGGTGGGCAGCCGCTTCCGCCTGCAGCAGCTCGGTATGCCCCGGAAACGGCACGCCAGCAGCGGCCAGTGCTTCCTTGTGCAGCGGCGCGGTCACCAGCGCAGCGATCTCTCCGCGCAAGGCAGCACGCGCAGCCCAGACCACGCAGTCCGCCGCCATGCGCCCGGCATGGGCGCTGATCTGGCCGAACGGCTCAAGTCGGGTGGCAGCCACAGGCGAGCCCACCTGCAGCAGTGGCAAGCAGCGCGGCGGCAGGCTGCCGACCTGCTGCGGCTCATCGATCTGCACGATCGGCAGGTCTGGCGCCGAACCCATCACCAGCCGGGTGGCACGGCGAAGGTGCTGCAAGTCGCCCGCCACGAAGCAACCACGGGTGGCTTCAAGTGATTCCAGAAATACGCGAGCGATGATTTCCGGCCCGATTCCCGCCGGATCACCCATCGTGATTGCGATCGGCTGGAGGGGCGCATCGGCCTTTTGCGGGTTATTAGCTGCCATCGAATTCCCGATGGGGTAAGGCGCCGCCGAAGGCCATCTGCGACGCGTCAACCGGACCCGGCCAAACCCGGCAGGGGCCGCGGAGCTGGCTCCGCCAGGCCGCAGGCGCCGCCGGCGAGGGGGTACGCGGGAGGCGACCGAAGGGAGCGAAGCGTGGGGGTGAGCCGTCTGTCATGCGGGATTGTCGATTTCGATGAACCGATGCGCGATGCCTCGCTGCGCCGCCACATGCGCGGCCACTGCCGGCGCGCCGTAGCGCTCGGTGGCGTGATGCCCGCAGGCAAGAAACACCACGCCGCATTCGCGGGCGATGTGCGCCTGCGGCTCGGAGATTTCACCGGTGATGAACGCCTGCGCACCGGCCGCAATCGCCGCCTCGAAGTAACTTTGCGCGCCGCCGGTGCACCACGCTATCTTGTTGATAGCGCCTGATGCAGCATTCACCAGCGTTACCGGCCGTTTCAGCACAGACTCAATATGCGCGGCGAGCGTTAACCCATCTGCGAATGCGCCACCGTCTGCACGCCGACCGATGCAACCAAGCTGCTGCGCTCCGAACTGAGCCTGGGTGGCTAACCCAAGCTGGAGCGCGAGCTGCGCGTTGTTGCCCAAAGTCGGATGCGCGTCGAGCGGCAGGTGGTACGCATACAAATTCACGTCGGCTGCCAGCAGCCGGGCGACGCGTGCGCGCAGCCATCCCGTGAGCCGTCCGTCGTGGCCGCGCCAGAACAGGCCGTGGTGCACCAGCACAGCGTCGGCACCGTCTTCGATCGCCGCATCGATCAACGCCGCGCTGGCCGTCACGCCCGATACGAGGCGCCGAATCTCGCGCCTGCCTTCGATCTGCAACCCGTTCGGGCCGTGGTCGGTGAAGCGGCCTGGCTCCAGCAGGGTGTCGAAGGCGTTCAGCAGCTCGGTTCGGTCGATCATGAAATCACTTGAAAGGGCAATCTTGCAGCAATCACATCGCGCGTCGGCTGTGGTTCGATCGTCACCTGTCGGCGCGCAATGCCTTGGCCGGATTGTCGGCGCAAAGCCCTCTGCCAACCGAGGCGCAGCAATCGGGGAGAATCGATTTCCATGAAGCGCATTTGGCTGTTGTTCGCCCAAGCTGTGACCGTGCTGTTGGCCGCGTGGTTCGTCGTGGCCACCATGAAACCCGAGTGGATTGGCCAGCCCGGGCGGCTTTCCAGCGGACCGGTTTCGATCATCGAAGCAGCACCAGGCCCGACCGCGGCACCGGGCGCGTCGCTGCCAGCCGCAGCTGGCAGCTTCAGCGCAGCTGCCAAGAAGGCCGCACCGGCTGTGGTCAGCATCAACAGCAGCAAGGCGGCTCGCGCCAATCCGCACAGCAACGATCCGTGGTTCCGCTTTTTCTTCGGTGACCAAGGCGGCCAGACCCAGTCCAGCCTCGGCAGCGGCGTGATCGTGAGCGCGCAGGGTTATGTGCTGACCAACAACCACGTGGTGGAGAGCGCCGACGCGATCGAGGTGGTGCTGAACGACACGCGCCGCACGCAGGCGAAAGTGGTCGGCACCGATCCAGACACCGACCTAGCGATTCTGAAGATCGACCTGCCTCGGCTGCCGGTGATCGTGCTCGGCAATTCGGACGCACTGCAAGTCGGCGACCAAGTGCTGGCGATCGGCAATCCGTTCGGTGTTGGCCAAACTGTGACCAGCGGCATCGTGAGCGCACTGGGGCGCAATCAGCTCGGCATCAACACGTTCGAGAATTTCATCCAGACCGATGCCGCAATCAATCCAGGCAATTCGGGCGGCGCGCTGGTCGATGTGGCAGGCAACCTGATGGGCATCAACACCGCGATCTATTCGCGCTCGGGCGGCAGCATGGGCATCGGCTTCGCCATCCCCACCACCACGGCGCGGCTGGTGCTCGACAGCATCGTGCGCGACGGCGAAGTGCGGCGCGGCTGGATCGGGGTCGAGCCGAACGAGCTCTCACCGGAACTGGCCGAGACGTTTGGTGTGAAGGCCGAGCGCGGCGTGCTGATCACCGGCGTGCTGCAAGGTGGGCCGGCCGCGCAGGCGGGTGTGCGTCCCGGCGACGTGATCGTCGCGGTCGCCGGTCAGCCGGTGCTCAACGTGGCGGAGCTGCTGTCCGGTGTGGCCGCGCTCAAGCCCGGTACGGCGGCACGTTTTGATGTGCAGCGGCGGAGCGACAAGATCACGCTGAATGTGGCGCCGGGCGTGCGGCCCCGCTCGCAGCGGCGGCCAGAACGGTAGCGCAACGCTCCTCCCGGGCCTGCGCTTCCTTCGGTCGGCTCTAGGTCTTGTTAACACTATCGCAGTGCTTCTGCAATGAGCGCGACGGTAATGAAGCCGGCGAACATCACGTCAAGCTTGTCGTAGCGGGTGAAGACGCGGCGCCAAGCCTTCAGCCGCCTGAACAGCCGCTCGATCTGGTTGCGCTTTCGGTACAGCTGCCTGTCGTAGTCCCAGAGCTGGCGGCGTTGCGGGCTGGGCGGCACCACCGGCTGCAGCCCCAGACTGAGCGCCAGCTCGCGCGTGGCGTTGTCTTGGTAGGCGCTGTCCATCAGTAGCGCTACTTGCCCATCGTGCGGCCCCAGCTCCTGGATCAGCCGCCGGCCTTCGGGCGCGTCGCCGGCTTGGCCCGGGGTGAGGCTCCAGGTGATGACGTTGCGCGCATCTGCGGCAACCAGATGCAGTTTGGTGCCCCAGCCGCCACGGCTTCGCCCGAGGGCTTGGGGACCG
>JBBPYC010000036.1:0-76397 GCA_038200275.1 Burkholderiales bacterium
CCCCCCTGAGCGCTTGGCGCAATGGACGCACGCCTTGCTCGCCGAGATCGCCTGCGGGCGCTGCGTCAGCAGCCGAGGGCGCCTGAACCCGCGCGGCGTCAAGCGCAAGATGAGCGGCTACAACGTTCGTCACCGGGGCGAGGCGCTCCACTTGCAGCATCAGCCAATTCCGGTGATGCGTATCTGAACAGTATTGAGGCAAGCCCCCGAAGGCTGGACGCGCCGGCCCCGTCGATGCTGGCACGATGGAAGTCCAGCTTCTGCGTGGAATCTGTCTAGATCAATGGACCCAGCTTTATCGCTGTGCATCCGCGTGCTGCATCCAAGCTGGATATCGCCACATCAGTCGAGGAAGCGCCGGATTTAGGTTTGCGATGACGGGACGTCCCAATCGCGAACTACCGTCGCCGCATTTCGCCGAGTTCGTCAGGAAATATCGGTCGGCTCATGCCGGCTCAGGATTTCCTTTATTCCAGACACTCCTGTTTCTGGAACCATGACTTTGACCTGCAGCGTGGTGTCGTCGCTGTAAATCTTCTCGCGTGGGATGCCGTCATTGATCAACTCGTCGACAGCGTTGGCGACGGCGGCCTTGCTGGCATAGGTTGCCGTGATGGTCTTGAACATGAATGCCTCCTTCTGGTTGGTTGCTCAACTGTGATGCGTTGCGGGTGCGTTCCTGAAACAGTTCGAATGGGGCAGTGATGGACGACCTGACAGATCTTCAGCTGCGAATGCCAGGAGCCCCCGGAGTTGCCGGATTCGTCGAGGCGAGCATTTGGAACCGTATGGGATCACTGGTTCGATGTGGGGTTTTGCCAGCCACCATCGGCCGCGATGAAATGATTTGCGGCCGGCGGCCCCCAACTGCCGCGTGCATAGATGATCGAGCGTGGATGGTCCTTCAATACGGGTTCCACCACCGCCCACGCTGACTCGATCGCGTTTTCGCGGGTGAACAGTGCGCCGTCGCCGTTCATCGCATCGGCCAGCAACCGTTCATACGGCGCCTGCTCGTCAGGTTGCTCTTCCAGCAGGCTGAACTCGCGCTGATCGCCGACAAACGCCTTGCCGGCCTGCTTCACGCGGGCGGCCAGCGCAATCGTCGAGTGCGGTGACAGGTGAAAGCGCAGATAGTTTGCATCCTCACGGACTGCCGCATCCGCAAACAGATTCTGGGGCGGCCGCTTGAGCCGGACCACCACTTCGCACGCCGTCTCGGGCAGCATCTTCCCCGAGCGCAGATACCACGGCACACCGCCCCAACGCCACAAATCGATGTAGAGCCGCACGGCGCAATATGTTTCAACATCCAAGTCACTGGCGACCTGCGGCTCGTCAAGATAACCCTTATATTGTCATCGCAGGATGTCGGCGGGCTGTAGCGGCCGCATGGCGTCGAAAACATCGGCCTGATGGCGATGCACGGCCTTGAAGCCACGGCTTGCAGGTGGCTCCATCGCGAGCAGCGCGACGATCTGAAACAGGTGGTTCTGGACCACGTCGCGCAGGCACCCGGCACTTTCGTAGAACGCGGCCCGACCCTCGACCGCGAATTGCTCGGCCAGCGTAATCTGCACGCTGTCCGCATGATTGCGGTTCCAAATCGGCTCGAGGAAAGAATTGGCGAAGCGGAAATAGAGGATGTTCATGATCGACTCCTTTGCCAGAAAGTGATCGATGCGGAAGATCGCGTCTTCGGCAAACACCTCTCGTGCGGTGCGATTGAGCTTGCGCGCCGATGCGAGATCGCGGCCGAACGGCTTTTCAACGATGACGCGCGCATTGGCAGCCAGCCCGGCTGCACCCAGGCCCCGGATGACGGTCGGGAACAGCGTCGGCGGGACTGCCAAGTAGTGTGCCGGGCGCTGGGCTGGCCCAAGCGCGCGCTTGAGCGCATCAAAGGTGGAGGCGTCTTTATAGTTGCCGCTGAAGTACTGCAGAAGACTCAGCAGTCGATCCAGTGCTTGCCGGTCACAGGCGGAATCGGCGTGTTCGACAGCCTGCCTGGCACGCGCCCGGAACGCTTCGATGCTCATTGCAGATGACGCGACGCCCACCACCGGCACGTTCAACACGCCGCGCTTGCACAGCGCGTACAGCGCCGGAAAAATCTTCTTGTGCACCAAGTCGCCGGTCGCGCCGAATACGACCAGTGCGTCGGATGGCGCCGCGATACCAAAAGGGTCGGGGTTCATGTCAAATCCTTTTCTCACTTCGGATGCAGGGTTTGCTCACGGTCACGGGTGCACAGTGACGTGCTCGGCGGCGTTCCACATCTATCCCTCGCCGTCCTCGCTTGGTGCCCGCACCAGCAGCACCGGCACAGGCGCATGACGCAGGATTTGCTCGGCGTCACTGCCCAAGAGTGCGCGGCCGACGCCGCGCCGGCCATGCGTGCCCAGCACGATCAGGTCGGCGCCCCAGTGGCTTGCTTCCGCGGTCACGATATCGCTGACCGGGCCGCTGAAATCGTCGAACAGCGCCGTGCCAACCGCGATGCCCTGCGAGGCGACGGTGCCACGACCTTTTTGCAGCACCTCCTCACCAGCGTCACGCATCGCGTCGATCGCATCCTTGGTAAAGATCATTGCGCCGGCCATCGAACTCATCATCGAGAACTGGTCGATCACGTGGACCAGCCGAAGCTGCGCGCCCGTGATCTCGGCAAGGCCGATTGCCTCGGCCAAGCCCCGGTTCGAAATTGGGCTGCCGTCGATCGGCACGAGGATTTTTTGGTACATGAGGATTCTCCTGGCTGGCGCGAATCGCTGGACCGATAAGTTTCAAAGTGTTCACGGTGACGCGCGCGCCTTTCTTGAATGCCAATCAACTTCCACAATCGGACCGCGAGAACAGCCGTAGCAAATGCGCATGTCCACTTCGAGCATGCCTGGCCACGCCATCAGCGCCATCAGCGCCAGCGAAGTGACGGACAAAGGCGGCGGTGCGCCAAATCCGCAACGACCATTCCGACTTTTGGGCCCTCGCACTCGGTATACGGTTCGATTTGGTGCGCCCTGCTTGATATTGCTGGCGGTTTGAGCGCCGCTGTCTCGGCTTGCCAGTTGCGAATATGCGATGACGATGCCCCGACGACCACTGCGGTAAGTACGATCTCTTCCAATGGGAGGTTCCATTTCATTCATTCGCGCCACCGGTTCTGCAGAGGTTCGGCAGCGCTCGACGGTCCGCCAAAACTACCCATCGAGGACGTTGGATGAATCTTGTTGGAGCACGCAGGCAACATAACGGGCACCGACCGGTTAATAGCCCCATACCGTTGTGCGAACGCTCGGCGGCAGCACGCCGAGTCGGTTCTCCACGCCCTTGACGCCCGGCACGCCTTCGACGGCGACACCGACGGCTTGCTTCTCCACATCCGAATCGATGACGCCCCACAGATGCACCACCCCGCCGGAGACCACGACGTTCACGAACGTGGTTTGTAGACCGGCATCTTTCAAAGCGGTTTGAGCCTTCGTTCGAATCTCGGAGTCTTCGGCCGTCGAGGCGGGCGCCGCTTGACGAGCGACCAGCCCGTGCAGCAGGTCGGCCCGGCTGACGATGCCCAGCATCTTCCCGTCCCGAAGCACGGGCATGCGCTTGATGCGGTGCTTTTCGAGCTGGTCCGCGATGTCCTCGAGCGTCGCGTCCTCGCGCGTGGCAATCACATCGTGCGTCATGACATCGCGAGCATGACCGCCATGCGATCTGACATACGAAAGGGCGGTGTCTTCAGGGCTGTCGAGCAACCTGAGCCACCAAGACGGTTGTCGCTCCGTATTGTTTTCGGATCGGCGCATCAGGTCGCCCTCGCTGACCATGCCGAGCAGTTGCCCGTGCGGGTCGACCACGGGCACGGCGCTGATCCTGCGCTCGAGCAGGAGCTTCGCGATGTCCCGGACGGTCGCGTCCGGTGTCACGGTGACGACGGATGTCGTCATGACGTCTTTGGCTTGCATGTCATCTCTCCTTTAGTTGTCAACGATCTGAAAAGGTCAAGGCAAGGGGCGGGCTTGCTGCCGATCGAGGAAGGCACTGCCGGCTTCAACCACTCAATAATTTTTTCGATGCGACTGCGACTGTTCCAGCAACACATCGCATCACGAGGATTTGCACGATGGACGACCGCCCGATGCCAAATCAATCGGCTGCGCGTACATTCGGCGGCAACACGGCGATGTTGTTATCCACGCCCCTGGCGCTTGCTACGCTTTCGGCGGCGATACGGGCCACCTGCTTCTCGGCATCCGAATCGACAGCGCCCCACAACTGCACGATTCCGTTCGAGACCACAACCGTCACGAACGTGCTGCGCAGGCCCGCTTCCTCCAGAGCGGCCTGGGCGGTCGCACGAATCTCCGAGTCACTAGCGGTCGAAGCCGGCGCAGTCTTGCGGGCGACCAGTCCATGCAACAGATCGGCGCGGCTGACGATGCCGAGCACCTTTCCGTCCCGAAGCACGGGCATCCGCTTGATCCGGTTTTTTTCCAGCTGATCGGCGATCTCCTCAAGCGTGGCTTCCTGGCCGACCGACACGATGTCGCGGGTCATGACATCGCTGGCGTACCTCCCGTGCGATTGGATGTAATCCAGTGCTACTTGTTCGGGGGCATCGAGAAGACCGAGCCACCAGGACCGGTGTCGCTCGGTCCCGTTTTCCGACCTTCGCATGAGGTCGCCTTCGCTGACCATGCCAAGCAACTGCCCTGCCTCACCGATCACCGGCACGGCGCTGATCCTGCGCTCAAGCAGCAACTTTGCGATTTGTTGGGCGGTCGCGTTCGGAGCTACGCTAACGACAAATGTCGTCATGATGTCTTTGGCTTGCATGGGATTTCTCCTTGGTCAACGAGGGCAAAGACTCTGGGCAATCTGCGGGCGCGATCTGGAGGTTCTGTATCCCGCATGGCTGCGGCAGCGGTCGCCATCGGGGTTTCGCAGTACAGCGTCATGGCGCGCCCCAGTGCCTGCAAGGTGCCGGCGCCATGAGCGCGAGGCACCCGATCCCCATCACGGCAAACGCAAGCGAGCCGACGACGGCGCTGTGGGCCGCATCGACCATGGCGATGCAGATCGATCCAAGCAAATGGTCCTGTTCGACTTGGTGCGGCAAGCGCGTGACGGAAGCAGCCATGGCGCTGAACCCTCGGCCGTCACAGGGGCCGACCTGACGACGGCATGCATCGTGATCAGTCATGGACAGCGAAGGCGACATGTTGTCCAACCCACACTGATCCAGCGCGCCCTGCCGAATCTTCTGGTTCGTCATGTGTGGCTCACTTCGCCGACGCGTCGAGTCCCGGGGCAGCCACCGCCTCGGACCGCTTCAGGTAGCGGTAGTAGTCGCTGTCCGTGGTGAGAATCAACGTCGAGTTCTTGTTCGGCGCCTGCTTGTAGGCTTCGAGGGTTCGCGAAAAAGCATAGAACTCGGGGTCTGCGCCGTAGGCCGCTCCATAGACACGCGTGGCTTGCGCGTCGGCCCTGCCCCTCACTTCCTGCACCTGTCGGTAGGCGGTGGAACGGATCTGGCGCAACTCCTTTTCCATGGTTCCCAATATTTCGGCGCTGCGGCCTTCGCCTTCGGATCGAAACCGGGCAGCGATCCGCTTGCGTTCCGAGATCATTCGCGCATACACCTTCTCGCGCACGCTCTCCACGTAGTCGAGGCGCTTGATGCGCACGTCCACCAGCTCGATCCCGTACTGGGGCATGACCTTTCGGGCTTCCGTCAGGATGGTGCGGGTGATCTCCTCGCGCCCGCGCACGACCTCCTTCTTCAGTTCCTCGCGCACTTCGGCGGGCACCTCCTCCAGCTTCTCGCCCTCGGGCACCACCCATGATGCGCTGCGCACCAGTTCCACCAGTTCGCTGCCCGAAACCCGATCGCGCACCACGGAGTCGATGATGTCGTTCAGGCGCGGTCGGGCGCCGGCCTCCGAGGCAACGCTCTCGAGAAACTTCTTGGCGTCGGCGATGCGCCAGCGGGCCGTCGTGTCGATCCAGATGAACTCGCGCCCTTTGGTGGGGATCTGGTTGGGGTCGCCGTCCCAGATAAGGATTCGTTTCTCGAAGCGGCGGACCTCCTGGATGAGGGGCAGCTTGACGTGCAGTCCGGCTTCCGTAACCGGCACGCCCACAGGCCGGCCGAATTGAACGATCACCGCCTGCTCGTTTTCCTGCAGGTTGTAGAGGGTCCCGAAGAAGGCGACCGCAACCACCACCGCGAGGACGCTGGCACCGACAAGCAAAACGTTCTTCATGGCTGCTGCCCTTCTTTGATTTCCGGGGCTGGGGCTGGGACCGGCTCCGACTCCAGCCGCAACCACGGCAACAGTGCTTTCTGCTCGCTGTCCACGACGTACAACGCTCTGACTTCGGGCAGGATGCTGCCCATGGATTCGAGATAAAGGCGGCGGCGCGTTACCTCCGGTGCACGCTGGTACTCGGCAAGGATGGCGCTGAATCGGGTCGCCACCCCGTTCGCGCGGTTGACGCGCTCGACCGCATAGCCCTCGGCTTCGGTGATCGTGCGTGTCGCCTCGCCGCGTGCCTTGGGGATCTCGCGATTGGCCTGCTCCTGCGCCTGATTGATCGTTCGCTCCCGATCCTGGCGGGCTTCATTGACCTCGTTGAAGGCGGGCTTGACGGTATAGGGCGGCGTCACGTCCTGAAGTTCCACCGTGACCAGGCGAACGCCGGTCTCGTAGTCGCTGAGAATTTTCTGCATCTCCTGCTTGACCTCGGTGGACACCGCCACGCGCGCGACGGTCAGAACGTCGCTGCCCAACCGATTGCCGACCACGCGGCGCATCACCGCCTCGGCGATGTCCCTGATCGTCTTTTGCGACTCCCGCACGCGGTACAGGTAGTGCACCGGATCCTCGATCCGGTACTGGACGATCCACTGCACGTCGATCACATTAAGGTCGCCCGTCAGCATCAACGAGACGTCCTTGAATGACTTCTTGTCGGCCACGTACTGCGTCGGCTCGCCCTCCGACGTCCCCGCTGTGCGGAACCCGAACTCCTCCTTGAGGACGCGCTCGGTGGGCACCCGTCGGACACCCTCGATGCCGTCTGGCAGCTTGAAGTGCAGGCCCGGCCCCACCGTTCGATCTACCGCTCCGAAGCGCAAGACCACGCCCGACTCCTCGGGCTGCACGGTGAACCAGGTCGACCAGACAAAAATGATCAGCAGCACGGCTGCGATGACTGCGGCAATTTGCCTGATACCGAGTGCAGCGGCGCGTTGGCGCATTGCCTCAATGGCATCCGCAGGGTCATTGGTTTGCATGGTTGGTCTCGTGTTCAACACGGTATTGGTATGGGGATGCTTCGGCCAGCGCGCGCTGTGCCGCCGATGGTTGGGAGAGTTTCCGGGCCACTGCAGGCGGTTCTTGACGGACGGCGACGACTCGAGCGCGCTGGCCGCTTGCACAGCTGCGGTCACCCCCGTCATGCGGGTCGGTGATCGATGCTGGACATTCCCCGAGTTGAGACCGCAAGAGTCCACCCACGACAGCATCGCGCCGGCGTGGGAAGGCCGCGTTGCGCAAAGGATTGAGCGACCCAAACACATCGGTCCGGATCGGGAGGCCGCTTGAGAACGTGTTCATGGGCCGAACTCCAGCGCCTTCGGCCGGGCAGCTAGCACATGAAGGACATGCTCTGCGATCATCTCTTCCTCATCGGTAGCAAACGCCTCGACCACCACCCGACTGCCCCCTGTCGAAATCAGCCGCTCACCGCCCGCATTGCGCTGGCCGTTCAGCGCAATGCCCAGGTACTGGAGTCCCGTGCAAACTTTGGCCCGGATCGCGGCCGCATTGGAGCCGACCCCGCCTGTGAATACCAGACGGTCCAGACCGCCCATTGCTGCGGTCAGCGCCGCCAAGTGCAAGCGGGCTTGATAGACGTAGTAATCGACCGCTTCGACCGCCGCCGGGTGTTCCGGTTGCGCGAGCAGATCCTGCATGCTGCGACTGATCCCGGAGATGCCGAGCAGGCCCGATTCCTCGTACAGAATCTGCTGCAAACGTTTGGGAGTGAGGCCCTCCTCCAACAGCAGATACAGAACGATCCCGGGGTCGAGGTCACCGCAACGGGTCCCCATGGGCAGGCCGGCCAGCGTGCTGAAGCCCATGGTGGTCTCGACGCTGCGCCCACCCTTGAGCGCACACATCGAAGCGCCATTTCCCAGGTGCGCGACGACGATCCGCTCGCGATCGACATCGACGCCGTGACGCCGCAGGTCGTTGACCACATATTCATACGACAGGCCGTGAAAGCCGTAGCGGCGAATGCGCTCGTCAAACCATTGGCGCGGCAGCGCCGTGAGCTGCGCCAGTCGCGGCAGGCCATGGTGGAAGGCGGTGTCGAAACTGGCGACCTGCAACAGATCGGGACGGGCCCGACGCACCGCGGTGATGCCGGCAAGATTGTGCGGCTGGTGAAGCGGCGCGAGCGGACTGAGTATGCCAAGGCGCGCTTCGACCTCTGCGGTCACAACCAACGGGCAATTGCAATCAGGCCCTCCATGAACGATCCGGTGACCAACCGCGATCGGCCGCGCACCCGCCTGGTAAGCAGGACTGATCTTCGCGCCCGCTTGAACGAGCAGCCCCTTGACGAGTGTCGCGTCACCCGAGCCACTCAGCTTGGCCCACGCCATCACTGCGCCGACCGCGCCGGTGTCGGCTGCCGGCGTGCGCTTGAATGTGCCGCAACAAGCACCAATGGCGATACGCACGGCGCTGCATAGCACAACATTCGCAAGCGTCATCGTCAGTCGTCCTTTGCTTCAGCCACCGGAGCGCTCACAGCATCACCGGCTCATCCGGCAATTCATTGGACGATTTGCCGCCGGCAGGAAAGTGCCTGGTCAAGTGACGGGTGACACAGCGAATGCCCTCTGTCATGCCGCCTTCATAGTCCGATTGCTTGAACGCGGTCTCCATCTGACGGCAGACCTTGCACCAGGCTTCCGAGCCGACCTTCGCGTCAATGGCGCGATCGGCCACGATCTCCACCGCCCGGTCAGCGAGCAGCAAGTAGATGAGCAGGCCGTTGTTGTGCTGGGTGTCCCACACGCGAAGTTGCGAGAACAGCTCAATGGCCCGTTCTCGCGCCGACTGGCCGCCGTAGAGCGGAGGGCCATCGAGAGCGCCTTCGATCGCGATGCGGACTTCTCCGTCATGCGCCATCTCGCTGTCCCGGATTGCCTGCTCGATCGCGATCAAAGCGCGGCGCGGAAACACCCGCCGCACATGCCCGTCGGTCGTCGCCACGTGTTTTACGATGCGCCGGATATTCATGGCTACCACCGGCCCGAGGCTCCGCCGCCACCAAATCCACCGCCGCCGCCTCTGAAGCCGCCGCCACCGCCCATACCACCACGCCCGCTGCCGTGGTAGCCACCGAAGCCACGCCTGCCCATGCCGACACCAATCCAGGTAACGGACAGCGCGAGCGCGCCAGCAAGCAACGCGGTCGATACCGCCCCCAGGGCGAACCAGGCAATGATGGCCACGACGCCGCCGGTAAGCGCCGCGCCCACACCTTTGCCCAGCGCGGCGCGGAGCACTGCGCCGAGGGCCAAGGCAAGAATGAAGAGCGCCGGCGCATACTGTTGTAGACCGTCGAGGCCTTCGACCGGCCGGTTGCTCGGCGCTGGCAGCGGCTCGCCATCGACCACGCGGATCATCTGCTGGAGCCCTGCCGCCACACCGCCATAAAAGTCTTGCGCCTTGAATCGCGGCAGGATGATTTCATCGATGATGCGTTTGCTCGTGAGGTCGTTGATCACCCCTTCCAGCCCGTAGCCGACTTCGATGCGCAGTGCGCGGTCATCCTTGGCAACCACCAGAATGACCCCGTCATCGACCTTCTTGCGTCCAAGCTTCCACTGGTCCGCGACGCGCAGGGCAAATTGCTCGATGGCTTCGGGGGCGGTCGAGGCGACCATCAGCACTGCGAGTTGGGAGCCCTTGCGCGCTTCAAACGCTGTCAACGTTTGCTCAAGCGTGGACTTCTGCTGCGCAGTGAGCGTGCCGGTCTGGTCCGTGATGTGTCCCGTCAATGCCGGCACCGGCACCTGCGCGACGGCAATGAGCGCCCCCCCGCCCAACGCCAACGCAAGCAACAACGCTCGGCCGGCCCGGTTCACCCTGTGTCCTCCGATCATTTGACTGCCCTCGCTGCACCGTCGGCCGGCCCGGCGGGTGTCGCGTCGAATCCGACGCTGGGAGGCTTCGCGATCGCCTTCTCGTCCCCGACGGAGAAATTGGTTTTTTTCTGGTAGCCGAATACGATCGCCGTGAGATTGGACGGGAAGGACCGGACGGTCACGTTGTAGTCCTGCACCGACTTGATGTAGCGATTGCGCGCGACCGCGATGCGGTTCTCGGTGCCTTCCAGTTGCGCCGACAGATCCCGAAAACCCTGGTTGGCTCTGAGGTTCGGATAGTCCTCGGACACCACCATCAATCGGGACAATGCGCCGGTCAGCTCACTCTGCGCCTGCTGGAATTTCTGGAACGCTTGCGGATTGTTGACCAGTTCCGGGGTCGCCTGGATCGACGTGGCTTTCGAGCGCGCCTCGATCACCTGCGTCAAGGTGCCTTGCTCGAAGTTCGCTTCGCCCTTGACGGTGCTGACCAGGTTGGGAACCAGATCCGCGCGACGCTGGTATTGGTTGACCACCTCCGACCAGCCGGCCTTGACCTGCTCTTCGGTGCTCTGGAACGTGTTGTACCCACAGCCGGCCAAGCCTAGTGCCAATGCGGCTGCAAGGATGAATTTCAGTGTTCTCATGTTTGGTCCTCTGGATTCGACGTTGCGGATTCAATAGCTTTTCAGTCACCGCGGGACGGTGTTGACACGCTGCGCTGCAAGATGGCAACCGATGAGCACCCTCAACCATGCGATGAACCAGCGCCACATCGAGATGAACCACTCGAAATGGAAGACATGGGCCACGGCTGCGGAGCTGGCTGTAGCTTGGAAGCGCACCAGGTGCATCCGTTGTGGCAGGCGGCCACGATCGGCATGGAAGCCGCTTATGCGTGGCGAAACAAAGCACTGCCTGATCGTGAACCGCAGCGGGGTAGTCGAGCGGTACATTCAATTCATCTCATGCATCGGTATCGGCGGTGCGTCGTAGAGGTCGCGCCGCGTCATCGGAACAGGCCATGCCCCCCGGTCGCGTTTGGAGGCGAGAATTTGGTAGATGCCTGTGCCGCCTGATTCGAACTCGAGCGCGCAGGCCGCCATGTAGAGCCGCCAGACCCGATAGGTCGGCTCGTCGACCTCGCGCAGCGCTTCATCGCGCCGGGTTTCCAGCCGCCCGACCCAGTGCCGCAGCGTCAATGCATAGTGCGGGCGCAGGCTTTCGACGTCGTGGATCTCGAAGCCGGCGCGTTCCATGCCAAGCTGGATGTTGCTGACGCAGTCGAGCTCGCCATCTGGGAAGACATAGCGGTTGATGAACGCGGTGGCCACCGTCTTCTTCCAGCCCTCCTCGTCGTGCGTGATGCCATGGTTCAGGAACAAACCGCCCGGCCGCAGCACCCTCCGAACGGTTGCGAAGTAGGTCGGCAGATTGGCCAGGCCGACGTGTTCGAACATGCCGATGCTCGACACCTTGTCAAAGCGGTTTTCTCCCGCCAGATCCCGGTAGTCGAGCAGCTCGACCGTCACCTGATCCTGCAGCCCTTCCGCCCGGATGCGCTGCTGGACGCAATCGAATTGCTGCCGGCTCAGGGTGATGCCGTGTGCGCGTGCACCGTGGTGTCGGGCGGCCCAGCAAATCAACGCACCCCAGCCGCACCCAATGTCCAGCAAACGTTCGCCGCGCTTCAGCCTGAGCTTGCGGCAAACATGTTCCAGCTTGTCGCGCTGCGCTTGGTCCAGCGACTGCTCTGGACTCGTGAAATAGGCGCAGGAATAGACGCGCTGTTCGTCGAGCCACAAGCTGTAGAACTGATTGGACACGTCATAGTGAAACGAGATCGCGGCGCGGTTCTCGTTCTTCGAGTGTGCCTTGACCGCCGCGCCACTTCGCGTCGCAGCCGGGCGACTCGAAGGCGCGCCCTCGACGCCGGGATCGCGCAATCGCAATACCCCCAACAGCGCGCCGAGCCGGTCGTGGAACGACAGCCGGATCGAATGCAGATGGTTCTTCAATTCAAGGGCGGCGAAGAAGTTGCCCTCGATATCGATCTCGCCTCGAAAATAGGCCTCGACCAGCCTGAGCGGATCGCGTCTAGGCACCATCGCGCGAATCACGCTCGGGTTTCGGCACACGAGCGTGAACGGCGGCTCCGATTCGCAGGCCGCCGCGGCGCCCAGTTTCAGCGTGGAGCCATTCCACAATCGCATCGCGAAACTGCCTTCGAAGCTGTGGAAGAGGCGCTCCAACAGCGCCGACGCTGCATCGATTCCGCTCCCTAGGATGCGGTAGCCCTGCGGTCCCAATGCGGCATCCCCGGTTACGGCAAAGTCGGCGCGCAAATTCGACTCGTCACCAGATGCGGGACTGCCAGCGATTCGTGGGAGATTGTTCATGATCGTTTTAGTTTCAGACTGCATCGAGTCGGTTGCCACAATCCTTCAGCGCGCCGACTTGTCGATGGTCGCCGTGGCGGCACCACGCGCAGTTGCAATCGACTTGTTCGCAACCCTCTTCCCGGCGCCGGGAAGTGATGCGGGTGCGCGCCCATGGCAGCAGCAAACGCTTGATTGGCCTGGGTCGGTAGAGCCTTGCAAGAACGTCACGGGCGCCTCGGCGGCTCCACTGATTTCTTTGCAGAATCCAGCGGTAACCCCGATTGCCGAGCATGCTGAAGAGCGCTCGATTGATCAGCGAGTTCCGCATCTGTGCTTCCAGCTCGCGGCGCCACAACGTGTCGTAGTCTTTGCCTTCCAGCAAGCTGCGCGCTGCCAACACGCCCGAGACGATGGCGTACCGCATGCCGAAGCCCCACAGAAAGTCCTGGAAGCCAGCCTGCTCTCCCACGATCGGGTGCCCGCCCACGACGGCCCGCGTCGGGATATGGAAGTTGCCCACACCGCCGTGGGGCACGGGATTGACCATATCCATCCCGGTCAGCCGCTCGAATGCGGCCACAGTGCGCCGGACATACAAACGCTCCTGTTTGAACCCGGCAAACATGCAGGTCTTGACGGTGCCTCGACCGGCCATGACCAGGAGATAGGCGTACCCCTTGGGAGCCAGCTCATCGTCCAGGATGGCCCAGAACCCGTCCTCGAGCGACGTCTCGAAGTGGTAGCCGACGGCGATCGCGTCGGGGGCCTTGGGGCCAGCCGCGAGAATTCCGGGACCGTCCAGCCGATCGAGTTTGCTGTTGAAACGGACCTGCACTCCGAGTGCAAGCGCCTGCTTCAGCATCGCGTTGTCCAGCGTTCCGGGACCAGGGCCGCGTTCCACCAAATAAAAAAGCGTTTTTGTGCTCGCGATTTCGTAACGCTTGTCCCAGGCGTCAAAGAGATGGCCTCGGCGCATCGGCAAGGCGGTGAAATCGTTGGCAATGCCCAGCTCCTGCAGCAGGCCGAGCACGTCTTGTTCGGTGCTCCAGTTCTCCAACCCCTGAAGGTCGCGCTTGAAACGGTGCCCGACTCCGCCTCGCAGCTCATGAACCAACACGCGGCGGCCCGCCTTGGCCAACGTGATCGCCGCCGCAAGCCCGGCCGGACCGGCGCCGCCGATCTGAACCGGCTCGTCTTGCATGGCCCCGCTCACCGTCGGCCCTTGCACCGGCTCATACGCTGCCTCTTGCCGCCACATCACAAACGCCCGGCTGGCGCCGCGCCGTCCGAGTACTTGCCAGGCTCGGCAATGAGCGCCTTACGACAGCCATGGGAGCAAAAATAGTAAGTCTGGCCAGCGTGCTGCGCCGTGGCCGCTGCCTGTTGCGGATCCACCTTCATCTGGCAAACCGGATCGGTCGTCATCGTCATTTCGGATCTCCTGCTCATTCGCACTGCCGTTACCCCGATCGGGTGTGGCCGGCTTCAGGGGCAACTTGTTGGAAGCCGACAAAACGTTGCTGCACCGTCCTAGCCGTTGTCCCAGCGCCGCTTGAAGAAGTTGTAGAGCGGGACGTACACCATGCCGGCAAAGGCGCCGTACAAAAAGCTCTCGATCAGCCCGATGAAGAAGCCTTGCCATGTCAGCCACTTGAAGCCCGGCAACACCTGCTCGAGGAAGGCGTGCATGTGCAGCGTCTGCGGCGTAGCACCCCCATAGCTCACGCATACCAGGAAAGAGATCAGCGTCGTGGTCGCAAGGGCCCACGAAACAACTTTGATGTTCAACATGCGGGCTCCTAGTGACGACGCGCTTCGGGGTCTGCGCCTGATGCGGCTGCACCGGGTCTCTGCAATGACTCGGTGGCGGGTTCCTTCGTCTCACTACGATCGCCGTGTCCGCCGTGTCCGCCAATTCCGCCATGCGCGAACAAGTGCATGCCCAGGAACGCCACGCCAAAAAGTACCCAGATCCAGTTTTCTGATAGCCAGCTCATGGCTTGCTCCTTTCAATAATCCCGCCTTGCAGCGTCGAACTCGTCGTTCGCCATTCCGGCGTGTTCGCTGGTGCCGCGTGCCTGTGTCGCGTCACTGCGCACCGATACCGCATACCTGCGAATCAACGTGGTGATTGCCGTTCGGCATTGGCCTTGTCGCTCGAACGATTGACAAGTTCGCCCCACCTTCCGATCCTCGGGATGAACATCGGCACACGTTGCTGGTAGGCGCGGTACTCGTCGCCGAACTGCGCAAGCACCTGTTTTTTTTCTCGTCGCGCCAGCAGCGCGTAGACCAGCACGATCACGGGAAACAAGGCGACCGAGAACAGCGTGGGCCAATGGACCACGCCTTCGCCGAACAGTCCGATGAAGAGGCCGGTGTATTGCGGATGCCTGACCAAGCCGTACAACCCGCCGGTGGCCAGTCGGTTCTGCTGGCGCGCCCGGTAGAGTTCTCGCCACCCCTGAATGAAGAGACCGATGCCGACAAAAAGCAGTAGGTAGCCGGCAATCATCGAGATCATCATTCCCAGCTCGCCCATGCCGAGAAGCGAGGACCAGAGATTGGCGCTGAGATGGGCGCTGTCCAGCCCGAAGAACCGGACCATCAGATAGATGGTGAGCGGAAATCCGTACATCTCCGCATACAGCGCGATGATGAACGCCTGCACCAGGCCGGCACTGGCCCATTCACGCCATGTCTTGGGAGCCATGTACCGGTAGAGAAACCAGGAGGCCAGCACGATCATGATGGCCGCGAAAGCCCAGACGCCGGAATGTGCAACGGTTTCATTCACGATGAAAATTCCTTTTGAAACAGTAAGACGAAATTTCGCCAACCTTGTGTCGCCGACACTGCGGCGCGCAGTGCATGCCCTCTTTCCGGCCTGCACGCCGGCGGTGGGTCACGGTGAGCACCATCACGTTCATGTCGAGGCTTTCGATGAACGAAAGGCTTCATCGGGACGTGCGCGTGGGCATGGCCGAATCTCGCGATCGGCTGGACGCCGGCGAGTTCATTTGAAAGGCTGGCGCGGCCGGTGGTGGCGCCGGGTTGGAACCCGCTCTGGCTCGAACCCACGGAGCAGCCGACGCAACGAATTCGTGCGCGCACAACTCCGCGTAATGGCCGAGGCCATTGATCGCCGTGACGATCCGGGCGGGCGTTACCTGCTCCGGATCGGCGTGCACGATGACGATGCCCGCCTGCACGGTAGCCATGCCCAGTCGCAGCGCCACTTCGACTTTGTCGACGCCGTCGAGTTCGAAAATCACACGCCGCATGTCGGCGACGCAATCGCCGTTCATGCCATGTACTGTGAATCGGAAGGTTCGCATGGTCTCGTTCCTCGTGTGCATGAATCAAGCTGCCGGGTCGACGCCGATCGACAGCTGCGTATCGGAGTCGAAGTGATAGGGCGGCACCACCAGATTGGTCGGCGCCGGCACGTTCTTGAACACACGCCCCGCCAGATCGAACTTCGATCCGTGGCACGGACAGAAGAACCCGCCAGGCCACGAACTTCCCAGATCAGCCGCACCCGGCTTCGGCCGAAACGTGGGGATGCATCCGAGATGGGTGCACAGCCCGATCAGCACAAGAATCTCTGGTTTGGCGGCGCGACCGACGTTCTTGGCGTATCCAGGCTGAATGGATAAGTTCGACTTGGGGTCGGCCAGCAGATCGTCGTGACGCCCGAGCGTTTCGAGCATGTCCTGCGATCGCCGGAGTACGAAGATCGGCTTGCCGCGCCACGCGACGGTTTCAAGTTCACCCGTTGCAAGACGCTGCAGCGCAATCTCCACCGGCGCGCCGAGTGCACGCGCTTTTTCGCTGGGCGCCATCGAAGCGACAAAAGGAACGGCAGTGGCAACCAAACCTGCGCCTCCGGTGACCGACGTTGCGGTGAGCCACAGCCGACGATTGGGGTCCATGGGCGCGCTGGAGGACATGTCTTGCTCTCTTTTTTGGTCGATCGGCATGGACTCAAGGGCTATGGTCGAGTTTGAGAGAGCCACAACCGTCGCCTACGAGACGATCGGCGGCGACCTCATTGGCGGGACAAAATCGTGATCGGCAGGAAGGGAGACCAGCGCGGCCGCAGCCTTGGCATGTCAGTGCGGCGGCCTTCAATGGTTGTGTTTGCATTGGGAATCTCGATTGAATTGAGCTAGCCAGTCGGCCATCCGGTCCTTCTTCAGGAAATCTTTGGATGGGGCGCATTGGCTTATGCATGGCATGTTGGTCGCGCTGCGCAACCGCGTCTGTGCGGCGGCGCACATTCAGCATGCGAAAACCCTAGCCGGCGGCAAGCCTCGCCTTTCTTTTTTTCCGGTATCCCTTTTCTCGGGTATCCCGGCTCGGCATCCGCGTGCCTGGCAGGAGCGTTCGCTTGCGTGGTGTGCGCTGCCGCACAGACCGCACAAGAAGGCGGGGTTAGCGTGTGGTGCTGCGACAGACCTTGTCTGTCTATTCCCGCGGCAATCGCACTCAGACCAGAACCATGAACATCACCGCACCGACCCTCGACGTCGGGCTGGAAACGCTGCAACGCGAGACGTTCGGTTATTTCCAGAACGAAGCGAATCCGGTGAACGGCTTGGTCATCGACAAGTCTGCGGAGAACTGGCCCGCCAGTATTGCGGCGACCGGCCTTGCCTTGTCCTGTTATCCGGTCAGCGTCGAACGTGGCTTCATGACGCGATCGGCAGCTGTTGCGCGAACCCTGGCCACGTTGCGATTTTTCTGGAACAGCAAGCAAGGACCGGAGTTGGACGCCACTGGTTTCCAAGGCTTCTACTATCACTTTCTGGACATGCAAACCGGGCGCCGAGCCTGGAACTGCGAGCTGTCGACAGTGGACAGCGCCTTTTTGCTGGCCGGTGCGTTGACAGCGGCGAGCTATTTCGACGCCGGCAGCGCCGGTGAGTCTGAAATTCGCGACCTTGCAGAGGCGCTCTATCGCCGTACCAACTGGCAATGGGCACAGAACCAGGGCCTCACGGTGACGCATGGCTGGAAGCCGGAGAGCGGCTTCCTCAAGTACCGATGGGAAGGCTACGACGAAGCACTGCTGCTGTATGTCCTCGGCCTCGGCTCACCCACCCATCCGCTGCCGGAGCAAAGCTACGCTGCCTGGTCATCGACCTACCGGTGGGAGCACGCCTACGACTGCGACTATCTCTACGCGGGGCCGCTTTTCATCCATCAGCTCTCGCATGTCTGGATCGACTTTCGCGGCATCCAGGACGAGTTCATGCGGGGCAAGGGCATCGACTACTTCGAGAACAGTCGCCGGGCGACGCTGGTGCAGCAGCGTTACGCCATCGACAATCCCTTCGGCTACAAGTCCTACGGCGAGCATTGCTGGGGCATTACGGCGAGCGACGGCCCAGGCCCGGGCACGCTAAGCGTGCGCGGCCTCGATCGCGAGTTATTCGACTACCTCGCACGCGGCGTTCCGCACGGTCCTGACGACGGAACCATTGCACCCTGGGCGGTGGCGGCGTCGCTGCCCTTTGCCCCTGAGATCGTCTTGCCGGCGCTCGAGTATTGCATCTTCCAAGCGAGGCTGACCGAATTCAATTCTTACGGGTTCAAGGCCTCTTTCAATCCCTCGCACCCGGGCGAGCCAGGGAATCCATACGGGTGGTGGGTATCGCCGTGGCACTACGGCCTCAACCAGGGACCAATCATGCTGATGATCGAAAACCACCGCACCGGCCTGCTCTGGCAGCTGATGCGGCGCTGCCCGCACATCGTTACCGGGCTCAAGCGGGCCGGCTTCACGGGAGGCTGGCTCGAGAAGTCAGCGCCGCCCTCCAATGGCACCTGACCCAGCCATTCAATGGGTCGATTTCAGCTGAGGAGAACACCATGATGACGTCCCACATTTCAGAGGCAACCGCGCGTCAGTTGCCACCGCGAATCAGGGCTGCGCAAGCGGCGATTCAATTGCCGGAGGTGCAGGACATGCTGCGCAGACTGTCGGCGTACGACCTGGGAGTCTGCATGCCTCACTTGC
Source organism: Burkholderiales bacterium (assembly GCA_038200275.1). Taxonomy (GTDB): domain Bacteria; phylum Pseudomonadota; class Gammaproteobacteria; order Burkholderiales; family Burkholderiaceae_C; genus JBBPYC01. The sequence continues at coordinate 18,578 of JBBPYC010000036.1, forward strand.
ACGACGAACTGACGGGCGATTTCGCGCCACTCCCCACCGGGTTGATGCAAGTCGAGTCCGGTTTGAAAGTGTCGTTCGAGCCTGCAGGTGACATGGCGAGGCGGACCGAACCCTTCATGCCAGTGGGCTGGGCGTGGCGCAACGGGAATTCGGTGCCGGTGGCCGCCTGCGAAATGGTCAGTGCCACCCATACGAACGACCTGAATGAAATCAAACACAAGATGTGAGGCTTGGCGCAAGGCGCTGGCCTTGCGGCCCCGCCCGCCGGCGTAGATCAATCAATTGACATGAAGGAAACACAATGAAAACGAGCGTAATCGAGGTTCGAGACATGCTATCGGTCTTGAGCGTCGCCGGCGTGGAGACGCGGATTGGCGAGGTGGCAGGCGTCGAGAGCGTGACCGTCAACCACGCGGCCGGCAACGCGACCGTGCGCTACGACGAAACCCGTCTCGATGTTGCCGATATCAAGGCGCAAGTGCGTCAGAGCGGATACGAGGAAGACGGCGCACCTCCGGGTGGGTTTGCGGCGCACGGGCACGACATGCAGGCTGCACCGGCAGAGACACCCGGTGCGAAGCCTAAAACGTCGGCCGGCGCCAACGACGCCGCGGGCGGAAACCGTGCGGCTTCCTCGGTAACGGACCCATCTGCACCAGCGGCGAAGCCACCGGCGCCGGCAAAACCTTCTTCGCCCGCTTCGGGCGCGGTCACGGTCGACGCCAACCCGGCGGCTAATTCCACTGCGGCTTCCGACGCCACGCCCCCCGGCGATGCGTCGAAAGGCAAGTCAGCTCCCACCGTTACGTAAATAGGGCGGAGCTGTGTCGCGCGCAATCTCAACCGGGATTGCGCCAATGAAATGAACTGTCAGGAACGGCGATGAAAACAAGTGTCATTGAAGTGCACGACATGCTCTCGGTATTGAGCGTGTCGGGCGTCGAGAAACGGGTCGGCGCGGTCCCCGGCGTCGAGAGCGTGACTGTGAACTACGCCGCCGGGACGGCCACGGTGCGCTACGACGAAACGCGCCTGCATGTGTCGGACATCAAGTCGGACGTACGACAAAGCGGGTACGAGCAAGAGACTGCTCCAACAGCAGTTGCCGCTCCCAACTCCGGTGCGCCCGATGACGGCGAGAGCAAGCTCACTGCAACGCCTGCGACACCGGCAATCACTGACACCGACCCGCAAGGGGCAGCCTCTGGCGCGCCGTCCGCCGCACCCGCTTCCGGCACAGCCGCGGAAGCCGGGGCGGACGTTCAACCAAAGCCGGAGGCGCCAGCTCCCACCGGGCCGAAAACGGACCCGGAAGATTCTGCTGAACCTGCAGCCACGGTTTCCGACACACCTCCCGCCGCGGACAATAGCGAAGCGGAGCCGAGCTCGTTGAGCAAAGTGGGGGCGTGGGTGAAGCATGCCGTCGGAAGCGACGACGAGAGCGCGCCGGCTCAGAGCGGCGAATCGCCGAAAACCGCTCCCGCTACGGGCGATCACGCTGGACATGCCAAAGGCGCAAAGGGCGTAAAGGGCGCGAAAGACGAGATGGCATACGAAATGGGCCATGACGGCAAGGACATGCCGGCCATGGTGCGCGACATGCGCAACCGCTTCTTCATCTGCCTGTTCTTCACCATTCCGATCTTCGTGTACGCACCAATGGGAGGTCTCTTCGAGCCACCCACGCCGCCGTTCGGCCTCGAACAAAACGTGTGGTTGTTCTTGTTCGCCAGTGCGGCGATTCTGTATCCGAGCTGGACGTTCTTCGTGTCCGCCTGGCGCTCATTGAAAAAGGGCGTTCTGAGCATGGCCGTGCTGGTCGTGCTGAGCGTCGGGACCGGCTATCTGTTCAGCGTCGCATCGACCTTTTTCTTCGAGGGAGGCGGCCAGTTCTTCGAAGCGGTTTCCATCCTTCTGGTTTTCATTCTGCTCGGGCACTGGCTCGAAATGCGCGCCCGCGCAGGAGCGACGTCGGCGATCAAGGCGCTGATGAATCTGACGCCTGCCAAGGCCAACGTGGTCCGCAACGGCGCCGAAGTCGAAGTCGCCACGGCCGAGGTGCTCGCCGGAGAGATCGTCGTCATCCGGCCGGGCAACAAGATCCCTGTCGACGGCACCGTGGAAACAGGCCAGTCGCTGGTTGACGAGTCGATGCTCACCGGCGAGTCGATGCCGGTGCAGAAGGGCCCCGGCGACAAGGTGGTCGGTGCCAGCATCAACACGAACGGAAGCTTTCGCTACAAGGCGACGAAGGTCGGAGCCGACTCGGCGCTGGCCCAGATCGTCAAGCTGGTGCAGGACGCGCAGAACTCGAAGGCACCGGCGCAGCTGCTGGCCGACCGGGCCGCGCAGTGGCTGGTGGTCGCGGCGATCGTCATCGGGTTGTTGACCTTCGCTATCTGGTTCTGGGTCATTGGGGAAACCTTGCTGCTGGCGGTGACGCTGACCATCACCGTCTTCGTGATTGCCTGCCCGGACGCCCTGGGACTGGCGACGCCAATGGCGGTCATGGTGAGCACCAGTCTGGGCGCGGTGAACGGCATCCTGTTCAAGAACGCCTCGGCGCTCGAAGACGCGACCAAGCTCACGACGATCGTGTTCGACAAGACAGGCACGCTCACCGTCGGCAAACCCGAGGTGGTCGAGATCGTGACAGCGGAAGGCATCACCGAGGACAGCTTGCTGATCGCGGCCGCGGCCGTCGAGCAAGGCTCGGCTCACCCACTCGCGCAGGCGATCATGCAAAGGGCCAAGGACCTGACGGTGGAAGCACCTACAGATTTCGAAAGCATCGACGGCATGGGCGCGCGCGCCGAAACGGCGGGCGGCACCGTCTTCCTCGGCAACCGGCTGCTGATGGACACGCAAAAGATTGCGCTCGGACCCCTTGAAGCCGAATCCACCCGCCTGCAGGAGGGCGGCCGCACGGTGGTGCACGTGTCGCAGGCTGCACGCGTGATCGGCCTGATCGCGATCGCGGATGCCATCCGGCCCACCTCGAAGGCCGCGGTGGCGAAGCTGCGGGAAGGCAAGATCGAAGTGGTCATGCTCACCGGCGACAACGCGGCGACCGCCAAGCGGATCGCCGCCGATCTGGGCATCGACAGCATTCTGGCCGATGTACTGCCAGCGCAGAAGGCGCAGAAGATCAAGGAGCTGCAAGCCCAGGGGAAGAAGGTCGGTATGGTCGGCGACGGCGTCAACGACGCACCAGCACTGACCCAGGCGAACGTGGGCTTCGCCATCGGCGCCGGCACCGACGTGGCGATGGAAAGCGCCGATGTCGTGCTGATGAAAAGCGACCCCTACGACATCGTCGGCGCGATTGAGTTGTCGCGCGCCACGGTACGCAAGATGCACCAGAACCTGTGGTGGGCGGTGGGCTACAACGTGATCGCGTTCCCGCTTGCCGCGGGCGTCCTGTACCCCTTCGTATTGAGTCCGGCGGTCGCGGCGCTGTCGATGTCCGGCAGCACCCTGATCGTGGCGATCAACGCACTGCTGTTGAAGCGCACCAAGCTGGCAGGCATTCGTCAGGCCGGAGAGAAAGACAAACCAGCGCCCGCAGGGCCACCAGAAGCCGCGCATCCAGCCAAGGCATCTGCGGCGCCGTAGCGCGACACGCCAACCGAAAAGCAGCTGACGGCGACGCCGTTCAGGGTTTTCGTTTCGTGGTCACCGACGGATGCCGACAATGTGCGTCATCGCACAGACGGGACTGTCGTCGAACAGCAGACTCCATGGTACGAATCGACGAACACCGAATGGGCGCAGTCGATTTCGCGAACCACTGGCGCCGATGGGCGCAGTCATCTCAACTCTAAGGAACAGATCATGGACGACTCCAAAATCAAAATGGCGTGCTCAGAGCACCATCTCGCTGCTGCCAGCCATGTCGCCGCCGCATACCATCATTTTCAAGCGGTCGCCGAGCATGAAAAAGGCAATCACGACGAGGCGAAGACGCACGCGAGTGCGGCGCAGGACCAAGGCAGTGCAGGCGGTCAGCACGCGACCTCAGCCGTTGGGCACTGCCACTGATGACGTTCGCACTTGGGCTCGCCTGGTTCATGGCCAGCCCAAATTGGCGGTAGGCAAAACTTACCGCCTGGCCCGCTTCGACGGCAGCGGCATGTCGAATGGGCCAACTCTCCCGTAGCTCATCCTCACCCTCCTGCCGCCGTTCCAGTGACGAACCGCGCAGCGACGCACCCGTCGCAGGAGCAACAGCGATTGCAGGCGGTGCTGTTCAGCGAGATTCGAACCACCTTCAGGAAAACCTGAACGTCGCGACGCTTCGCCCAGGCGCTGCTTCGGCTTCAGATGCGGTCATGCTGGCACCTGCATTCGTGCTGTTCTACGCCATGACGCCGGATGCCATGGCGGGTCGAACCGGCGCAGTGGCCGGGCTGTTGCCCGTCCCGCCGGAAGTATCGAATTCCTACCTGAGTCCGATGGAGCATCTCCAGCGGCACCTGCTTGGCGACAACTACGCGCGGGCAAGCCGTGTCCAGCGCACGATCGTGGGGAGGATGAAACTGTCAGGGCACGACAGTCAGCCGACGCATGCCGATATCTACGTCGCCCTTCACAAATGCGGGGCAGCGGTTTGGGAGGTCATGATCTTCGCGCCACCCCAGCCATTCGACATCGCGAAGTGGATCAGCTGGCTCGACCCGGAGTCGCCTGTCAGCCCTGCGAGGGCGATCTGGGACCGCCTCGCCGGTGTCGAGCGGAGTCCGGCGGACCTGCCGGAGCTCTACATCCCGCTGACGCTGGTCCGATTCCGCGAAGCCACGTTGGCAGAGCTTCGCGCGCGACACGGACGAGATCTCGTTTCGCTGTTGCATCGCGATGCGTCGAGCCGACGTTTCAAGACGAGTTTCGTCGACCAGGAGCTTGCCGCTGACGTCTGCCACCGCGAAGATGGCTTGTGGCTCCTCGCACGCAACAGCGCGGTTGCTGTAACTTCGGATTCAAAGGACGGGGAAGCGCCGCGACTGTCGCAGAACGTGCTGCCCCTGCTGCTCACGCTCGAAGTCCTGTGCCTCGATCGAGCGGTGCTTCGGTCGTTCCTCGATCGATTTTCCCGGGGCATCTACGGCACCATCGAAGACATCATCCAGCTCAGGCGCGAAATCTTCGATAACCTGGAGGAGTATTACGGCACGCTCGCCAAGATCCACAGCTATACAGAGGCGTCAATCGCTCGTGGCGAGGTGCTGTTCGGTATCGACGATCTGTTCAAGGCCGTGACGAACCGGCTCGAAGCGCTCACGTTCGAGATCACGACCAGAAGCCAGCGTTCGGTGAATCGATTGGGCCTCTGGCTCACGATCTCGTTCGGCGCCATTGAAATCGGCTTTGTCGCTGCCAGCATCGCGACATGGCACTACCAGACCGATCTGTTCGCCGTGCTTGCCTGGACCGTGGGCGTGACGCTGACGGCAGCGCTGGCGATCGCCGCCTTTCTCCGGCGGACGATGAAGTCGTGAATGTGGTCCTGGCGGCTGCTTCGGCGGGCAGCCCGCACCCACACCACCGCCTATGTTCACCGGTAGCCCACACCCATGACGTAGTCACGCAGAAGTGACTCCTCGTACGCTTCTTCCGCCAGCAACGCCCTGAGCGCGTCGTGCGAGTTGACCACGCCCAACGGCTTTCGCTGCTCGTCGATGACGGGAATGTGAACGAGGCCGCGTTTTTGCATCGAAGACAAGACATCCGTGAGCGAATCGGTCGGGCGGCACGAAGTGATCTCCCGCGTCATCATGTCCGCGACCGGAGTGGTCCAGGCGTCCGCCCGGCATTGACCGATCCTGCAGACGATATCGGTCTTGGTGATGACACCCACCATCGAGCCATCAGCGACGCAGACGACAACAAGGCTGATCTGCGTGAGCGAAAGCAGGATCGCGGCGTCGACGAGCGAGGCCTGCGGGCTGATCGTCCGCAGTCGGGCATTCGATACAAGGCCAATGCTGCTGACAAGTTTCGTGTTCATCGTGACTCCAGAGTGAATGGCAACGGGGGTTCCGTTGCCGTTTTTTGCGGACCGTGAAGCGCAGGTCTATGCACTGTCGGACACAAAACTCCCAGCTGCGCATCTCAGCGTGCGGCACGGTGGCGAGAAGCCCGTCGCGTAGCGACACGAGGTCAGGGTGCTGGTCCGGCCGAGGGTGTTTATGGATGAGCCGCTTTCCGCCTGGGCACGCGAGGCGGGGATCGATCCAGAACCGCCGATCCCCATGCTGGCCGAGCCAGGAGGATCGCCAATATCCCGACCGACGGGGCCGCCAACCATCCTTGCCATTGGGGCAGGAGCGCCCCATAGCCAGCCGCGATGACGAAGACGGTGGCCGTGAGCCAGACCAGCTGCCAGGGACGCAGCGGCGGCATCGGAGCAACCCGTGCGGATGCCTTTTTCATCGGCAAGCCCGGCGTTGGCAAAGGCGGAACGCCGTCATCGACGCAAACAACGCGACACCGTCCAGTAAATCAGCCGCAGCATCCGCCCTTGGTCCGAGTTGCAGTTGCGTCTTCGCCGACCGCCACCCCATAGCCAGCGCCCTTCACGGCTGATTGCAGGCGCTCTCGCGATGTCAGCGCTTCGTCAAAGTCGACGGAAGCCTTGCCGGGCAGCGACACCTCCACGTGCCCCACGCCGGGCACAGCGGTCAGTGCCCGAGTCAGTTTGCTGACGCAGCCGCCGCAAGTCATTCCAGTTACGTTCATTGTTTCGGTTTGCATAGTGGTTCCTCGATGATGGAGTGCGGTTGAAGCCCAGTTCTAACCCTCTGCACGATGACCGCAGTCTGCTGGGATGTCTGTGCGCTGCCACACAAAACGTCAGCCGTCGAGGGCCGATCGAACGCGCCGGCGCAGTGCGCCGGTCTGGTCGGTACTTGGACAACAAGGGCGGCAAGCGCAGCCTTGGCACGAGTGAATTTCGCAATAATGTCCTGTGCTTATGCCGTTCGGGTGGGCGGCTTGCGGGCGAGGTTGTGGTGGGCGACGCAAGGATCGACGGCCAGTTGCAGCTCGGCGACGCTGGTGCAGCTGTCGCGCCAGATGCGGTTGTTGGTGATGTCGCGGAAGTAGCGCTCAAACATGTTCAATCACGAAGAGGACTATCCGAAATGGGAGCTGCATGCGCAGGGCTGACCATGGTTCAGGAGACCTCAAGACCGCACCGCTCAAGCAGCGCCAGCGGAACTCTGTTGACCAACGCACAGACCGATCACGATGTCATTCATACTGTAGGCGCCATGTCAGGGTGTCAATCGCTGGTGTTCGATCGGTGCGACTGACCGCATTCGATGGCCAGATTCATCGACCGTCAGCGCGCGAATGCTGCGGTGAACTCGATGCCTTTTTCGATGCGGGACTGCGTGGAGTTGCTCAAAATCGGCAGTATCGACGCTGAAGGGTTGGACGCGAGTCGCATCACCGACTGGCTCTCGCCCGGGTTCTTCGAGACCGAGTTTTGGCCTTGGTCAAGACATTCAAGTAAACACAATGCGCCGGCCGACCAACGGCGTTTGAACAGATTTCGGAGAGTCAACATGAAGATATTGATGGTTCTGACCTCGCACGACAAGCTCGGCGACACCGGCAAGAAGACCGGCTTCTGGCTTGAGGAATTTGCCGCGCCCTACTACGTCTTCCAGGACGCGGGCGCCGAGATCACGCTGGCTTCGCCGCTTGGCGGCCAGCCACCGCTCGACCCAACGAGCGACGATGCTGCGTCGCAGACCGATTTCACGCGCCGCTTCAAGGCCGATCCCGCGGCGCAAGCTGCGCTGGCCAGCAGCCTCAAGCTGCGCGACGTGGCCGCCGGCGATTTCGACGCCGTGTTCTACCCCGGCGGACACGGTCCGCTGTGGGACCTGGCTGAAAATGGGTACTCGATCGCGTTGATTGAAGCCATGCTCGCAGCTGGCCGGCCGGTTGCCGCCGTTTGTCACGCTCCGGGCGCGCTGCGGCATGTGAAGGCAGGCGACAGCAAGCCCGTGGTGGCCGGCAAGACGGTCACGGGCTTCACCAACACCGAAGAGCAAGCCGCTGGCCTGACCGAGGTGGTGCCTTTCCTGGTCGAGGACATGCTCAGGGAGAACGGCGGCAGGTATTCCAAGGCAGCCGACTGGCAGCCGCATGTCGTTGTCGATGGCCTTCTGATCACCGGGCAGAACCCGGCTTCTTCTGAGCCTGCTGCCAGAGCGTTGCTGACGATGTTGAAGTGAACCGACCATCGCTTGCTGGCTCCGCGCATCGGCTGTGATACGGCAGGAAGATTTGCTCGCGAACCCCCATGTGCTTTTCTGCCACCGCCAGTTTCACCGCAGGCGTCGCGCTGCTGATCGTCGGCACGGTGACAACGCGGCGCGCGGGTCGCCGCGCCGAATTGCCGTATGCGTTGATTCCCGTGCTGTTCGGCCTTCAGCAATTGATCGAGGGCGCGTTGTGGCTGACCTTCCCCGCCAAGGCACCGCTGCTGAACACGGCGCTGACGCATGCGTTCTCGTTCTTCTCGCACGTGCTGTGGCCGCTCTACGTGCCGGTGGCGGTTCTCTTGCTCGAACCCACGCCGTGGCGGCGCAAGGTGTTGGTCGCGATCGCGCTTGCCGGCGCGACGGTGAGCCTGTACCTGCTGTATTTCCTGGTGCGCTTGTCGGTCGTCGCCGAACCCTCGGACGGGCACATCGCCTACATCTCCCCGCATTTCTATGCACTGGCTGCGATGGGGCTGTACCTGTTGGGCACCTGCGTCAGCAGCCTCTTCTCCAGTCATCGCTCGGTCAGATGGTTTGGCGCGGCCGCCTTCATTTCGTTTGTCGGCACCTATGCGTTCTATGCGTTCTGGTTCATTTCGGTGTGGTGCTTCTTTGCAGCGCTGCTGAGCGTGCTCGTGCTGCTGCATTTTCCGCGAAGACAGGCAAAAGGGCCTCCCCATCTCGGGAGGAAGACGCAGCCGATGGTGAGCGCACAGTGACGGAGACGTGGCAGAGCGCGGCTACTGTCTGACCCGCCGATGTGATTCGACAAGGGCTGATGAGTAAGCGGGTGATCGGTTCGGAAGACTTTCTGCCGATCAACTCCCCAACAGGAATTCCAGTAGAACGAACCGCTGCCAACAGAGTTCGGGCGCGCCGGTCACTGGCCGTCGGTACGCCACACCGATCGGGTTGCCACCCGGCAATCGATTTTCAAATCTGCAATCAGATTGACCAGGGTTGGTGTCTCGCTGTCTTCCATCCCGAAGACTTCGATCACAGTAAAGATGCGCTCGGTCGCTCGCAGGACCATAGTTGCGCTGACCCCCAAGGACTTTTCCGCCTGATCGTAGTGAAACGCTTGGTTGAATGCGACCATCGAGTTCGCGAGCCTGGTTGCGAAGCCAACCGACGTTGCCGGCTTGCCGCCGACCGACCGCGTGGGCCCTTCGAACTCGATGGATCGGTGCAAATCCGCTCTCACCGTCCTGGCTTTTCCAGGCGACGAACTGGAACATCGCCTCAGTGCCGCGATGCTGCCAGAAATGATCGCTTCAACTATGCAATCCGGCTCTGTCGGTGAGCCCCGTCTCCGCATCAAAGGCGACGTCTGCGTTCGTCGAACCGTCGGCTCGGGTTGCGAGGCTCGACAGTCGGACGCTGTAATTTCCCACCACGTCGGGCAAGCCTTCGTGGGTATACAACGGGTGCGCGATCTCCTTTTTCTCGGGCGACTGTGCGAGAGCTGGGCTCGGCAATGCGGCGATCGCAGCGAGGACCGAAGTCAACAGCCGCGTCGACGTTTTTTTTATCAATCGAGTGCGTGCGAAAAACCGTGCTGCTCACGGCTCATCTCCTCAAAACGCGTTGGCGACGCAGACGCTGGACTTCCCGACGATTCATGCGACTTTGCGTGATCACGTCCTTGATCACCTACTTCGTCGGCTCAACTTCCAGCGGAATGCGGCGGTCGACGGTGTCGTACTCCGCCGCGCTCAGTTTTGGAAGCGTAAGCAAAAAGGCGACCACGTCCCACAGTCCCTGGTCGCCGTGGGACGGACCCCATGCCGGCATGGCCGTGAACCGGATACCGTTCTTGGTCACCCAGAACAGCTCGGCTGCGGTCATGTCGTCGGCATCGGCGCCAAAACTTGGTGCCTGGGGATTGATCCGACCGCCATGGGTGTGGCCTCGCGTCCTACCGGCGTGTGACACATGACGCAGTTTTTCCGATAAGTCCTGAAACCTCGGTCAAGCTGCTCAGGTTCACCGAGCTCAGGTGCCTGAATGTCTCGCGCATGTCGCTGGATCGACGCCTCCCGCACGGTCACCAACATCCAGCTCAGCGGCCGGGAATCGACCACCGTGGCCGCCACGTTGAAGAACCCGGAAAATATCACGCCGGCTGCGACGAGCAAGCCGACAAACACAACAGCTCCGAAGGTCAACAGCACATGTTTGACGGGACGCCGGCCGCGTTAGGACGCGGTGGCGTACTTGTCAGAAGACATATCGATTCCATCCTGCATAGGTGGCCCGGATGCGCCCGCGTGGAACCGCGAGGCAAATGAGCAGCACGCCGCAGATCACACCGTTCCAAGTGGCCTGCGGTGAACCCGCGCCGCTCAGAACCCACGGGGCGGCAATCAGCCACGCGCCGAACGCGATGTTGACGAAACGCACGGCGCGCGCGACTTCGGCAAAGGCCATCAGCGAGAACGTAACCACCAGCGCGCCGATCAGGTGGTCGCTATTGGCCATGGCACCGGAGCTGCCGAAGCTGACGCGAGTGAAAGTCAACCACAAACCGATCGCGATGCTCAGCCACAACGTCACCGGGTAGGTCACCCCGCGCGTGGCCTCGGACCATTGCTCGCGCTTGGTTCCAAGCCGGCCTTTGGACGAATCCTCGGTGCCGCCTTCCATCGCGTCACCGGTCCAGAAGGTGCGCCAAAACGGCTTGCCCTTGCGGCGCGCGTCGAGCAGGAACTGACCCATGGCCACGAATTCGTCGAGCGAATACGGAATCATCAAGGCCATGGCGAGTGCCGCGATGATGCACAGCGTGCACCACGTGCCGATGACGATGGGCTGGATGATGACGAAATAGATGCTGACCACGCCGAGCGGCAAGATCAGGAACGCCAGCGCCAGCACCATCCACGGCATGGTGCGCCAGCGGTCCCTGCCGCCCATGAAAGTCATCACCATTTCGAGCATATAGACCACGGCGCCGAGACCGGAATCTGCCACCGGCCAGGCCTTGGAGACATCCGAGGTGATGATGGTCTCAGTACCGTTAAACCTGCCGCTGCCGACGAAGAAGGGGTCCCAGGCCACGTCGATGTAGCCGAGCTGGTAGGCCGTCATGTAGCGCGCAATCAGGAAGCCGATGAAGGCGAGCACGGCGATCGGCGCGCGCTGCACCCAGCTGGCCGGCGAATAAAGCCAGCCGGGCGGGATGTCGGGCGTGCCCATCATGCCGGCCATGCTCATGCCGGGCATCATGGGAATCAGCACCGACAGCGCAATCACCATTCCGCCGACCAGCGTGTCGTTGGCATAGGCGCCAGGCATCGGTGCCCAGAACACCAGCGGCGCAAACAACAGCCAACCGCCGACCACGGCATTGGCCCACTGTGCCCACGGATAGCGGCGTGAGGCATCCAGCGAGAGGTAGCTGAAGACCATCACCAACAGGCCGCTTGCGATGTCGCTGACGGCCATCGCGAGATTTCGAGCCTCAAACGAAGGCAGCGCCCGTTCGGCGGTCACCCAGAGCAGGCTCGGGCTAGGCATGAATGCACTGAAATAGCCGAGTGCAAAGGGACTGGTGAGCAGCCACACGCCCAGCATCAGGTTCAGGTAGTGCGGCCACAGCAGCTTGCGGTGCTCGGCGACCATCATGTCGACTGCGCCGCCAGCCGGTGCATCGGAACTGGCAGCGCCAGCCCCCGCGTGACCAGAATGGCCGGCGTGGCCAGCATGCCCGGCGTGTGCGTCAGCCATGGTGTCCATCCTTCACTTGTCGAGGCTCCAAAGCCATTCCGCACTTAGGGCATCCGCCCGGTTCATCACTGACGACCTCGGGGTGCATGGGACAGCTGTAACCGGGGGCATCGGCCTGCCGCTGGACGTCGGCACTTGCTGCCGGCCCAGCTTCGTCAGCAGAGGCGACCTCGGCCACCATCATGGCCGATGGGGCCGGCTCCAGCGCGTGCTCGCGGTACCAACCCACGGGGTCGGCCTTCAACGCAGCCACCATCTTGGGCAAAGTCTCGCGCAAGGAGCGTTGGGGGGACCAGTCGAGCAAGCTGTGAGCGCGCGAAATATCGAGGGCGTAGTGATCGTTGGCTCGATCAATCATCCAGGGCTTGATGAACGGGGCCTGTCCGGGCATATGGTCCTCTACCCAGGCGCCGACCTTTGCGATCAGCCCGGGCACGTTGTGTGTCTCCCACGATTCGCCCAGGATCAGCCGCTGGAAGGTGTGCTGCAACTCGTCGTAGCTCAAGGCGTCCCGCTCACCGATGAGAATCGCAGTCTCCTTAGGCAACTCGGCGCGCCGTTGCACGGCCTTCTCGATCGCATCGACCACGTCGTCCATGTGCACGTACGACTGACCATGCGAGGTTTCGCCTGAATACAGATGGCTGGCGAGTTGGCGCTCGAAGATGCGTTGCATCTGGTTTGCCAAGGGCGGTGAATGACAGACATCGTCGTAGACACCGGCGAAGCGAAGTAATACGGCCGATATGGCTCCGCGTTCAGCGCGGATGAGGGCCTCGGTTCGAACCTTGGACTCGGGGTAAGCCCAGGTCGGCCCGATCGGCCCTTCTTCGTCGATGAACTGCCCTGGCTCGACGGGGCTGTGAACGAGCATCGTGCTCGAGAAAATGAATTGCTCGACCTCAAAGCTTTCGCGTAGCCCGAGCAACAGCCGGCGCGTGCCTTCCACCGTGATCTGATCGTATTTGGAGCTCGGCTTGCCGACGAAGTCGTAGTAGGCAGCCAGGTGCACCACCGCAGCCACCTTCTGCCCATGATGTTCGCGGAGCATCCGCAGCCCCTCGCGAACGCCGTCGACCGAGGCGACGTCGACGGCGATGCGCACGCACTCGGGCGGCGGCGGCTCGGGAGCGGAGAGGTCGAAGCCGACGACGTTGTCGAAGCGCTCGCGCAGCCGCTTCATCACTGCGGTACCGATGCGGCCGTTGGAGCCGGTGATGAGGACGATGTCGCCTTTGGGATTCATGTTGACTGCGTTCCAGTGCGGGACTATTCGGACTACCAAGACCAGCGCGACGTGTGCGGCACCGAACGGGTTGCGTTTCAGGACGTCGACTCATGATTGGCGACGAGCGCGGCTTCGTCTGTGCGTTGCCGCACACAGACCGATCACCAATCACCCCTTGCTTGCTGTGTGCGGTAACACACAGACAGCGCAGGCAAGCCACGCGCACAGTCGTTGCACGCGATTCAGCGAACCTGATGGAGTGAAACGATGTTGCGCAACATAAAAGACCTCGAGGGCTATGCCATGAGCGCCACGGACGGCGTCATCGGTCACGTCAAGGACCTCTACTTCGACGATGAAGGCTGGACTGTTCGCTATCTCGTCGTCGATGCCGGCAGTTGGCTGTCGAGTCGCAAGGTGCTGATCTCGCCCTTTTCCGTTGGCAAGCCGAATACGTCAGAAAAGGTGTTGCCGATCTCGTTGACACGGGAGAAAGTGAAGAACAGCCCGGACATCGATACCGACAAGCCGGTTTCGCGCCAGCACGAGATCGACTACCTCGGTTACTACGGCTATCCGCTGTATTGGGGCGGTGCTGGGTACTGGGGCGCAGGAATCTACCCCGGGTCGATGTTGTCGGGCTGGGGCGAAGACCGCGGGCGAAGCTGGGAGACCAGCCCGAATGACGCCACCACGGCGCCGGCGGAATCGCAACCCGAAGCAAAAGCGGACTCCCACCTGCGCAGTTGCGAGGCCGTCAAGCGCTACTACGTGCACGCCAGGGACGGCGACATCGGACACGTGCACAGCATGCTCGTTGATGACGAGACCTGGGCGATTCGCTATCTCGTTGTCGATACGAGCAACTGGTGGCTCGGACACCAGGTGCTCATTGCGCCGCAATGGATCGACAGTGTGGGCTGGCTCCACGCGACGGTCTCGGCTGACTTGACGCGGCAAGCCATCAAGGACTCGCCGCCTTACGTGCACACCGCGCCGTTGGACCGTCATCAGGAGGCGAGCCTGTACGAACACTACGGCCGTCGCAGCTACTGGTCCGACGATCTGACACTGGATCGCGGCGCGACATGACCTGCTGCCCGTGGCCATCGCCGCTGCTGCGCGGACGATCCGAAACGCGCCATCGATTCGTCTCCCATTGGCGGACTAGCAACTCGCATGACAGCCGTGTTTATTGATCAATTCACCAGGAGAGCATTATGTTTTTGAATCAGAGAAATCATCACCAGCGCCCGAGCAGCAAACCGCAAACGATCATCGTGGCCGTGTCGGCGGTCCTGTCGATCGGCTTTGCGGGTCCGTTGCTCGCGGCATCTCCACCGCAGTTGGTGGCGGCCAACGACGCGCCTGCAAACTCCACCGCCGCTGCCGACAAGAAGCCAGACCATGCCTGCATGGGCGATCTGCGCACCTTCTCCGAGCAGATGCAAAAGGACGGGTACTGGCTGCGTGGCTCCAGTCTCGGCTATGGCTATCCCTTGTACGGATACGGATACGGATACGGATACGAAAGTGGCTACGGCTACGGAGGGCTGGGAACAGCGGTAGGCGGTGGCACGACGGATGCGTGGGGTTATCCGTCGGCGCGACCGGGCTATGAAATTCGCACACTCATTGGCTCAGCCAGCATCCTTGCCGAGCAAGGCGAAAGCGTAGCATGCCGCGGGGTGCTTGCGGCGGCTCGGAACTTGTACGGCCGTTATGCCGCCGACCTCCGCGAAGGCAAAGCGCCGAGAGCGGATTTGGTGGGTTGGAAGCGGCAACAGCTTGCAGGCGCCGAGCCCGTTGCAGCAAGCGAGCACGCCTATCGATCGGATCAGTTGATCGGAACCGACGTGCTTACGCCCAAGGGCGAGGACCTCGGCAGCGTCTCCGATCTCGTGACAAGCCCGAAGACCGGGAAGATCAGCTATCTGGTCGTCGGCCGCGGGGGCATCTTCGGGATCGGTGAGAACTACATTCCGGTGCCGTGGGAAAGTTTCAAAGCGACGTCCGGTCTCGGCATGCTGGTGCTCGATACAACGAAGAACGTTATCGATTCCGCTCCCCGGGTGCGAAGGAATGAGTTCGCGCCCCATGGCGATTTCGTTTCTCAAAGCGAGAAGATCGATGCTTACTGGAGCGGAAAGGTTTCTGGTCTGAAGTAGAGATTCCCGGCGCGCCCTCGGACAGAAGCGCTGCGCAACTCGCTTCGCCGCTTCTGGAAACGAGGGGTCTTTGACCCGTACGCAAATACGGAGTCCAAGCTGCACTCGATTGGCTCGCGCCGCCGCCCTGTCACTGCCCATCGGCTTCGACGCACGCAGTCCGCGTTCGATCCGAATGCTTGACTTTCATACGAAGAGAACTCCATGGCAAAGACCCATCGCAGCAAGAAGCACAGCAAGCCCATGGAAGGCGACGCGTCCGACGCCGGTCAAGGCAACACCGACGGCGAGGCTGCACGTGCGGACTACAAGGCGCAGCTGCATCTCCTTCGGATCGAGCTGGTCAAGCTGCAGCGCCACTTCATCCGCTGCGAAGACTCGATCCTCGTGCTCCTCGAAGGCCGCGACGCGTCCGGCAAGGACGGGAGCATCAAGCGCATCGTCAAGAACCTGAGCCCGCGGGATACACGCGTCGTCGCGCTCGGCAAGCCGTCGGACCGCGAGCGCCGCGCGTGGTACTTCCAGCGCTACGTGTCGCAACTGCCGGTTGCCGAGGAGCTCGTCCTCTTCAACCGCAGCTGGTACAACCGCGCCGGTGTCGAGCACGTGATGGGGTTTTGCACCAAAGCCGAGCATGAGGAATTCATGAATTCGGTGCCCAAGTTCGAGGAGATGCTCGTCAACTCCGGCATCACCCTACTCAAGTACTACCTTGACATTGGCAAGGACGAGCAGTCCCGGCGCCTGGCTGCACGCCATCGCGACCCGCTCAAGCAGTGGAAGATCAGCCCCGTCGACGCTGTGGCCATCAAGCGTTGGAACGCGTACTCCGAAGCGCGCGATGCGATGTTGATGCGCACGCATACGGCCATCGCCCCCTGGCACATCATCCATACCGACGACAAACGCCTGGCACGCCTGAACCTGATGCGCGACATCCTGTCGCGGCTTCACTACACCGGCAAGAAGACCAAACTCGTTCAACCCGATCCCGAGATTGCCTTCGAATTCACGCCCGACTGCATTAAGTCGGCGCGCCTGGCCGCTTGAATGCACCGACGAATGGAATGACCATGATGAAGAGCATGATGGAAGTCGCAGGGCTGGCGTCGGTGTTGGGCATGACCGGAGGCATGCGGCGGCTCGCCGCTCTCCCCGGGATGCGCAGCGCCAACGTCAAACAAGGCAGCGGCAGCGCCACCGTCCCCCAAGACGAAACACGCAAAAGTCTGCAAGCGATTCCAGTGCGTTGGAGCTGTTGTACGGGGCGCCCGCAGCAGTTTCACGACCGCAGCCTGCACGACGTCGAGCCGATGGCACGGCTCCCGACCTATGGTATCGATGCCGCTGAGCCGGCGCCGCTCGGCCTGCCCCCCGCGGCGGCCGTCCGCCAGACGCTGGGGCGCGCCGGCTGGCGAATCGGTGATATCGAGCGTACCGAGAGCAGCGTAGCCTTCTCCGCGATCGTGCTGGGCATTGTCACGGAGCTTGGGATTTCCGAGTGGATCGTTGAGGCCGAACGCATCGCGATCCCCCTCAGTCATCCCATCGGCGAGCGCGGTGCGATCCGGACGACGCCATCGCCGGACGCGCTCTGCCGCAACCGGCGGCGCCGTGCCCCGGTGCGCCGCGGTGCATCGGCGACAGCCAGCACGTTGCGCTCGTCCTCGAGTCCATTTCCGAAGGAACATAGAGGAGCAAACCAATGGAAGCGCTAGGCTATTTCCTGTTCTGGGCCGGTCTCGTCTTCCTCGTGGTGCGCTTGGGTAGCGAAGCGCAGGTCATGCGTGACGTTCCAGGGCCGCGTCGCGTGCCCGAAAAAGCCTCGAGGGTCAATCCGAAGCAGCTCGGCTGGACTGCGCCAAAGACTGCCGTCGATCCGGTCTGCGGCACGACGGTGCAAACGAACGTCGCCAAGTCTTCCGTCGACGACGGCGCCGTCCACTACTTCTGTTCGCGCGACTGTCGCGAGCGCTTTGAAGCGGCTCCCAAGCTCTATCTCGGACAACCGCCCGAAGCACCACCGGAGGCAATGAGCCATGGCTAGGATCAGGAGTTCGCCGGGGTACCGCGGCACGCCACTGCCAGTCGGGACTGTGCAGGTACCGCGCATTCCGGTGCTCGCATTCGGGATGAGCTTGGGCATCTTCCTTGCGATCACGTTTTCACTATGCGTCGGTTTCGATCTTCTGTTCCCGGGATACGCGATGCACCAGGGTTGGATGCGCCTGCTACCGGGCTTCACCTGGCTCAGCTGGCCGAGCTTCGGCCTCGGGCTCGCCGAGAGCTTTGCCTACGGCTGGTATATCGCACTGATCTTCGCGCCGTTGTTCAATCTCTTTGCCAGATGGTGGAAGTGACGGCGACGACGTAGCCATCGTCGACGCATCGCAAGACGCATTCCCCGGCGTCGCACTGCACGTTGACGAAGCTGGAATCAGGAGCCGGCCATCACCACGGAGCGATTGCGAAAGTCGCTGCGCGACGACCACCTACGAACCAGGTAGCGGCCCCTGCGGAAAAGAAGGCCGTGACCGCGCTCCCTGCGCCGCCTGCTCGGCGGTCTCACTCCAGCAGCTAGCAGCCTATCCGCGCGACCTGTGGAAACGCTCGGTCCTGTTTTGAGATGCGCTGCGCAAGCGCGCCGGCAACGTGCTCAAGCACGAATTCATAGGAATGCCGCGGTCGCTCGACTTCACGAGCAGAACACATGTCGACGTGCGCTGCTTTGCGTGCCCAGGCAGCTGCGCTTTGCTGCGCATGACCCTGGTCATCGACGAATGCTGGGACGATGGCGTTGCAACGTTGCAAGCCGCCCTCTGTCGCTGTAGACCCACGCGCAGCGATAGCGACAACGAGCAGCAGTCCGATGTGGACCCGCGGCGGCTTGTCCTTGGGTGTACACAGCCTGGTACATGCACGGCGTCCGCGGGAGCGCCGTCTTCGTACCCAGCGTTGATAGATGCGAGAGCGGTCCGCAGACGAATCCCGGATGGCGCAGACCTTTGCCCTCAGCCCGCAAGCAGCGCGAGCACAACCGTGTGTTCTTGCCCGTCGTCGATCAGTTCGATGGACTGTCCGGGCTGCTCGACATTGTCGATCGTCAGCCGTGACGCGCTGTCCGCAGCCGGTGCTCGCTGCACGGTGATGTGATAACCGGTCTGCCCATGGCGGTAATGCAGGCGGAACGACTGCCAGTCGGCGGGCACACACGGAGAGAACGACAGCTTGTTCGCTTCGACCCTCAGACCCAGCAGCGATTCCACGATGAAACGGTACATCCAGGCGGCCGACCCGGTGTACCAGGTCCAGCCGCCGCGTCCGGCATGCGGCGCAAACGCATAGACGTCCGACGCCAGCACATAGGGCTCGGTCTTGTAGACCGCAACGGCGTCGGGCGACCGCGCGTGGTTGACCGGAGCAATCATGTCGAAGAGTTCCCACGCGCGCTGGGAGTCGCCGAGCTTGGCGAAAGCCATGGCCGCCCAGACGGCGGCGTGCGTGTACTGGCCGCCGTTTTCGCGGATGCCCTTGACGTAGCCCTGGATGTAGCCCGGGCTCGGATCTGAATGATCGAACGGTGGGTCGAGCAACTGGATCAGTGCCGTGTCGCGCTGCACCAGATGTTCATCGACCGCCCGCATGGCTTGGCGCCGGCGTTGCGGCGTACTCGCTCCCGACAGCACCGACCAGCTCTGTGCGATCGAATCGATGCGGCACTCTGCGTTGCCAGCGCTGCCGAGCGGCGACCCGTCGTCGAACCAGGCGCGGCGATACCAGGCGCCGTCCCAGGCATTCGCGTCGATGGCGGTACGCAAACGTGCCGCCTCTGCAGTACAGCGCTCCACAATCTGGTCATCACCACGCCCCTGCGCCAGCGCCGCGAACTCGGTCAGCACGGAATAGATGAAAAAACCGAGCCAGACGCTCTCGCCCTTGCCGGCGACGCCGACGAGGTTCATGCCGTCGTTCCAGTCGCCCGAGCCCATCAGCGGCAATCCATGCGTACCGAAGCGCAAGCCATGCTCGATCGAGCGCACGCAGTGCTCGAAGAGACTCGCCGCTTGAGCGGAGCGGTCCGGCAGCTCGTAGCGCGACTCCTGACCGGGCTCGAGCAGCGGCGCTTCGAGAAAGGGAACTTGCTCATCGAGCACGGCGCGGTCTCCGGTGACCGAGACATAGCGGCATGCCGCGAGCGGCAGCCAGAGGTAGTCGTCCGAACACCGGGTGCGCACGCCGCGCCCCGCGGGCGGATGCCACCAGTGCTGCACATCGCCTTCGACGAACTGCCGTCCCGCGCAGCGCAGCAGTTGCTCACGTGCGAGCTCGGGCGCAGCGTGGACCAGGGCCATCGAGTCCTGCAACTGGTCGCGAAAGCCGAACGCGCCGCTCGATTGATAGAAGGCGTTGCGCGCCCAGAGCCGGCTGGCAATGACCTGGTAGAGCAGCCAGCCGTTGGTGAGCAGGTCGAGCGCGCGCTTCGGCGTTTCGACCTGTACCGCACCAAGGATCTGCTGCCAGTGCACCTTGACCGTCGCCAGCGCCTCGTGAGCCACCGCAGTGCCGCGCCAACGCTGCACAAGTTTGCCGGCTTCTTCCAGGCTATCGCCAGCGCCGAGCCGAAAGACGATCTCACGCGTCTGCTCCGGCTCGAGCTCGCATGGCAGGCGAATGGCAGCGCACGGGTCGAGCGCATACCCCAGCGTGCCAGCAAGCTGCAGCCGCGACATCGCAGCCGGATGCCGCAACGTGCCATGCTGGCCAAGGAATTCGTGGCGATCGCCGGTGAGGCATGCGGCGGCAATACCGTCGGCGTCGAAGAACGCGGTGCGGCCGGCGAATTCGGTGTTGTACATGTTGCGAGCCAACACCGCACCGCTGTCCGGGTCGAGCTGCGTGTTCACCTGCATGCGCGTCTTCTGCGCCTCGTCGCCAAGCACCCACTGGAGGTAGCCAGTCACCGAAAGCCGACGTTTGCGCCCCGACGCGTTCTTCAGCTTGACGACGCAGAACTTCACCGGCGCATCGATCGCCACGAACATCGTGAGTTCGGTCTCGACGCCAGCCTCCTCGTGCTCGAAGACGCTGTAGCCGAAGCCGTGCCGCGTCAGGTAGGGACCGGTGCCGGCGCATGGCAGCTTCGTGGGCGACCAGTAGCGGCCGCTCTCCTCGTCGCGGATATAAAACGCTTCGGTGTTGGCGTCGCCGACGGGGTCGTTCGACCACGGTGTGAGGCGAAACGTCTGTGCGTTCTCGGTCCATGTCGTCGCGCTGCCACTTTCGGAGACCAGCGTGCCGAACGACGGGTTCGCGAGGATGTTGACCCAGGGGACCGGCGTGGTCTGCTCGGGTTGCATCGTGATGACGTATTCGCGCCCGTCGGCACTGAATCCCCCCGTGCCGTTGGCGAAAAGCAGGTCGTCCTGCGGCTGTGGGGGCGGCGGCTCGGCCCACGCCGCATCCTCATCGCTTCCATCGCGGCGCCCCAACACCGGCTCAAGGAGCGGGTTCGGCCTTGCATCGCCGCTTGCGAGTCGATCCGCCAGCGACCCGTCCGCACCGTCGATCACGACGCGAGCCACAGTTTGGAGAAGAACGAGGTCGTCG
This sequence comes from Burkholderiales bacterium, assembly GCA_038200275.1. Classification (GTDB taxonomy): domain Bacteria; phylum Pseudomonadota; class Gammaproteobacteria; order Burkholderiales; family Burkholderiaceae_C; genus JBBPYC01. The sequence goes on from JBBPYC010000036.1 coordinate 39,583, forward strand.
GCGGAGAGCTTGCCCTCGTCGCGCAGGAACAGCCCGCCCGGCTTGTCGATTCGCTCCGACTGCCCAAGGTCCGCGATCAGCTTGGAAAGCGCTTCACCCAACGCGCCGCCGCCAGCGGATGCCGTATGCACGAGCACCAGGTCGACGGTCAGGCCGTGCGAGCGCCAGTAGGCGTGGGCCTGCACGAGTTGACGCGCCGTGCCGATGTGGGCTGTGTCGGCGATGCGCAGCAAGACAATGGGAAGGTCGCCGGAGATGGCATACGCCCACAAGCCGGACTGGCCTTGCCGGTTTTTGGCAAGCAGCTCCGCCGGCGCGCGCAGCGACGCGCCGGGGTAGACGACTGCGCCAGCGAGCGCATCGAACAGCAACGCATCGGCCGGCCTCGCCTGAATTGCTTCGAGAATGCTGTGTCCGTAGGTGGATGCGGTGGCCAGGATGTGGTCGGCGTTGCCTCGCTTGAGGTACTTGTCGATCAGCGCGAGACACGCTTCACGGGTCGCGCCCACGCCGCTCACAATGTCGATCACCGTCTCCGCACCAGCGTCGAGTGCGATCTGGCAACGGATCGCCGCGATCGGGTCGAGCACCGGCCCGGCGCTGCCTGACAAGAGCGCGCCATCGCTCATCGCGTGCGGGTCGGTTGTGCTGCGGCCACGGCCGATGAAGCGCATGCGGTCGGTCTCGAAAGACAACGACTTTTGCGCCGCGACGCCGGCACTGAGCAAATGGAACATCCAGATCGCCGGCGCGCCGCCGGTGCTGGCGCGGCGCCAAGCCAGGATCGCGCCGCGTTCGGGCAGGATCTCGGTCTCGACGAAGAGCTTGCTGAACGCCGGATGCGCGGCGTCGGCCGCGGCCGGTCCGACCACAAGCTCGGTGTAAGTCGTCAGCTCGATCGCACGCGCCCGCTCCGACGCGTTGGCGATGCGCAGCCGCCGCAGCTCGACGTCGTCTTCGGACGCCACCGCGATTTCGGTTCGTGTGTCGATGCCGTGGTCGCTGCGGTGGATCGCCGCAAGCCCCGTCGTAAATGACGTCTCATACGCCTCGGGCCGTCGCAAAGTCGGCTGATAGGCCGTCGACCAGACCTCCCCGCTGACGGCGTCGCGAAGGTAGCAGTAGGCGCCGCCGTCGTCGCAGGTCGGGTCCGCACGCCAGCGCGTGACCGCCAAATCGTTCCAGTGGCTGTAACCGCCGCCGGCGCTCGTGAGCATCACGTGGTAGCGACCGTTCGACAGCAGGTGAAGCTGCTGGCGTCGGGCGGGCGGCATGGCTGCGGCGGCGAAGGGTATGTGCGGGTTGGCAGAGTTCATGATGAAAGGCGGATCAACAGACGGAGTTCGAAACGCTGACTGGTCTCACCACATCGCGGAGAAACAGCCAGCACCGGGAAATGACGCGACTGATGGAGGTCGCTTTGGCTTTCGGACGCAGCGTGCACGGGCGCGACGCTGCGGTCTGTGCGCTGTCGCACGCAAGCTGCGGCGCCGCGCATATGCCCGTGACACAGCCGCCCGAGGTCGTCCGTGCGCTGGCGCACGGACGACGAAGCCCGGCCGATGTAGCTTCGCACCATGCATCCATACGCGTTGACAGCCGGCCCCGGGGGTTCGCCCTTCCCGGCCGGTGCCTCGCCGTCTTCGGCCAGCGCGACGGATCGGACATGCTTGTCTTTTGATGCAAGATCAAACAGCGCCGGCGTGCATGACCGTCACGCGCAGCGCGCGGTGGCCAGCGCGCTGCCGCCGCGCGCACCATCAGGCGCCGACTTGTTCACCGAGGGCGACGCCCTCTACGCGGCAATGCTTGCGTCGATCCGCAGCGCCAGCCGAACCGTGCGCCTGGAGAGCTACATCTTCGCGAGCGATGAGGTCGGCCACGCGTTCGTCGCTGCTTTGACCGAGCGCGCGCTGGCCGGCGTCGACGTGCGCTTGCATCTGGACGCGGCGGGTGCGGTCGGATTGCTTGCGCCCTCGCTGTTGCGCGCCGCTCGCACCGCCGGCGTTCAGCTGAAGTGGTTCCACCGCTGGAGCTGGCGCAGCCCGCTGCGCTACAACCGGCGCAACCACCGCAAGCTGCTCGTGGTCGACGAGCGGATCGCCTACGTCGGCGGATTCAACATTCACCGATCGAGCTCGCGCCAGTTTTTTGGCGAAGCCCGATGGCGCGACAGCCATGCCGCCCTCACCGGTCCCCTGGTGGGCGTTGCCGCGAAGCTCTTCGATGCCTTCTGGCGCGGCCATCTGCACTGGTCGCCCGCCGAGGCGGACAGCGCGAACCTGATCTCGAACCACACGCGCATCTGCAGACACCGCATTCGCTGCCTGTATGCCGACGCCTTTGCCGCGGCACGGGATCGCATCTGCCTGACCACCCCGTACTTCGTACCCGACCTGCTCATGCAGCAGCGCCTGATGGCGGCCGCCCGCCGCGGCGTCGACGTGCGACTGCTGGTGCCTTCGCGCAGCGACGTGCCGCTGACGCGCTGGGCAGCGCACGCCTTCTACGCTGCGCTGATCGCTGCCGGCGTGCGAATCTACGAGTATCTGCCGCGCATGCTGCACGCCAAGACGGTGTCGATCGACGGCGAGTGGGCGGTACTCGGCACAGCGAATTTCGACTACCGAAGTTTCTTCCTCAACTACGAGCTGGTCTTCGCGACGCGGGAGCCGGATTTCTGCGTGCGGCTCGAGCGAAGCTTCCAGGCCGATCTTGCCGAATCGCTCGAGGTCAGTGCCGAGCGTTGGGCCCGGCGGCGCTGGCCGCGGCGTGTCCTTGAGGGCATCGGCTGGACGTTGCGCAGGTGGCTGTGAGCATGACCGAACCATCGTTTCACTACACCTGGCTCGTATGGGCGTCGGCTTTCCTTATCCCCTGGGCGGCGCTGTTCGTCGCGCAGCCCGAACTGCGCCGGCCGATGTTGTCGGCCAGCGTGCTGACCGCGCCTTTCGGCTTGACCGAGCCGCTGTTCGTTCCGGCGTACTGGCATCCGCCCAGCCTATTCGACCTGGCAGAGCGCACCGGCTTCGACCTCGAGAGCTTCATCTTCAGTTTCACCCTCGGCGGATTGGGTGTGGCCGGCTATCGCGCCTTGACCCGTGTCCCCGTGCAGGTCATCGACGAGCACGAGCGCGCGGGCGCGCGACATCGCCGGCATTTGCTGGCGCTTTTGGCACCGTTCCTCGTGTTCGCCGCGCTGGTCTGGCTGCCATGGAACCCGATCTACCCGGGCATTGTCGCGATGGCGCTGGGTGCGGCGGCCGCGGTGCTATGCCGGCCCGACCTCTGGCGCAACACGCTGTTCGGCGGCGCCGTCTTTCTCGGCTTGTACACGGTGTTCCTGCTCGGGCTCAAATGGTTGTGGCCCGGCTACATCGAGACCGTGTGGAACCTCGACGCCCTGCTCGGCTGGCACCCGTGGGGACTGCCCATCGAGGAGCTGCTGTTCGGCTTTGCGTTCGGCATGTACTGGAGCAGCGTCTACGAGCACCTGACCTGGCACCGAACCCCACTCGCTAGTCGGCGTGCCCCAGCGGGCGGCGGACGGGCGGGGCCACGCGTCCGCGCTCGCAAGTAACAGGCCGCCACGATGCCGTATCCCGATCCTCGTCCAGCTCCGCCGTCGAATGGCGCGCATTCGTCTGCCGTTATGGCGCTGCTCTGCCTGACCGTGTTCATGGTTGCTCTCGGCTACGCTTCGGGGCTGCCGCTGCTCCAGCTCTACCTTGCGCCGTACCTCGGCGACACGGCGCAGCCCGAGCGCATCGCCTGGCATGTCGGCATGCTCGGCGGCGTCTACATGCTCGCGCTGTTCGCTTTCGCACCGTGGTGGGGACGACTGTCCGATCGGCGCGGCAGGACGTTGGCATTGACCGCCGGCTTCGCGGCCTTTCTCGCCGGCAGCGCCGGCATCGCCCTGGCTGGCAATCTGTGGGCCGTCTATGGCGCCCGCCTGCTGGCCGGAGCCGGCGCGGCGGCGATCCTGCCAACGGCGCAAGCCTATGTCGCCGACGTCAGCGCGGCGGACGATCGCAGCCGCCGCCTCGTGCTGCTCGGCAGCTCGTCGTTCCTGGGATTTCTTGCTGGTCCTGCGGTTGGCACCTGGATCGCCGGCCCTGTGATGGGCATGACGGTCGGGCAAACGCCGCGCATGGTGAACTGGCCACCGCTGGCAATGGCGATCGTCGGGCTTCCCGTTCTGGTCTTGATCGTCATGGCCCTGGGTCGAAGCCAAGGACAGACGGACGCTGACCACCGCGCGGTGCGGGGCACGGCCGAGCGCAGGCGCTTTGTGTTCGCGTCGATGGCGCTGGCACTGCTTGCCGCGTTCTCGGTGGGCACGTTCGAGGTTGGCTTCAACGTGTTCGGCATGCAGACGCTGGGTCTGACCAGCAGCACCATCGCGGTCATGTTCATCATCTGCAGTCTGGCGATGCTCGCTGCGCAATCGGCCCTGTTGCTGCCGGCCGTGCGCCGCCGCATCGACCAGCGCTGGCTCGCCGCCGCCTTCGCCGTTGCCGCGAGCGCCCTGGCCACGGCGTCGCTGGTCTCCGGAGCCGCATCGCTGGGCTTGCTGATCATCGCGGTCGGCGTGAGCGTCGGCATCATCGCACCGGTCGTGTCGTATGAGCTGCTGGAGCGCGATCACGAACAAAGCGGGCTGGTCATGGGCCGCCAGGCCGCAGCAACCAACCTTGGACAGGCGCTCGGCTCGTTCGGCGCCGGCCTCCTCTTCGCGCTGCATCCGGTCGCACCCTTCTGGGCGGCTGCGTTCGCTCTCGCGCTTGGCGCATGCGCCGCATTGACGCTTTGGGGGACGGCGCGCGACGGCGAAATCGCCATTCAGCGCAGATCACCTCTCACACCACATTCGCGACCCGCACTTGCGAGCGGATAGGCGCGTCGCCGCTGCGATCGCTTTTGTCAGTTGAACCGATTAACAACAGGAACCAAGTCATGAACAAAACCGAACCACTCCAACCCGAACTGCTCGACAAGATCGACGCCTACTGGCGCGCCGCCAACTACCTGTCGGTCGGCCAGATGTATCTCTATGACAATCCGTTGCTCAAGCGCCCGCTGGAACTCACCGACATCAAGCACATGCTGCTCGGCCACTGGGGCACCACGCCCGGCCAGAACTTCATCTATGCGCACTTGAACCGGGTCATCAAGGCGTACGACCTCGACATGATCTATGTGTCCGGACCCGGACACGGGGGTCCCGCCGTTGTCGCCAACACCTACCTCGAAGGCACCTACAGCGAAATCTATCCCAAGATCAGCCAAGACGAAGCAGGACTCCAGAAGCTGTTTCTCCAGTTTTCCTTTCCGGGTGGAATACCCAGCCACGCATCGCCGGAAACTCCGGGCTCGATCCACGAAGGTGGCGAACTGGGTTACTCGCTGAGTCATTCTTTCGGGGCCGTGTTTGACAACCCTGAGCTGATCGTCGCGTGCGTGGTCGGCGACGGCGAGGCTGAAACCGGCCCACTGGCGACCGCCTGGCACTCGAACAAGTTCCTCGACCCGGCCACCGACGGCGCCGTGCTGCCGATCCTGCACCTGAACGGCTACAAGATCGCCAACCCGACGATCCTCGCCCGCATTCCGCGCGAGCAACTCGATCAGCTGCTGCGCGGCTACGGCTGGACGCCGACCTTCGTCGAAGGCCACGAGCACCGGCCGATGCACGAGGCGATGGCGGCGGCGCTCGACAGCGCGATCGGCGAGATCCGGCGGATTCAGCAGGACGCGCGCCAGCACGGCAACAGCGTCGTCCCGTCGTGGCCGATGATCGTGCTCGCATCGCCGAAAGGCTGGACTGGTCCGAAGGTGGTCGACGGCAAGAAGATCGAAGGCAGCTTTCGTTCGCATCAGGTGCCGCTGTCCGATCCGGCAACGCACCCCGAGCACCTCGCGCTGCTGGAGCGGTGGCTGAAGAGCTACCGCCCGGAAGAACTTTTCGATGACGCCGGGCGCCTGCGACCGGAGCTGGCCGAGCTGGCGCCCAAGGGCGAGCGCCGCATGGGCGCGAACCCGCATGCGAACGGCGGCATCCTGCTGCGCGACCTGCACATGCCGGAGTTTCGCGACTACGCGGTCGAGCACCCAACGCGCGGGATGCAGGGCATCGGCGACACCCGGGTGCTCGCGCCCTTCCTGCGCGACGTGGCCAAGCTGAACCAGCCGCAGCGCAACTTCCGCGTGTTCGGCCCGGACGAGACGATCTCCAACGGCCTGGAAGCGCTGTTCGAGGTGACCGATCGGCAGTGGGACGCCGCCACCATTCCCGACGACGACTACCTCGCCCCGGCCGGGCGCGTCATGGAAATGCTTAGCGAGCATCAGTGCGAGGGCTGGCTCGAAGGCTATCTGCTGACCGGGCGGCACGGCCTGTTCAACTGCTACGAGGCGTTCATCCACATCATCGATTCGATGTTCAACCAGCACGCCAAGTGGCTGAAAGTGACGTCACATCTGCCGTGGCGCCGGCCGATCGCATCGCTCAACTACCTGCTCGCCTCGCACGTCTGGCGCCAGGACCACAACGGCTTCACGCACCAGGACCCGGGCTTCCTCGACCATGTGATGAACAAGAAGGCCGAAGTCATCCGCATCTACCTGCCGCCGGACGCCAACTGCCTGCTGTCGGTGATGGACCACTGCCTGAGGAGCCGCCACTACGTCAACGTCGTCGTCGCCGGCAAACACCCGGCGCCGCAATGGCTCAGCATGGACGAGGCCGTCAAGCATTGCACCGCGGGCGTCGGCATCTGGCCCTGGGCGAGCAACGACCAGCACGTCGCGCCCGATGTCGTGATGGCCTGCTGCGGCGACGTGCCGACGCTCGAGACGCTCGCCGCCGTCTCGATCCTGCGCGAGCACCTGCCCGAGCTGAAGGTGCGCGTGGTCAACGTCGTCGACCTGATGAAGCTGCAGCCGCACACCGAGCATCCGCACGGTCTTACCGACACTGAGTTCGACGACATTTTCACGAAGGACAAGCCGGTCATCTTCGCGTTTCACGGCTACCCCTGGCTGGTGCACCGGCTGACCTACCGCCGCACCAACCACGAGAACATCCATGTGCGCGGCTACAAGGAAGAAGGCACCATCACGACGCCGTTCGACATGACGGTGCTGAACGACCTGGACCGCTTCCATCTGGTGATGGACGCGGTCGACCGGTTGCCGCAGGCCGGCACGCACGGGGTCTACCTGAAGCAGCGGCTCCGCGACAAGCTGGTCGAGCATCGGCAGTACATCGACAAGAACGGCCAGGACATGCCCGAAATCCGGGACTGGAAGTGGAGCGAACCACAATGACCTCGCCGGCGCCGGGCGGTCGCCGCGACGCGGCCGGCCTTCGATTCGTCAGCAGCCACTCCGGAAGACGCCAGTACCAGTGTGCTCGCCATTTGCACGGCACATCGCTCCGCGTCGGCTACCCCGGCTCGCACAGGGCCAGCAGGCGCGCGGTCGCGGCGCGGCAAGCGTTCGTTACGATCAAGCGGTGCTGGACGGGGCCGACAGGGGCCTTTCAGTGCGGCGGTCGCGCCGGTGTGCCCCCGGCACACTCCGTTCACCGTGCTCCAGCGCCCACAACGCCGCCGCAAGAAACCCGCGCCTTCAGCTGGCCGGCTGGTCCGGCAGCAGGCGGTCGTATTCCTTCTTGACCATCGCATAGCGCTCGCAGGTGCGCTTCTCCAGTCCCTGGCGATCCAGCACCGTGATGTGGCCGCGCGCATAGCGGATCAGACCGCTTTCTGCAGCTTGAGCGCGCCTTCGGTGACGCCTTCGCGGCGCACGCCGAGCATGCTGGCGATCAGCTCCTGCGTCATCGCCAGCTCGCTGGACCGCAGCCGGTCGAGGCTCAGCAGCAGCCAGCTGCACAACTGCTGATCGAGCGAATGATGCCGGTTGCAGATCGCGGTCTGCGCCATCTGCGTGATCAGCGCCTGGGTGTAGCGCAGCAGTAGGTGCATCGCCGGCCCGGCGCGCTCGAACACGGCCTTGACGGCGCGCGCGCTAAGCCGCCAGACCGCGCCCGCGCTCTGCACGACGGCGCGGCTGGGCGTGGACTCGCCGCCCATGAAGAGCGAGTGCCAACCACGGCGATCTCGGCCGACGCGCCGTCCTCCACCACGTACAGCAGCGAGACGATCGCCGTGGCGGGGAAGTACACATGGCCGAGCGTGCGGCCCGATTCGTACATCATGTGGCCCAACGGCAGATCCACCCACTCGAGCAACGGTTGCCAGCGCTGCCACTCGTCTTCAGGCAGCGCGGCCAGCAGGTGGTTCAGCCGGGGACCGAGCGGGGGCGGCATGGCTGTAGCCGGGGGGGAGAACGCGCATGACGGACCTGCTGCACGACGATAGCGGCATTACGTGCGATTGGGCTATCCATTTAACCGGAGCTAGGCGCATACGATCGTTATGGAGCGTCCGAGCGCAGGCATTCACTACCCCGGTTCCCTCGGCGAGTTTCAGACGTGGTTCCAGTCCGACGCGGACTGCCTGGACTATCTCGAGTGGCTGCGATGGCCGTCCGGGTTCGTCTGCCCGCAATGCGGCCACGCTGCTGCTGGGTGGCAGCTGGGAGACGGAAGGTTCATGTGCACAGACTGTGGCCGCCGCACGTCCGTGACGGCGGGCACCATCTTCGACCGAACCCGCACGCCGCTCACGGTCTGGTTTGCTGCCTGCTGGAACTTCGCCTGCGGTAAAGACGGAATCTCGGCCTTGAGTCTGAAGCGCACCTTGGAGATCGGTTCGTACCAGACGGCTTGGGCGATGCTGCACCGGCTGCGATTCGTCCTGGTGCGTCCCGATCGGGAACGCCTGCGCGGCAAGGTCGAGGTGGACGAAACGTACATCGGCGGACTCGACCCCGGGTTACCTGGAGGGCGTGCCCCAGGCAAGAAGGTCCTGACGTGCGTTGCAGTCGAGATCCTGCAGCCCAAGGGATTCGGCCGCTGCCGCATGGCACCCGTAGCGGATGCCTCGGCGCAGTCGCTGCTGGCCTTTGTGTCGACGAACGTCGAGCCAGGGGCAACCGTGATCACCGATGCCTGGCAGGGCTACCGAGGATTGGAGAGGAAAGGCTACCTCCATGACCGTCGCAGCCAGCGGGCAGCCAGCGCGCGTGGCGAAGACCCGGGCGCGCTGCTGCCAGGCGTGCATTGGACCGCGTCCCTGGCAAAACGCTGGCTGCTCGGCACACATCAGGCAGCGGTGGACGCCGCACACTTGCCCAGCTACCTCAATTGAGTTTGTGTTTCGCTTCAATCGCCGCCACTCCCGTAGCCGCGGGATGCTGTTCTACAGAGTCCTCGAACTCGCCGTTGCCCATGACCCAGTGCGCTACCAAGACCTCGCGCGGACGAAAAACCCCAAGGCGAAGAAGCCGAAGCCGCCTGGAAAACGCGGGCATCCTCCAAGCCTGGAGCGCCCTTGGCAGAACCGGCCATGGAGGCAGCATCACTCCGGTTAAATGGATAGCCCAAAAGGACGTTATCAATACTAAAAGTGGGGCTTGACCAATCAGTCTGGCTGACTACGACGGGAGTCGGTCGACGCCTCTTCCAGCCATGCCGTCGAAGTTAAGTCGCAGTTAAGGCACTCCCCGCCAGACTCGCGCCCGGCATCCAACGCTGCAAGGGTCCGTATGAGTCACGACCTGTCGTCCAAAAGTTTTCTTCACGAACACACGCCCAATTTTTCAGAGCGAGCCGCCTGGCCTGACGTCTCAACGCTCACCTCCGAGAACCAAAGCTTCATTCGGTCAGGGTTGCCGACTTTGTCATGCGTCGTGCCCTGTCACAACGAGGCCGACAACCTCGTTCGCTTGCTGCCGCTGCTGTCTGAAGAGTTGGCCGAATGCGCTTCCGCCTGGGAAGTCATCTTGGTCGACGACGGCAGCATCGACGCCACACCAGTGGTGCTGGCCAATTGGGCACGACGATCCGGCTTTCGTGTCATTCAGCTCTCCCGCAACTTCGGCAAGGAAGCGGCACTGACCGCTGGCCTGCAAGCCGCTCAGGGCGTCGTCGTCGTCGTCGTCGTCGTCGTCGTCGTCGTCGTCATGATGGATGCCGATCTGCAGCATGCGCCCGCGTTGATACCCAAATTCGTCGAGCAGTGGATTGCCGGCGCCGACGTGGTTTATGCGGTGCGCGCCAATCGGGACGACGAAAGCGCATTCAAGCGCTTCGGCACACGCTGCTTCTATCGTTTGGTCAACGCAGCGGACCGCTTCAAGGTGCCGTCCGGCGCCGGCGACTTTCGCCTGATGGACCGCGCGGTGGTGGAGGCCCTGTTGTCCCTGCCCGAGCGCAACCGCTTCATGAAAGGCCTCTATGCCTGGGTCGGCTTCAAGGCGGTTGGCGTCCCGTACGTGCCGGACCCTCGCCTCCATGGGCACAGCCATTTCAGCGCGATGCGCCTGATCCGGCTGTCGCTGGACGGGCTGACCGCATTCACGACCTGGCCGCTGCGCGCCGTCAGCATGTTGGGGTTCACGCTCGCGGCATTGGCCCTTCTGTATGGCGGCTATCTAACGCTGAGCTATTTCGTGGAGGGCAACGACGTCAGCGGCTGGACGACGATCACGGTCGGCTTGCTGCTGTTCGCCGGCATCCAGCTGATTTCGGTCGGCATCCTGGGCGAATACATCGGCCGAATCTTTGAGGAGGTGAAGACCCGGCCGCTGTTCATTGTCAAGCGGGAAATGGGACAAGGTCTCAAGGCATCCAGTCAGTGACCATGCCGGATGGAAGGGCGGCAGGCGCGGACCCTGCGACCGGCCGCGACATCCTGCTCGCATTCCTGGTGTTCGCGTGGCTGGGTGCGACAGCTTGGGCACGGCCACTGATGCTGCCCGATGAGGGCCGCTATGTCGGTGTGGCCTGGGAGATGATGCGCTCGGGCGACTGGATCACGCCCACGCTCAACGGCTTGCCGTACTTTCACAAGCCGCCGCTGTTTTACTGGATCACGGCCGGTTCGATGTCGGTGTTCGGCACGAATGAATGGGCAGCGCGCGCGGCCCCGCTGTTGGGCGCGTGGGTCGCAGCGATGGCGCTCTACCTGTTAGTGCGGCGCTGGGTGGACCGTCGGTCGGCGAACACGACCTTGCTGGTGTTGCTGGCGCAGCCGCTGTTTTTCGGCGCGGCGCAGTTTGCCAACTTGGACATGCTGGTGACGGGCTGCATCACCGCGGCGGTCGTGCTCGCAGCCCACGCCGCACTTTGCAGCGAGCGCGGGCTGCCCTATCGCAACGCGCTGGCGGCAGCGTATGCCGCCGCCGCTCTGGGTGTGTTGGCCAAAGGCTTGATCGGCATCGTCATTCCAGCATTGATTATTGGCGCTTGGCTACTTGCACGCCGCCGCTGGCGCGTGCTGTTCGCCCTGCTGTGGTGGCCCGGCATTGCGCTGTTTCTGCTGCTGACGGCGCCCTGGTTCATCGCGATGCAATTGAAACTCTCAGACTTCTCGTATTACTTCTTCGTCGTCCAACATTTCAAGCGCTTTACTGCAGGCGGCTTCAACAACGTGCAGCCGTTCTGGTTCTACCCATCGTTGTTGATTCTGTTCTGCCTGCCCTGGCTGCCCTGGCTGGCGCGGCTGCCGATCGGCGCCAACTATCTGAGCGACCCCCAGCGTGGCCCGGTCAGACTGCTGATGCTGCTGTGGGTGGTGCTGGTCGCGCTGTTCTTCTCGCTGCCGAAATCGAAGCCGGTCGGCTACATCCTGCCCGCGGTTCCGCCGCTGGCCTTTCTGCTGGCGGAAGGGTTCGCGCTGTTGACGACGCCATCGACCCGTTCTCGCAGAATTTGGGCTGCAGGCACCGGCTTGGCTGCCGCGCTCGGAATGACCACCGTGATCTGGCTGTCGGTCGTACCGATGCGATCTTCCAAGGAAGTCGCCCTCGCATTGGAAGCACACCGCGGCGCGGGGGACCAGATCGTGCTGCTGAATCGGTTTCTGTTCGATCTGCCCTTCTACGCCAAACTCGGCGCGCCGATGAAAGTCGTCGACGACTGGGACAGCAGCCAGATTCAGCAAGGCGACAGCTGGCGCAAGGAACTCAGCGACGCGGGTCGTTTTGATCGTGCACGTGCAGCACACACGCTGATCGCAGGAACAAGCTTGCCTGCGCTGCTGTGCCGGGCACCCGTGACTTGGGTGATCGGGTCCAGCGAGTCACCAGCAGATTACCCATTCCTTGCTGCAGCGCATTTGATCGCTTCCACCAGAAAACTCGCGCTGTGGCGACTGGACGCCGCCGCACCGGAAGCGGCTACGGCGCTGGCTTGTGCAGGCGGGGCCGAGTCCGATGGATCCCACCTGTGATGGTTCCAGACGCTGCGCGATTTCCAGCCCATGTGTTGCGGCTCCCACCTGCGCATTGGCGGCTGCTCAACTTGATGTCGGCCTCGCCGTCATTCCAGACCGATGGCAACGCTTTTTTCTCCGAAGCCGACGGGAGGCATGCGTGAGCCATATCGATTCCGACGCAGGGCCAGTGCCGGGTGCACTCACCATCGGCATCCCTGTCGTGGATGCGCGTCTTGGCAACCCCACCGCGGATACCTCGCTGCATGCTCGCCTGGTCGGCGTCGGCTTGCTGGTGTTCGCGGCCGTCTGGCTGACTCAGCTGGCGTTCTTGAGTCTCGCGCCGCCGGCCGACAACATCGAGCAGTTGAGTTGGGTGCGCTCGCTGGAATGGGGCTACTACAAGCATCCGCCGCTGCCCACCTGGCTGTTGTGGCTGCCGGTGAAGGTATTCGGCCTCTCGGCGTGGACCAGCTATCTCGTGGGAGCCGCTTTCACGCTGGCCGCGATGGGATTGTTGTGGAGACTGCTGGCCACGCTTCGCGGCTCCGGCTACGCCAGCATTGCGCTGCTGGCGGTCCTGTGCATGACGTACTACAACGGGCGACTCAACTATTACAACCACAACATCGTTCTGATGGTGCTGTCCACGGCCAGCGCGGCACTTTGCTGGCAAGCCTTTGCAACGCGTCGGCTGCGCTGGTGGTTCGCACTCGGGGTCGTACTCGGCTTGGGCGCCCTGACCAAGTACCAGATCGCCGTGACCATGGCGTCGGCGCTGGTGTTTTTCATTCATGCACGCGGCTGGCGCGATCCCGTGCATCGAGGGGGGGGTCTGCTGTGCTGCCTGGTGGCGCTGCTGATGTTTGTGCCGCACATTGAATGGCTTCGAACCCATGACTTCGGGCCGATCGGCTACGCCATCGAGTCTTCGCTCGGCGCGCGCATCGCCGGATCGGATCGCATCTTAGAGACCGCACACTGGCTCGCCGATCAGCTCTTGAATCGGGCGTTCCCGGCGTGGCTGTTGCTGATCGCGGCAGGCTTTTGGGCGCGGCGCGCAGGTCGGCGGACACTGCCCTCCGCAGTGGCCTCGAGTGGAACCAAAGCCAACGACCCGGCCAAGGCTCTGTTGCTGGCCTGGGGCGTGGTGCCGCTGGTGTTCATGCCGCTGGTCGCCCTGCTCTCGGGCGCGGATCTGCAGCTGCAATGGGGCACGCCGTTTCTGCTCTTCGCCGTCCCGGCAGCGATGGAGCTGCTGCCGGGATACGAATGGAACCGCATCGATCTGCGCCGCGTGCTGCTGGTATTCCTCGTCTTTCAAGCCCTGTTGCTCGCAGTCAATTTCGTCACGTCGTCCCGTGGACCGCCTGGATTGCGCGACGGGCATTGGAGCACTTTCAATTCCGCCGCGCTTGCCACCGACCTTGCGCGGTCGGCGCGCACCGCTCTGGGCGGACCGATCCGGATCGTGGGCGGCGACGCGGCGATCGCGGGCACACTGGCGCTGCAGTTGCTCGAACAGCCGCTTGTGCTGATCGACGGCCGTCTCGACCGCAGTCCATGGGTCAGCCGCGATTTGCTGCAGCGCTGCGGCGCCCTGCTGCTGCTGACCAAAGCGGCACCGATCGATGCAAAACCGCTCGGTCTGGATTTTCCCGGCCTGAAATGGCGCGTGATCGCACCAAGCGCCGGGGCCGGCCCTTGCCCGGATAAAGTTCCGATGTAGGAAACGACTATGGCAAACTGGATTATCGAATTCATCGGACAGCAGGGCTATCTCGGGGTTGCCTTGCTCATGATTCTGGAGAACGTGTTTCCGCCGATCCCTTCCGAGTTGATCATGCCGTTCGCAGGGTTCGTGGCAGCACGCGGTGATCTCAACGGGGTCGGCGTGCTGCTCGCCGGCACCGTCGGCTCGGTACTCGGGACCATGCCTTGGTACGTCGCTGGAAGATTCCTGAGTGTCGATCGCCTCAAAGCCTGGGCCGGGCGCCACGGCCGCTGGCTGGCGATGTCGCCCGGTGACATCGAGCAGGCCGAGCACTGGTTTCGGCGTCGCGGCGAGCGCGCGGTGTTTCTGGGCCGCATGGTGCCGGCGGTGCGCAGCGTCATCTCGGCACCGGCGGGCATCGTCGGCATGGGTTTGCCGCGCTTCCTGGCGTGGTCGATCGCCGGCTCGATGCTTTGGGTCGGCGCGCTGGTAGCGCTCGGCTATCTGCTCGAAGATCAGTACGACCGCGTGGCGCAGTGGATCGACCCGGTTTCCAAGATCATCGTCGGCGTTGCTGTGATCGCCTACTTATGGCGGGTCGTGACCTTCAAGAAGGTTGACGAAACCGCATAACGGTGCCGTAGTGAGTAGCGCGTGCTCACGTGCCGGTGCGGATGTTCAAGGCACGCCAGCGTCGAGATCGTCTTAATGCCTGCGGCCATCGACACTGCCACCGCTTCCGACGGCTATCGATCGCAATCGATAGCCATTCAAGCGCTTGTTCGTAATGTGACCGCTGCCTGGAAAACGACGCGAACCTCTAGCCCTGTACCGCTTTTTGACGTGTGCAGGCTGACCTCCGCTTGGTGTCGTTCAGCAATCGCTTGCACGATCGAAAGCCCGAGCCCGCTACCGTCGGTTTCATAGGCAGCCGCGCCCTCGCCGCGGTAAAACCGATCGAACACGCGCAGACGTTCAGCAGGCGAAATCCCTGGTCCGTTATCGATCACTTGCAGCGCGGGCCGCTCGTCCAACCATCCCACTGCAACGTCCACAACACCGCCCGCTGGCGTGTAACGCAGCGCATTCTCGACGAGGTTGTTAAGCAGCACGGTGAGCTGCTGGCGGTCCCCGATCATGCGGACTTCAGCCCCCGCGTCCGCACCCAGATCGATGTCCTTGCGATCCGCCTTGATGCTCATCGCGCCCACCACCGAGTGCGCAAGGCTGGCCAGATCGATTGGCTCTGAGCGCAAGGCTTCGCCGTCGGCGCCGGAGCGTGCGACCTGCAGCAACTGTTCGATCAGCCGCTGCGAGCGTTCGATGCCGGATTTAAGCTCTGCAAGAGCTGCTGCACGGGTTGCCTCATCGAGCGATTGTTCGAGTAGTTGCGCCTGCAGGCGAATGGCGGTCGCCGGCGTGCGCAGCTCGTGCGCCGCATCGGCCAGAAAGCGCCGATGGGCTGTCAAAGCGGTCGACAGCCGACTCATGAGACCATTGACCGCGACAGCAAGCGGCATCAGCTCTCGTGGCACGTCGCTGGTTGGAATCGGCTCCAGCGAATGCTCGCTACGAGCTGCCACGTCGCGCGCGGCAGCGTCAAGCGGCAGGAGACCTCGCCGCAGCGCAAACACCATCAGACCGCCGACCCCCACGATCAGCAGCAACATGGGCGGCAGGACCTGCGCTGCCGATTCCTGCGCAATCTCGCTGCGTCCCGCCTTGCGCTGTGCAGCCTGAACCACGCCGTCGTCGCTCACGGCGGTATAGACAATCCAGGCCTCGCCGTTCGATACGGGATATGACAGACCCTCGTTGGCAGAAAACGGCAAACGAACGCTTGGATCCGAGACAAAGACCCGAGCACCCGCTCGGTCCCATGTCTGCGTCACGATGTCGGCATCGTCACGCCCGCTTGCATCGACCGATGCCAAAACAGCCGCCGGGTTCGGCTCCTGCCCGTGACCCGAGTGATGGTAGGTCGCCACCGCGGTCGCCACGTTCTTGAGGTCGAAGTTGAACACTTCGTTCATCTCGTCGACCGTGACGAGGTAAGTCACGAGCGTGACCAGGACCAGACCTAGGCTCAGCGCCCCAACCACCCAAACCACGAGATAGCGTTCGATCGAACGCATTCAGCTTTCCGTCACGCGATAGCCGACGCCGCGAACGTTCTTGATGGTGGCGCTGCCCAATTTCTTGCGCAGATGGTGCAGATGCACCTCGATCGCGTTGCTGCCGATCTCGTCGTCCCAGCCGTAGACCGATTCTTCCAATTGCTCGCGCGACAGGACCGCGCCGGGTCGCTGCATCAGAGTTTCCAGCAACGCAAATTCCTTGGCCGACAATTCGATGGCGATATCGTCCTGCACAACTGTTTTGCGCACCGGATCCAGCACCAGGGCGCCGCACTTCAGCAGCGGCGATCCGCTGCCTGCGTGACGCCGCAGCAATGCGCGGACGCGGGCGATGAGTTCGTCCAGATCGAACGGCTTGAGCACGTAGTCGTCGGCGCCCGCCTCGAGGCCGGCGATGCGATCGGCCACCGTATCGCGGGCGGAGGCAATCAATACCGGAATGAAGTTGCTCATTGCCCGCAGGGTGGCCAAAATCGCCATCCCGTCCTTCTTGGGAAGACCGAGGTCGAGAATCGCCAGATCGTAGACACCGTTGCCCAGCGCCAGATCGGCTGCACGGCCATCGGTCACCCAGTCCACGGTGAAGCCAGCCCGCGTCAGGCCCTCGCGCACCGCCTTGCCGATCATGTCGTCGTCTTCAATCAGCAGCAGGCGCATGCGGGGGTGTGCGATGTGTGGTGTCGCTTTACGTGTGGTGGCCTCGGCCGATTCTGGCTGAGGCGTACTTTTCAACACGATGATAAAGACTCAAGATGAGCGTGGCCGTGGGCATCGTCGGCTTGCGCAGAAGATATGCAGCAGCCGCACCAGCAGCCGCCACTGGAAACGCGGCCAGCACGTCGAACGGAAAGTGGACGCCAAGATAAACCCGGCTCCAACCGACCAGCAGCCCAAAGGTCAGCAGCGGCAGCCCCCAGACCGCAAACCGCTTTGTGCCGAACGACGCCAGCGCGAGGCTCCAAAGCACCGTCACGTGGTCGCTCGGCAGGCCCGGATCGTCGGCGTGCGCCAGATATTGCGTGCCCAGGTGCAATGCGAAGGGACGCGGTTGCGGCCATAAGTGCGTGATCACTTGCGCGATCCAGAGCGCAATCAAAGTGGATAGAAGCATTCGCAGCAAATCCCTGCGCACCACGTCGTCTCCTCGAACCCAGGCAACCGCCATCGCGACGGGTACCAGATAGATCGTCCAGTCGGCCAACGCGACTGCCCAGGCCAACCGTATGTGATCGAGGCCCGGCGCCGCGTTGATGAGTTCGAACAGGTGCAAGTTGGTCATGTGGGGTCGCGCGATGGCAAAGGCCGTCGCACCACACCGGCCCATGTTGTGTGTGTCGGGCTTAAGACCGACTTAAGAGCAGTGCGTGCAGAAGGCCCAATGCTTGAGTGGCAGTGAGACGCTATCGCGGACGCCGACAATCGCCGCTCGATGAACGTGGATGTCTTCCAATGTCTTTGACCACTGAGCACGAATCATCCAGCCGAATCCCGCGCGGCATCTGGGTGCTCGGCTTCGTAAGCATGCTGATGGACATCTCCTCCGAGATGATCCACAGCCTGCTGCCGCTGTTCATGGTCACGACGCTTGGTGCGAGCGCTTTCGCGGTCGGCTTGATCGAGGGGCTGGCCGAGTCGACCGCGCTGATCGTCAAAGTGTTCTCAGGCGCGTTGAGCGACTACCTCGGCAAGCGCAAGGGCCTTGCGCTGTTCGGCTACGGGTTGGGCGCGTTGACGAAACCGCTGTTCGCGCTTGCGCCAGGCCTGGGCTTGGTGCTGACCGCGCGGCTGCTGGACCGCGTCGGCAAAGGCGTGCGAGGCGCGCCTCGCGATGCGTTGGTAGCGGACCTGGCCCCCGCGCACCTGCGTGGTGCCGCGTTCGGCCTGCGCCAGTCGCTCGATACGGTCGGTGCGTTCGTCGGCCCGTTGATCGCAGTCGCTCTGATGCTGTTGTGGGCGAACGATTTCCAAGCGGTGTTCTGGGTCGCGGTCATTCCCGGCCTGCTTGCCGTCGCGCTGCTTGGGTTCGGCCTGCGGGAACCAGAGCATCGGCCTGTCGGGGTACAACGCGTCAATCCGATCCGGCGCGAGAATCTGTTGCGACTGGACCGCACCTATTGGTGGGTGGTCGGCATCGGCGCGGTGTTCACGCTCGCGCGCTTCAGCGAAGCGTTTCTCGTGCTCAGAGCCCAGCAGGGCGGCGTGCCGATCGCCTTCGTGCCGATCGTGATGGTTGCCATGAACGGGGTCTATGCGCTCTCGGCCTACCCGTTCGGCAAGCTGTCCGATCGGATGAGCCACACCGCGCTGCTCGCGCTCGGCCTTGGGGTGCTGATCGTGGCCGATCTGGTCCTCGCAGCCAGCAGCGGAATCGGCTTTGTGCTGGCCGGCGTCGCGCTCTGGGGCGTTCACATGGGCATCACGCAGGGGCTGCTCGCCCGCATGGTCGCCGACAGCGCGCCGGCCGACTTGCGCGGCACGGCGTTCGGATTCTTCAACCTCGCAAGCGGCCTCGCGCTGCTGCTGGCCAGCATGCTTGCCGGGCTGCTGTGGGACCGGCTGGGCGCGGCAGCGACGTTTCATGCAGGGGCGGTTTTTTGCGTGATCGCACTGCTCGCCATGGCGCTTCAGCGACGCCCGCATTCGTAGGCGAATCGAACCGCTGCGCGCAGAAGTATTTCATTGGTCCAAAAAAATCACTGCTTGCTCAGTGTCAGCTAAGTCTGCATTTTTAAGCTCTCCTCCACGCAACCTTCTGCGTGCAACCTGTCAGGAGCTTCCTCATGCAAACCAGCCACAAAACCCGCTACACCCACGCAGCCATCGCCGCTGCCGTGCTGGCCGTCACGGCCGGTGCCTACGCCGCGACCAATACGACCGCAGGCGCGGAAAACGACGCGATGGCCATCGGAAACGCGAAGGTCTCGATGACCCAAGCGGTCACTGCCGCCGAGCAACACACCAGTGGCAAAGCCGTGAAAGCCGAGTACGAGAACACCAAGGCCGGCTGGGCCTGGGACGTTGAAGTCGTCAACGGTGCGAAGGTGTTCGACGTGCGCGTCGACGCGGCCAATGGCACCGTGCTGTCGTCCAACGAAGACAAGCGCGACCATGACGACGATCGTGACGAGCGCGATTGAGCCACTGCAGGCAATGCGATGAAGTGACCTGTTCGCTGAACGCATTGCCTTGATGAAAGCGCACAGCCGGATCGGTCCGCAAAGACCGATCCGGCTTTTTTATGGGCGGCTGGTGGACAAATCAAGGCGCATCGGCACCTGCTAAGTCTGCGTTAAGTGTTGCGCCCCGACACTGACAGCAACGTTGCAATGGCGCCGCTTGAAGTCTCATCAGGCACGCACCAATGCAGCCACATCAAAATCCTATCGAATTCACGCATGAACGCATCCATTACCCCCGAAGACGCCGCGCCGCTGCGGCGCATGCTCAATAAAGTCCCGCAAGCCACGCTGGCCTTCTGGATCATCAAGATCATGTGCACCACCGTCGGCGAGACCGGGGCGGACTTCCTCGCGGTCAATGTCGGATGGGGAGCGGGCACGACGCAGGCGGTGATGGGCACGCTGCTCGCGATTGCACTGTTTTTGCAGTTGCGCACCGAGCGCTACACCCCGTGGATCTACTGGCTCACCGTGGTGCTGGTCAGCGTGGTCGGCACCCAGATCACCGACTTGATGACGGACAAACTGGGCATCAGCCTGTATGTCAGCACCGCCGTGTTCGCCGTGGTGCTGGCGGCGATTTTCGCGGTCTGGTACCAGGTGGAGCGCACCTTGTCGATCCATCAGATCTTCACGCCGCGCCGCGAGTGGTTCTACTGGGCCGCGATCCTTTGCACCTTCGCGCTCGGCACGGCCGCGGGTGACCTCGCCACCGAAGCGCTGGGCCTGGGCTTTACGTGGGGGGCGCTCGCATTCGGTTCGCTGATCGCCATCACGTATCTGGCCTTTCGCCTGGGCGGCAATGCGGTGCTGACGTTCTGGATCGGCTACATCCTCACACGGCCCTTTGGCGCTTCCCTGGGCGACCTGCTGACGCAGGCCGATACCTACGGTGGCCTGGGCCTTGGGGCGATGTGGACGAGCGCCCTCTTTCTGACGGTCATCGTTGTGCTGGTGGCCTTCGCCCAAGTCACTTTGAACAAAACCAGCCTGCAGGCAACCGCTGAGCACGCATGAATTCGGTTCATCACTTTTGCAGGAAAACATCATGAATACCCGCTTCTTCCTGATCCGTTCTGTCGCCACTTTGTCGGCTATCGCCCTGCTCACCCTTGCCGCCGGCTGCTCGAAGTCATCGGAACCGACGCCAGCTGTCAGCACTTCCGCTGGCACGACCAGCACCGCGACCGCGCAGGTCACACCTGCTGTGACCGGCACCCCAACATCCAAGCTGGGTGATCTGTCGCAATTCCGCACGATTGCGGTGGACGCCTCCGCCTTGGTGGACAAGGGCGACCTGCCCGCGGCCAAAACCCGCATCAAGAATCTGGAAGTGGCCTGGGATTCGGCTGAGGCGGGCCTAAAGCCGCGTGCGGCGGATGAATGGCACGTCGTGGACAAGGCGATCGACCGCGCCTTGACCGCATTGCGCGCCGGCACGCCCGATGCAGCTGAATGCAAGCAAGCGATGACCAACCTACTGAGTGCGATGGACGCTCCAAGCGCAGTCAAGTAACGCATCCGCAACGAACCGCACATCGACTTCCGACCACCGCCAGGATCATTCGCCGAGTCAATCGGCTCTCTAGGTTGAGGTCGCGAATAGACCTCGAAGCGCAGCGGCAGCAATCCTAGTGAAAGCAAACCCCCTCATGTCAAACCATCCACAAGAAACAGAAGAAACGCTGGGCAAGGTGGCCGCCGTCACCTTCGGCTTCTGGATCATCAAGATCGCCGCGACCACGCTGGGGGAGACCGGCGGCGATGCGGTCACGATGTCCATGCATCTGGGCTACCTGACCGGTACCGCGATCTTTGCCGCGCTGTTCATTGCGCTGGTCAGCGCGCAGATCGCAGTGAAGAAGTTTCATCCGTTCCTGTTCTGGTCCGTCATCGTCGCGACCACGACGGTTGGCACCACGCTGGCCGACCTGCTCGATCGCTCGCTCGGCATTGGCTATCTGGGCGGCACGTCGATCCTGCTGACCTTATTGCTCGCCACCCTCGGGCTGTGGCACTGGTCGCTCGGCTCGGTGTCGGTGTCGGACATCTCCACACGCAAGGCCGAGGTTTTCTATTGGGTCACGATCCTGTTCTCCCAGACGCTCGGCACTGCCTTGGGCGACTGGATGGCGGACAGCAAGACCGGCCTCGGCCTCGGCTATGAGGGCGGTGCGTTGGTGTTTGCCGCAGGGCTGGCCGTGGTCGCAGCGGCGTACTTCTGGACTCGAATTTCGCACACCCTGCTGTTCTGGGCCGCATTTATCCTGACACGGCCTCTGGGCGCGACCGTCGGCGACCTGCTGGACAAGCCGCATACGAGCGGCGGCCTCGAGTTGAGTCGCTATGTCGCTTCCGCCGTGCTGGCGGTTTTCATCATCGGCTGCATCGTCCTGATCCCTCAGCGAGCTGAGAAGCTGCGCACCTGAAGACGAGCAACGTGGTCCGCCAACCATGAGGGTGCTGCTGGTCGAGGACGACGCGATGATTGGCGAGGCGGTCGAGCACGCGCTGAAGGATGCCGCGTACGCAGTCGACCGGGTCCACGACGGCGAGATGGCGCTGAGCGCCTTTGCGGGCCAGAAGTACGACGTCGTCTTGCTGGACCTGGGCCTTCCGAAGAAGGACGGCGTCGCGGTGCTGCGCTCCATCCGCAACGCAAGCGACCCGGTGCCGGTGCTAATCATCACGGCGCGGGATCGGGTGGAAGACCGCATCCTCGGGCTCGACGCGGGCGCCGATGACTACGTGCTCAAGCCGTTCGAGATGAGCGAGTTGCTGGCCCGGATGCGCGCCGTACTGCGACGCAAGGGCGGCAGCGCCGCGTCGGTCCTGAGCAACGGCGTATTGACGCTGGACCCGGCCACGCACGAGGTAGGCGTTGACGACAGGTCGGTGAGTCTCTCGGCGCGTGAGTTCGCACTGCTGCAGGCGTTGCTGCTGCGTCCCGGCGCCATCCTGTCGCGCAGCGATCTTGAGGACCGGATCTACGGCTGGGGCGAAGAGGTTGAGAGCAACGCGGTTGAATTCTTGATTCACGCGCTGCGCAAGAAGCTCGGCCGCGGGGCCATCAACAACGTCCGGGGCGTGGGATGGATGGTTTTCAAGCAAACATGAGGCAGTCGCTGCAATTTCGGCTCTCGCTGTGGCTGTCGATCGTCATCGTGGGGGTGGCGCTCGCCGCCGCTGCGTTCTCGTTCTTCTCAGCCTTTGACGAGGCGATCGAGCTGCAGGACGACCAGTTGCGGCAGCTCGGCGCATTTATCAGCCACCAGCATCTGTCACCAATCGATGTGTCCAAGATCCCTGAAGGTGATCACGATGCGGAGCGTCGGGTCGTTGTGCAGCCGCTGCCACGTCTCGGCGCCGCGCAGGTCACCGGCAGCGCGGCAGCGACGCCACACGGCGATCTGGCCGGATTGCCGGCAACCATCGGCAATGGCCTGCAGACTGTGACTGCAGGCGGCCAGCCCTGGCGATTGCTGGTGGTCGACACCAATTCGGATGGTCGCTACGCGGTCGGCCAGCAAACCAGGGTGCGCGATGAGATCGCGCGCGATAGCGCCTTGCGCACTGCACTGCCGCTGTTCCTGCTGGTTCCGATCTTGTTGCTGGTGATCGGGATCCTGGTCCGAAGAATCTTCAGACCGATCCGGTCGATGGCATCCGAACTGGATCGGCGCAGCGTCGAGGATTTGGGCGCCGTGGCCGAAGCCCCGATGCCGAGCGAAATCCGGCCGTTCGTCACGGCGATCAACCGCCTGCTGGCGCGCGTCGGGCAGTCGATGCAGGCGCAGCAGCGCTTCATCGCGGACGCGGCGCACGAGTTGCGCTCCCCTCTGACAGCGCTGACGTTGCAAGTGGAACGCGCCGAAGCCGCTTCGACCCCGGCCGAAACCATCGAGCGGCTGGCCACGGTGCGCCAAGGCTTGCACCGCACCCGGCTGCTGCTCGATCAACTGCTGAGCCTGGCGCGCGCGCAGGCGCCGACGGGCGCCGCGGCCGAGCGCATATCGATTCAGCCGATCGTGCGCCAGGTGTTGGAAGAACTGATGCCGCTGGCCGATGCCAAGCGCATCGACCTTGGCGTGGTCGGCACGTCGGACGGGTGGATCGCCGCCAGCGAAGTGGATCTGAAGACGCTGATCAAAAACTTGCTGGAAAACGCGATCCGCTATTCGTCCGAAGGCGGCAAGGTCGATCTGGCGGTGCTGCAAGACGACGGCCGTGTGGTGCTGCTGATCGAGGACACCGGGCCCGGCATCGCCGAAGCGGAGCGGGACCGGGTGTTCGATCCGTTCTATCGCGTGCTGGGCAGCGGCCAGCCGGGCTCTGGTCTGGGCTTGTCGATCGTGCAAGCGATCGCCGTGCGGATCGGCGCGCAGGTCAGTTTGTCGGGCTCACGCATCCCGGGCAGTGCAAGTGGCCTCGGCGTCACCGTGGTATTTCCGCCGAGTCAACAAGCGTTGTAGTCCCCGTGTTGCTGGCTTTTCTCCAAACACCCATCGGCAAGCTGCTCGGGCAGAGCGGCGTGACATCGCGGCGAAGGCATTGATGCAATCTGTTATGCATGCGTTGACTACCCATTTTTCCTCGCATCCAGAGCAAGCCCTGGCGGCTGTGTTCGCCGCTTCGGTGCTGGAAGCATTTGTCGTCATCGGCACCTTCGTTCCCGGAAGCACGATCGTGTTCATCGCAGGCGCACTGATCGGTCTGGGCGCACTCGGTCTGTGGCCGACGCTTGCCATCGCCGTACTCGGTGCGATCCTGGGAGACGGCATCAGCTACTGGCTGGGACGGCATTACCACGACCGACTGCGATCGTTTTGGCCGCTCAGGCAGCACCCGCAGTTGCTTGAGCGTGGCCAGGCCTATTTCGCAAAGC
The DNA here is from genome assembly GCA_038200275.1 of Burkholderiales bacterium. GTDB lineage: Bacteria > Pseudomonadota > Gammaproteobacteria > Burkholderiales > Burkholderiaceae_C > JBBPYC01. The sequence continues at coordinate 63,843 of JBBPYC010000036.1, forward strand.
ACGGCCGCACCAGTGTGTTTCTGGGCCGTTTTCTCAGCCCGACGCGCGCGATTGTCCCGGTGATCGCCGGCATGTCCAACATGCCGGCCGGGCCGTTCTATCTAATGAATGTGCTGTCGGCGCTCGGATGGGCCGCGTTGCATCTGCTGCCAGGCATGCTGTTCGGCGCCTCACTCAGCCTCGCGGGGGCGATCAGTTCACGGCTTCTCGTGCTACTGGTTGTCGTCGTGCTGCTGCTGTGGCTCCTCACGTTCCTGCTGAAATTCCTGCACCAGCAGTTGTGGCCGCGCGTCAGCAAGCTGCGCGATCGGCTGGTTCGCTGGGCCGGCGCGCGCGCCGGGCTCTTGCCCCGGGTCATCGTCTCGCTGATCGATCCGCAAAGCGCCGAGTCCCCGGGGCTGCTGATCGCGGCCGTTGTGCTGCTCGGGGGCGCCTGGCTGTTCCTGGGGACGTTGGAGGACGTCGTTTCCCGAGACGCTTTGGTGGTCTTCGATCAGACCGTGTTCACGACGCTGCAGGGGCTGCGCACCGAATGGGTCGACCGCGCGATGGTCGCTGTGACGGAGATCGGCAGCGCGGCCGTGGCGATTCCCGTGATCGTGGTCTCGGCGATCGTGTTCGCCGTGGCGCGCTGTTGGCGAACCCTCGGCTATTGGCTGGGCGCGATGGTTTTTGCGCAGGCGCTGGTATGGGTTTTGAAAGCCACGCTGGGACGCGCCCGACCTACGGACATCTACAGCGGCTTCGAACAGTTCTCGTTTCCGAGCGGGCATGCGGCGTCGAGCATCGTCCTGTATGGATTCCTCGCCTTCCTGCTCGCTCGCGGCAGGTCCTGGGTCACCAAGCTTGCCATCACGCTGGCGGCAGCAGTGATCGTCCTGCTCATCTCGTTCTCGCGCCTTTATCTGGGAGCGCACTGGTTCTCGGACGTGCTGGGCAGCCTGGGCTTCGGCATCACCTGGGTCGCGCTGCTGAGCATCGCCTACACACAGCACGTGCGCAACGAGCACATTCCAGCGAGGGCTTTATCGATCGCGACGCTGAGCACCATGGTGCTGGCCGGAGGGCTCTGGGTGGGAACCCACCATGCCATCGACGTCTCGCGCTACACGCCCGCCCAGGCGGCGGCCGCGACCGCGCTGCCACATTGGCTGGACGGCGGCTGGCGCGAGCTGCCCGCGCAGCGCACCGAGATCGAAGGCGAAGCCCGCGAGCCGTTGTCGCTTCAGTGGGCGGCTCCGCTGGAAGAGATCACCCGCGTTCTCGGCGCCGCCGGGTGGCATGCGCCCGTCCTCTGGAGCGCGCGAACGGTTCTGACCTGGTTGCTGCCGCATCCGGATATTGCGGGATTGCCGGTGGTCCCGACGTTCAACCAGGGAATCTCGCCGACCCGGACCTTTTTCTATGTGCTCGGGCCTGAGCACCGACTGGTTGTTCGGCTGTGGCGTTCGGCGTACGTTGCCCAGGCGCGTGGCGAACCACGGCGGGTCTGGATGGGAACGGTGACTACCGAAACGCTGACGCGCTTGGGGGGCTTCCTAAGCATTGTGGTGACACAGAAGAACACGGCGGCACCCGTCACCGCTCTCGCCGCCTCCCTCGATCCGAACTCGCTACGACTGGTCATCCGACCTCAAAACACTCCTGCGTTGCTTGTTTGGTAAGGAGGCACCGGCCCGTTTGCTAGCGATTCAGTTTCGTCTCAGTTCAGCCATGGCCGAACCAGCCGCTGTGCTGTACCGCTGAAACGCGAGCAAACTCGATAGAGCTGTTGCAGGATCGAATCGGCCGTATCGGTCCAGCGACCCGGCTGGGACTTGGCCTTGTAGTGAGTATTTGGATATGGAGGCGATCGGCGAATCGACGCTTGATTTGTTTGACTGATACAGCGTCCATCAGACTTTTCACATTTGCAGCAGCCTTAAGTCGGCGTTAATTCTTTTTCTCTAGATTGATCGCAACGGGCATCGCGGCGACATCTACCTAAAAACAGATCAACGTGGCAGCGCAGCGCAATTGGCGCGGCATCTTCAAATGCCGGAGGCGCGACCGATCGGCTCGAAACGCAAGGAGAGCCGGTCCGCGCAGGGTTTGGTTTTCTTCAAAGGTGTGACCTATGTTGTCGGGTCGAGCGTTCGCTGTGGCCGCTAGCACCGCACTGCTCGTCGGGTGCGCCGGCTATAGCCCTTCTGCGCTCGACGGCGAAGCAGTGGACGACGTCCTGGCCTCACCGGACAAAGCGGTGTTGTTCGCGCGAGCGGAGCAGCTCTGCCACCCGCGCATGGCGCCGATCACCCTGGACTTCTCCCGTCCGCTGACGGCTGAAGAACTTGCGGTGATCGCGGTGCTGGTCAATCCCGACCTCAAGGCGACCCGCGCGAGACTCGGCGTGGCCGACGCGCAAGTGTTCGACGCCGGTCTGCTTCCGGATCCGACACTGGCGGTCGGGCTGGATCATCCGACCAGCAGCCAGCCGGGCCTCGTGAACGCTTTCAACTTCGGGGTGAGCTGGGACATCCTGGGCCTGGTGACACGGCGTGCCACGCGCCGCGCCGCGCAGGCCAGGCGGCTACAGGTGCGCAATGACGTGGCGTGGAGCGAGTGGATCGTGGCCAACCAGACGCGCCAGATTGCCGATCGCATCGCGTACTTGCAAGTTCAATATGACATCGCAAGCGGCGCGGCCGATATTGCAAGTCGATTGCTGGAGTCGAGCCGGCGCAACCTTGCGCGCCACGACATCACCATCGACTCGTTTTCGGTGCGCGAGGTGGCTTTTCTCGACGCGCGAGACAAGGCGCTGGCGCTGGCCCGCACGCTCGCGAAGGCGCGGCAGGATTTGAACAAGAATCTCGGCCTGCCGCCGACCGAGGCCGTACCGATTGCAAAGCCGGTGGACCGCGAGAACCTATCGCTCGATGCGCCGGCGCTGTTCGACATCGCACGCAACCGCCGGCTGGATCTGGTCGCATTGCGCGCCGGCTACCTGGCGCAGGAATATCGGCTGCAGCGGGACCTGCTGGCACGCTTTCCGCAACTCAACCTGGGGCTGAACCAGGCGCGCGATACCGGCGATGTCCGCACCATTGGATTCTCGGTCGGGATTTCACTGCCGATCTTCAACGGCGGCAGGGGCGTCGTCGCGACCGCACGGGCCACCCGCGCGCAGTTGCAGGCCGAATACGCGGCGCGGTTGTTTCAGACCCGGTCGGACATCGCAACCCTGGTCACCGATATCGAATCCATCGATCGCGAAATCGAACCGTTGAACCGCCAGCTGCCGGCCTTGCAACGCGCCGAGGCCGTCATGCGCCGGGCGCTCGACCGCGGGGATGTGACAGCGCTGACCTACGAAACGGTCCGCGCCAACCTGCTGACCTTGCGCCTCAAGCTCGCCAGCCTCGAGCAGGCAAGGGCCGAGCAGCGGGTTGCGCTGCAACTGGCAACCGGCGCGCCGTGGAATGCCAAGGAGTCCGGATGCGTACCTCACTCGTCCTGACCGCAGTCCTGCTGCTTGTCGCCGGTTGCGGCGGCAAATCTGCGGATTCGGGAAACGGGCAGGCAAAGCCCGATACGCCTTCGGCACTTGTCGCGGTCACCGCCGTGCATGAGCAATCCATCAGCAGCACGCTTAATGCTTACGGGACCGTTGAATATTCACCCGAAGGCGCACGCGTGATCAGCGCGGAGGCGCAAGAGGTCGTGACCCGAATGCAGGTCGCGGTGGGCCAGGAGGTGGGCAAAGGCGATGCGCTCCTGACCATCGCGCCCAGCTCTGCAGCGCAGTTGCAACTCGACAAGCTGAAAATCGATGTCGAGTTCGCGCGCAAGGAGGTCGATCGTCTGGTTGGCCTGCGCTCGCGTTCGCTGGCCACCAACGCAGAGGTCCAGGCAGCCCGCCAGAACCTGGCGTCGCTGGCGGGGCAACTCTCGAACCTCGAAAAGCGCCAGGGCGGTGCGAGTGCCCAGATCGTGCGCGCCGACGTCGCCGGCGTTATCCAGGCGGTCAACGTTCAATTGGGACAGATCGTGGCGCAGGGCGCGCCGCTGATGACCATCGGGGATGCCAACCAGATGCGCGTCAAGCTCGGCGTCGAACAAGACGACTTGGCACGGCTTCGATCCGGCCAGTCCGTCGAGGTGAGCCCCTTGAATTCGGACCATCCGCCGATCGCAGCCCGAGTCTCCAAAATCTTTCGTCATGTGGACCCCAGAACCCGGCTGGCCAGTGTCGTCGTTCCGCTGCCGCCCGGCCATGGGCTGCTGCCGGGCGCCATGGTGCGCGCGAAGATCGTCGTCGAAGTGCACCCGCACGCGCTGGTCGTGCCCCGCTCGGCGGTGCTGTACGACCAGAAGCAGCCCTACCTGTTTGTCGACGAGCACGGCCAGTCCCGCCGCCGCCAGGTAGACACCGGAATCGAAGACGGCCAATCGATCGAGATCACCAAAGGTGTCGCGGCCGGGGATCGGGTCGTGGTGACCGGCAACGCGCAACTGAGCGACGGGATGGCGGTGCGCACGGAGGCGCCACAGTGACCGGCGAATTCCTGCAGCGGCACAACCGTTCGATTCTTCTGTTGACCGTGCTGCTCGCGGCCGCCGGGGTGTGGGCCGCGTTGAGCCTGCCGGTATCGCTGTTCCCGAACATCGAGTTCCCGCGAATCATCGTCAACGTAAATGCCGGCGATCGCCCGGTCGATCGCATGATCGTCGAAGTGACGCAGCCGTTGGAGCGGGCGCTCAGAAGCGTGCCGAACGTGGTGGACATCCGCTCCACCAGCAGCCGCGGTTCGGCCGATGTGTCGGTCAATTTCAATTGGGGCACCGACATGATCACCGCCCTGCTGCAAGCGCAGGCAGCGGTGAACAATTTGCTGCCGACGTTGCCGTCCGGCACCACCTTCACCGCGCGGCGTCTCAATCCCACGGTGTTCCCGATGCTCGGGCTGGCGTTGACATCCAAAACGCGCGACCCCGTGAGTCTGCGCGACTACGCGTACTACCAACTGCGCCGTGAGTTGACGACGGTGGCCGGCATCGCGCGGATCGAGGCACTCGGCGGCCAGCGCGAGGAATACGAGGTGCGGGTCGATCCGGCGCGCCTGCAGGCGCTGGCGCTCTCAGTCGACGACGTGGTGCGGTCGCTCACCGCCAGCAATGTGGTCACTTCGGTGGGGCGACTCGAGGATCGCTATCGGCTCTATCTGATCGTGTCGAGCGCGCCGATGAACAACGTCGCCGATATCCGGCACACGATCCTGCGCAGCGGCACCGACGGGGTCGTGACACTCGAAGACGTCGCCGAAGTGAAAACGGGCGTTGTTCCGCAGTGGAGCACCGTGGTGGCCAACCAGCAGGACGCCGTGCTGCTCAACGTCTATCAGCAACCCGGAGCGAACACGGTGGCGATTGTCAACGACGTCAAGGCCGCCATTGCAAAGGCGAACGTGCCGGCCGACATCAAGATCACGCCTTACTATGATCAATCGGAGTTGGTTGTCGCGTCGGAGCACAGCGTCCGCGACGCGATCGGCATCGGTGCGGCGTTCGCTGCGCTGATCCTGTTTCTGTTTCTCTGGAACTGGCGCGTGACGTTGATCATCGCGGGGATGCTGCCGGCGGTCCTCGCGGCGACCATCCTGATGCTGCATTTGTTGAACATGAGCTTCAACATGATGACGCTCGGCGGCATGGCTGCCGCGGTCGGGCTGATCGTGGACGACGGCGTCGTGATGCTCGAGCACATCTCGCGTCGCCTGCAAAGCAGCGAAGACAAGGATGACCCGGGCGCAACCGTCGTCAATGCGACCCTGGAGATGGCGCGTCCGCTCGTCTCATCGTCGTTGGCGACCACCATCATCTTCCTGCCGCTGGCGTTTTTGGGGGGCGTCTCGGGCGGATTCTTCAAGGCCCTTGCGCTGACCATGGCTTCGGCGCTGTTCATCTCGTTTTTCGTTGCGTTTTTCGCCCTGCCCCTGATCGCCCGGTTCCTGCTGACAGGCAAGCAAAAACAACGCAAGCAACCCGTCATGCACTGGCTCGGCCAGCGCTATGAACGCGTGATGACGGGTTTTCTGAAGAATTCGCTCTGGGTCGTTTTGCTGCTGGTGCTGCTGGGTGCCGGAGGCTACTTTGCGTTCACCCGCGTTGGAACCGGATTTCTTCCGCGAATGGATGAAGGCGGTTTCATCATCGATTACCGCGCGCCGGCGGGAACGTCGTTGACCGAGACCGACCGCCTGCTGCGGCAGGTCGGCCGCATCGTCTCGAATACGCCGGAGGTCGACAGCTACTCGCGCCGCACCGGCCTTCAGCTAGGTGGCGGCCTGACCGAAGCGAACGCGGGCGATTATTTCGTCCACCTGAAGTCGCAGCGCAGCCGGGACATCTTTGCCGTCATGGCGTCGGTGCGCGCGCAGGTGCAGCAGCAAGTGCCGGGGCTGGAAATCGAGTTGTCACAGCTGATCGAGGACGTGATCGGCGACTTGACCGCGGTTCCGCAGCCCATCGAGATCAAGCTTTTCAGCAGCGATCCGAGCGTTCTGAGGGACCTGCCGCCGAAGGTTGCGAAGGCGATCGGCCAGGTTCAAGGCGTCGTCGGCGTCAAAGACGGCATCGTGATCGCGGGCGACTCGATCGACATCGAGATCGATCGGGTGAAGGCGGCGCTCGAAGGAATGGATCCGCAGACGATCACGACCCAGGTCCAGGACCTGCTCGGCGGCGCGGTCGCGAGCCAGATTCCGTCGCAGGACAAGATCATCGGTGTGCGCGTGCGCGCGATTGAGGACCTGCGAACGCGGATCGCCCAGGTGCAGGAGTTGAGCCTGCGCGCGCCCGACGGGCATGTCCTGCCGTTGAAGCGCGTCGCAAGCGTTCACGTCGTCACTGGCCAACCGCAAGTCGATCGCGAGAACGCCCGACAACTGGTGGCGGTTACGGCGCGCATCGAAGGCCGCTCCATGGGTGCGGCTGTGCAGGACGTGAAAGCGGCGCTGTCCAAGCTGCAAATTCCGTCCGGTGTGAGCGTGGAGTACGGCGGCCTGTATCAGCAGCAGCAGAAGTCCTCGCACGACCTAACGATCGTGTTCGCCAGCGCGGTCATGCTGGTGGCCTTGCTGCTGTTGTTTGTCTACGAACGCTTCGCGGTCATGGTGAGCATTCTCGCGACGTCGGTGCTTGCGTTGGTCGGCGTCTTCGCCGGGCTCTGGCTCACGGGCACCGCGCGCAACATCACGGCGATGATGGGGATGACGATGATCATCGGCATGGTCACCGAGATCGCGATCTTCTACTTCGCCGAACTCGACGTCCGGGAGCGGCCGGAAGCAAAGGCGTTGATCGCCGCGGGCGTGGGCCGGATGCGCGCGATCCTCATGAGCGCATTGATTGCGATTCTTTCGCTTTCGCCACTGGCGCTGACGCTCGGGTCGGGTTCGGGCATGCTCAAGCCGTTGGCCATCGCCATCATCTCGGGGCTGATCGTCGCGGTGCCGCTGGTGTTGTTGCTGATGCCGGCCATGTATGCGGCCATCGACAAGGCGGGATCGCGATTTGCGAGGAAAAAATAGCGACATCGCACGAATTGCCGTTGCAGTTCGATCTGGTTTGATCGGCACGATTTGCCTTGACGCGGATGCAACGCCTCAAGGCCCGGCGCCGTAGGCAATCGGCGTCTGATGCGATTACGGCAAGCGTGACGAGCAGAGCCAGTGGTGGTTTCGCATCATGTTGTTCTGGTCGAGGCCGAGACACCGCGATGTTCCGGCACATGATGCGGGCGGCGCGCTCCGCTCATGTTTCTTGTCGAGCTGAGCGCCACCGCAATGCCCCTCTCCACCCATCAAGCCAACCTCGCCTCCTGGGCCATCGCAGCGCTTGCCACCGCGGGCGTGATCATCCGCCCATTCAAACTGCCCGAGGCGGTCTGGTCCGTGGCCGGCGCGGTGCTGCTCGTGGTGCTCGGCCTGCTGCCGATCGAGCGGGCGCTGCAGGCCGTTGGCAAAGGGGCCGATGTCTACCTGTTTCTGATTGGGATTGATGCTGCTGTCGGAAACGGCACGCCGTGTGGGGCTGTTCGACTGGATTGCCGCCGCGGCTGTGAATTGCTCGCGTGGCTCGCCCCGGCGGCTTTTCCTGCTGATCTACGGCGTAGGCGTGCTCGTGACGACGTTTCTCTCCAACGATGCCACCGCGGTGGTGTTGACGCCGGCCGTCTTTGCCGCAGCGCGCAAGGCAAAGGTCGAGCCGCTGCCGTTCCTGTTCATCTGCGCGTTCACCACCAATGCTGCCAGCTTTGTGTTGCCGATCTCGAACCCCGTCAACATCGTGCTGTACGGCGGCTACACGCCTGCGCTTGGGCAGTGGCTGGCGCGTTTCGCCCTGCCGTTCGCTGCTGTCGATCGGGGCCACCTATCTGGCGCTGCGATGGACCGAAGGTGCGGGACTTGATTCCCACTGCGAGAGCGAGGTCGAGACGCCGCCCCTGTCGCGGGATGCCTGGACTGCGGCAGCAGGCATCGTGCTGACAGCTGTCGTGCTGCTGGGGGTGTCGGCGCTGGACCGGCCGCTTGGGCTGCCGACGGCCGTCATGGGCATGCTGACGACGGCGGTTGTCTTGCTTGCCACGCGGTCGTCGCCATGGGAGACCGTAAAGGGCGTGTCGTGGTCGGTGCTTGCGTTGGTGGCGGGGCTCTTCGTGCTGGTCCAGGCGTTGGTCGCCACGGGGGTGATCGCCGAGCTTGCCGGCGTGCTGACTCAGGCGGCGGAACACGCACCTGTTGCCACGTCGTAGGTCTCAGGCGGCTTGATCGCGGTGGCCTCCAACCTGACCAACAACCTGCCCGCAGGCCTGGTTGCAAGTTCCACTGTGCAGCTTGCGCATCCACCGCAAATGGTCGTCGATGCGCTGTTGATCGGCGTGGATGTCGGGCCCAACCTGTCGGTGACGGGCTCGCTCGCAACGATCCTGTGGCTGACTGCGATCCGGCGCGAAGGGGAAGAAGTTGGTTTCTGGCGCTTTCTGAAGCTCGGCGTCGCTGTCATGCCGCCGGCGCTGGTGCTGGCGCTCGCAGGGCGGCTGATGCTTGCGTGAAAGCTGCCAACCAGCCCTTGGTACAGTCAGTCCGTCGGGATGATAAGTGTAATTAGCATCCGTGCGATCTTTGAATAACAAGTCGACCGAATGGAAACGCGCTGAGGCTAACGCGTTGATCAGCGGCTGGCTTCTCCTGAGCAGAAAGGTTCACGGCCAAGCAGCACCTGTTCGTCCGTTGAAGTGCTGCGCAAGACGCTGCGTGCCTCACTGATTGAGACATACTTACCGCAGATCGCGTCGCGGTCGCTCGCCTGAACTCTTCATCGTCAAGAACGCTGGCATGCGGTTGATATGACGCAGCTTGAGGAAGTGGCAAGGGGGCTGCTGGAAAACAGGCGATTCCAGCTGCTTGATTCTGCGGATGCGGCGGCATTATGGTTGCCTGCGCCAAGCCGCGCGCGCGTTGCAAAACTGTTGGGAAGTCTGAGCCGAGATGATTGATGACGCGTGCCGGTCTTCATGCCAAATAGAAGATCGTTTGCCCTAACATCCGTGCCTCGTTGGGCAAGTGGCGACTCAACGTCAGGACAGCAAAACTGAACAAAGTGGCCGATCTGCCAACGAAGGCAGTCACCCGTTGGGTGCCGGCTGAAGGACGACGTGACCACCGATTTAGTCGAGAAAGCGAGCCTTCTCTATCAACTCTGCAGTTGACGCTTTCCTGCATGCGATTCCGAAGATGGAGTTGCACTGCCATCTGTTCGGCACGGTGCGGCAGGACACTTTTACAGCACTCAATATTCGAGCCGGACGTCCTCTGGGCGAGCAAGAGATTGAGGGCTTTTACACGCGCGGAGAAAAACCGGTCGGCGTCTTGCGCGTGCTGCGCGCACTCGACGCGCAGCTCGTGCGCAGTGCCGACGACCTGTACCAAATCGCGCTTGAGTACCTTGAAGACGCGGCCGCTCACAACGTGCGCTATGGCGAATTCTTCTGGAATCCGACCGGCACCGTGCACACCTCGGGCATCGGCTACCGGCTAGCGCAAGACGCGATCCGGCGCGCTATCCGGGATGCGCACCAGCACTACGGCATCACGGGCCGACTGATCGCCGCCATCGATCGTGAGGCAAGCCCTGCGGCCGCCGCCGAGATGGTCGGCTGGGTCGCCGCAAACCGCTGCGACGAGGTGATCGGCATTGGCATCGATTACCGCGAGGTCGACCGGCCGCCCGAGCTGTTCCACGAGGCTTACGCCGCAGCGCGTCGGGCAGGCTTGAAGACCACTGCGCACGCGGGCGAGTTCGGTATGCCCTGGACCAACGTGCGCACTGCGCTTGAGACCCTGCAGGTGGACCGCATCGATCACGGTTATACGGTCGTCGACGAACCTGCGTTCGCGCGCGAATGTTCAGACCGCGGCGTCCTGTTCACGGTGGTGCCCACCAATTCGTACTACTTGCGTACTCTTTCGCCCGAACGCTGGGCGACCGAGCATCCGATACGGCGCATGCCAGCGCTTGGCTTGCGCATCCACCCGAACACCGACGATCCAACGCTGCACCAGGTCACCCCTACCAAGGCCTGGACGATGATGGTGCGAGATTTTGGCTTCAACGTCGATGACCTGCGCGACTTCATGCTGAACGGCATCGACGGCGCCTGGATCGACGAGACGCAGCGCCGCAGTTGGCGTGATACGTGGGGCCGCGAGTTCGATGCACTGCGAGCGCGACTGCTGCTGCAAAAAAATCCGACCGACTCCCAGGAAAAAGCATGACCCTATCCCGCCGCCTTGCGCTCGTCCTTACAGCGTCTCTGCTCTGCCATTTGCCCAACGTGGCACTTGCGCAGACCGGCACCTGGCCCACTGCCAAATCGATCACGCTGATCGTGCCGTACTCGGCCGGCGGCAGCGTCGACTACAACGCGCGGCTCGTCGCGACCGGTCTGGCCGAGCGGCTCGGGCAGTCGGTCGTGATTGAAAACGTCACCGGCGCGGGCGGCGCGATCGGCGTGGCCAAGGCGGTCAACGCGGCACCCGACGGCTACACCTTGGTCGTCGGCCCCGACAGCGCGATTGCGATCGGCAAGCTGATCAATCCGGCCGCGTTCCGGTTCGACCCGCTGGTCGATCTGGCGCCGGTCGCATTGCTCAACACCGCGCCGATGGTGCTCGTGGCGCGGCCTGGCTTGGCCGTCGAGAACTTCGCCGACTTCGTGCGGCTCGCGAAAGCTGAGTCGGGCAAATACAACTACGCGACGTCCGGCGTCGGCACCGTGCTGCAGCTCGCGATGGAGCTACTCATGGAGCGAACCGGGATCGCGGTCACGCACGTGCCGTACCGAGGCGGCGCGCAGATCGCGACCGACGTGATCGGCAATCAGGTCGACCTTGCGATGCTGGTCAGCACGAGTGCGATTCCGCATGTGAGGGACAAGCGAGTCAAAACGCTCGGCGTGACCGGCGAGACACGGATCGAGGTGATGCCCGAGGTGCCAACCTTCGGCGAGATGCCCGGGCTTGAAGGCTATTCGATGCTGAGCTGGGCCGCCATCTTCGCGCCGGCCAAAACGCCTGCGGACATCGTGAACCGGTTGAATCAGGAGATCAACGCGGTGCTGCAACGCACCGACGTGAGCACCAAACTGCAGGAGCAAGGTGCCCAAGCCGGTAGCGGCTCGGCGCAAGACCTCGGACAGTTCGTGCGCGCCGAGTACGAGCGCAACCGCGAGATCGTGCAGAAGGCCAACATCAAGGAATGAGGCAGGTCTGTCGCCAGCGTGCGAGCACACGCGATATGGCAATAAAGCTTCGAGCGTACGCCTCACTCTTCTGGTACCAGACCGAAAGACGCAGCAATGCCAGCCGGCACGACCGCAGCCCACTCACGTCGTAGCGCTCCTGCATCCGTAGTTGCCAGCTCGCGCCGCTCGGTGGCTTTCAGAACATTTTGCGGAGAACTTCTTGCAGGATCTGATTGTCCGGCGTTGAAGGAGGTCTGCGTCAACCGGTTTGAGATGCGCTGATGCAGATGAGGCGACACGACGATCGGATTCGCGCTGCTTGGCGCCGGTTTTTGGGCGCTTTGCAACTGTCTCGGGCCGTTTTGCTTGTTTGCAGACGCACTTATCTCTGCGCTCTATGCAGACCTTCCTTAAGGCTGACATCGCCCGATTCCCAGATCGGCTTGGGGTGCCTTCAGTCCAATACACATCAGAGAAAATTACCGCGAGATTTCTTCAGTCTGGCTTCAGGTCCCGATCTTTGATGAGCCTGACCCACTTCGCGATTTCAGCCTTCAGGAAAACGCCCATGTCGGCTGCGCTGCCAGTGCCGGGGATTGCGCCCTGCAACTCGAGCGTTTGGCGAATTCTCGGCGACTGCAGCACCTTGTTGGCGTCGGCGTTGATCTTGCTGACGATGTCGGGAGGTGTTCCGGCTGGTGCAAATAGTGCAGTCCAGGTATAGGCCGAGAAACCGGGTACACCGGACTCAGATACCGTGCGCGCGTTCG
>JBBPYC010000037.1:0-11859 GCA_038200275.1 Burkholderiales bacterium
TCGCTCGGCTCGGGCGCGTTTATGGCGGTCGGTGCTTACGGCGCCTACAACTTCCTTGTGCGGGTGCCCGGCATGCCACTGCTGGCGGCACTGATCCTGGGCGGCGTCTGCGCGATGTTGTTCGGCATTCTGTTCGGGCTGCCGAGCTTGAGAGTCAAGGGCCTGTACCTCGCGGTGGCCACGCTGGCTGCGCAGTTCTTTTCCGACTGGATGTTCCTGCGCATCCGGTGGCTCACCAACGATTCGGCGTCGGGTTCGGTGTCGGTCAACCACCTCGAAGTGCTGGGTCTGGCGCTGAACAGCCCGGTCACGCGCTATCTGTTTTGCCTGAGCATCCTGGTCGTGGTCGCGCTGCTGGCGAAGAACCTGGTGCGCGGTGCGATTGGACGGGAATGGATGGCGATCCGCGACATGGATGTGGCCGCAGCTGTGATCGGCATCCGCCCGATGTACGCAAAGTTGTCGGCGTTTGCGGTCAGCTCCTTCATCATCGGCGTGGCCGGCGCGCTTTGGGCGTTCGTGCACCTGAGCGCGTGGGAGCCGGCAGCGTTCTCGGTGGAGATGTCGTTCCGGCTGTTGTTCACGGTGATCATCGGCGGCCTGGGTTCGATCATGGGGAGCTTCTTCGGCGCGGCGTTCATTGTCGTGCTGCCGATCGCGTTGGCGCGTTCGCTGCCGTCGGTCGCCAACCTGTTCGGCATCGAGATTTCCACCGCCGGCATCGCGCATGCGGAGCTGATGATCTTCGGTGCGCTGATCGTCTGGTTCCTGATCGTCGAGCCGCATGGTCTGGCCCGGCTCTGGTCCACGGGCAAGCAGAAGTTGCGGCTCTGGCCGTTCCCGCATTGACTTGCACCACACGGATTTGCCTCGTCATGTTTTTCAGTTCATCAAAAAGGAGACTTCCATGAAACTACGTCGAATCGCTCTGGCCGCGTTGGTGGCCACGGCCGGAACATGCGCGCTGCTGTCTGCGCCCGCGTCCGCGCAGCAAGCCAACGAACAGTTCTTCCCGCTGCTGTCCTACCGCACCGGCCCGTACGCGCCCAACGGCACACCGTGGGCGAACGGCAAGCAGGACTATCTGAAGATGCTCAATGCGCGCGACGGCGGCTTGAACGGCGTCAAGCTCACCTGGGAGGAATGCGAAACCGGCTACGCAACCGACCGCGGCGTCGAATGCTACGAACGCCTGAAGAGCCGCCCCGGCATGACTTATGTCGATCCGCAGTCCACCGGCATCACGTTTGCGCTGACCGAGAAGGCGCCGGTCGACAAGATCCCGCTGATGACCCTCGGCTACGGTCTTTCGATCTCGCAGGACGGCATGGCGTTCAAGTGGAACTTCCCGTACATGGGCAGCTACTGGACCGCAGCCGACATCCTGATTCAGCACATCGGCAAGACGCTCGGCGGCATGGACAAGCTGAAGGGCAAAAAAGTCGCGCTGGTCTATCACGACAGCCCGTTCGGCAAGGAGCCGATTCCGGTGCTGGAACAACGCGCCAAGATGCACGGTTTTGACCTGCAGATGCTGCCCGTGACCGCGCCGGGCGTTGAGCAGAAGTCGACTTGGTTGCAGGTGCGCCAGAGCCGCCCGGACTATGTGGTGCTGTGGGGCTGGGGCGTGATGAACGCGACCGCGTTGAAGGAAGCGCAGGCCACCGGCTATCCGCGCGACAAGATGTACGGCGTCTGGTGGGCCGGCGCCGAGCCGGACGTAAAGGATGTGGGCGAGGGCGCCAAGGGTTATCACGCGCTGGGCCTGAACGGCTTCGGCACCGACCTGAAAGTGATCCAGGACATCATGAAGTACGTGCATGACAAGGGTCAAGGCACCGGTCCGAAAGACGAAGTCGGCTCGGTGCTCTACACGCGCGGCGTGATCATCCAGATGCTCGGCGTGGAAGCGGTGCGCCGCGCGCAGGAGCAGTACGGCAAAGGCAAGGTCATGACCAGCGAGCAGGTGCGCTGGGGAATGGAGAACCTGGACCTGGACCAGGGCAAGCTCGACAAGCTGGGCTTTGCCAACGTGATGCGTCCGATCAAGACGACCTGCGAAGACCACATGGGGTCCACCTGGGCGCGCCTGGAAACCTGGGACGGCAAGAACTGGACGCTCGGCAGCGACTGGTACCAGGCCGATGAGACCGTGATCAAGCCGATGGTCAAGGCGGGTGCCGATAAATACCTGGCCGACAAGGGCCTGTCCCGCCGGTCTGCCGACGACTGCAAGCCTTAAACCTCGCCAGCACCTCCGGCGCGCAGGACGTGCCGGAGGTGGTCAGGCCCGTGAGGCACCGTAAAAAGAAACCGAGTCAGGCAACCCGATGGATGCAACGCCCAACATCGTCCTCAACGTCAACGGCATCGAGGTCATCTATAACCACGTGATCCTGGTGCTGAAGGGCGTGTCCCTGACGGTACCCGAAGGCGGCATCGTTGCGATCCTGGGTGGCAACGGCGCGGGCAAGACGACGACATTGCGTGCGGTGTCGAACTTGCTCAAAGGCGAACGCGGCGAAGTCACCAAGGGATCGATCGAGTTGCGCGGTGAACGCATCGAGAACCTCACGCCGGCCGACCTGGTCAATCGCGGCGTGGTGCAGGTGATGGAGGGGCGCCATTGCTTTGCACACCTGACGATCGAAGAGAACCTGTTGACTGGCAGCTACACCCGCAAGGACAAGGCAGAGATTGCGCGCAATCTTGACAAGGTCTACACCTACTTCCCGCGCCTGAAGGAGCGGCGCACGATGCAGGCCGCCTACACGTCCGGCGGTGAGCAGCAGATGTGCGCGATCGGCCGTGCATTGATGGCAAACCCAAGCGTGGTGCTGCTGGACGAACCGTCGATGGGCTTGGCGCCGCAGATCGTGCAGGAGGTGTTTGACATCGTGAAAGATTTGAACGAACGCGAGCGGGTCACATTCTTGCTGGCCGAGCAGAACACGAACATGGCGCTGAAGTACGCAAGCTATGGCTACATCATGGAGTCCGGCCGCGTCGTGATGGACGGTGCGGCTGCGGACCTTGCAGCCAACGAGGATGTCAAAGAGTTCTACCTGGGCATGGGTGGTGGCAGCGAGCGCAAGAGCTTTCGGGATGTGAAAAGCTACAAGCGGCGCAAGCGTTGGATCGCCTGACGCTCGCCCCAGGCTCGCTCACTTCGTGTAGCCGCCAATCCCCTGTCGGGGGCGGTGCCTGCGGCCTGGCAAAGCCAGCTCCGCGGCCCCTGTTGGCAAACAGCCGATGCGCTTCTTCTTTTGGATATGGTGATGACTGATTTTTACGATGCGCTGGAGACGAGGTCCGCTGACGAACGCGAGGAGGCGCTTCTGGCTGCATTGCCGCGTCAGGTGGCGCATGCCAAAGCACGTGCGCCGGCACTTGCCGAGCGGCTCGCTGGCGTCGACGCCGATGCGGTGCGCACTCGCGCAGCGCTGGCCGCACTGCCTGTTACGCGCAAGAGCGATCTGCTTGAGATTCAGAAGGCCGCCCGCGCTGCGGGCCGGGATGCATTCGGCGGCTTTGCAGCGATTGGCCACGGCACAGCGATGCCGAACGTGTTCGCCAGCCCCGGGCCAATCTATGAACCGCAGGGCACTGCGGTGAATTACTGGCGCATGGCGCGTGCGTTGTTCGCAGCAGGTTTTCGCTCGGGCGATCTTGTGCACAACGCGTTCAGTTATCACTTCACACCGGCCGGATCGATGATGGAGTCGGGCGCGCGCGCGCTGGGCTGCACGGTGTTTCCCGCTGGCACCGGCCAGACCGAGCAGCAGGTGCAGGCGATCGTGGACCTGCGACCCGACGGCTACGCAGGCACACCAAGCTTCCTGAAAATCATTCTTGAGAAAGCGGCCGAGTTGAACGTTTCGTTGCCAAGCCTGACCAAGGCCGCGTTCGGCGCCGAAGCGTTTCCGCCAAGCCTGCGCGACTGGTTTGCCGAACACGGCGTGACCGGCTATCAAAACTACGGCACCGCCGATCTCGGCTTGATCGCGTACGAAACATCGGCGCGCGAAGGCCTCGTTCTGGACGAAGGCGTGATCGTTGAGATCGTGCGGCCCGGCACCGGTGATCCGGTGGCCGACGGGGAGGTCGGCGAAGTGGTCGTCACCACCTTGAACCCCGACTACCCGCTAATCCGCTTTGGCACCGGCGACTTGTCTGCGGTGCTGCACGGCCCGTGCCCGACCGGCCGCACCCACACGCGCATCAAAGGCTGGATGGGCCGCGCCGACCAGACCACCAAGGTGCGCGGCATGTTCGTGCACCCGGCGCAGATTGCGGAAGTCGTACGGCGTTTTCCGCAAGTTACGCGAGCGCGGCTTGTGGTCTCCGGCGAAATGGCCAACGACACGATGTTGTTGAAGGCTGAGGTCGAATCGCGCCCGGACGGCCTGGCCGACCAGTTGGGTGCTGCAACGCGTGAGTTGACGAAACTGCGCTGTGGAGTCGAACTGCTCGCGCCGGGCAGCTTGCCCAACGACGGCAAGGTGATCGAGGACGCGCGCAGCTATAAATAGCAGCGTCGCCGGGCGGCA
Source organism: Burkholderiales bacterium (assembly GCA_038200275.1). Lineage (GTDB taxonomy): Bacteria > Pseudomonadota > Gammaproteobacteria > Burkholderiales > Burkholderiaceae_C > JBBPYC01. The sequence goes on from JBBPYC010000037.1 coordinate 4,551, forward strand.
TCCGCTCAACTGTTCAAAGGGGTGAGCATGCTCAAAGTCTGGGGTCGCAAGTCATCGTCCAACGTGCAGGCCGTGATGTGGTGCATTGCCGAGTTGGAACTGCCGGTCGAGCGGATCGACGCCGGCTTCAAGTACGGTGTGGTCGACACACCTGCTTATCTGACCATGAACCCCAACGGCACGGTGCCCACGCTGCAGAACGGCGACCGGATCACGCTCTGGGAATCGGGTGCGATCCTGCGCTATCTGGCGAACAACTATGCCGACGGGCCGTTCTGGCCATCGGACAGCTCGGCCCGGGCGTGCATCGACATGTGGGCGGAATGGGCCAGGCTCAATGTGGCTTTGAAGTTCGGCGCTCCGATCTTCTGGCCGATCGTGCGCACGCCACCGGAGCGGCGCGATGTCCTTGCCATTGCACGTGCGGTGACCGAGTTTGAACGCATGCTCAAGATCGCGGATGCGCAGCTTCAAAAATCGGCTTGGCTGGCCAGCGATGATTTCACGTTGGCGGACATCCAGTTCGGACATTTGCTCTATCGGTATTTCGACATCGAGATCGACCGGAGTCCGCCGGAGCGCATCGTCGCTTATTACGAGAAGTTGAAGCAACGCCCGTGTTTTCAGAACCACGTCATGGTGTCGTACGAAGAGTTGCGGGACCCGAAGTAAGCGAGGCTTGCTAGAAAACGTTCTGTGAGTTGCACTGTCCGCGCCCACGTATCGTCGACGTTGATTCCGCCAACCATTTCCGCAGCGAATCTTCCCGTGTTTGTTGCTGCGTCGACATCGATATGCACGTCTGCGCCTTCACGCTGACGTGCCCGACTGGCGATGGCGGCGAGTATTGCGCAGGTCGCACCCCATTTTTGTCTGACCACCCAAAGCAAAGAGGATCGATATGAATAGCAACCCACCCAATCCGATGCGCCCGATGCGCCGAACTGTCTTCAAGGCAGTGCTTGCCGCCGCGCTTGCTGGGGGCACGGCCGGCGCTGCCGTTGCGCAGACGCCCAAGCTCGACGGCCCGCTCACGATCGTGGTCGGCTATGCGCCCGGCGGCGGCACCGACCGCGCAGCGCGCCTGCTTGGCCAGGCGATGCAGGAAAAATACGGCATCAACGTGGTGGTCGAGAACAAGCCGGGTGCGGGTGGCCGTATGGCCGCGCAGCACTTCATCAACACCGGTGCCAACGACAACGTGCTGCTGTTTGCCAACCCCGCGATCATCGTGATTGGCCCGATCGTCTTCAAGCAAGTCGAATACAACGCCGATGTGGACTTCGTGCCGGTTGCGCAGGTCACGTCGTACGACTTCGGCGTGGCGGTCTCCAACGACGTGCCGGTGAGGACCGCTGGCGAACTCGTGACGTGGCTCAAAGCCCATCCGGAGAAATCGTTCTTCGGCGTGCCGGCCACGGGCAGCCTGCCCCATTTCTTTTCGTTGATGGTCGGCGACGGCGCGGGTGCCAAGACCGAAGTGGTTGGCTACAAGGGCTCTGCGCCGTTGATGAACGCGATCATGGGCGGTGAGATTCCAGTCGCGGTCGATTCGATCGAGCCGCTCGCACCCCTGCACAACGGTGGCAAATTAAAGCTCATTGCGGTGTCCGGCAAAGTGCGTTCGCCGCTCGCGCCGGAAGTGCCCACGCTGACCGAAGGTGGCATCGATCTGGCCGCCACCGGCTGGAACACCCTGTTCGCAGCCAAGACGATGCCCGCTGCAAAAGTGCAAGCGCTGTCCGAGGCGATCAAGACCGTGATGGCCGACCCAGCAGTCATGAAGCGCTTCACCGACGCCGGCATGGAGCCCGTATCGATGGGCCAGGCAGAAACGGCGTCGATGCTCAAAGCCTACAAGGCCCAGTGGGAACCGGTGGTCAAGCGCAGCGGGTATCAGCAGTAGTCTCGTGAAAAATCCGTGAGGCCCGCACGGCATGCAGACGCGCGCAGACGGTCAACTTGCCATGGTTGCTGCCTGTTCTCATTCTCCAAATGGTCGGTTCTTACGCATGATCACAACAGCGTAGACGCGGCCTTGCCAAAGTACCATCGCTAGTGCCCAAGCCGCATGCAGCAACCTGACCGTTCGCTTGCGTGCTTCCTCCCTTTTTCTCCCTGATTTTCTCCATATGGAATATCGCGTGAACCACAAGTCTTGTACCTTGCTTGCAGCCGCCACTCTGGCGCTCTTCTCCGCCACCGTCGCCCACGCCGCCGATTTCCCTGAGAAGGGCAAGTCGATCACCATCATCGTGCCATTCGCAGCCGGCGGCCCGACCGATCGGGTTGCGCGCGATCTGGCCGAAGCGCTGCGCCAGCCGTTGGGCGGTGTGAGCGTGGTGGTCGACAACGCAGCCGGTGCGGGCAGCACGATCGGCACCGCCAAAGCCGCGCGCGCCAAGCCGGACGGCTACACCGTGCTGCTGAATCACATCGGCATGTCCACCATGCCGGCGCTCTACCGCAGCCTGCCGTTCAAAGTCGAGTCCGACTTCGACTACCTCGGCATGGTCAATGAAGTGCCGATGACGTTGATCGGCAAGCCGGGCATTCCTGCAAACAACTTCAAGGAATTGACCGGCTGGATCGAGCAGAACAAAGGCAAGATCAACCTGGGCAACGCGGGCCTCGGTGCCGCATCGCACTTGTGCGGCTTGCTGCTGCAGGACGCGCTGAAGACCGACATGACGACTGTGCCGTACAAGGGCACTGCGCCGGCAATGACCGACCTGATCGGCGGCCAGATCGACCTGATGTGTGACCAGACCACCAACACCACGAGCCAGATCGAAGCGAAGAAAGTCAAGGCGTATGCCGTCACAACAAAAAATCGGCTGACCACCCCGGCCCTGAAAGATTTGCCCACGATGCAGGAAGCCGGCGTGAAGGGCTTCGACATCTCGATCTGGCACGGCGTCTATGCACCGAAGGGCCTGCCCGCCGACGTGGCCAAGAAGCTCAACGACGCGATCAAGACCGCGTTGAAAGACCCTGAGTTCATCAAGAAGCAGGAAGGCCTGGGCGCCGTGATCGTGGCCGACAAGCGGGTTGAGCCTGCAGAGCACAAGGCGTTCGTCGCCGGCGAGATCGCCAAGTGGGGCCCGATCATCAAGGCCGCTGGCGTCTACGCCGACTGATCTGCACCCGGCGCCTGCGCGCATCCGGCCCAGCACGTTTTTCGCTTTTCAAGAGACAGCGCCAGTGACCGTTTCATCGACCGAGAACCCAGCCACTTCGAGCCACCCAGCGAACTCGGAGACGCTGCATGCGCTTTATCGAATGATGGTGCGCATCCGCGCGTTCGAGAACGCGGCGGAGGCTGCCAGCCAAGGGGGCGTGAGCGCCTATGGCAAGGAGTCCGACGGCAGTGCCAAGGTGAGAGGTCCGCTGCATTTGTCGACCGGTCAGGAGGCAGTCGCTGCTGGCGTCTGCGCCCATCTGCGGCACAGCGATTACCTCACGTCCACTCACCGCGGCCACGGCCACACGCTGGCCAAGGGCGCCGATGCGACCCGCATGATGTGCGAGCTGTTCGGCAAGAGGACCGGCTACAACGGCGGCAAGGGCGGCTCGATGCACATCGCGGATTTTTCCGTCGGCATGCTGGGCGCGAACGGCGTGGTGGCGGCTGGTTTGCCGATCGCCGTTGGCGCCGCGCATGCGCAGAAGGTGCGACAAAGCAGGGATAAGGGGCATGCACAGGACGCAGCGGCCAGCGGCGCGGCACCACGCGACGCAATCACCGTCTGCTTCTTCGGCGACGGCGCCATCAACCGGGGGCCGTTTCTGGAAGCGCTCAACTGGGCGCAGATTCATATCCTGCCGGTGCTGTTCGTCTGCGAAGACAACCGCTGGAGCGCAACCACCGCAAGCGGCCCGATGATCGCCGGCGAAGGCGCTTCGGCGCGCTCGCGCGCGCTTGGCATTGCCGCGTTGCAGGTCGATGGCAACGATGTGCTGGCGGTGCACGAAGCCGCCGCGCAACTGATTGCCTCGGTGCGCAGCGGTGCGGGCCCGCGCCTGCTGCAAGCGATCACCTACCGCATGAAAGGTCACGTATCGGTCGACATGGCCGCCTACCGCGACGCTGCGGAAGTCGAAGCCGCGCGCCAGACCGATCCGATTGCCCGCGCCCGCGCGAAAGCACTTGCCTCAGCAGGTGCCGCAGTACTGGACCGCATCGACGACGAAGCCGAGCAAGAGATTGCCGCCGCGCTGGCTGCGGCCGACGCAGCCCCCTGGCCGGATGCAGCAGACGCGTTCACCGACGTGCAGACCATCGGAGCCGGGCAATGGTATTGAACACGACGTTCACCGACGTGCAGCCGCAGGCGGGCGAACGCGTTCCGAGGATGATGAGCTACGCGCAAGCCGCCGTGCTTGCCGTGCAGCGCGAGATGGAGGCCGATGCGGCCGTGCACGTGATCGGCGAAGACGTGGGCCGGGGCGGCATCTTCGGCCAGTACGCGGGCCTGCAGCAGCGTTTCGGCCCGCAGCGCGTGATCGACACGCCGATCAGCGAGGCCAACATCATGGGCGCTGGCGTCGGCATGGCGCTGGCCGGCCTGCGGCTGATCGTCGAGATGCGCGTGACCGACTTCGCGTTGTGCGCGATGGACGAGATCGTGAATCAGGCCGCGAAAAACCGTTTCATGTTCGGTGGCCAGGGCAGGGTGCCGCTGGTCGCGCGCCTGCCGGGTGGCATTTGGGATGCGTCCGCCGCGCAGCACTCGCAGTCGCTCGAAGCCTGGTTCGCGCATCTGCCGGGTCTGGTGGTGGTGTGTCCCGGCACGCCTCAGGACAATTACAGCCTGCTGCGCGCGGCGCTTGCGTGTGGCGATCCGGTCATCTACATCGAGCACAAGACGCTTTGGGGCATGCAGGGCGCAGTCGACGATGCGCTTGACGTGCCGCTCGGCAAGGCAGCGGTCCGGCGCTCGGGCAAGGATCTGACGATGGTCAGCTGGAGCCGGCAGATGCAGCCCTGCGCCGCAGCCTGCAAGCAGCTTGCCGCCGAACACGGCATCGAAGTCGAGCTGATCGATCTGCGCACGATCTGGCCTTGGGATCGGCAGACCGTGCTCGATTCGTGCGCAAAGACTGGGCGGTTGCTGGTCGTGCATGAAGCTGTGCAAGTGGCCGGTTTCGGCGCCGAGATCGCTGCCACGGCGGCCGAGACCACTGGCTGCCGGATCAAACGGCTTGGTGCGCCGCGCATTCCGGTGGGTTATGCGCCGGTTTTGGAGGCGCAATCGCGCGTGGGGGTCGAGCAGATCTTCGCCGCTGCACGGACGATGGTCGGGTAGGCCGAACCCATTACCGGCTACCGACCCAACGCGGTCAAACGGGGCACACCGCCCGATGCATGGGCAACTGAAAACGCGACGCAGGCCTGCGCCAAGGCCAGCGTTGCGTCGATGCACCGATCGCCATAAGCACTTGTAGACAACGCCAGCGGCAACTCCGTACAGGCCAATAGCAGGCGATCGGCCCCCTGTTCGTCCACCAGCAAGGCCGCGGCTTCGGCCGCCGCACGGGTGGCTGAGTCGACCTCGCCCGACTTGACGAAGGCAATCGCCCGGTCGATTGCTTCTTGTGCAGCGTCGCTCGGCAACACCAGTGCGGAGACGTGGCCGCCGACGATGCCGTCGTAGAGCTTTGCAGTGCGTGTGCCGCGCGTCCCCATCAGACCCACCCGCTGCGCCGAGTGTTCGGTGCGGCCGAGCATTTCAGCAACGGCCTGGGCAATGTGCAGGATGGGCAACCGAGTTTCACGGCTTAGGCGACTGTGCCAGTGGTGCGCCGTATTGCAGGGGATCACGATCGCGGCAGCACCAGCTTGCTCGAGCACACGGATGCCGGCCAGGAGGGGTTCGTAGGGGCCGTCGTCGCCGTGCAAGATGGCGCTGCTGCGGTCGGGGATCTGCGGCACGCAGTGAACCAGCAGCGGCAGATGATCCTGATCACGAACCGCAGGCGTCGATGTTCGCACCTTGGTCAGAAAATCGATCGTGGCCATGGGACCCATACCACCAAGCACACCGATCAGGGGCAACTGTTGATTCATCTTCTGCTCACATTCCAAACGGTCAACGCAATGCAGACAAATTTACACGACAGCAATACCTATGTGGTGTGCGGCCAAGCGCACTGCGCCATGGCTGAGCGCCTTCGGTATGCGCGCCATGTGGTGGTGTCCGGCCGGCGCAGCAGCGCTGCACCCAACGCTGTGATAGTCAGTGGAGTCACGAAACCAAGCGTCGCCTCGCCAAACGCCTCGGCGCCTTCATATCGCTTGGCTGCCAGCACCAGATAACCTGTGTAAGCGATGCAGTAGCCGAGCAGCACCTCTTCCCAGCGTGCGATCCGGCTACCGGTATGAACAGCGGCGGGCACACCACCGGTGCGGCCAGGATTACCCACAGGTCGAACTGCGCGACGTCGCTCCGAGAATGCAACTGCCCACCACGTTGCCGACGGCCATATCCCGCTCGCGTTTCAAAGCGGCTGCGACCGACGCTGCCGCCTCAGGCAGTGAGGTGCCAGCCGCAACGATGTCAGCCCGATCGCGACATCGCTCAGGCCCAGTGGGCGCGCGAACGCGACCGCCGCCGAAACGATTGCTTCCGAGCCGCCCACCAACAGCACGAGCCCCACCGCGATCGGCCCGAGTTGCGCCGGCAACCCAGTTGGCCCGCCCGTTGACAGATCCCCTTCGGCCACCGCACCGGCGCCCTCTGACGCCACCTTATTCCGGGACCATACACCTAGTCGCGAATACCCGCTCCTGGTTGCCAGTTGAGTTTGGCCGGCACGGGGGCCATCGAGTTATATAACCAGCAAGCCGCGATCTCGACCACCATCATGGCGGCTGGGATTCCCATCACCCAGCGTGTGCCTCGCTTACCCGCACTGATGCTGGCATCGAAGACATGCTCATGCTGCCACTGGGCGAGATCATGAGTGTGCATACGGGCCTGTCTGAAAAACTTGCCGTGGTCCAACAGCTTCAGAGCGCCAAGGATGGCAAATACCACGGCAGCGATTCCGTGCACCAGCGACATCGAAACCTTCGTCGCAATCCTCTCGCCCAGGAACACAGCCGGCGCGTTCGCCAGCATCATGCCGAACGTCGTGCCCAGCACCACCGACACGATGTCTGTATAGCGCGCGACTTGCGCCGGCAGCAAAGGCCGAGGCTGAGCTGAGTCACGGCTGCCGTCGACAGTTGCGCGCGTCCGCGCCCCTACTCGCTACTCACTCGCAGGCTGCCGGAGCGAGCAGCGAAGGCCGGAAACACAAGAGA
>JBBPYC010000038.1:0-7632 GCA_038200275.1 Burkholderiales bacterium
AAGACGGCCGCCGTCAAGGACTGCGTCGCCAGCACCGGGGGCAAGCTCACGCTGCACTTTCTGCCCGGCTACGCCCCCGACCTCAACCCCGATGAGCGGGTCTGGAGCCACGCCAAGCGCACGGGGGTAGCACGCTCGCCGCTGAAGGCGGGAGAAAAACTGCAGCCCCGCATCGACGCGCAACTGCACGCCATCGGCAAAAACAAGCGCCTGATCCGTTCGTTCTTCAAGCACCCAAATGTCGCCTATATTTCTGACTTATGAGTAACCACGCCCTATTCGCCGACGCTGAAGTGCGGCAGGGGTCAGGCTACGCGGGCAGCAACCCGATGTTCCAGGGCAGCAGGGCTTCATAGTCGTCAGCCGTTTCGGCCAACGGCAGCTGCTTGAACAGCGCGAGCAGGTAGCGATACGGCTCCACGCCGTTGGCCTTGGCCGTCTCGATCAGCGAATAGAGGTTGGCGCTGGCGTTTGCGCCGCCCACTGTGTCAGCGAACAGCCAGCTGCGTCTCCCGACGACAAACGGACGGATCGCGTTCTCCACCGGGTTGGAGTCCAGCGGCCAAGTGCCGTTGACGACGAAGCGAATGAGCTTCGGCCACTGCCCGTGGAGGTAGTGCAGCGCCTTGCCCAGCAGGCTTGAGGGCGCGACGGCATGCAGATGCGCAAGCAGCAACTGCTCGATCTCGCGCAATACTGAGGCGCTATAGCGAGCGCGCAGCCGCTGGCGCCGCGCCGGCGTCCATTCCTTTGCCAGGGCTTCCGCGCGGTACAGCTTGGCGATGAGCCGAACGAACCGGGTGGCAATCAGATGCGGCGACTGGGCAGCCTTCGGCGTCGCGTCCTCGGCCTCGATGAAGGGCCGGCGCGCGTGCGCCCAGCATCCGAGATGCGTTAGGCCGTGCATCTTGGCGATGCCGTTGTAGACCTCGTAGCCGTCGCTCATGAGCGTGGTGCCGGGGCGGATGCCGGCATACAGCCGCTCGGCATGCACGCCCCCTCGCCCCGGCGCATAGGCAAACAGCCGCACCGGCGGCCCCGCTCCAGCGCCGTTCATCTGCGCCCACAGGTAGCTCTTGGTCTGAGCCTTTCTTCCGGGCTCCTTGAGCACCTGGACGGTGGTCTCGTCGCCGTAGACGAGGTCCGAGTCGAGCAGGTGGTCGCGCAGCAGGTTGATGATGGGCTGCACGGCCCGGCCGATGCGCACGACGCCGGCGGCCAGGGTGTTGCTGGCCAGATCTCCTCCGAAGCGGCGCAGCAGTGCCGCTTGCCGGTACAGCGGCATGCCGAACTGGTACTTGCCGGTGATGACCCAGGCCTGCGCAGCGTCGCTGAGCAGCCCGCGTGGGATGATGCGCGCGGGCACAGGCGCGACCTTCAGGCTCAGGTCACAGCAGGTGCACGCGTACTTGATGCGGTGGTGTTGGAGGACGCGCACCTGCTCGGGAATCACGTCCAACTGCTCGCTGATCTCGGCGCCGATCTCCACCAGCGCGTGGCCGTCATGGGCGCACACACGATCAGCTTGCGGCAGCTCGTGGCGAACGATCTCGCGCGGCAGCGCCGGGTCCAGCGGCCTGCGACCGCGCTTCTTGCGCTGGTGACCTGCAACCGGCGTGGAGTCTTCTTCGTCAGCCTCTGCCAGCGCGGTCTCGTCGGTGGGCGCGAGCGCCTCGGCTTCGTTGAGAAACAGGTCTCTTTGTTCGCTGCCGCGGGCTTCGCTCCTGGCGGCAAAGAGCTTGCGCTGCAAGGCCCGCAGCCGCTCCAGCGCCAGGTCCCGCTCGGCTGTGGCCACACGAAGCGCGCCAGCCAGCGCATCGCGCTCGGCAATGAGGCCAGCGAGCCCTTCGGCGGTGATGGTGGCAAGCGACAACACGAGAGCTTTGACCGGCATGCCGCACGGTCGTTCCCAGCGGTCTGGCTCTCGTGTTCAGGCCACGCGTGCGTAGAAGCGTTGCGGGTGCTTGTGCACGACCGCCAGGTCGATTCCGTCGAGCAGCCAGTGCAATTGTTCCACTGTCAACGTCGGCACAGCCACTGCGTCGGGCCAGATGAAGCGGTCCTGCTCGAGACGCTTCATCAGCAGCCAGAACCCGTTGCGCTGCCAGCCCAGGATCTTGACGCGGTCGCGGCGCTTGTTGCGAAAGACGTAGACCGCTTGGGCGAACGGGTCCAGGCCGAGTGCCTGCTCGACCAGGATCGCCAGCCCGTTGAGCCCGACTCGGAAGTCGATGGCCTCGCGGTGCAGGTAGACCTTCAGGCCTTCGTCGAAGCGAAACATCGCAGCCTCCCCAGCGCTTCGATGAGCTCGCACGCCTGCGGCAGCTCGCAGCCGCCCATATCCACGACAACCCCGTTGGGAAGCCGGGCCTGCATCTGCACACGGGCTTGGCCTTGCGGTGCAGCAGCTTCGATGTGGATGGGGACGAAGGCTGGCGCGATGGGCTCAGCGGCCTGCGCCGGCGCGGCCAGCGCGATGGCCTTGCGCTCGTGCTTGCGCACCCAAGTGCTCAGCAAATTGGCGTTGATGCCGCAATCTCGCGCCAGCTTGGCCATCGAGATGCCCGGCCTGCCACAGGCACGAATCAGCTCCTGCTTGGCCTGAGCGTCGTACACGCATCGACCGTCACGCTTGCGCCCGATGATCAGGCGCCCAGCCAGTTCCAATACCCACTCTGACATTACGTTCCCATCTACATATACGTGGGAACGTAGCCTCGCAGGTCACCGCCGAGAAATAAAGGGCGTGGTTTATTGACGGCTTACACTGCCTTGACAACGACCGGGACCATCGGCGGTGTCACAGTGCGCTTCAGCAGTGGGAATGATCGCTTCGATGAGCGAGCTGAAGAAAGTATTGAGGGGCATGGCAGAATCCCTTTTATTAGCCGGTGCTTCCTAAGCTACCGCTGTTTTGAATCTGCGTCTGTTCGCTGGGGCACATAGCTCGGTCTTGCCGCTCTGCACGCAACTCTGCCTGCCGTTCAATAGGTGCCTGGAGCGTGACCTGGTTTGCCAGCTTGTATCGGCGGCCACGCACTGGCTCACGATGTCAAGCGAGGGAACTATCAGCGACAGACTTGGTTCAGGTGTGACTGATTGCCAGGACACGTAGTGATGTTGAAGACGAAGCACGCCTTCCAGTCGATCACGTCATAGCCCTAAATATCACCACCGTACCGGCGAACACAGCCATCGAAAAAGCACCTTAGAACGCAACGTGTCAAGTGCCATTCCACACGCCAGCGCCACAGAGCCGCGCCGCGCCGACAAGGCGTGCCGCGTGACCCGCGAAAGCAATCGCCACCGACCAGAATAGCGTGCGCATGTTCCGTGACGGTCACACCCTCTCGGTCAAGCCTTAGTACGCGCGCTTTCCCGCTGGGCCAGAACCTGATGGTGACCGCAGCGTATACGACAACATCATCCAGACGGCGGCTACGTCGATGTGCATGCCGGCGGCGAACCCGACGCGAAAGACGTGCTGATAGGCAAGGGCGCGGCCGACCACGCAATGGACATTGCCGCCTGCGTGCGCTGGCGCACAGACGAACACCGGCAGGACGTTGACAGTGTGCTACGCGCCGGGGGATTCCTGGCGAAGGAGCAGTCATGGCAGAGACCAACGCAGCGCTCAGCGGCGCCGATTTCGCCCGCGGGGTCCCGCTTGCGTCCGTGGAGGACCGCACGCTGCAACTCGGGCATGCGAATGGCGAGCCGGTGATTTTGGTGCGTCAGGGCGACATTATTCAGGCCGTCGGTGCCATCTGCACGCATTACGGCGCGCCGCTTGTTGAAGGACTGCTGGTCGGCAATACCGTGCGTTGCCCCTGGCACCACGCCTGTTTCAGCTTGCGCAATGGCGAAGTCCTGCGCGCGCCGGCGCTGACCCCGATCGCTTGCTGGAAGGTCGAACAGCACGACGGCGTCGTCTATGTGCGCGAAAAGCTCAAGCATCCGCGCCCCGAAACGGGTCCGGTAGTACCGGCTGCGCCGGAGTCAATTGTCATCATCGGCGGCGGCGGTGCCGGGAATGCGGCTGCCGTCATGCTGCGCCAGCTCGGGTACCCGGGCAGCATCACGATGCTCAGCGCCGATGCGTCACCACCGTACGACCGGCCGAACCTCTCAAAAGGCGGGCTCGCGGGTACCGGCGCCGCCGAGGTCACGCCGCCGCGCTCGTCCCAGTTTTACCGTGACCAGCGGATCGACCTGCGACTGAACGTGCGCGTCGCCCGCATCGACGTGGCCGCACGACAGATCGAGCTCGAAGACGGCAGCCGACAAGGTTACGACGCGCTGCTGCTGGCAACGGGCGCCGAGCCCGTGCGTCTCGATCTGCCCGGCGCCGATCTGCCGCACGTGCACTACCTGCGCACCGCCGCCGACTGCGACGCGCTGGTCGCCGCCGCGCAGAAAGCCAGGCGCGCGGTCGTGATCGGCGCCAGCTTCATCGGCCTCGAAGTTGCTGCGTCGCTGCGCGCGCGCAAGCTCGACGTGCAGGTGGTCGGGCGCGAGGCAATTCCGATGGAAAAGGTGCTCGGCGCGGAGGTCGGCAGGTTCATTCGTTCGCTGCACGAGCAGCACGGCGTGGGGTTTCACCTCGGATGTACGCCGGCTTCGATCGACGCAAGCGACGTTACCCTGAGCAATGGCGACCGGCTGGCCGCCGACCTGGTCGTCATCGGCGTCGGTGTCCGGCCGAACGTGGCACTGGCGCAGCAGGCGGGCCTGACGATCAACGGCGCAGGCGGCGGCGTCAGCGTCGACGAACATCTCGAAACCAGCACGTCGGGGATATACGCGGCCGGCGACATCGCGGCCTGGCCGGACCCGCTCAGCAGCGAGCGAATTCGCGTCGAACACTGGGTGGTTGCCCAACGACAAGGCCAGACGGCGGCGCGCAACATGCTCGGCGCGCGCGAGCGTTTCACGGCGGTGCCGTTTTTCTGGACCGTGCAATACGATTTTGGTTTGGGTTATATCGGCCACGCCGAGCGCTTTGACACGGTCGACATCGAAGGCAGCCTGGATGCGCACGATTGCAAGATCACGTACCTGCGCGGCGACCGCAAGCTCGCGGTGGCCATCTCGCATCGCGATCTCGAAGGCCTGCGCGCTGAGCTTGAATTCGAGCGCGCGATCCATGCCAACGAGTGGACACCCGATCTGGGCCAGGAACTCGACATGGGGCCGCGCGCAGCAAAGGAGCGAACAGAATGACAAGCACACTCGACCAGCAATGCGTCAACACCCTTCGCTTCCTGTCGATCGACGCGGTGCAAAAGGCCGCAAGCGGCCACCCCGGCTTGCCGATGGGTGCGGCGCCGATGGCCTACGTGCTGTGGACCCAGTTTCTGAAACACAACCCGGCCAACCCGGATTGGTTCGACCGCGACCGCTTCGTGCTGTCGGCCGGCCACGGCTCGATGCTGCTCTACAGCCTGCTGCACGTCTGTGGCTACGCGTTGCCACTCGAACAGATCGAGCAGTTCCGGCAGTGGGAGAGTACCGCACCGGGACATCCCGAACGCGGCCATACACCCGGGGTTGAGGTGACGACCGGGCCACTCGGCCAGGGCTTTGGCAACGCCGTCGGCATGGCCATGGCCGAGGCCAACCTGGCGGCGCGCTACAACCGCGACGACTTCAGGGTCGTCGACCACCACACATACGCGATCGTCAGCGATGGCGACCTGATGGAAGGCGTTGCATCAGAGGCCGCGTCGCTCGCTGGTCATCTGCGGCTCGGCAAGCTGATCTGCCTGTATGACGACAACAGCGTTACCTTGTCTGCTGGCACCGACATCGCATTCACCGAAGACCGGGCGCTGCGCTTCAAGGCCTATGGCTGGCATACGGAGATGGTCGAAGACGGCAACGACCTGGCAGCGATAGCGCGCGCCCTCGACGCTGCGCGCAGCCACACGAGGCAGCCGTCGCTGATCCTGGTGCGCACGCACCTGGGCTACGGCTCGCCGAACAAGCAGGACAGCTTTGAGGCGCACGGCTCGCCGCTCGGCGTCGACGAGGTGCGCCTGACCAAGCAGAATCTCGCCTGGCCGGCCGAGCCGACCTTCCTGGTTCCGGAAGCGGCACTGGCGCACTTTCGCGAGGCCATCGAGCGCGGCAAGCAGCACGAGGCGCAGTGGCGCACCCGATTCGCGGCTTACGCAGCAGCGTTCCCCGAAGTCGCAAGCGAGCTGCAGCAACGGATCGACGCCAAATTGCCCGCTGGCTGGGATGCGGATATTCCGGTCTTCCCGCCCGATGCCAAAGGCATGGCAACGCGCGTCGCGTCGGGCGAAGTGATGAACGCGGTCGCGCCCCATCTGCCGGCTTTGATGGGCGGGTCGGCCGATCTGGACCCATCGACGCACACCGCTTTGAAGGACCTGGGCGATTTCGAGGCACCTGGCGTCGACGCGCATGACCGCCAGGGATCGAAAGGCGGCGGCTGGCGCTATGCCGGGCGCAATCTGCACTTCGGCGTGCGCGAGCACGCGATGGGCGCCATCGTCAACGGCCTGGCGGCGCACGGCGGCACCATTCCGTTTGGCGCGACCTTCCTGATTTTTTCCGACTACATGCGCCCGCCAATGCGCTTGGCCGCACTGATGGGCTTGCACGTGGTCTACGTCTTCACCCACGACAGCATCGCGCTCGGCGAAGACGGCCCGACGCATCAACCGGTCGAGCAACTGGCCGGCCTGCGCGCCATGCCGCGTTTAAGCCTCATTCGTCCCGGCGACGCCAACGAGACCGCGGTCGCATGGCGTGTTGCGCTGGAGGCGACGGACCACCCGGTCGTGCTGGTGTTAACGCGGCAGAAGGTGCCGACCCTCGACCGCGCGACGTTCGCATCTGCCGATGGCCTGCGACGCGGCGCCTATGTCCTGAGCGATGCGCCGGATGGAAAGCCCGAGCTGATCCTGATCGCGAGCGGCTCCGAAGTGGGACTTGTGGTTGAGGCCGGCCGGCAACTCGCGGCCGAACACATTGCAACGCGAATTGTCTCGATGCCGAGCTGGGACCTGTTCGATGCCCAGCCGCTGGAGTACCGTAACACCGTGCTGCCGCCTTCGATCAGGGCACGGCTGGCAGTCGAAGCGGGCGCATCGCAGGGTTGGCATCGTTATGTCGGCGACGCGGGTGATGTGCTCAGCGTCGATCGCTTCGGCGCGTCGGCACCTGGCGAGGTCGTGATGCGCGAATACGGGTTCACCGTCGACAACGTCTGCCAACGCGCGCGTTCGTTACTGCGGCGTTGAGACCCAGGTCCCCAGTCCTTTGGAGAAAGCCGCAATGCCTACCAGAAAAGCACCATCGTTCAAGACGATTCCCAATGGCACTCCCGTGTCCTGGCACTACCGCAGCGCGATCGGCCACGGCACCGTCACCGGCATTCACAAGCTCGGCACGAAGGCGGACAACACCATGTACTCGATCGCGGAGCACGACCACCATCCGGGCGAGCCGGCCGTCGTATTTCATTCGGGCAAAGCGCTAACGCGCGTGGCGAAGTAGCAATCCAACGCCTGCTTCGATGGCACCGTCAGCACTGCTCCGCCTCTTTGGCGTCGGCGACAAGCTGGTGAAGCGCGCAAAGCGGTTTCGAGACGCCGCAGCCCT
>JBBPYC010000039.1:0-17309 GCA_038200275.1 Burkholderiales bacterium
GGATGCGCCATCGCACCATGGAGCACGTAATGACCCTTGGCCTGCATGAACGCCGCGATGCGTGCCCACACCCAAGCGGACAGCTCCAGATCCTCGTGCAGCCACTGAAGCACCTGCGCGTGCCATCGCTGCTTCGGCATGTGCGGCGGTCGCAGCGGAAGGCTCGCGAGCCAAGCCGCAAGGCCGAGCGCCGGAATCGCGCTTTGCGGTGAGGGTGCCAAGACCTGGACAGGACTCATCCAGGCGATGCTCCAGCCCAGCGCCGCAGCGGTGCTGCTGTCCATTGAGGCGCACGAGGCGGTCAACCCGGTAGTCAGCAGCGGTCGCCAGCGACCTGCCTCGCATGCTTGCTGGGCGGTGCCAAACAGTCGGAGCCGGGCGTCCCTCAAGACCTGCTCGCACTGAGCGAACCGCCGCCCGAAGTGAGGCCATTGGTTTCGGTCATGGCCGACGACGAAGCGTTCGGTAACGGGAAGGTCTGGCATATCGAAGCGCGGTGGCGGACGTCGCGTCAGCAGCTGCACCGTCAATGGTGGCGGTGCATCGAACAGCCGGTTCACCAGCATGAGCGGATCAGGCCGAGCTGCTGTCGAGGGCGCCGTCGCTGCCGCAAACCGGCCCTCGTCCCGTGTTTGACGTGAAGGCCATTCGTCTGCGGTGAGGTGTCTGACGTATGTCCCCCACCTGCCGAGCAGCCGGGCCGATCGCCGATCGAGCAGCAGGCAACGGCCCGCTTGCCGGCTCAGGGCCGGTACCCAGTCGATGCCGCAACGGGCGCACTGCAACGGATGAGAGGCAAGATCGTGCCCAATCGCATAGGGCACCGGTGCGGCGCATTGCCTGCAACCCGTTCGCAGCCGCAGGCAGTGCAGCGGGCAGCGCTCGACGTGCAGCGACTGGAACCACGCGGCGTGGAAGCCGAGCTCGAGACAGCTGGGACACCACCTCAGCCGATCGCACACGCTGCTCGATCTTCGTTCGACGCCAAAACCCGCATGCACATCGTCAATCGTGATCTCAAGCACCGAAGCCAGCACCAGCACGTTCCATTGGTCCACCTGGCGCAGATCGAGAGTTGCTGTGCCACCGCTATCCAGTGCGAACAGTGAGATGAGTGATGCAATTGAGAGACGGTTGCACAGCGAGAACTTCGACAGCCGCATCCACATCGACTCGCTGTCGCTGCTCCATTCGGGCCGGGCGGTGTAGCGCCAGCTATTGGGCTGCCACCCGGTCACCGGCTGGTGATGGCCGTCAGCATCATCGGCCGCGCCGCATGGCGCGCCATCACATAGCGGCTGCGCTCGACCATCTGCGACCAGAACGCGGCGTCGAAGACGAGCGTCTCCGCGTCGCGTTCCATGCTCATCAACAGCGCCGCCTCGATCGCTGCGGTGAAGTACTTCATCGGGATCTCGACCGCGCCCTCGATCCCCGCCTTGACGTGAGCCTCCTCGAACGCTGCCCACAGCCGCGGACCGGATTCGACCAGCCGCAGCCCGGCGGCGTGCGCTCGCGGCACACAAAAGCGCGTGTAGCTCCAGCCCGATCCGGCCGGATACTCGCCCAAGTCGTAGGCGCCGAGTACTGCCGTGCAGGCGGCCATCGATGCGATGCCGCCAAAGGCGAGTTCTTCCACCATGAAGCGCGCAACGATCTGCTCCTTGTCCTGCGCCTGGAACGCCGACTTCTGGGCCAGCAACTGCGCCTGGCCCACCAGGAACGTGAAGAGCCGCAGCTCGTTGTGCTCCAGCTCGTCGTGCAGGTCGCGCAGCCACTCGTATTCGATCTCGCGCAGGTTCTGCGCTTCATCGGCGAACAGCACGATCCGGTCGTCGCCGGCTCGGTCGGCGACTTGCCGCAGCTTGTGAATGAGCCGACCACGCAGCGCCGCCTTCGAGGCTCCCGCCTGTGCCGGGTGTAGGGCCGCGTGCAACAGGCTGGAGAAAAACGAGTTCTCCGATGGCACCTGTGATCGCGTGCAGCGAATCTTGTAGACCGACAGCTTCGGATAGCGCTGCTCAAGATCGCGGCGCATGAACTCAATGGCGTAGCTCTTGCCCATCCTCGGCCGGCCATGAACGAGGGCGCCGCTGATGTAGAGGAACAGGCATTCGTCGACGAGCGTGCGCAGGGCGGCGATGGAGGGCGTCGGCACCCGGTAGCTGCGGCGCCTGAGCGGGTGCTCGTCCAAGGGCGCGGGGCGTTGCAGATCCTTGGACATCGCAGCCTTCAGAAGTTCTGAACCTTGAGATCGCTGAGGTCGATCGGGACCGCAGGTGCAGCTGGGGGAGCGGCTGCGGGAGCACGAACTGGGGGTGTCGTCCCGATGCCGACCTGTCCGAGCTGCAGCGCCACCGTCCCCTGCCGGAGGCTGCGCCGACCCATGGCGCGGCGCTGCGCCTGGGCGAACAGCTGAACTGGATCCTGCTCGCCGGCGAACCGAAGCCGGCCCAGCCGACGCTCGCGCAGGATGTGCTTGCGCAGCCGCAGCGTGTGGCGGCTGTAGCGCCAGCCTTCGAGCACTGCCAGGCGTCCCAGGTCGGCGCCGCTGGGCAGATAGGCCCACGCTTCGCGCATGTCGTCGGGGCGCAGGTAGACGCGAATCTCCTGCCCTACGAGTCCAGGGCTGCGCTGCAATACCTCGCTGCTGTAGCGTGCGCCGTAGAGGCTCACGTACGGAGCGACGCCCCGCGCCATGCTGCCGCGCACGGTCGACAGATGCGCCGGCTGCAGCTGGTGCAGTCGTCCTCGCAGCAGCGAGGGCAGGGTGCGCACCGGCACTGGGCTGTGCTCGACCGCCAGCTGTAGCGCCTCCAGCGGCGTGCGGCCATTGAGCCCGTCGTGCGGCGTGGCATGGTAGTTCGCGATGCTCGCGTCGAGCAGCTCCTCGAGTTCGGGCAGCGTCACCAGCAGCGCAACCGGCACCTTGCGGCCGCGCTTGCCTGCCGGATCGGTCGGGCTGCGACCGGTCGTGCCGGCCACCTTGCTCGTCAGGCGCTCGGCGAGCGTGCCGAAGAAGCGTTCGATGTAGGGCCGCACCGTCGGCTCGCCGATCGGCCCTGCTTCCATGCGGCAGCCGACAAAGCGGCAAAGCGGCTCGAAGGTGTCCTCGGTGAGATGCGAGGCGGCGTTATCGACCTTGAGCACGTCCCAGCACGCATAGGCGAGATCAGGCAGCACGTCGGTGACGAAGCCCGCGCCGGACCGATAGGCGAGGCCCAGGGTTGTGAAGGCCTCGCGCCGGCGCCGCGGGCGCAGCGCTTCCTGGATCGCAACGAGGACATCATGGCGGTCGTACTCGGCCGCCGGCACCAAGTGCCAGCCGAGCACGACTCGGGTGCACACGTCGATGAGCGTGATGACGAACAACCGCTCGCTCTCGAGGTCGACCGCGATGCCCGAAGCATCGATGAACCGCACCCGCACCCGCAGGTCGAGCTTGTGGCCGTCGAGCTCGACGACGGCAAACGGCCGGCTGGTTGCATCCCAGGCCTGGTCACGGCGTGGTGGCCGCAGCGCAACGCGTGACTCAAGACGCCGGCGCACCCAGATGGCCAGCGATCGGTAGCCCGCACCTTCTTGGTTGAACGGGTAATCGCGCATCGCAAGGCCGGCCTGTCGGCAGGCGGCCAGAAGCTTGTCATGCACGCCGCGCAGGCCGTGCAGGCGGTCGGTCGACGACAGGCTGAGCGCGCCGCCGGCGATCTCGCGCTCGACGATGCGGGCCAGCTGCGGCAGCCGTTCGAAGAGTTGCCCCATGGCACCGGTGAGGCCGCCAGGGGTCGTGCGGCGCAGCGCGGGCGCCGTGCGGCGGTAGCGGCGGGCACGGGCGTGCGGGATCAGCGCCCGCAGCCCCTGGATGCGGCCGTCGGGGTGTGGAATGAGGCAGCGCTCGATGAGTCGGCGCAGGGTGCTGCGGTCAAGATGCAGGCTGCGCTCGACTTCGGCGAGGGAGGCGCCTGCCAAGTAGGCACGCACGGCTTCTTCGCGCTGCAGGTAGACGGCGCGATCATCCGCGTCAAGCGCGCTCGCATCGACACCTGGCCAAGTCGCCGGGTCGGTCAGCGGCTCGGGGATCTCACTGCGGCGCATGGGGCGTGCGCCAAGGGCAGCGTGCCACCCGGGTCTGTCGGCCCCAGGGCTGCACGAGCAGATCAGCGCTGATGAGCAGTCCACCGTGCAGGCCGATGATCACGGCGGTGCGCACGAGGACGGGATCGAGGTGGGCGAAGTACCGCTCGGCATCTTCAAAGCTGGCTTCTTGATCAAAGAATTCGGCAACGGTCTCGCGCAAGCTTGCGGTGTCGAGCGAAATCGTCATGCTCAGGTAGGGCAGCAGCGCCAGCCAGTTCTGGATCCACACCCGATGACGGTCAAGCTCAGCTGCGGCAACGAATCGCACGTCAGGGCCTTGTGCCGGGGGGGCCAACTCACCGGCGCTGGTTGACAGCTCGTCTGCCAGGATCAGCCGTAACGGCTCACCGTCACGCACGGCCCAGAAGTCGGGCGGGGACTGCGGCGCTAGATCACCCGGCCAGCTTGGCCGCTCGCAGTATCGAGTCACGCCGGGATGCGCTTCAAGCATCGCCCAAAGACGCAGCTGCCTCCTGCTATTGAGCACCATGGTGCGGCCGAGCTTGGGCGCCCACAGGTGATGGAGTGTCTGGCCACGCAGGCGCTGCAGAGGCAACGCGGCCGGCTCAAGCACGGACAATGTCCTGGACTCGCATAAGTGGCGAATTTAATGCAAATTCTACTCAGAGTGGCAACTTTACCGGAATCCGGAGTGTGGGTAAATCTGCCACAGCCGACCTCAATCTACCCTGCTGCTCCCAGGAAGAGCAAGGGAGGAGGGGGTGGCAGCCTTACTGCGTTTGACACCAGTGACAGCAAGCCAAGACACGCCCGGTAGCCGTGCTCGGGGTGGCGCCGCTCTTCGATCAAGCGCGCGACCAAGCGACCGGTGGCCACGCCGATGCTCTGCCCCCAATGCACCAGCCGCTCGGGCGTCCATTCGAGGTGGGCTCGGTGTGCCGCCGGCAGGTGCGCCACGACGGTCGTGAAGCCGCCCTTGTGCGCGCTGCGCTGATGGGCAGCGACACGCTGACCGCGGTGCAGCAGTTCGACTCCGTGCTCGGTAATGCGCGCCTCCAGCAACAGACCCACCAGGTTCTGGGGCACGCTGTAGCGATGGCCATCGACTTCGACGTGGTGGTCGATGTGCACCCGCACACTCTTGAAGGCGGCCCACTCCCACGGCTGCAGCGGCAGCGCCTGCAAGGCAGGCGCATCCAAATCGGCGAAGACGCTCGCACGGCTGCCGGGCAGCTTCTAGAATGATTTGCTGTTCAGGCGCTCGAGCAACGGCTCGATCGCCTCGTTGACATCGTCCACTGTCGCGAAGCGCTGATGGCGCAGGCGCATGAGGATCCAGCGCTCGACCACCTGAACGGCCGATTCCACCTTGGCCTTGTCCTGCGGGTGACGAGGCCGCGCCGGCAGCACGGAAGTGCCGTAGTGGCGTGCGAAGTCCTCCACCGTCTCGTTGGCCCGGGGTTCATAACGGTTCGGGCTCGCGATCATCGCGCGCGGGTTGTCTGGCACGATCAGTTGGGGCACGCCGCCGATGAAGCTCAGGGCGCGGGCGCAGCCCTGGAGCCAGTCGGCCATGGTCTCGCGCGGCGTTGCGCAGGCGAAGGTGTAGCTGGAGGCGCCGAGCGCGGCCACGAAGATGTGGGCCCGATTCCCATCGGCGAGTTCGACCGTCGGGCCGGCGTAGTCGACGAAGAGCTTCTCGCCGGCGCGGTGGATCTGGCGCATCGAACGCTTCAGCCGCAGCGCATACCGCCGATACCGCTCGCAGAACTGGCTGTAGCGGTAGGTGGGTTGGTCCGGGTGGGCGGCGACGTATTCATCCCAGAGCAGCATGAGGGTCATGCCTTTACGTCGTAGTTCCTGATGGGTGCGGCCGTAGTCGGGCAGCACGTAGTGGGTCGGCCGGTCCAGTCGGCCCTGCACGACACGGCGTTCCAGGCCGGTGTCGCTCAGGGTCTGGATGGTGGCCCAGTCCAAGCCGGCGGCAGCGGCCAGACTGACGTACTTGGCCACGACGCCCTTGGAGATGCCCAGGGATGCCGCGATCCGCTCATGGGAGAGGTGGGCTTGGAGTTTGAGACGTAAGACGTCTCTGATCTTGCGCATGTTGATCCTTGGTGCGGGCATGCCTGTCTCCGGCAAAAGCCGGCGAGGCTACCCCGCATGGGGTGGATGAAATGCGCAACACCAACACGCTGACATACGCCAGCGTTCCGCTGGCGTGACCGACGATTCCGGCATCGTGACCGGCGATTCCGGACTGGCCGGAAATCGGTCACGTTGAGCCCGGAATGAGCGGTCACGTTCGATCGGAATGCTCGGTCACGATGGGCCGGAATGAGCGGTCACGATGGGCCGGAATACCCAGTCATCATGGACAACCTCGGCTCGCACAAAGTCTGCGGGGTGCGCCAAGCCATCGAGGCCGCGGGCGCGCAATTGCGGTACTTGCCGCCTTACAGCCCCGACATGAATCCTATCGAACAAGTGTTTGCCAAGCTCAAGACGCTGTTGCGACGAACGGCCGCCCGCACCCAGGAGTCGCTCTGGAGCGCTACCGGAGCCCTGCTCGACTGCTTCTCGCCCGCCGAATGCGCCAACTACATCCGCCACTGCGGCTATGGCAGCTCAGCGTGAAATGGCTCTAGCCAACCTGCGCGATGCCATTGAGCGGCTGCTGCTGCGCTGCACGCCGCAGATGAGAAAGGCGGCACAGGAGGCAAGCGAGGGTAAGTGATCAATAGACCCCGCCGTTACGCTCGCAAGGCCAGCATGATGCGGCGAACCAAGTGGCGCGTTGGTTCCGAGTGTCAGGCTGCGGCCAAGTCGATCGACCAGGGCAGCAACGCGTCGAGGTCACGGTGGAGAAGCGAATGCCTGAAAGTCGCCATTCAGCCCTCCAGGCCCGACGGGAGTTGCTTCGCACGAGCGCGCCCAGCGGCTTGGGCATCAACTGATGCGCCTTTTATGCGGCGTTGTGCACCGAGTTCAACGCGGCGTAAGCGGCAGCCTTCCATTCGAACCAAAACGGATTCCAGAAACCAAAGTGGCGCTGCGTCATGAGCACCAGCACTTCTTCGGTAGTCGGCGAGATCGCCCAGTGCGTGCCGGCCAGCCCGCCCCACTGCACTTCGCCCACCGGCGTGTTGTGCTGCAAGGTGGACGCCTGCCGCGTAACTGCACCGGCCAGGCCAAACCCGAGCGCGGGCATCGGCCCGCTCTGCGGAAACTGCACGCACAGATGCGCGGGCAACTGGTCGCGAAACATCTCCTCCAACGTGGCGTCGGTGAGTGGCCCGCCGCGGCCGGGGAGCAATCGAGACAGAAGGGCCAGCATGTCCGGCTGCGTGGTGAACAGGCCGCTGGCGCCTGCCTCGCGCGCCACCGGGGTCAGGAATGCGCCGGGCCAGGGCAGGTCGTCCAGACGCCGGAGTCCTGGCTCATTGGGGTCGGCGACATTGCCGCCATACAGGGTCGCCATCCGCGGCACCTGCTCAGCCCGCAGGACGTATCCCGTGTCGACCAAGCCCAGCGGTCTGAAGAGCCGCTCCTGGAGTGCGTCGATGTAGCGCTGGCCGGTGATGATCTCCACCAGCCGCGCCAGCACGTCAGGTCCCATCGAATACTCCCAGCCTTCCCCTGGCTGGAAAACAACGGCAGAGCGGACAGCCGCTCGGCGATCATCGTGGTGCTGCAATCCGGCCGGCGCACGCCGCTGGCGCCGTACGCCTCAAAGATCATCGTTCCCGGATCGAAGACGCCGTGGCTGAGGCCCGCCGTATGCGTCAGCAGGTGGCGCACGGTGATGTCCTGGGCCAGTGCCTCGGTATCGTCGAGCGACGAAGCACCGGGCCGCAGCACGCGCGTCGCTCCAAAGGCAGGGATCCATTGCTTGATCGGCTCGTCGAGCGTGATGCGGCCTTCGTCCACGAGCATCAGCGTCATCACGGCGGTGATCAGCTTGGTGTTCGATTGCGCCCGGTGGATATGGTCAGGCCCTATCGGCTCGCCCCGTTCGATGTCGGCTTCACCGATGCAGAACGCGTCGACCACAGCGCCGCCCCGGAATATCAGTGCTGAGACACCGGCCAAGCGGCGCTCTTGCTGATGGCGGCGCAGCACCGCGTGCGCAGCGGAGAAGTCAGGTTGCTGCATCGAAATCCTCCTCAGGTCGATCTCGATTCTGCATACAGCCAGAATCGCTCCTTGGCCAGAACGGACATCGCTGGACGGCTGCTTGCGGCTGCCAAGATCGGCCAACGGATGGCACCAATCGACGGCGGTTGCGGAAATTTGCCGCTGGCGCGCGAATTTACGCTAGCTGATACTGAGCGGCCATTCATCTGGGCAGCCACGCGAAGCGCGATCAGCAATCGCGCGAGATTAAGCGGGCGCGACGTCCGACGAAGCGTCAGGGCGAGTGCGCCGGCGGGCGGGACTGAGCATGGAACAGCGACGTCGCTGTTCCTGCGTCTCTTCACCAAGACGACAACGGCAGCGAGATCACTGGCTCCAGCGCCTGCAGATCAATGTGAGACCGAAGAATCTGGTCGTACAGGTCCGCGTGCCGCGGCGCCCGCAAGGTCAACACCAATGCGTAGCGAATGCGATCGGCGCCGGAGGTTGGCGCGCCGGCATCACGCGCGTTGTAGTGGACGTCGAAGACCGACTGCTTCAGGCTTGATGCCAGGAACCGCTTCGAGGCGTGCAAGACCGTTTCCCACTTGTGCAGGTCGGCGCGTTGCTCTTCCTCAGTCCGCCACTGATTCGCTGGAAAAAAAGTCGCGCTGGTGGCGTTCTGGCTGTCCGGGTTGCGCTTGTCGATGTGCGGTCGGAACGTGATCCCCAAACCCGCCTTCGTGTACGCACTCGCGTCCTGGGGGTCCACCGCACTGGCATAGCAGAACGTTGCGGTCAACTCGACCTTGCCTTGCATGGCCGCGGTGGGCAGCGGCACAGGTGCCCGCAAGAACTTTCCCGGCCGCAGTTCACCTTGATAGATGATCCGCGCCACGCCTTCACCGCAGGTGATGAGGGCGTCCAAGTCGGCAGGCACCCTCCCCCAGCCCACGTGCGCCGCATCTTCAAGCTCGTGGGTCTCGCAGCCATGGACCAGCAACGCCTTGATCGCAAGCGGTGAGACCTCGTTGCCCAAAATCGCGCGGATGCCAACGGCCGATCGCAGGGCGAGCGGTGCGGCGAAGCTTGTTCCCTGAGCGCCCGCCAAAGCCAGCTGAAGGCCAGGTGCGGCGATGTGAAACAGTTCGCGTGGCGAGCCCCCAAACGCGAGCAGATCCGGCTTGCGACGGCCGGGGCTGCGTCCGGGGCCGATCGCGCTGTACGCGGCCTTGGACCAGCCATCGCTTGAGCGATCGGCTGCCCCGACCGACAGCGCATTCACGCTGTCTGCGGGCACTTGAATCCGGTTCAATCCTTCAGTTGCATCGCCTTGTCCGTTGTTGCCCACGGCCACCGTCATCAAGGTCTCGCCGTCGCTCAAGATGTTGTCAATGACGGCTGTCCAAGCATGGACGTCGCTGTCCTCGACGCACAGCTCTGGACCCAGACTGAGGTTGATGAACTGGTAGGACCGCGACAGCAGCACTGCCTCGACGTGGCCCAAGGTCCTGTATAGGTCGTAGGCGCTTTCTTCATCCGACAGCGTATCCAGCACGCGGTGGTGGTCGACGGGCGCATAGGCCCGCTCGGCCCTTCCACCAGGCTCGATCGCGCCGAAGAGTAGCGCCGAGGTCACGCCGAGTCCGTGGGCGGCGTAGTCCGCCACGGGCGCGGCATCCGGGTCTGACTCATGGTACCGGCGCAGGTGATCGCCAAGCACATTGTCTTCGGGCAACCCGCCATCGAGCACCGCAACCTTGGGTTCGCGCGACAGAGGCGGCGCATCCGGCATCCGAAAACCTCGCGGCACAGCCACGGCCCGCATCATCGGCCTCGCAGAACGCAACTTGGGCATGTCTCTCACGACACGCATCAACGAAAACTGTGCCAACCGGCGAAGGTTGGTGCGTTCTCCTTCGACCGGCAGAAAGAGCAGCCGACCAGCTTCAAACTCGAACGATGCGTTGACCTCGAAGTCGCACATCGACGCGAACTTATCAAACTGCGCTCGAAGGCGACGCGTGCTCGCATCCAAGGGAACATGCAGTCCCACTTCAAACACCGTGGCGCCACGGCTCGCCGCAGGTCGAATGCGATCGCCGGCATCCATGGCGCTGAACGATTCAATCTGCGCGAACTGCATCGCCGGTTTGGACCCTTCTTCCAACTCACGCGCAAGCTCGGCAAAGCGAGCCAGCGCCGCGCGCTTGCCCGCAACCAGCAGCTGCGTGGTGTCCGCCTCCGCGGCAGCGCTCTTAGTAACCAGGCTGCGTGGCCGCACGCGCTGGGTCCGACTGCCCACCGTCTCCAGTTCCACGGCGCGCAGAAGCTCCCGTGGGAAGTAGCTCTTGGCCAAGTACGCTGGATGCAAGGTGAACTTGGCCACTGCCATGTCTTCGTAGCAGGCCGAAGCGGGCAGCGCTTCAAAGCTGCGACTTGCCGCCTCGATCTGCGGAATCAGCGCCGCCTGGTTCGATGCTAGGTCATAGGGATGGGCTTTTGTGCCAGGCTCACGGCGAGGCGCCTCAATCGGGTAAGTGAGCCGCTCGCCTTTGCCGATCAAGTACCTGGTCGCCATTTACTTCACCCCTCTGCCGCGCCGCGGCGATGGACCGGCGTGCTTTCGGATCGTGTCCCGCGCGACGCCGGTCAGTCTGTTGATTTCTTGGTGGGTGTGCTTACCCGCTCGGGCCATTTCCACAGCTAAGGTCAAACGCTCTGCCTTCGACTTCACGCCAAGCTCTGCCCCCACCATCGCGCTCACCAGCTCCTCGTCGGTCGCGCGCCGCAGCGCATGACCCCGGCGCAAGGTCGTCACCGCGCGCTCCACGTCCGACAGTGAGCGGCCATGCAGACTGGTGGCAATCGTGTCGATCCACTGCCCGAGCGCTTCGATGTCCGGGCCTAGGAAGCGGCCCACTGCCTGCACCGTCAGTTCGGCGTCGGGTGCGCTGAAGCGCAGCTCCGCGTCGAACCGACGCCAGAGCGCCGGATCGATCAACTCCGGGTGGTTGGTGGCTGCCAACAGCAGGCCGGTGTCCGGCCAGTGGTCGACCTCCTGCAAGATCACGGTGACAAGCCGCTTCAACTCACCAATGTCCGATTCATCGCTTCGCCGCTTGGCAATCGAGTCGATCTCATCAAGAAGCAAGATTGCGGAGTGCCGCTTGGCATAGTCCAGCGCGGCGCGCAAGTTCGCCCCAGTCTTGCCGAGCATGCTGCTCATTACCGTGGTGAGGTCGAGGACCCACAGCGGCTTGCCGAGACGGCTGGCGATCCAGCGAGCCGACATCGTTTTCCCGAGGCCCGGGGGGCCCACAAGGATCGCCGATCGCGTAGGCGCCAAGCCCCGCGCCAGCAGAGTCTCCCTCGCCTGCCGCTCTTGAATGATGGACTCGACCTGTCGCAGTAGGCCCGACGGAAGAAGCGGGACGCTCATCCCGCCGCGGTCGTCGAATTCTTTGAGCAACTCCAAGCGAGAGTCAAGATCCAGCGGGACGCCAGCGCTTGGTGCGGGCTCAGGCAGCGACTCGCGCCGAAGCGCGCCTGACCCCGAGCGCGTCTGGATGGATTTGAGACTTAGGTTCAGCTGCTCGGCCAGCGCTGGATGCCGCTGGCGATACTTGCGCACCAAGCGTCCAAGCAGCAGGCGCACATCCTCCTCTGACTGCTGGACCGCCAGCTTCGCCAGAGTGGCAAAATCACTCTCGAATTCCTTTAAATCGTCAGTCACAGGCTCACCGAAAAAAATTGACGCTGGCAAAGGCCAGCCCATGGATATGACGAAGTTTATGACGAAATTTTTAGTCTCGTCAGAATTGTTTTGACTGGTGCGCTTCAGAGTGCGCGCGTTGCTCCGTCCGGCTCCCCCGAAAGCAGATGGCCCAGGCCCCCGCTCTTTGATGCACTCCAGATGCCGCCCGAACTCGCCTGCGAGTTCTTTGCGCTCTTTTCGAGATTCGAGTTCGCGATGAAGACGCAGGACCGGTTCGGGCGAGCGGATCAACGGGGTCTTGGCCGAATACGAAGAGTCGATGACTGCTCGCGCCAGCAGCGGTCGCTGAGCTGGCGAGCGCGACCGCTGCAATCAGTCTGTTATTGACGTTCGGATTCCGATGCCGGGGGGAGGGGCGGCTCATAGCTGGAAGCACCTGTCAAGTGACCTCTAACTGAACAGAACGGTGGGCATTTTGGACTGGGGCGTGACGAATTAGCGGGCCAGCCCCAGGATCGTGCATTCCGCACCGCTGATCGCTCCGCGCGCTTTGACATTGGTGCCGATCTCGATCACATCGTCGACCACTCTGTGGGCATCTGGGATCTCGCCCTTCGCGTTCTTGAGCACAAACTGAATCGGGCCACCGCCAAGTACCTGTTGCTGACTCTTTGGCTTACTGCGACCAGCTCGCCTACGTGGCCGCAGCCGGCATGAAGATGAGCACCAGCGCCCGCAGGCGCACCCAGCTACTGCGGGCTCGCGCAGCCATATCGCTTGTGTCCGTCTGCCGTGATGGTGTAGCGGCCACCACGAGGCCCCACATGGCACGTGGGGCTGCCAGCAACCACTGGCGAACGACCGGCCTTGGCCGCATGTCGCCACTCCCACGGTGCTACGGGTTGCGCGTCCTGCCAGAGACCGCGGCGCTGGCGCTTGGCGTCCTGCTCGATCGAAAACAGGCTGTCGTAGCCCTTCGCGTCCTGAAGATAAACCCAAGCCATGCCGCTGCGCACCTGCTCGGCGCCGGCATCGCGGCTACGGCACATCACATCGGCCACGGTGTGGCCGTAGCGGTCTGTGCTGATCGGTCGAATGGTGGCTTGCTGCTGCAAGCAGAGATCACTCAGGGCTTGCTTGGAGCGCTAGCCAAACGGTTGCGCTTTCTCGGGCGCGTCGATCGCGCTCAGTCGGATCGAGCGCTGCTCGTACCAGCCTGGCTCGCCACAGCGTACTTTGATCGTGTCGCCATCCGCGACACCGACAACCAGACAAATCAAAGTGGCAGCAAGCATGCGCCCAAGTTTATGCAGGCGCCGGTCTGCAGACTGCGCACAAAGCCGCAGCCCATCCCGCCATTGGCATGCGCTTCAGCCAGCGGCCTTGCCTGCAGACAAGCCTTGCACCGCTGCGACCAGCTCGCCCCAATTGCTGCTGTTCCTGGTGGCCTGGGAATTTCTCGACAGATAGATCATGGCTTCGGTCGAGTCATGCAGCACGAGCCCACCCAATTCCAGATCGGGTGCGCCGACCCGAGGCGGCAGTGCCTCGTCCCAGCCGTCCTCTGCTGGTGGCCACGGCATCAGGACCGAGCGGCCGTCCGTGTGCCCGAGCATCGCCCAGCGGCTGCCGTCCTTGAGTTGGTAGAAGATGATGGAGCTGGACGGCTTGCGCCAGGCGGCCCACGGCGACTCATCGATTGGGGATGCCGGTGCAGCCACCGGCGCGGCCTGTTGCGGTCGCGGCGTAGCACGCGCCTGCGCCTGGTGCTGCTGTCGAAGCGCTTCCATGCGCTGCGCACCGGCCTCGCGCTGCGCGCGCATCTGGTCTTCTGCTGCCTGTTGCTGCGCACGCACGGTCGCTTTCATGGCCTGCAGCGTCTTTGCTTTGATGTCGTCTGCATCGGGCAGTGCCAGCCAGATCCACTGCCCAGCCGCATCGATATACCGCTTGGCTTGTGCCAGGTCTCGGAGCTGCGTCGCTTCCAGCGGCAGCGGCACATCGAGCTGCAGCGCGCCGTCGCGGCGCTCTACCGTTTGCGGATCGCCTTCGCCGTCGATTGTGACGAACACGAAGACCCGCGTGCCGGTGGCCAGCGTCAGCAGCGCTACAGGCCCGTCCTGGGTGATCAGCGTCGGCCACTCGACCGACGTTGCCGTGCCGGGTTCCCACTCGACGCGCTGATGGTGCGTTGGGTAAGGCAGCGGCAGTCGCACCTCGGCCCGATAAGTCGGCAGCGGACGTGCCAGTCGCTCACGGAGCTGATCGATCACGAGCGTGCGCAGCAGGTTGACCGCACCAGCGTAGCAATCGGGTCGTTCCTGACTGGCTTCGTGCGCGAAGTGCCAGACCTTGACGTCGCCTTTCTTGGCGACCAAGGGCGAGCCGCAGGCAGCGCAACGGCAGCCGCATGCCGCGCCTTGGGGCACATCGCCCACCAACCGCACGGCGCCGTCCGCATCGATACCAGCAAAGATCGAGCGCTGTTGCATGGGCTAGATTGTGTGACGAACGCTTGATCGGCGGCGACGAATGCCGCGATCGAGCGACATGCGATTCCACAAGCATCCCTATACTACTGTGGTTATGCACAGTATCGCCCCCGAGCTTCTACGCCTTACTCACGTGTGGGTCTTTGACGTGCTCGGCCCGGTTCGAGCGGGCTTTCCGTCCCCCGCTGAAGACCTGGGCGCTCGGCGCATCGACGTACTGGAGCACCTGATCCGGCACCCCCAGGCGACCTATCAGATGGTCGTCAAAGGCGACTCGATGCGAGACGAGGGGATCAGCGACGGCGATGTGATCCTGGTGGACCGTGCGATCGATCCCAGGCACGGCCACATCGTGGTCGCCGTGATCGATGGCGAGTTCCTTTGCAAGCGGCTGTCCTATCGCGCAGGCTGCATGCGGCTAAAAGCTGGCAACCCGACGTACCCTGACATCGTGCCGCGCGAGGGCCAGATTGTGGAGATTTGGGGTGTCGTGCTGACAGCGTTCAAGCAGTTCCTCATCTAAGCGAGCTTGGGCCGCTTGAGATGTTCGCACTCATCGACGGCAACAATTTTTATGTGTCGTGCGAGCGCATCTTCAGGCCGAGCTTGAATGGCCTGCCGGTTGTGGTGTTGTCGAACAACGATGGCTGTGCAATTGCGCGGTCGAACGAAGCCAAGATGCTGGGCATCCGCATGGGGCACCCGTGGTTCCAGATGCGCCATCTTGAGGAATCGCATGGTGTCGTCGCACTGTCGGCCAATTTCGCCTTGTACGGCGACATCAGCGATCGGGTCGCGAGCCTGATCGCAGGTTTCGGCCCGCGCCAGGAGATTTACTCGATCGACGAATCGTTTGTTGATCTCGCCGGTATGCCAGGGGATCTTGGTGCGCGCGGTCACAAGCTGCGCAGCCGCATCCTGCAGTGGGTAGGCATCCCTTGCGGCATCGGGATAGGCCGCACCAAAACGCTTGCGAAGCTGGCCAATCACGTTGCTAAGACTGCGGAACGGAAGCCGGGCTCCTACCCGGCGAAGCTTGCCCAGGTCTGCGACTTCGGCTCGCTCACCGAAGCCGAGTTCACCGCCGTGCTGCAGGCGACCGACGTCGGCGAGGTATGGGGCATCGGCCGACGCATCGGGGCGCAGTTGACGGAAGCGGGCATTCGCACTGTTCACGATCTGATTCAGCTTGATCCCGCCACCGTCCGGCGCCGGTGGTCTGTCGTGCTGGAGCGCACCGTGCGCGAGCTGCGCGGCTTGTCGTGCATTGCGCTTGAGGACATCGCTCCGTCAAAAAAGGAAATTGCCTGCACGCGAACCTTTGGCCATCCGGTCGAGCACATCCACGAATTGGCCGAAGCGGTCACCGAGTTCGCCAGCCGCGCGGCCGAGAAGCTGCGCAAGCAAGACAGCGTGGCAGTGCAGGTGCTTACGTTCATTCACACCAGTCCGTTCCGGCGCAGCGAGCCGCAGTACAGCCGATCAGTCACCGTGCCGTTGCGCCGCCCGAGTGCTGATACCCGCAGCATCGTGCAAGCGGCGCTCATGGGCCTGCGCGCAATCTACCGGCCGGGCTACAAGCTGGCCAAAGCGGGCGTGTTGCTGCTGGAGCTGATGCCGGCGTCGGTCAACCAAGCCGAGCTGGACCTGGAGCCCGAGCCGCGAAGCAAAGGCAAGCTCATGGCGGCAATGGACCAACTTAACGGCCGGTACGGCAAAGGCACGGTGCTGCTGGCCAGCGCGGGCTTGGCAGGCGAGCGCAGGACGTGGACGATGCAGCAGTCGCGGCGCACGCCGGCGTACACGACGCGGTGGGAGGACATGCCGATTATTCGGACATGAGCAACGCTGTGCCTCGCCTGACAGCATGTCTTTCAAAGCGGCGGCATAAATCCAGAAAGCTTGGCACCTAACTTGTGGTGGGGCTCAGTCGCACGCTCGTTGAGCATCTGACGTTGCTCTGACATCAAATCCAGCTTTTGTCTTCGCTTCCACAACCAGGTCGCAACTCGCTTTCCAAAACCTTGAAGGCCAGCACTGTCTCCATGTTCAGCTTCGGTCTCGATACACCACCTTGCGATCGCCGATCCGCACCACCAACACGCGCAGCGCTTGGTCTTCGATCTTCGCCACGATGCGGTAGTCACCGACGCGGTACTTCCAGAATTCGCCCAGCTTCGAGCCCTTCAGGGCTTCGCCGATGCTGCGCACGTCGTCGAGTTTGAGTACGCGGTCATGGAGAAAGGTAAGGATGCGCCGTGCCACTTGAGGATCCAGTGCGTCCAGCTCACGCTCGGCCGCGCGCTCGATCTCAAGTGTCCATGCCATAACGCTTCATCACGTCTTCGAGTGGCGTCGCGTGACTGCGCCCGGCTCGCAACTCGATCAGTCGCTGCTCGGCCAAGTAGAGGTCTTCGAGGTCTTCGATGTGCTCACGGATCGCTTCGAGCATGTAGAACGTTTTGCTGCGTCCTGTGCGTTCAGCCAAGCTGTCCAGGCGGCTTGAAATGTCGTCTGGCAGCCTTAAAGACACAACCATTTTTGATCCCTAAAAATAGCATGAGATACAAGTATCTCATGCTGCTGATTTAAGGGTTGCCAGCATTGCATGTTCGACCTGTCACGGCTGTTAGCCGCCTTGATCAGGCGCGCTGAGCAGGCTCCTTAATTGACAAGACTCAGTCCTCCGTAAAGAAATTAGCGCTCGTGCCGCATGAGCCCCGTGCAGTAGTCGGTTGCTGCTGCTGTTGGCAAACTTTTCACGGCTTGGTGCAGGTTGCCGCTTGCTCGTGATTTGCTGCAACGATCCGGAATGTGCATCTGACAAATGGTCTGCCGTCGTATGACGTCTTTCTTTCCCTGCATGCATGGCAACAGTTCAGCAC
>JBBPYC010000040.1:0-24329 GCA_038200275.1 Burkholderiales bacterium
AAGGCCAGGGGTTGGCGCATGAGTACATGGCGCAACCGGGGGCCTCCGGCGGCCTGTCAGGGGCCTTGAATACCGATAGAGAAAACGTCAGAAAACCAACCTCAGAAAACCGCCTCACACACAGAAATTCGGACACTCCCAGTGACTGCCCGACAGGCCCGAAGCAGCCGAAGTCGACCGTTCTGTCCATTGAAGACGAGGCCATCGTCGTGGCCTTTCGCCGAGCGGACGCTGCTGCCTTTGGACGACTGCCTGTATGCGCTGCAGCCGACTGTTTCCTCATCTGACTCGTTCATCGCTGCCTGCAGCGCCACTGCATCAGCCGACTGCCGCCAAGTCGAAGGCGACCGAGCCCATGCGCCAAGCGTTCAAGCGCTACCCGATCGGCTACTTCCACATCGACATCGCCGAGGTGCGCACGGCCGAAGGCACGCTGTACTTGTTCGTGGCAATCGATCGGACTTCCAAGTTCGCCTTCGTTCGCTTGGAAGAAAGCGCCACCGTTGAGACAGCCAGCGCGTTTTTGCAGCAACTCATCGACGCGCTGCCATACCGGATCCACACGGTGCTCACCGACAACGGCATCCAGTTCGGCGATCTTCCCTCCCGCAGGAATGGACCCACAGCCAGGCTGCGCATGCACCTGTTCGATCGCATCTGCGCGGCTAATCACATCGAGCACCGCAACACCTGAGCCCAATCATCGGTGGACCAACGGGCCACCGTCATGTCGTGCTGTTACCGCATCAATTCACTTGTCTGCCGTCACTTCAGCAAACTGCCCATAGCTGCGCAGCCGATGATGCCGAATCTCCAACAACGCCTGCGGGCTCAGGTCTATCACCTGCCGCCACGCGTCAGCCAACGCGCGCTTCAGCAAACCCGCCATTTGCTTGTGATCGCGCTGCGCACCGCCGATTGGCTCGGCGACGATCGTGTCGATCAGCCCGAGACTCTTCAGCCGTGGCGCCGTGATGCCCAACGCCTCCGCAGCTTCCTCAGCCTTGTCGGCGGTCTTCCACAAGATCGATGCACAGCCTTCCGGGCTGATCACCGAATAGACTGCGTATTGCAGCATCAACACCTGATCCGCCACCGACAGCGCCAGCGCACCGCCTGAGCCGCCTTCGCCGATGATGGTCGTGATGATGGGCACCTGCAATTGGGTCATCTCGAAGATGTTGCGGCCGATGGCCTCCGACTGGCAACGCTCCTCGGCATCAATGCCAGGATAGGCACCTGGCGTGTCGACGAACGTGAAGACAGGCAGGCCGAACTTTTCCGCAGTCTTCATGAGCCTTAGCGCTTTTCGGTACCCCTCTGGCTTGGTCATGCCGAAGTTGCGCAGTGCACGCTCGCGCGTGTCACGCCCTTTTTGGTGGCCCAACACCATGCACGGTGCGCCGTTGAAGCGCGCCAAGCCGCCCACGATGCTCAGGTCATCGGCGAAGTGTCGGTCACCGTGCAGCTCAACGAAATCGGTGAAGAGCTCCGGCACGTAATCCAGCGTGTAAGGGCGCTCGGTGTGCCGTGCAACGCGCGTAATCTGCCAAGCGGTCAGGTCGCTGTAGATGGTCCTGGTGAGCTGCTGGCTTTTCCTTGCCAGTTGCTCGATCTCGTCCGAGATGTCCACGGAGGAGTCGGTCTGCACAGCCCGCAACTCCTCAATCTTGGCCTCGAGCTCAGCAACCGGCTGCTCGAAGTCGAGAAAGGATCTTTTGGCCATACGTGGCTTTCTGCAAAAACGCGAGTTAAGTCCGCTCTAAATGCGGACGCGGCGCCCAACGGCGTGGTCGGCTGCGGTCGATGCAGCCGGACGAAGGCGTCAGCCCGGTTGAGATGCAGGCGGCGGCGTGAGCGAGCGCCAAATATACCAAGTGGCTACGCTGCAAAAAGGCGCCCAGGCAGCAGCGACTTCGCGTACGTCGCTGCGACTGACTGCTTCGCCGGAGAAATAGTTCTTGCTGATGCCGGTGATCAGGCCCGCATCGTCGAGCGGCAGTACATTGGGCCGCAGCATGTGAAATATCAAAAACATGTCTGCAGTCCAGCGGCCAACGCCGCGGATTGCGACCAGCTCGGCAGCGATCGCATCGTCGTCCATCGACACCCACTGATCGATTCGCAACGCGCCGGAATCGAACTTGAGTGCAAGATCGACCAGATACTCCACCTTGCGCTGGCTCAAGCCCGCCGCGCGCATGTCGTCAATCTTCAGCAGCAGCATGGCTTCGGGCGTAACCCCGTGGGCTGGCAGCAGCAACGCAAAGCGCTCCCAGACGGTATGTGCTGCCTTGAACGAAATCTGCTGTCCGACGATGCTGCGCGCGAGCGTCGTGAATGCGTCGCCGCGCGACTGAAGAAACAGACCGTTGAACTGCGGGATCAACCGCTTCATGACGCGGTCCTTTGCCTGCAGGTATTCGCACGCATCGGCCCAGTACGCCGGCTGCGTTTTCGGCTCCCGCGTCGGCGCAGCTTCGGACATCAACTGCGCATCGATCATGGGTTCGCAGCGCAGTGGACGCTGCTCCACCTGTCAATCCTTGGTGCGATCACGAGAGCGTCTCCCACTGCGTGCCTGCAGCTGAGTCCTTCAGCGCAATGCCTTGGCTAAGCAACCCCTGGCGGATTCGGTCGGCCAACGCGAAGTCACGTGCGGCTTTGGCGCAGGCACGCTCGCCAATCAGTGCCTCGATCGCCGCTGCGTCAAGCGTGGTGTGGGTGGCCGCACTGTTGCGGGTCTGCAAAAACGCACGCGGCTCGGCCTGCAACAGCCCCAGCACGCCGCCAAGTGCCCGCAACAGAGCCGCCTCGCGCGCAGAACGCGTTCGGTTCACCGAGCCGGCAAGATCGAACAGGACTGCCACTGCTTCGGGTGTGCCGAAGTCTTCGTCAAGTGCCGCTTTGAAGCGAGCCGCGTACGGATCAGTCCAGTCGATCGGCAGCGACGGGTCAATCAGGGGCACCTCAGCCAGCGCGGTGTAGAGACGGCGCAACGCCGCTTGCGCATCGTCGAGATGCACATCGCTGTAGTTAAGCGGGCTGCGGTAATGGGTGCGGACGATGAAGAAGCGCACCACCTCCGGGTGGTAGCATTGCAGCACATCCCGCACCGTAAAGAAGTTGCCCAGGCTCTTGGACATTTTCTGGTCGTCGATGTTGACGAAGCCGTTGTGCATCCAGTAGTTTGCCAGCGGCACGCCGTTGGCACCGACACTTTGCGCCAGTTCGTTCTCGTGGTGTGGAAACTGCAAGTCGGCACCGCCGCCGTGAATGTCCACCGTATCGCCTAGCAACGCCTTGCACATGGCCGAGCACTCGATATGCCAACCCGGGCGGCCAGCGCCCCAGGCGCTTGGCCACTGTGCGTCGGCAGGCTCTTCATGTTTCACGGCTTTCCAGAGTACGAAGTCAAGCGGATCGCGCTTGTCATCGGCCACGGCCGCACGCTCGCCTGCAACCAGCTCGTCAATCGACTTGCCCGACAGCCGACCGTAGCCGTCGAATCGGCGCACCGCAAAGTTGACGTCGCCCCCATCGGCGCGATAGGCCAGCGCCTTGTGCTCCAGTGTCTGGATCATTTCGAGCATCTGCGGCACGTGGTCGGTCGCGCGCGGATCGTGCGTGGGCCGCTCGATGAACAATGCGTCGGCGTCACGGTACATCTCGTCGATCATGCGTTCGGTCAACACCCGGATCGGCTCATCGTTGTGCACCGCGCGCCGAATGATCTTGTCGTCGATGTCGGTGATGTTGCGTGCATAGGTCACCGCGAATCCTGAGGCTTTAAACCATCGCTGCACCACATCGAACGCAATCATTGCGCGCGCATGGCCGATATGCAGCAGGTCGTACACCGTGATGCCGCAGACGTACATGCGCACATGCCCCGCCGTGAGCGGCACGAAGGCCTCCAGTCTGCGGGACATTGTGTTGTAGATGCGTAGGGTCATGGCGCAACAAGCACAAGCGCGGATCGGATCATGGCCCCGCACGCCCTTGAAACTCGCATTGGCAAGCGGTTTTTTACGCCGAAACGCGACCTCTGATCGAACTTCATTTTGATTGAATTCAAACGACTGGACGTTGCGCGAGCGCATCGAGCCGGGGCTGGGCGATCGTCGCGCGACATGAAAATGGGAAGTCAGGAAAACATCGGTCAGCGCAAGTTGCGATAGCCCGAGGCAGCGCACCGATTCGAGGGGTACAGGCGCTTACGATGTCGATGCCTCGACCGCTTGGCAACCCCTCGGCTAGAATAATTTTCAGTATAGCTTCGTGTTGCCGCACACCCACCGGCAGCGCCATTTTTCATGCGGTTTCGGCGGATCTGCTGAAGCCCCCAGTTCTCTTGAATATCGTCAATTCCCTATTGTGGTCTCGTACTCAACACCCGACTGCGTGTTTGGTGCTGTTGCTCAGTCTGGCTGCCAACAGTGCCCATGCTTCGGAGTACGCGGAAATCCAGCGATTGGCCAATTCCGGGCAAACCCATCTGGCGCTTGTCCGGGTCGAAAAAGGCATTGCACAAAATCCAAAAGACCCGCAGTTGCGTTTTTTGCAGGGTGTGATCCAGGCCGATTCCGGCATGGTCGATGCGGCCGAACAGACATTCATCGCGTTGACGCGGCTCTATCCTGAATTGCCTGAGCCGTACAACAATCTGGCAGCGCTCTATGCCAAGTCGAACCGTTTCGGCAAAGCGCGCGAAGCCCTTGAGTCCGCGTTGCGGCTGAACCCGAACTACGCGGTCGCCCACGAGAACCTCGGCGACGTCTATGCGCGGCTCGCAGCGGAGTCGTATGCGAGTGCGCAACAGCTGGACCAGACCAACCCGCGGTTGGCGCCGAAGTTGACGTTGGCGCGCCAACTGCTAAATGGCGCTGCGGTCACACCTCAATAAGCGGAGCGTTGCATGTTGACTGGCACCGAAGTGCCATGCTCCGTTCCATCGACCAAGGAATTGAAACCCATGATCTACCCTATGCTGCGTGAACCAGTGCGTCGGGCGATGCTGGTCGGCATCGGTGCGCTGACGCTCGTCGCGCTGCTCGCTGGACCGGCGCTTGCTGCCGATGCGCCACGTGTTGAGTTCAAGACGTCGGCAGGTAATTTCGTGATCGAGGTTTACCCAGACAAGGCACCCAAGACCGTTGAGAACTTTTTGCACTACGTCGGGGACGGCCACTACAACGGCACCATTTTTCACCGCGTTATTTCCAACTTCATGGTGCAGGGCGGCGGCTTCGACCGCGACTACAAACAGAAAAAAAACCGTGGGCCGGTTGCTCATGAAGGCCGAGCTGCTCTTGCTGCAGGCGGTGCGAAGAATGTGATCGGTACGGTGGCAATGGCGCGCACCGCAGACCCGGACTCAGCGACTTCGCAATTCTTTGTCAACGTGGCAAACAACG
Organism: Burkholderiales bacterium; assembly: GCA_038200275.1. Taxonomy (GTDB): domain Bacteria; phylum Pseudomonadota; class Gammaproteobacteria; order Burkholderiales; family Burkholderiaceae_C; genus JBBPYC01. The sequence continues at coordinate 5,418 of JBBPYC010000040.1, forward strand.
CATTTCTGGACCCCGTCGTGATTCCGCCGGGTGACCCGGTGCCGCGCTTCGAGCATCAGGGCCGCACCTATGAAAACACCCCGCGCGCCAAGCTCGAATCGGCGCCGCAACTCTACGGCTACACCGTGTTCGGCAAGGTGGTCAGCGGCATGGATGTGATCGAGAAGATCGCGGCCATGCCAACCGGCGCCAGTGGTCCGTTTCCCACCGACGCGCCCAAGACGCCGGTAACCATCGAGTCCGCCGCCGTCGTCAATTAACGTCTGGCACCCGCCCGACTGTTGCGGCTCTCCTTTCCCCAAACAACCCAGCAATTCATCGGCCATGAGCAAACCCAAAGTACAACTGCAAGTCCGCGATTTCGGCATCATCACGCTCGAACTGGAGCCCGAGAAGGCGCCGGCTTCGGTCGAGAATTTTCTCCGATATGTGAATAGCGGTCACTACGACAACACGATCTTCCACCGCGTGATCCCGGGCTTCATGGTGCAAGGCGGTGGCTTCGAGCCTGGCATGACGCAAAAAAGCTCGCAAGCACCGGTTCAGAACGAGGCCGCCAATGGTCTGCGCAACGACAATTACTCAGTCGCGATGGCGCGCACTTCCGACCCCCACTCGGCCTCAGCGCAGTTCTTCATCAACATTGCAAACAACGAGTTCTTGAACCACACGTCGCCGACGGCGTCCGGTTGGGGTTATGCGGTGTTCGGCCGTGTGAGCGAAGGCTCCGAAGTCGTCGACAAGATCGCTGCTGCCAAGACCAGCCAGAAGGCCGGTCATGCCGACGTACCACGCGACGATGTGGTGATCGAAAAGGCGACGGTCGTCGCCGAAGCCTGACCCTCGGTATCCGCCGACCGCGCCATGTCGTCGTTGCCGACCACACTGGACGGGCTTGGCGCCTGGGCTGCCGCACCGATTGATGTACCGGTGGGGCACGTGCCCACTGTGTTCGCGCACCTGTCGGCACCCGCAAGCTGGTCCCGGATCGACCTGATCTCCGATCTGCACTTGACCCGCACCAGTTTCGACGCGACCTGTGTGCCACTCATGCAGCACCTGCGGAATGACCCAGCCGATGCACTGTTCGTTCTGGGCGACTTGTTCGAATCGTGGATCGGCGACGACGCGATTGCAGTTGATCCGTTTGCGCAACGCTGCGCGGATTGGCTGAGCTCGCTGGGCGCAACCGTGCCGCTGTTTTTCATGCACGGCAATCGCGATTTCCTGGTGGGTCGCGGTCTGCTGGACGGCTGCAACATCTCGATGCTCGACGACCCCACAGTGCTTGATTTCGACCAGCGCCGCTGGTTGCTCACGCACGGGGATGCGTTGTGCACCGGTGATCGCGCCTACATGGCGTTTCGCGCCCAGGTGCGCCAGCCCGGATTCCAACAAGGGTTTATGTCGATGCCCATTGCGCGTCGGGTTGAAGTCGCACGCAAGATGCGCGAACGCAGCGAAGCCCATCAAGGCAGCCAGCATGAGATCGCCGATGTCGATGCCGAACTTGCATGGCGCTGGCTGGCCGCTGCCGATGCACCGGTGATGATTCACGGTCACACCCACAGGCCAGAGCGGCATCGGTCCGATTTGCGCGCGGATTCGCCTGCCGCACTCGAGCGCTGGGTCATGAGCGACTGGGACGCTTCGGCACAACCCCCGCGGGGTCAAGTGCTGCGCCTGGAGCGCGGTCGTGACGGCCAGCCACGCCGTATCGATCTGCATGGCCGCTGAAGGGCCAACCGATCGCTGTCTGGGCGTCCCGCCAATGATTCACTGGTTGCGTCGGCAACGGCCGGCTCCCTTGCTGCCCGATTCGCTGTGGCTCCCACTGTTGCAACGCCACCGTTTCCTCAATCAGCTCAGCAGGTCAGAGGCGCTTCGGTTGCGTGCTCTCACCGTTGAGTTTTTACGAGTCAAGCGGTTCCATGGCGCGCACGGATTGGTGATTACCGATGCGATCGCGACCTCGATCGCGGCGCAGGCCGTGTTGCCGCTGTTGCATCTCGAAGCCGAACGCACGCCGGCTGCAGCGCTTCGCTGGTATCACGACTTCGTCGGCATCGTCGTGCATGCCGACGAAGTGCTTGCGCGCCGCGAAGTTGTCGACGACAGCGGTGTCGTGCACCGTTTTCAGGAGGTGTTGACTGGCGAGGCGATGGATGGCGGCCCGGTCATGCTGAGCTGGCGCGATGTGGCAGCGGCCGACAGCACTGCAGCGCACGGCTACAACGTCGTGGTTCATGAGTTCATCCACAAGATCGACCTGTGCGACGGCTTGGCAGATGGCTGTCCGCCGCTGCCGGTCGGATTTCTCGGTGCGTCGTCACAGCGAGCAGCGCGTGCGGCCTGGATGGCCGTGTTCGAGCCAGCATATGAAGCGTTCTGCGAGCAGACCGTGCTGGCCGAACGGTTCGGCGAGAAGCCCAGCTGGCTCGACGCCTACGGCGCGCAGGCACCGGCCGAATTCTTTGCGGTTGCGTGTGAAGCGTATTTCGTGAATCGCCCACGCTTCACCGCCGACTTCGAAGCGCTGTCCAACTTGTTCGACGCGTTTTTCCGTCCGCGCTGATTGCCGGCCTGCCAGTGCAAATCGCTGAGTGGTCGAACCGTCATGCTGGCCGTCGCTGACCGAACCAGCCGTCTACCCCATCGATGCCAGCGTCGTGAGCCACTCCAGTGCCTCGAACACTTCGGCGTCGCCGAGTCCGGAGTCGCCCGGAAATTCGACATAGCGCGAAACCACCGGCAGCTTTTCCATCTCGCAGCGAATCTGATGAGCGTAATACAACGGATTGATTTCATCGCTCGTGGTGTAGCTTAGCCAAAGCTGGCGCCCATGCAATCGCTCCGGCGGCGCGATCAGGGGCATCACCTCGGGCAGCAGCCGGCTGTGCATCACCATCGCTGCACGCACAAGTTCCGGGCGCGTCAGCAGCAGCGACAACGACATGATCCCGCCCTGATTGATGCCGCCGAGCACCACCGAATCGGCATCGATCGCGAGCTGGCTGGCAGCCTGCTCGACGAGCGTTGCGAGTTGCAGGCGGCCTTCACGCTCCTGCGCCTGATCGATGATGCGCGAGCCGTCTGCGTTCAACGTGAAGTCAAACCACCGATACGCGTTCGGTGCGGTTGCCACCGGCGCGCGCACGCACAGCACATGAAAACAACCCGGCACTTGGTCAACCAGTGCAAATGCATCGCGTTCGTTGCCGCCGACGCCGTGCAGTAAAACGAGCAACCAGCGTCGCATTACAGCTTCGGATGCAGGCCGCTCGAGAAACGTCAGCGGGAGATCGGTCAGCAGCATGAAGATGGTGCGAAACGCAAAGTGAAAAGAATCCGTGGATGATGCGCCCAAATCGCGCCCAAACAGCCGACGTGTCCTTCACCAATTGGTTGATCCGGATACGGCGTCTGAAATTCAGCACACCGACTTCGCCCATTTCCTCTACGCTGACACCAGCCCGCATAATTCTCGGCGGCGCGTGCCCGCTCACGGCTGCATGTTCCCATTTTTTTCAAACCCGATGAACCTGCACCAGTTCCGTTTTGTCCAGGAAGCCGCGCGCCATGGGTTGAACCTGACCGAAGCGGCCAAGGCGCTGCACACCTCACAGCCAGGGGTGTCCAAAGCGATCATCGAGCTCGAGGAAGAGCTTGGCATCGAGATCTTTGCGCGCCACGGCAAACGGCTGAAGCGCATCACCGAGCCGGGGCAGCATGTGCTGCGCAGCGTTGAGTTGATCATGCGCGAGATTGGCAACCTGAAGCGCATCGGCGAAGAGTACAGCGCGCAGGACAGCGGCACCCTGTCGATCGCCACCACGCACACTCAGGCACGCTACGTGTTGCCGAGACCGGTTGCGCGGCTGCGCGAAGCGTATCCAAAAGTCAACATCAGTCTGCACCAGGGCGCACCGGACCAAGTGGCGCGCATGGTGCAGGATGAAGTCGCCGAGATCGGCGTAGCAACCGAATCCCTGGCCGAGTACACCGACCTCGTCACGTTGCCATGCTACGAATGGCAGCATGTGCTGGTGTTCCCGCCTGACCACCGATTTGCAACCCAGCCGCGCGTTACGCTGGAAGATCTGGCGACCGAGCCGATCGTCACCTACCACTCCTCGTTCACCGGCCGCAACCGGATCGATGCCGCGTTTGCGCAACGCCGGCTCGAGCCGCGCATCGTGCTCGACGCAATCGACTCGGACGTGATCAAGACCTATGTGCGGTTGGGTCTGGGTGTCGGCATCGTGGCCGAAATGGCGGTACGGGACGACCCAGCCGGGGATCTGGTGGTGCATCCCGCGCGCCAACTGTTCGGCCAGAGCGTGGCGAGAGTGGCGTTCAAACGCGGCGCCTACCTGCGCAATTTCGTCTATCACTTTGCCGAGTTGGTCAGCGACCGCCTGAGCCGCCCACTGATCGACAAGGCGATGAGCGGTCAGTCCAACAGCGACTACGAGCTCTGATACAAACTGGCTCCGGCCATGCACGCAACAGGCCCAGCCGAGAACCAACCCAACCCATGAATCCCTTGATCGCCGCGACCCCACGTACCCCCGCACTTTCCAGCAAGCTGCCGAACGTCGGCACCACGATCTTCACCGTGATGTCGGCCTTGGCGCAGCAGCACGATGCGGTGAACCTGGGCCAGGGATTTCCGGACTTCGACTGCGACCCGGCGTTGATCAATGCCGTCACCGCAGCCATGAAAGGCGGCTTGAATCAGTACCCCCCGATGGCCGGCGTGCCAGTGCTGCGGGAAGCGGTGGCCGCCAAGATGGAAGCCGTCTACGGCCATCGATACAACGCTGCCGACGAGATCACGATTACCGCTGGCGGCACGCAAGCCATCCTGACCGCAATCCTTGCGATCGTGCGCCCCGGTGACGAAGTGATCGTGCTGGAGCCGTGCTACGACAGTTACGTGCCGAACATCGAATTGGCGGGCGGTACCGTGGTTCGGGTGCCGCTCACGCCGCACACGTTCCGGCCCGATTTCGAGCAAATTGCAGCGGCCATCTCGCCGCGCACGCGCGCGATGATCGTCAACTCCCCGCACAACCCGAGCGGCACGGTCTGGTCCGCGGCCGACATGCAACGGCTTGAAGCATTGCTCGACGGCACCGACGTCCTGCTGATCAGCGACGAGGTCTATGAACACATGGTATTCGATGGCCAGCAGCACCAGAGCGCCGCGCGCTATCCGGCGCTGGCCGCGCGCAGCTTCGTCGTGGGCAGTTTCGGCAAGACCTTTCATGTGACCGGCTGGAAGGTTGGCGTGGTTGCCGCTCCAGCCGCACTGACAGCAGAATTCCGCAAGGTGCATCAGTTCAACGTGTTCACGGTGAATACGCCGGTGCAGCACGGCCTTGCAGCCTACATGGCCGATGCAGAGACATATCGGTCGTTGCCTGCGTTCTATCAGGACAAACGGGACCGATTTCGCGCTGGGCTTGCCAACACCCGCTTCGAGTTGCTGCCCTGTGAAGGCAGCTTCTTCCAGTGTGTCGGCATCGACTCGGTCAGCGATTTGCCTGAGCCGGACTTCTGCCGGTGGCTCACCACCGAAATGGGCGTTGCAGCAATCCCGCTATCGGTGTTCTACGGCGCGGCGTTCGACCAGCGTGTGGTGCGGTTTTGTTTTGCGAAAAAAGACGAAACACTTGACCTTGCGCTTGAACGGCTCGCTGCGCTGTAGCCATTTGCGGCCGGCTCAAGCAACCGGTTGGCTCGCTGGCTCCGCAATCCGATCGATCAGCCGCCACAAGCCGTCGCTGCGTTCGCCAAACGTCTGCTGCAGCAGCCGCTTGGCCGCATCGATCTCCGCCGTGAGCCGTACGCTGGCAGCCTCGCGGCCGAGCAAGGCGACCAATGTCGGGCGACTGTCCGGCTGAAATCCGAACGCAGCCGCCGATGACAGGGCGAGACAGCCCGAATCGTCCAGGTCGTCCTGCAGCTGAAACGCCTGGCCGATCCGGTCCGCGCAACTGCGCAGCGCAGAACGCGCGGCCCCGTCGGCACGTGCATCCGCCGCGGCCAGATCGAAAGCCGCCGCGAACAACGCGCCGGTCTTGAGTTGATTGGTTTCCTCGGTCGCCCGCACTGCGTCGCTGTTCGGGCCACTGGTCGCGGCATCCACCGGTTCGCGCAGATCGCGCCATTGGCCGCGCACCAGCCCCGCAGGGCCGACCGCATCCGCCAACGCGACGACCATCTCAGCACGTGCTGCCGCGTCGATCGCATTCGCAGCAGCCAGCACGCCGTAAGCGCGGCTCAGCAGTGCGACGGTTGCAAGCAACGCTACGTCCTCGCCGAACGCGCGGTGCAGCGCTGGCTGGCCACGCCGCAGCAGCGCATTGTCCATGCACGGAAGGTCATCCAGCACGAGCGAAGCGGCATGAACCAGCTCGATCGCGCACGCCGCATCGAGCAGTCGCTGCGGCTCGCGGCCGAGGCAGCGTGCAGTCATCAATACCAGCAAGGGCCGAATGCGCTTGCCCGGCGTCAGCACGGCGTTGCGCATCGCCGCAGCCACGGCATCGGTGCCAGCCGGCGGCTTCGGCAGCAATTCGTGCAGTCGCTCCTCGACCGCGTCGCGCCAGCACCGGAGTTCGGTCTCGATCGGCGCGGCGCCGACGGCGTGGGTGGCGCCGACATGGGCCGCGTCGGTAATGGCCTCGCCGTCGCGGTGGTCCAGTCGGGCGTCGTGGGTGGGATTGCGGTCAACGGTTCGAGTCATCGTGGTCGGTCGGTTCGCCCTGGGTCGATTGTGCTGGCTGCGTCATACGCATGCCCTGCGCACAGATTTTGCGCGTCATCCCTTAGCATCTGCCCTCCCGGCAGCTGCCGTGTTGGAAGCCGGTGCAAGTCGAGCTGTGCTTCGGCTGTGTGCCGCCTGACGGCTGCCCCCCACTTTTCGTTTCTTCACCTGACTCGACCTCATCCAGTTTTGGCCTGTTTTGCCGTCATCGCTCCGCCATTCACCAGCCACATTCGGGCGCTGGAAGCCGTCGCAGCCGAGTTGATTGCGCGAGGCCACCGTGTGGTCTGGCTGCAGCAGCGGGACGTACAGGCGCTGCTGCGCGAGCCGCGCATCGAGTTCGTGGCAGTCGGCCAGCAGTCGTTTCCCGCCGGTTCGCTGGCGCGCATCGTCGCCCATGCAGCGCATCCAGGCGGGCCGCTTGGCCTTCGCCGCGTGATCCGTGACATGGCCCGGCAGACCACGATGCTCTGCCAAGAGGCGCTGCCGCTGCTGCGCGAACACGGCGTCGACGTCGTGATCGCCGACCAGATGGAAGCGGCCGGCGGACTCGTCGCCGCCGCACTCAGACTGCCCTGGGTATCGGTTGCGTGTGCGCTGCCGATCAACCGCGAGCCTGCCCTGCCCTTGCCCGTGATGCCCTGGGGTCCTGCACGCGCCGACGACGCCGCAGCGCTGCAGCGCAACGTGGTCAGTGCGCGCATCTACGACTGGCTGATGGGCCCGCACGATCGCGCCATCGCCGACCAGGCAGCTGCAATGGGTCTGAGCGGCCGGACAACGCTCATCGACTGTCTGTCGCCCTGTCTGCAGGTGAGCCAGACCATCGAGGCGTTCGACTTCCCGCGCCGCGCCGCGCCGGCTGCGTTGCACCCGGTCGGGCCGCTGCGGCTGCCATTGGTGGCCGAGTCCGCGCTTGAGCTGAACCCGGTCGACGACGCCCGGCCTCTGGTGTTCGCCTCACTGGGCACGCTGCAGGGCGGCCGGTTCGGCCTGTTCAAGCGGATCGCAAAGGCCTGCCGGGCGCTTGATGTGCAGCTGCTCCTCGCCCACTGCGGCGGACTCGATGCAGCGCAAAGCGGCGCGCTTGTGCGCCTTGGCGCGCGTTGGGTCACGGACTTTGCACCGCAGCGCGCGGCGCTTGGGCGCGCCGATGTGGTCGTCACGCACGCCGGGTTGAACACAGTGCTTGACGCATTGGTGGCTGGCACGCCGATGCTGCTGTTGCCGATCGCGTTCGACCAAGCCGGCGTGGCTGCGCGCGTGCTGCATGCGCAAGCGGGCCTGCGGCTGTTGCCGTCGCTGGCCAGCACCCGTGCGATCACGCGGGCACTGCGGCGGCTGCTCGATGAGCCGACTTTCGCAGCCCAGGCTGAGGCGTTAGGCCAGCAGGTCCCTGCTGGGGATGCAGGCACTCGCCGCGCGGCCGATCTGATCGAGGCCATGGCTCGAACCGCACCCGGTGGACCTGACGAATGCGTTGCCCAAGTAACCGCTGGCGTCAGGGTCGACGCCGCTACGCATGGCTGAATGCAATGACATCTCACTCGACGCCGACTTGATTCTGGTCGGCGGCGGGCTGGCAAACGGGTTGATTGCCTGGCATCTGGCCGCCTGCCGTCCTGAATGGCGTGTGCTGCTGCTGGAGCGCGCTGAGACGCTCGGCGGCAACCACACCTGGTCATTTCACGATGGCGATTTGACTGCCGAGCAGCACGGCTGGATTGGTCCGCTGGTCGAACACCGTTGGAAGACGCACCAGGTGCGCTTTCCCGCGAGGACACGGGCGCTGTCCAGCGACTACCTGTCGATCGGCTCTCAGCGATTCGCCACGCAGCTCGGCGATCGACTCGGCAACTGGGTTCGCACTGGCATCGACGTGCGAGACGTGACGCCGGATGCGGTGGTGTTGGCGGACGGCACGCGGCTCGTCGCGCGTGCGGTGATCGACGGCCGCGGTCAACGCCCTTCGCCCCACCTGCGTCTCGGGTTCCAAAAATTTCTGGGTCAGGAAGTGCGCACCGAAGTGCCGCATGGGATCCGTGCGCCGATCCTGATGGACGCCACCGTCGAGCAACGCGAGGGCTACCGCTTCGTCTACGTGCTGCCGCTGGCGACGGACCGGTTGTTGATCGAAGACACGTACTACACCGACGGTGGAGCGCTCGACGCCGACGCGCTGCGCGCTCAGATTGCCGACTACGCCAGCGCACAGGGCTGGGCAATCGAATCGGTGGCGCGCGAAGAGCACGGGGTGCTGCCAATCGTGCTGGCCGGCGACTGCGAGGCGTTTTGGGACGACGCAGACGGCGTACCGCAGTCGGGCCTGTCGGCGGGCCTGTTTCACCCGACCACTGGTTATTCGCTGCCGTCTGCGGTGGCGTTGGCCGAGCACATCGCGGCGGCCTTCCCTGAGCTGTCTGCGCTGAATGCGCCTGCGTTGTTCGCCAGCGTTCGCGCCCATGCGCTCGAACGCTGGCGCGCGCAGGGCTTCTACCGTTTGCTCAACCGCATGCTGTTTCAGGCGGCCGAGCCGACCGAGCGCTGGCGCGTGATGCAGCGGTTCTACGGCCTTCGCGAGCCGTTGATCGGCCGCTTCTACGCTGGGCGCAGCACTCGGCTCGACCGCCTGCGCATCCTGACCGGACGGCCGCCGGTGCCATTGGGAGCAGCGCTGCGGGCGGCGCTCGACCTGCGTATGCTCAACCGATGACTGACCGCAAGATTCGCCTGCCATGACCGACCGCCCCGCGCCGACTGCTGTCGCCACCACCAATCACCCGAAGAACGCCGTGGTGATCGGCGCCGGCTTCGGCGGCATTGCACTCGCGATCCGGCTGCAGGCCGGCGGCGTGCAGACCACACTGCTCGAAGCGCGTGACAAGCCCGGCGGGCGCGCCTACGTCTACGAAGACGAAGGCTTCACGTTCGACGCCGGGCCCACCGTGATCACCGATCCGTCCGCACTCGAGGAACTGTTCACGTTGTGCGGGCGCAAGCTGTCGGACTATGTCGAACTGCTGCCGGTGGCGCCGTTCTACCGGCTGTGCTGGGAAGACGGCTCGCACTTCGATTATGCGAACGATCAGGAAGCGCTGGATCGGCAAATCCACGCGCGCAATCCGGCCGATGTGGCGGGCTATCAACGCTTTCTGGCCTATTCGAATGCAGTATTTGAGGAAGGGTATGTAAAGCTCGGCACGGTGCCGTTCCTGTCGTTTCGCAGCATGGTGCAGGCTGGCCCTGCGCTGGCCAAGCTGCAGGCGTGGCGCAGCGTCTACAGCATGGTTTCGCGCTTCATCGAGCACGAGCAACTGCGGCAAGCGTTCTCGTTTCATTCCCTGCTGGTCGGCGGCAACCCGTTTGCCACGTCGTCGATCTACACGCTGATCCATGCGCTCGAGCGGCGCTGGGGCGTGTGGTTTCCGCGCGGCGGCACCGGGGCGTTGGTGCGCGGAATGGTTCGGCTGTTCGAGGACATCGGCGGCACGGTGCGACTGAACGCGCCGGTTGCGCGCATCGAACTCGACCACGGCCGTGCGCGTGGGGTGGTGCTGGCGGGCAGCGACGAACGCATTGCGGCCGATTCGGTGGCGTCGAACGCCGACGTGGTTCGCACGTACGAGAAACTGCTCGGCCATGAGCCTCGGGGCCGCGCAGAAGCACGCAGGCTCAGCGGCAAACGCTTCAGCATGTCGCTCGTGGTGGTGCACTTCGGTCTGCGGCGCCCGCCCGGCGATCTACGCCACCACACGGTCTGCTTTGGTGCGCGCTACCGCGAATTGATCAGCGAGATCTTCGAAGGCCCGATGCCAGACGATTTTTCGCTGTATCTGCACGCGCCTTGCGTGACCGACCCGTCGCTTGCACCACCGGGTTGCTCAAGCCATTACGTGCTGGCGCCGGTGCCGCATCTGGGCGTGGCGCCGGTCGACTGGTCGATGCTCGGGCCGCAGTGGCGAGACCGCATCTTCGACTACCTGGAGGCGCGCTACTTGCCGGGCTTGCGTGCCGATCTGGTGACGAGCCGCGTGTTTACACCGGCCGATTTCGATCAGCAGCTCGATGCCCACCTCGGGTCTGCGTTCTCGCTGGAGCCGGTACTGCAGCAAAGCGCATGGTTTCGGCCGCACAACCGCGACTCGGCGATCGACAATCTCTACATCGTGGGCGCCGGCACGCACCCGGGCGCCGGCCTGCCTGGCGTCGTCGGCTCGGCCAAAGCGACCGCCGGGTTGATGCTCGAAGCGGCACACGGCCAAGTGAGTGCTGCGACATGAACGACCGGGTCGACCCCGCGCTGATCGCACATGCTGCACAGGCGATTGAGGCCGGCTCCAGCAGTTTCGCTGCGGCTGCCCGGCTGTTCGATGTGACCACGCGTGAGAGCACGCTGCTGCTCTATGCGTGGTGCCGGCATTGTGACGATGTGATCGATGCGCAGCAGTCCGGCCATGCCCGCGCATCCGATGCGTCGGTGGATGCTTCCATGGACACATCGGGCACGCCGCTCGCGCGGCTCACTGCGTTGGAAAGCGCCACCGCACGGGCCTGTGTCGGCACGCCCACTGCGCAAGACCCGGTGTTTACCGGTTTGGCCGAAGTGGTGCGACGCCACGGCCTGGAACATACGCTGCTGCAAGAACACTTGCGTGGCTTCCGGATGGACATTGAAGGCGCGCACTATCAGACGCTTGCCGACACCCTGCTCTACTGCTACCGCGTGGCCGGTGTGGTGGGACTCATGATGGCGCGCGTGATGGGCGTGCGCGATCCGGCGCTGCTGGACCGTGCATGCGATCTGGGCATCGCGTTTCAGCTCACCAACATTGCACGCGACATCGTAGAAGACGCGGGCATTGGCCGCATCTATCTGCCGGCGGAGTGGTTGAGCGAAGCCGGCGTTGCGCCAGACCGCATCGACGAGCCCGATCACCGCGAGGCACTGGCGAACGTGGCCGCGCGGCTGGTCGAGGCTGCCGAGCCGTACTACACGTCGGCGCTTGCCGGCATCGGTGCACTGCCTCTGCGCTCTGCCTGGTCGATCGCAACCGCGCGCGGCGTGTACCGTGCAATTGGCCGCCATGTAAAAGCCCGCGGCGGTCATGCCTGGGATGCGCGCGTAGCAACCAGCGGGCTGGAGAAAATCTGGCTCACCGCGCGCGGCGGTGCGGTGGCGTTGGCCACCCGTGCTGGCAGCTCCCCACAGCGCGCTGACAGCCTCTGGCAGCGGCCGAAGGAGTAAAAGCCGATCAGGGTGCTCAGGACGATGAAGCGTGCATCGGCGGGTCAACCGCCTGTTGACCGGCCAGCCCATTGCGTCGCATTCGAATCGACCGCACCAGTGCCGCCAATTGCGGCTGTGAAGGTGCCCACAAGAAACCGAACGACACCCCGTCGTCCTGCGTCGGCACGGCATGGTGCAGGCGATGCGCCTGCACCAGCCGCTTGAAGTAGCCGCTCTTGGGCTGGACCTTGAACGGCCAGCGTCCATGCACGAGACCGTCGTGCGCAACGAAATACAGCAGGCCATAACCTGCCATGCCCGCGCCGATCCACTGCAACGGCCAGACGCCCCGCGTGCCGAACCAGATCAACGCGATCGACACGCCAGCGAACACGAACGCGAACAAGTCGTTCTTTTCGAACCAACCGGTGCGTTTGGCGTGGTGCGACGCATGCCAGCCCCAGCCGAAGCCATGCATCACGTACTTGTGCGAAGCCCAGGCCACCCATTCCATGGCAGCAATGGTTGCGAGCACGATTAAACCGTCCATTAATTGCATGAATGCAATTGTGCCGAAGCCCTGTCGGGCATGTCGAAGCGCGGCTATTTGCTATCTAATTGGTAGCTACAGACAAATCAGCAATCTGCGTTTCAACCGTTTTTCGCTCGATCAGGGCATCCAGCACGACCACGCCCTCGCCGTCCGCGCCGACCAGCACGGGGTTCAGGTCGATTGAAGCGATCGCGTGTTGCATCGCAACCGCCAATTGCCCAAGCTGGACGACGAGACGCGCCAGCGCACCGATGTCCAGCGGCGGATCGCTCCGCACGCCGCCGAGCAACGGTGCCATGCGCAGGCCGCGCAGCGCTGAAACCACCTGCTCCACATCGAATGGTGGCAGCATTACCGCCACATCAGGCATCGCTTCCACGTATTTGCCGCCGTCGCCGACCACCACGACCGGGCCGAACGCGGGATCCAGCCGCGCGCCGATCATGAATTCGTGCTGGCCTTTGCGCATCGCTGCCACGATCACGCCCTGCTGCGCCGCACCAAGCTGCGCGAGCTTGGTCCATTGCCGATCGAAGTGACTCGCTGCGTCCTTGCCGCTGCCGACGTTGAGTGCGACCAGCCCATGCTCCGACTTGTGTGGCACATCGGAGGAGCAAGCCTTGACGACGACGGGCCCGCCGATCTGCGCCCACGCCGCGGCCGCTTCTGCTGCGGTGGCGCAAAGCCGATGCTCAACCACTGGCATGTCGAACGCTGCGAGCAGCGCGAGGCTCTGCGCTTCGTTCAGAAAACGGCTTTCGCCGGGCGGCAACTCAGGCGCTGGCATCGAAGGCCACGCTCCCGGTATCTGCTCCATCAATGCGGTGCGCGCTGCCAGTTGCGACAGCGTCTGCAACGCATCGTGCTCATTCACGAACGTCGGGATGCCGAGTCGCCGAAATGGCGCTGCCACCGATTGCTGCCAGGCGGCCACCACCACCGGTTTGCCCGTGCGCTTCTCGAACGCGGCGGTGTCGCGCGCGAACGCGTCGACGTCATAACCAGCGCCAGCAACCGGGATGTGGACGAACAGCAGATCGGCCGCCGGATCGCGTGCAAGCGGCGGCAGCACTTCGCCGAACAGACCGCTGTTGGACAGCAACGCGGCCGTGATGTCGATGGGGTTGGTGGCGGTCGCAAAGCCCGGCAGCCTGGCGGCCACGTCGGCACGCGTTGAAGTCGATAGTTCGGCCAGCGGCAGGCCGAAGCCGGCGGCTGTGTCGGCGCCCATCACGCAACTTGCGCCCGAGTTGCTGACGATCACGAGCTTCCGGCCCGCCGGGCGCCAGCCCTTCAAAAACACTTCGGCGGCCAGCGCCTGGGCATGCGGATCGCGCACCCGCAAGATGCCGTGCTGACGGAAAAACGCATCGACCGTGCGGTCCTCGTTGGCGAGCGATCCGGTGTGCGAGGCAGCGGCCAACTGGCCAGCAGCGGTGCGCCCAGCCTTGACCGCAAGGATTGGCAGGTCGCGTTCGCGCGCATAGGCCGCCGTGCGCGCCAGCAGCGCGGGGTTGGCGACGCTTTCCATGTAGAGCAGCAACAGTCGCACGTCCGGGTCGTGCGCGACGGCCCAGGCCAGATCGGCCACCGAAACGTCCGCTTCATTGCCGGTTGCGTGCACGTGCCGCACCCCCAAGCCGCGCGCGCGCAGCAGCCCGTAAATCATCGCGCTCATGCCGCCACTCTGGCTCACCACCGCCACCGGGCCGTCCTGCGGTGGTGCCTCGACGAACATGGTGGAGAAGCTCGCGATCGCGCCAGTGCCGAAATTCGCCAGGCCTTGTGTGTTCGGGCCAAAGAGCCGCATGCCGGCCGCACGAGCCGTGCTCACCATTGCTTGCTGCACCGCAAGCCCAGCCGCGCCCATCTCACCAAAGCCCGAGGCCACCACGACGACCGACTTCACGCCCCGCGCTGCGCACTGAGCCACTGCATCAACGGCCTGCTGACCGCCAACGATCACTACCACCAGATCGGGCGCCTCAGGCAGCGCATCCAACGTGGCAAAGCACGGAAGCCCCTGCACTTCCGTGCGCGCAGGGTTGATCGGGTACACCGCGCCGCGGTAGCCGCAGCGCTGCATGTAGTGGATCGGCCGCCCACCGATCTTGTGCGGGTTCTCAGACGCGCCGATGACAGCAACCGAGCGCGGGTTGAGCGCAGATTCAAGCAGATCCGACATGCTGGGCGGCTTCAGCTCGGCTGGATATTGGCGGCCCGCACCACGCCGGCCCACTTCTCGATTTCGGCATGCAGCATCTTGCCGAACTGCTGCGGCGACGTCGGCATCGCTTCGGCGCCGGCGTCATACAGGCGCTGCTTGACCGCCGCATCATTGAGCGCAGTGCCTATATCGGTGCTCAACCGCGCAACGAGATCGGCTGGTGTGCCCGCCGGCACCACGAACGCGGCCCACGAATAGGCTTCGTAGCCGGGCAGGCCCGACTCGGCCACCGTCGGCACATCGGGCAGTAACGCAGACCGCTGGCTGCCGGCCACCGCAATTGCGCGCACTTTGCCGGCCTTGATCTGCGGCAGCGCGGTCGGTGCGTCGCTGAACATGAACTGGACCTGGCCACCGAGCAAGTCGGTCATGGCCGGCGCGCTGCCTTTGTACGGCACGTGCAGCAGCTTGGTGCCGGCCTGCATGTTGAACAGTTCGCCGGCCAAGTGCGTGCCGCCGCCGTTGCCGGCCGAACCGAAGCTAAGCGTGCCTGGCGACTGTTTGTCCAATGCAATCACGTCGGTCACCGTCTTCACCGGCACCGACGGGTGGGCGACCAGCACGATCGGAAACATCGCACCGAAGGTGACCGGAGCGAAGTCTTTTTCGATGTCGTAAGGCAGCTTGGGCTGCAGGCTCGGCAGCACCGCGTGATGGATGCTGCAAACGAACACGCTGTAGCCATCGGCCGGCAATTTTGACGCGATCTCCGCGCCCACGATGCCGCCCGCACCCGCGCGGTTGTCGACGACCGCACGTTGCCCCCACGCCTGCGACAACTGCTGCGCGACCGCGCGGCCGACAGTGTCGACCGGACCACCGGCAGGAAACGGCACGACGAACTTGAGTGGCCGCGACGGATAAGCGGGCTGCTGCGCCCACGCGGGCCAGGCAACCGTTGCCAGCGCCACGCCGGCACCACCGAGCAAACTGCGGCGATGCAGTGCCAAACGATTGAGATCGACCTTCAAAGGGTTCAAGAAAAGCTCCTGCTGATGGAAATTGCTCTACCGACTGAATACCGCGTGACCGTGGTCGAGCACCACCCGGTCACTGCCCACACTGAGCACCCGGAAGCGCACTTCATTGCTGTCTTCATGCAGTTCGACCCGCAACGTCTCACCCGGGAACACGGGCGCAGAGAACCGCGCAAACAGGCGCCGCAGCCGCGCCGGATCGCTGTCGGCACAAGCGCCGAGCAGCACATGGCCGACGATGCCCCAGGTGCACAGGCCGTGCAGGATGGGCCGATCGAAACCGGCCGCGCGTGCGGTCTGCGGATCTGAGTGCAACGGGTTGCGGTCGCCGCACAGCCGATACAACAACGCCTGCTGCGGCAGCGTGGCAACCTCGATCACCTGCGTCGGTGCGGCGGTCGGCACCGGCTGTGACGGCGACGCTGCGGTGTCCCCGGGGTGGGTCTCGGTCGCAAAACCGCCGTTGCCACGCGCGAACGTGCTGTGTGTGACGGTGGCGAGCAATGTGCCAGTGTGGGCTTCGAACAGCTCCTTGTCGTAGGTCACGACGGCACCCCGCCCCGGGCCCTTGTCGACGATGCGCGTGATGCGGTGCTTGGCTCGCACGGTGCCAGCCGCAGGGATCGGCGCATGCCAGACGACACCTTCTTCGCCGTGCACGATCTTGCTGAAGTCGATGCCGGTGGTCGGATCGCGCATCCAGGAACCCGGATAGCCGAGCACCACAGCCATCGTCGGCAATGCGAGTGGCATGCCGTCCGCATCGTCGCTGAGAAAACGCAACTGCTGCGGATCGATCGGGTTGGACCCCAAGCCAAGCGCAAGTGCATACCGCACACTGTCATCTGTGCTGTACTGCTGCACGATGTCGTCGAAGACCCAGGCTTTCAGCGCGGCGTAGTCGATCACGGGAACTACCTCAATTTCTTGGTTGTTTTGGGATGCAGGTCAGTCAGCGTGTCGCATCGTTCAGTCTGCTGCGGGCTCAAACCGGACCAGCGTGCGGCCGTCGTGCTCGAAAAAGTGGGCCGCCACGCGGTCGCCGATTTTTGCGCCGACCGTGCCGTGCGCCATCAGCCGCGGGCCTTCATCGAGCTCGGCAATCACCAGGGTGTACGGCGCCAGCGCACGAAATGCGTCCGACGGGGCACGTGACACGACCGTCACCGCGTACAGCCGCGCGGTGCCGACCGCCGTCTCCCACTTCAATCGGTCCGAGCCGCAGTGGGTACAGGCATAGCGGGCGAGCGACTGAGATTGGTTGCAAGCGGTGCAACGTTGATAGCGCAATTGCTGTTGTCGCAGGCCCTTCAGAAATGGTGCGGCCAGCGCGGCGCCGATTGGTTCGTCGTTCAGGCTCATGGGAGCCGCCTCAAGATCAAGCTGACGTGGGACGACATGACGCCGCCGTCCGCATGCACGAAGGCGTGACGCGGCGGGTCGATCTGGCGCGTGCCGGCCTGATCGGTCATCTGTCGATACGCCTCCACCACGTGGGCGAGCCCACCGGCCACACCACAATGACCGAACGACAACAGACCACCGTGCGTATTAAGCGGCAGCGGACCGTTGGCTGCAAAGTCGCCACGACGCAACCGGCCAGCGGCCTGCCCGCGCGGCGCGAAACCGATTTCTTCGAGCAGCATCGCAAGCGTGATCGTGAATGAGTCGTAGATCGCCAAATAGTCGATGTCGGACAGCGAGAGTCCAGCGGCTTCGAACGCGCCGCGCGCTGCGCGCCGTGCCCCGCACTGCAACACGTCCTGCATCGCGCTCAAGTGTTGGTGCTGGTGCGCCTGTCCACTGCCGATCAACTCAACGCTGGGCGATCGCCCCGCATCGGCCGACACCACCAGTGCCATCGCGCCGTCGGAGATCGGGCAACAGTCAAGCAGCTTGAGCGGCGCTGCAATTGGCTTGGACACCAGCACGTCCTCAACTGCGATCGGCGTTCTCAAGTGCGCATCCGGATGCTGTGCGGCGTTGGCGCGCATCAGCACGGCGAACTCGGCGAGATCGGTTTCGCTGGAGCCGGTCTCATGCAGGTAGCGTGATGCGAGCAGGCCGTAGTAGGCGGGCACCGACGCGCCGTTGGGAACTTCGAAGTCGGCGTCACCAACCTGGGCGAGCGTCTGGATCGAGTTGTCGCGCGACTGACCCGACAGACGGTTTTCACCGGCCACAACCAGCACATTGCGGCAACGGCCGCTGGCGACCAACTCCCCTGCCAACATCAACATCGCCGCGCCGGATGCACCACCCAGTTGCAGGCTGTGTGCGTAGCTTGGCGTGAGTGCAAAGCGTTCGCAGAACAGCGTCGACAACATCAGGTGCGGCGCGGTGGTTGCATATCCGCACAGCACGCCGTCGATCGCGTTGCGAGACAGATCGGCCGCGGTGAGGGCCTGATTCGCGGCCTGCGCCATCAGGTCGAGCGCGTTGCAACTGGCGTGACGGCCAAACGCGGTGCCCGCGGCGCCGGTCAAAAAAGCAGGTCGAGGGCTTTTCACCAGACGCAGCCAACCGGGCACGCGCGTTCTGTGGTTTCGCCTGGCGCACAAATTTTCGTCAT
Organism: Burkholderiales bacterium; assembly: GCA_038200275.1. GTDB lineage: Bacteria > Pseudomonadota > Gammaproteobacteria > Burkholderiales > Burkholderiaceae_C > JBBPYC01. Next base: position 23,749 of record JBBPYC010000040.1, read on the forward strand.
GATGATTTCGCTACAAAATTTCTGCCGAAATGGATTGACCGTTGCGCCGACTCCTGCGCAGGTCTTGGTGTTTGGTTAAGGGCGTCGAGTCAGCAATACGAACAATTGGACTGTCGGATCGGCACCGGCGTCAAGTCAGACCAGCCGACCCGTCCTGTGCGCATTGTCCGACAGGCACTGTGGTTGCCATCAGCTATTCTTTCTTGCTAATGGATTCAAATGGAGCACAGACCATCATGGCGAAAAGCGACAGTGTGAACAGCAAAGCGGCGGGCAAAACCGCCGGACGCGTGACCGATAGCGGCTCCAGCCAAGCGCCCGATGCCGCACACGGCGACCAGCTTGTGCAAAAGGCGATCGATACGCAGGAGATTGCAGCGTCGATGCCGCACAACCCGAACAGCTTGAAGGACAGCGGCCACGACAGCGCCGCGAATCCGTCCGAAGGTGCCCAGGCCGACAAGACCTCCAAGCTGGCCAGCGCAAGCACGCTGACCGAGCGCAATGAGAACGACAAGACGAACGGTGCCGCCGACGAGCCGGGCACGAACCCGACGGTTGGGCCATTGAGCCGCGTGCGG
>JBBPYC010000041.1:0-31938 GCA_038200275.1 Burkholderiales bacterium
ATGGAGAAAAGCAACGCCAGCAAGGCTGCTACGTTCATGCTGCGCCGTATTAGCGTCGTCCGCATAAGCAAGCTTATGCCGCGCGCTGGAGGCGCAGCACAGGCTATCAGATTTGTCGCGTTTTATAAAGTCCCCCGACCTATGTTATTGACAGCGGTGTCTTTATGCGTAACGCTGATGTCGAAGAACTAGAAATGGACGGCACGCAATCGTCCGCGCGATGTCGCCTATTCAAAAAGTGGAATCTTCAGCCTCCATACAGCGCAACAATTCAACCAAATAGGCAAACCTAAAAAACAGCGGATCGGATTGCTGCTCGCCTTCAGCTTCGACCCGTCGGTTGCCTCCCGAGTTCGACACTTACGTGACGTAAGTTGTTGATTTCATTGAAAACAGCCATTTTTTAGTGGCACGTTTTTCTTCAATGAAATCAAACGCTTACGGCTAACTGCCGAACTCCGGTTGCCTGTTTCCAGCCCGACGCTGGTCAAGCGTCGGGCTCACGCTGGTCAGCAACTCACTTCTTCTCCGCCCCCGGCACCTGCCCCTCCACGCCTTTGACGTAGAAGTTCACCCCGCCCAAGAACTTGTCGTCCCCGTTCGTCCCCGCCGCCAGCACTTCCTTGCCCGTGTTGTCCTGGATCGGCCCTTTCCAGATCACGAAGCTGCCGTCGGTCAGGCCTTTCTTGATCTCGGCGATCTTCTCTTTGGTCTCAGCTGGCACGTCTTCGGCGATGGAGACCATGTCGATGGCGCCTTCTTTCACGCCCCACCAGCTGCTGCCGGTTTTCCAGGTGCCATCGATTACGTCTTTCACGGCTTTCTTGTAGTACGGACCCCAATCGATCACGGCGGATCCCAGGTGGGCTTTGGGGCCGTAGGCGGTCATGTCGGAATCCCAGCCGAAGGCGCGCTTGCCTTTCTCCTGCGCGGTTTTCAGCACAGCAGGCGAATCGGTGTTTTGAAACAGCACGTCGGCGCCGCCGTTGATCAGCGACGTGGCGGCTTCGGTTTCTTTCGGCGGGCTGAACCACTCGTTGACCCAGACCACGCGGGTCTTGATGTCCGGGTTGGTGCTTTGCGCGCCCAGCGTGAAGCTGTTGATGTTGCGGATTACCTCTGGGATCGGCACCGAGCCGACTACGCCGAGCATGTTCGTCTTGGTCATCTTGCCCGCGATCACGCCGGCCATGTAGGCGCCTTCGTAGGTGCGCGAATCGTAGGTGCGCAGGTTCGGCGCGATCTTGTAGCCGGTGGCGTGCTCGAACTTGACGTCGGGGTTGTCGGCAGCAACTTTGAGCATCGGCTCCATGTAGCCGAACGTGGTGCCGAACACCAGCTTCGCGCCCTGGCCGACCATGTCGCGGATCACGCGCTCGGCATCGGCCGATTCGGGCACGCTCTCCACGTAGCTGGTGGTGACCTGTTTGCCGAACTCCTTCTCCACCGCCAGGCGGCCTTTGTCGTGCGCATAGCTCCAGCCGCCATCGCCAACGGGGCCGACATAGGCGAAGGCGATTTTGAGCGGTTCGCCAGATTTGGCGGCGCCGGTGGCGCTCGCGGGTACAGCGGCGGCCGCACTGGCATTGGCGGCCGCACTGGCAACGGCTGCAGCAGCGCCTGAGGCGGCTTGGGACGACGCGCTGGCCGTATCGGCGGGGCCGATGGTCGTTGCGGGTGCCGTCGTGGTGACGGGTGCGGCGGTGGTAACGGGCGCCGGCTTGACAGCAACCGGTTCTTCTTTCTTGCCGCAGGCCGACAGCGCTGCGGCCGCAACGGCAGCCAGCGCAAAGGTTTTAAAGCCCAGGTGCGGATGGATGCGGGTCATAAGTGGTGGTGCTTCATGAGGAACTGCCGAATGACGAGAAGATCACTTGGAAGTTGCTGCGCCAGACTTGGCAGCGCCGGTACCGCTCGCTGGCTTGGTGGTGGACGCGGCAGCGGCGGCTGCGCTGGCCACCGCAGCAGCGGCACCCGAGGCCGCTTGTGCAGAGGTGCTCGGCGTGGTGGCTGGGCTGACCGTTGGGGCCGGCATGGTGTTCGTTACAGGTGCCGTCGTCGTAACGGGCGCCGGCTTGACCACAACGGGTTCTTCCTTCTTGCCGCAGGCCGACAGCGCGACCGCCGCAACGGCCGCCAGTGCAAAGGTTTTGAAGATCACAGGGGTGTAGGTGGAGGTCATGAGTGGTCCTTGAGTTGGCAATTGCTAATGGGAAAAAGAGTGGAGAAGGATAAATGAACGCGAGCACCGCAGTGGTCAAAGCCAGTTTGCGGCATGTCGAGAAAAATCGCTGAGCTGGCCGTTCAGTTCCCCGGATAAAACGGTTTGCCCAGCGACGCCGGCATATTGGCACGAATCCACGCCGGATTGCGAGAGATCAAAACCAGCACGAAGATGGTGGCCAGATACGGCAGCATCGCCAGCCACTGGCTCGGCACTTGCACGCCAATGCCCTGCAGGTGGAACTGCAGCATCGTGACGCCGCCGAACAGATACGCGCCCAGCAGCACACGTGCGGGCCGCCAGGTTGCAAACGTCGTCAGCGCCAGCGCGATCCAGCCACGCCCAGCCGTCATGCCTTCGACCCAGAGCGGGGTGTACACGGTCGAGATGTAGGCGCCGGCCAAGCCGCACAACGCGCCGCCGGCCACCACCGCCGCCAGCCGGATGCGCCGCACCGGGTAACCCAGCGCGTGCGCGGCCACCGGCGATTCACCAACCGAACGCAGCACCAGGCCCGCGCGAGTGCGATACAAAAAGTAAATCATTCCGATCGCCAGCGCGACCGAGACGTACACCATCGGATGCTGGCGAAACAGGGCTGGGCCGACGAAGGGCAAGTCGCCCAGCACGGGAATGTCGAATACGCCGCGCTCCGGGATGCGTGCCTGCACGTAGCTGATGCCGACGAACGCCGAAAAGCCGACGCCGAACAGGCTCAACGCCAGGCCGGTTGCATATTGGTTCGTGTTCAACCAGATCACGAGCCACCCGAAGATGGTCGCCAGCACCGCGCCGGCTGCCATGCCGGCGAGAAAGCCGATCCACGGGTTGCCGGTCTTGACCACCGCGGCATAGCCGGCGATGGCGGCGCACAACATCATGCCTTCGGCGCCGAGGTTCACGATGCCGGCTTTCTCATTGATGAGCAGCCCGAGCGAGGCGAGTGCGAGCACGGTGCCCGCACTCAAGGTGGATGCGATCAGCAGCGCATAGGTGTCCATCACGCGGCTCCTTCTGAGCTACTGGTGGGAACGGCGGACTTCCAGCGGATGCGGTAGCCGATCAACGTGTCGCACGCGAGCAGTGTGAACAGCAGCAAGCCCTGGAACACACCAGACAACGATTTGGGCAAGCCCAGGCGCGACTGCGCAAGCTCCCCGCCGATGAAAAACATCGACAGCAGCACGCTGGAGAACACCATACCCAGCGGATGCAGCCGACCGACGAAAGCAACGATGATCGCGGCGAAGCCGTAGCCGACCGGCAGATACGGCGTGAGCTGCCCGATCGGGCCAGCTACCTCCAGGCCACCCGCCAGGCCCGCCGCACCGCCTGAGATCAGCAGCGCCGTCCACAACGCACGGCGTGAGGAAAACCCCGCATAGCGTGCGGCGGCTGGTGCCAGCCCGCCGACCTGCTGCGCAAAGCCCGCCTTGGTGCGAAACAAAAACACCCAGAGCATGGCGGCGCCCACCAGCGCAATCGGCAGTCCGATCGACACACGCGAGCCCTGCATCAACCGCGGGATCCTGGTGATCGCCTCGAACGTCTTGCTCTGTGGAAAGTTGAAGCCGGCCGGGTCCTTCCATGGCCCGTAGACCAGGTAGCCCAGCAGTTGAATCGCCACATAGACCAGCATCAGGCTGACCAGAATCTCATTGGCGTTGAAACGGTCTTTCAGCAATGCGGTGATGCCGGCCCAGACCATGCCGCCGGCCACGCCGGCCAGCAGCAACAGCGGCACGATCCAGGCGCCGGTGTTCGGCCCGGCCATCAGTGCCACGCCGCCGGCCGCCACCGCACCGATCACGTACTGCCCTTCGGCGCCGATGTTCCAGACGTTCGACCGAAAACACACCGCCAGGCCCAGCGCGATGATCAGCAGCGGCGTGGCCTTCACCATCAGTTCGCCAAGCGCGTAGTTTGATTTGATCGGTTCCCAGAAGAAGACCGACAACCCTTTCACAGGGTCGACCCCCAACGCCGCGAACATCGCGACGCCAATGGCCACGGTAATTAGCAGAGCGAGGATGGGGGAGCCAATGCTCCAGGCGCGCGACGCGGCGGGCCGTGCTTCAAGCCGCAGCATGGGCCACCTCCACCGATGCCGCTTCGTGGCTGGCTTCCACCGCGCCGGGCCACAGCCCGCTCATCCATTCGCCGATCTGCGCGACGGTGGCATCTGCGCGCGCGATCGATGGGGACAGCCGCCCCTTGGCCATCACGACCAGCCGGTCGGACAGCTCGAACAGTTCGTCGAGCTCTTCACTCACGATGAGCAACGCGCAACCCGCATCGCGCAGCCGCAGCAGCTCCGCCCGGATCTGCTGCGCTGCGCCCACATCGACACCCCAGGTGGGCTGCGCCACGATCAGCACCTTGGGCGCCGCGCTGACTTCGCGGCCCACGATGAATTTCTGCAAATTGCCTCCGGAAAGCGATACGGCGGGCGCGTGCGGGCCGGCTGCGCGCACATTGAATGCGGTGATGATTTCTTGCGCCTGCGCCTTCAACCGGCCCATACGCAGCCAGCCCAGCGAGCCGACCGCTTCGCGTCGCGTGAGCAGCAGGTTTTGCGACAGCGACAGTGCCGGCACCGCGCCGCGGCCCAGCCGCTCTTCCGGCACGAAGTGCAGGCCGCGCGTTCTGCGGGCGCCGGCCGACCAGCGCCCTGCCCCCTCGCCGAACAGCCGAATCGCATCGTGCGGGGCGCGCCGGTCTTCGCCGGAGAGCGCCTGCAGCAGTTCGTTCTGCCCATTGCCCGAGACGCCCGCGATGCCGAGGACTTCGCCCGCGCGGACCGACAGCGAAAGTCGCTCCAGATCGGTGCCGAACGGATCGGCACGCTTCAAGGACAGTCGATCGACTTCGAGCACAACACGGCCCGGCGTGTTCGCATGGTGCTCGAGCGCGGGCGGCTCGGCGCCGATCATGAGCCGGCTCAATGACGCATTGCTTTCTTCACGCGGATCGCACACGCCGGTCACCTTGCCGCCGCGCAGCACGGTGCAGGCATCGCACAGCGCGCGGATCTCATGCAGCTTGTGGCTGATGTAGAGGATCGACACGCCCTGCGCGCTCAAACGGCGCAGCACGTCGAACAGCCGGTCGACCGCCTGTGGGGTCAGCACGGACGTGGGCTCGTCCAGGATCAGCAGGCGCGGCTCGGTCAGCAGCGCGCGGATGATCTCGACGCGCTGCATCTCGCCGACGCTGAGCGTGTGCACCGGTCGTTCGGGTTCGACTTCGATGCCGTATTCGCGCGCCTTCTCACGAATGTTCTTGGTGACTTCGGCCAGACCGGGCCCGCGCGCCAGGCCGAGCCAGACGTTTTGCGCCACGCTCAGCGTATCGAACAGGTTGAAGTGCTGAAACACCATGCCGACACCCAATGCGCGAGCGTGTTGCGGATCGCGGATGTGCACTTCGGTGCCGTCGATCGCGATGCGGCCCGCGTCCGGCTTGACGGAGCCGTAGACGATCTTCATCAACGTCGACTTGCCGGCACCGTTTTCACCGAGCACTGCGTGGATCTGGCCGGGCTCCACGCGCAACGTGACATCGCTGTTGGCGACGACGCCGGGGTAGCGCTTGGTGATGCCGGACAACGCAAGCCGTGGCGCGCCGGCCGTGCCGGTGACGTGGGATGAGCTGGGGTGGCGGATCGGATCGTTCATGGGCATGCTTTGCTGGGCTGCAATTTTTAGACCAATCGGCCGTGCGGCGCTACGGGATCAATCCCTAAGCGCTATCAAAAACGTAGTGGACGACGCATCTACCTGAGGCCATCCAGCACGGTCGGGTAGCGCAGCACCAGCCGCAATTCACACTTCATGCGCTGGTTTGACAAGCGGCGCGATTCGCTCATGAAGGATCGCTGCATCGGCGACAACTGTTGCATCGCCGCTTCGGCGTTGATGCGCGGCGCGCGCGGCAGACCGTACAGATCGGCCGCCAGATCGAAATATTCGCCCATGCGCAGGTCGCTGCAGTCGCTCACATTGACGGTGCGTTGCGGCGCGCCGCGCCAAAGCGCCAGGGTGCATGCGCGTGCAAGGTCGTCGGCGTGGATGTGGTTCGTGTAGACGTCGATGTCTGGGGCCAGCGCGGGGGTGCGTTTGAGCAAGCGCTCGCGCGGTGTGCCGTTGGGGCGGTCTTGCGCGTAGATGCCGGGGATGCGCAGGATGGTGATGCGCATGCGGGTCGCACAACCCAATGCACGCATCGACCGCTCTGCGTCCACACGGCGACGGGCCCGTGGTGTGGCTGGACTCACTGTGCGCGTCTCGGACACAACGGCGCCCGCACAGTCGCCGTAGACGCCGCTGGTGGAGCCGTAGACCAACGCGGTCGGCAATTCACTGCGACGCAGTGCGCGCAGCAAATTGCGCGTGCGCGGATCGTCACTGGCGGTGCTCGTGGGCGGCGGCGCCAGATGCAACACACGGGTGGCCCAGCCGGCCAGACGACGCAAGGTGTGCGGTGCGTCGAGATCGCCAAGCAGCGGTACAGCGCCTGCTGCGCGCAATGACTGCAGCCGCTCCGTGCTTGAAGTCAACGCCAGCACTCGCATGGACGCCGGCAGGCGCCGCAACACCCTGCAGCCAACGTCGCCGCAACCAACGATCAGCAGCCGCGTGCGCCGAAATGCGGCCGGCCTGGCGCCGATCGCGCGCGGGCCATGAGGGCGTGGGATTGCGGGCACAATGATTTTTTCTTATTCAAATACAACGGGGACGTCGCGCCGGCCGCAGCGCGTATGCAGCCCGAGTCGACCGCAAGAGGATACCCAACCGATGACCGCAGCAGCTGCCCAAACCACCCCAACCGGTCCGTTCACGATCACCGTGCAGCCCAGCGGCCGCAGCTTCACGGCCGACGCCGGTGAAGCGATCCTGGCCGCCGCGATCCGGCACGGCATCGGCCTGCCCTACGGCTGCAAGGACGGCGCGTGCGGCAGTTGCAAGTGCAGGAAGATCGAAGGCACCGTTACGCTCGGCGCGCATCAAGCCAAGGCGTTGTCGGTTGAAGAAGAGGATGAAGGGCTTGTGCTGACCTGCTGCGGCGTGGCCGAATCGGACGTCACGCTGGAATCGCGCCAGGTGACGGACGAAAGCGCGTTTCCCATCAAGCGCATGCCGTCGCGCATCGCCGCGCTGGAGCGCAAGGCGCACGACGTGATGGTGCTGCGGCTGCAATTGCCAGCGGCCGAGACATTCCGCTATCACGCGGGGCAGTACGTGGAGTTCATGCTCAAGGACGGCGTGCGGCGCAGCTATTCGATGGCGAACGCGCCGCACAACGGCCCGCAGCTGGAACTGCACGTTCGGCATCTGCCGGGCGGTGCATTCACCGATCACGTGTTCAGCACGATGAAGGAAAAAGACATCCTGCGCATCGAAGGTCCGTACGGCAGCTTTTATCTGCGTGAAGATTCGACCAAGCCGATGATCCTGCTGGCCTCGGGCACGGGCTTTGCGCCGATCAAAGCGGTGATCGAGCAGATGCAGAGCAAGCACATCGACCGCCCTGCCACGCTGTATTGGGGCGGGCGTCGGCCGCGCGACCTGTACATGGAGGATTGGCTCCAGGCGCGGCTGGCCGAACTACCAAATCTGCGCTATGTGCCGGTGGTGTCCGATGCGCTGCCGGAAGACGCCTGGACCGGGCGCACCGGTTTCGTACACCGCGCGGTGCTGGAGGATTTTGCGGATCTATCGCAGCATCAGGTGTATGCATGCGGCGCGCCGATCGTGGTCGAATCGGCGCGCACGGCTTACATCGACCAGGCGGGCCTGCCGGAGCACGAGTATTTCGCCGATGCGTTTACCACTGAGGCCGACAAGGCACAGCCGCTCGCGCACCCGGATCAAGGCTGAACGATCTTCGGGACGCGGACGGCCGTCGGATCAGTAGCGGCGCGAATCCTGTCTCTGATTGCGAATCGAGCGACTCGCTTGCCGCTGCGCAGCCTGGATTTGGTGACGCTCCTGGCGCGTGACGACACCGTCAGCCCGCGCGCGGCGCTCCATGTGACGGATCCTGCGCTGCTGCTGCTCGAGCCGGCGTGCCTCGTGGCCCGTGAGTTCGCCCCTGCGAACCCCGTTGTAGATGCGCTGCTGTTGCCGTTGCTGATGCTGGTCGATGCCAGGGGTCGCAGAGCGGGGGTTTTCCCGGTAGATCGGTTGCGCTGACGCTACGCCACAGCCGATTGCCAGCAGCGCAGCAAGCGCGGCGCGGCCGAATGTCGTGGACCAAACGGAATTTGTTTTCATGACTTCACCTTTCGAGAATTTTGGATCGGGCGGGAAACGATTCTCGGCAAAACTGCCGATTGCGACACTGCTGCTCGCAGCTTTTGCCACCTGTCTTTTAACGCATCGCACACGGGTTAGGTGGCACCGCCCGCTCGCAAACCCCAGGTAAAGATTGGGCGACTGCAAAGGCACAATTGGCAGGATGAACACCGCACACCATCCCTTGCGAGTTGCCAAACTGCTGAGCACCGGACTCGCCGCTGCGCTGCTGGCCGCGTCTTTCACCGCCAACGCGCAATCCGCGCGCACGATCCGGCTGATCGTGCCTTATGGCGCCGGCGGCCCGATCGACGTGACCTCGCGCGTATTGGCCGAGGCCGTCAAAGACAGCCTCGGCACCGTCATCGTCGAAAACAAACCCGGCGCTGGCGGCAACATTGGTGCCGACGCGGTGGCCAAGGCGACGCCCGATGGCACCACCATCGGCATCGCCGCGACCGCGACGCACGCAGTCAATCCGTGGCTCTACAGCAAGATGCCTTTCGACGCTGCCACCGACTTCGCGCCGATCACGCAGATGGTGCGCGTGCCGAACGTGCTGGTGATGAACGCCGACGCCGCGCAACGCCTGAACATCGCGACCGTGCCAGACCTGATCAAGTACGCGAAGGCCAATCCAAACAAGCTGAACTACGGCTCGGGCGGCAACGGCAGCGCCGGGCACCTGGCCGGGGAATTGTTCAAGCAGAAAGCGGGCATCGACATCGTGCACATTCCGTTCAACGGCGGCAGCCCGGCGCAGCTCGCATTGCTCGGTGGGCAGGTGGACTTCAACTTCGACAACCTGGCGACGGCCGCGCCGAACATCCGCTCAGGCAAGTTGAAAGCGATCGCGGTGACCACGCCCAAAGCCACCGCTGAGTTGCCGGGCGTGCCGACGGTTGCCGAGACAATTCCCGACTTTGCAATCGACACCTGGTGGGGTCTGGTTGCCCCGGCTGGCACGCCTCAACCGGTGATTGACAAACTCAGCGGCGCGTTCGTGGCTGCACTCAACACGCCGGAAGTCAAGCAACGATTTGCGAATCTGCTGGCTGAGCCAGTGCCGAGCACGCCGGAGCAGTTCGGCGCATTTATGAAAGCCGAACGCGAGAAGTACGAGAGTGTGGTGAAGGCGACCGGGGCAAAGGTCGACTGAGGCGCAGCAGCGACCTCAGTCACAGCGCTCGATCAGCTGCGCGCTGCGACCACTGTGATTTCAACAAGCAGATTCGGCGACGCCAGCCGCGCCTCTACGGTGGTGCGCGCAGGTGCCGCGCTTGCCGGCAGCCAGGCGTCCCACACGGCATTCATCGCAGCGAAGTCGTCCATGGTCTTGAGATGAATCAACGCCGACAACATGCGGGACCGGTCGCAGCCCGCCTCGGCAAGCAATGCATCCACCCGGCGCAGGATTTCAGCGGTCTGACCAGCAGCGTCGGCTGCATCGCTGCCGCTCGACGTCTGCCCGCATAGAAAGACAAGTTCGCCGCAGACGACGATTTTGCTCATCCGGGCGGTGGTGTGGCTGCGTTTGATGTCGGTCATGGTTGCAATATTGTGCGTGGCGAGGTCGGTGTACGGTAAGCCAACAGGGTGCCAAGCACAAGCTCAGGGCGCGAATCGGTTCATGGGCTCAGCGAGCAGGTTGGCCGCATCACCATGTACTGACCTTCGGCGTCCTCAGTCGATCTCGACCTTGGCATCCGTTGCAATCTTGAGCCAGGTGCGGTCGCTCGCTGCAACGAATGCCTTGAAGTTGGCGACGCTGCCGGTGGAGACCTCGTCGCCCTGCTCGATCAGCTGCGCTTTGATCTCTGGCGCCTGCATCACCTTGGCGAACGCTGCGTTCAGCCGCTCGACAATCTGCGAGTCGGTGCCAGCCGGCGCGAAGATGCCGATCCAGCCCGTCAGCGTGAAGTCCGGATAACCCGACTCGACCATCGTCGGTACGTCATTGAACGCGGTGGAGCGGGCTGCTCCGGTGGTGGCAAGGCCCTTGAGCTTTCCCGCCTGAATCTGACTCAGTACATTTGGAATGTTGGTGATCGAAAACAGGGTGGTGCCGGCCAACAGCGACACGGTGGCCTGCGATCCGCCGGAATACGGCACATGCTCGTACGCAGTCTGTGTCTGCTGCTTGAAGTATTCGCCCGCCAGATGCACCAGCGTACCGTTGCCGGTGGAGGCATAGTTGTACTTGCCGGGATCGGCTTTGAGGTACTGGACGAAGTCCTTGAGGTTGTTGCCTTTGAATTGGTCCGACGTCACCAGGACGAATGGCGACGAAGTGAGCTGAATGACCGGCGCAAGCACGTCGGCGGGCCGGTACCCCAGATTCTTGTAGACCGCCGGCGAGATCGAGATCGGCCCGGTGCCGGACAACAACAGGGTGTAGCCGTCGGGCTTGGCGTTGGCCACATAACGCCCCCCAAGCGTCCCGCCCGCGCCGGGCTTGTTTTCGACGACGACGGAGCCGCCGAGTTCATCGCCGAGCCGCTTGGACGCCAGCCGGGCGATCACGTCAAACGCGCCGCCGGCAACGAACGGGACGACGATCGACACAGGACGTGCTGGATATTCAGCCGCCTGCGCCAAGCTGGTTGCCAGCGCAGAAATGCCGACGACCAATACGAGCGATGTCCGTTGCGTAGCATTCATGTCAAGGGCTCCATTTCCCGTTTCATCGCTGTCATAACGACAACGTTCATGTTGCTGCAGCGCCCGAGCGGTTGCCCGCCAGCTTCGCGAAGCCCAGTGCCGCGAGCACCAGCACCACGCCGGCCAGTGCGAGCTCGAGATGGCTTAGACCCAGATCACCGCCGCCCGGCAACGCCATCGACACCCCCGCCGCAAACAGCAGCGCGCGCGCAAACCAGCCAATCGGCCCGGTGCCCAATCGACCAAAGCCCACCAGCCACCCTTCCATGGCCGACGCGAGCAGCAAGATGCCGATGAACGCGGTGATCACGACGATCGCGATGTCCATCGGCTCGCCGCGCAGGATCAGTGCGGGATTCAGCACAAAGAAGAACGGTACGAAGTACATCGTGCTGCCCAGCCGCATCGATTGCAGACCGACCTTGATCGGCGGCGCACCGGCCAGCCCAGCTGCGACGAACGATGCCAACGCGACGGGCGGCGTGATGAACGAGACCATGCCCCAATACATCATGAACAGATGGACTGCGACGGGATCGAACCCAGCCGCTATCAAGGGCGGTGCCAGCACGATCGCAAGAAAGATGTAGCACGCCGTGATCGTCATGCCCATGCCGAAGATAAAGCTGGTGATGGCACCCATCACGAGCAGCACGTAGATGTTGTTGCCGGCCAGATAGACCAGATCATTGGCCAGGGTGCCAGCGAGGCCGGTGACCGACAACGCACCGATGATCAGGCCGACACCGGCCAGCAGCGCGGCCAGCTCGGCCAGCGACTTGGTCACCCCTTCGAGCAACCCGCCGACCTTCTTCATGCTCAGGCGATGCCGTGGCCAGATCTGGTTGATGACCAGCAGCAGTGCGGTCGCGTAAAACGGCGCGATCGCTTCCTGCTGCAGCACCAGCAGCATCCAGACCAGCAGCGCAAACACGAAGATGTACTGCCAGCCTTCGGCGAACGTCTTGCCGATCGCGGGCAGCTCGGCCTTCGGCAAGCCGCGCAGGCCGCGCCTGGCCGCATAGCCATCGATCTGCACGAACAGGCCGAAATAAAACAGCAGCGATGGCACCAGTGCCGCAAGGACCACGGTCGAATAGGGAACGCCAAGGAACGCAGCCATCACGAAAGCGGTGGCACCCATGATCGGCGGCATCAGCACGCCACCGGTAGACGCACAAGCTTCGACGCCGCCCGCATACGCGGGTGAAAAACCGATCCGCTTCATCGCGGGGATCGTTACGACGCCGGTGGTCAGCACGTTCGACACCACGCTGCCGGAAACCGAACCCATCAGGCCGCTGGCAAAGATCGACACCTTGGCCGGCCCCCCGCGCACGCGGCCGAACATTGCAAACGCGATGTTGTTGAAGAAGTTCGCGGCACCCGTGTACTGCAGCACTGCACCGAACATTACAAAGCCGATCACGAGATCGCCGAACGCGCGGGTCGGGATGCCAAGCACGCTCTCGCTGCTCGCGAAGTGATAAGCCGCCGTGGTATCCAGCGGCTGCGGCAAGCCGGCGATCGGCCCCGGCATGTGGCCTGCATACACCGGATAAAGCGAGATCACGGCCACCACCACGAACACCGCGGTGCCGCCTGCGCGCCGCGTGGCTTCGAGCACCAGCAGCCAGCCGAGCCCGGCGATCCAGACGGCCGCAGTCGGCGCCATGAACTCCCAGGCTTCCGACAGGATGCGGTGCCCATTGAACGCGAAGTAGCCGAACACGAACGCCGTGAGCAGATACATCAGCACGTCGTACCAAGGCACGCCGTCGACGCGAGCGCGACTGGACGCGGGCAAAAACAGGAACACGACGCTCACCAGCAACGCGCACAACGTGTAGAGGTACGTGTTGTCGAGCATCGTGTAATTCACGAAGAACCCGAGGTTCAGGATGTTGTTGAACGACAGCACCAGCGCTGCCACCCCGCTGGCAATCACCACGGCTCGCCAGAACGGCGGCAGCGTTCGGTGGCGGCTCTCGGGCTCTGCCACGGGCGGGCCGGTCGAGGGGATTTCGGGTTGAGGTTCGGGCCGCGCGGGCCCCGTATTGGGATGGTTCACGAATTTAGGCGCAGTGGCTAGATCGTTGGGTGGCCAGCGCCGCGCTGGCCACGATGCGATCGATTTCAAATAAAAAAACCGTGCGCCGCTTGGAGGACGGGGCACGGACAGTTCTCGAAGCACACGCCGCCGCACACAGGCACTGCGGCGCAGTCGGAGTCAAGCATTCATTCCCATTCGTTGATCACTGCATCGAACCCGGCTTGCTTGAGCGAATCGGCGCGGGCCTTCATCCAGACTTTCTGGAATGCCTCGTCGCCGTCGGGATTGCTGTCCGTCACTTTTTTCCAGGCATCGGCCAGCACCTTCTGGCGTTCGATCAGCTTGTCGTTGTGGGCCTGAAATTCGGGCTTCCAGACGCCTTTTTCCTTGAAATACCGAATGGCGCCGTCATGAAACGGGATCACCCATTCGAAGTTCTGCCGGTCGAGTGCCCAGCCGATGTTGCCAGGGGCCGAGTCCTTGTATTCATCAAAGCTCTCGACCATCGCCTTCGTCATTGCATAGACCGACTGGTCGTCTTGCTTGGCGTAAGTCATCAGGATCGGATAGGGGTAGGTCGACGAATGGACTGGATGGTCCTTGTCCAGATCGGCGCCTTCGGTGCCCAGGAACGGAAAGAAGAACGGGGCCGTCGCTTTGACACGCTTCCAGCCTTCCTTGTCGTCGGCCGGAAGGATCGGATAGACGATGCCGCGCGGCGACTTGGCGAGTTGATAAGCCTTGCCTGAGATGGACGACGTGAACGCCGCATCCACCTGCCCGTTGATGATCCCGTCGATCGATGCGCCAAAGCCGCCGAAGTCGACTCGCTTGACGTCGTTCCAGGTGAGATTTGCGAATGCAAGCAGTGCTGTGATGTTCTGGTTCAGCGATGGCGAGCCGATCACCCAAGCAACGCGCTTGCCTTTCAGATCCGCAATCGTCTTGACGCCGCTGTCTTTGGCTGCGACCACTGCCAGCAGCGCGTCCGACTTGTTCAGCAACAGTCCGCGCACCGGCTGCGGGCCCCACTGTTTGGCGCCGAATTCGAAGACGCCTTCCTGACTCAGGTACGCGCCGCCCACGCCGTTGGCAGAGAACTGCACTTGGCCGGCTTTCAGCGGCAACGTGCGACTCACGTCGTTTTTTCCCGGCAGCACGCGCAGATTCACGCCGTAGCGCTGCTTGAACGCATTGCCGATCGCAACCGCTTGGTTGTAGCCGCCGGAGCCGACGTCGTAGGCGCTCCAGGCCAATGTGGACGGCAGGCCTTCTGGTTTGTCCGCAGCATGCACAGTGCCTGCGCCGATTGCAAGCAGACAAGCCAGTGTGGTACCGGCGAGGCGTGCACCAGCGGCCCGACGGGTGACGATGGAGATATCGATCATGGAATGGTTGTCCTCAACTTTTGTTTGATTGCATGTGGGTTAACCAGCGAGCGATGCGTGAGGGCGTTGCGTCTTGTGGCAATCCCGCGAAGTACCCGGCTTACAACTCCGGAAGGAAATGATCCTCGCAGCAAAACAGCTTGCTGTCAGTTAGGACATACCTTAGTTGGTGCCGGGCGCGGGTCTCGCTGCGTGCTGACCGGCTGGAATCAGCACGCGCCGTTTTTGGCTTGCGCGCGCATTGCACATTCGGCTCGGCGTTCATTCAACGGCTTTACTTTGCAGCGGCGAAACAACGTCCAACAGACGTCCAATGGCTCGCCACGACCCTGCTAGACTCTGCCTCGTTACCCGCACCACCGGAGAGATGGCAGAGTGGTCGAATGCGTCGGACTCGAAATCCGATATACGGTAACCCCGTATCCAGGGTTCGAATCCCTGTCTCTCCGCCAGCACGTTGGAAATCAAGCTACTAGATGGGTAGCAAACTTTGCTTTCATTTGTATAGCTAATGTGGGCGTGTAGCCACTGCGTAGCCAGCGGTACCATGTTTCGCAGGTGCTGCAGCAAAGTTGTTGCTCGCCCGCGCCGTTCACGCAAACGGATTCTTCACCGTCTGCGCCGGCTTCACCTCCACCACCTGCGGCAACGCCTTGTCCGCCTCAAGTGCCTTGACGATGTGGTCGACGACGGTCTTGAGCTCCATGGCCAATGCCAGGCCGGCCTGATCCTTGGTCAGCACCAGATCGCCTGTCAGGCTCACGCGATCAATCCGGTTCTCAATCTCCAAGTCGCCAATGCGCAGCACCTCAGCCTCGTCGGCATAGGCAACAAAGGGCGTGGACGGCTTCTGGTCTTTCATGGCTTCCTCTCTCATTTGCGGAACAGGCGCTCGACCGCGTCAAGCAAGCCGCGCGACAACTCGCGCAGGTTGAACTCGTCTTCCAGGGGCGCCTTGCGCTTGCCGCCCCGCGTGGACTTCGGCTTTGGCAGGTTCATCGCCGAGTCGCGAATCTTCGGTGCCAGCCCCGGCAGCGCATCGATCCCGGTCATCGCTTCCAGCTGGGCAACGCTGACTGCCGAGTATTCCTTCGAGGCGTCGTTCGTGATCAGGTAAGCGCCGGCCTTCCGCTGCCGCGGGCTGTAGACGACCTTCCACAGATGGGTAGGCACCAGCACCCGGCCGATGCGCTGCACGTCGCTGCCGATGAAGGCCGGGCCGGTGACGACGTAAAGCTCACCCTCGTCTATCGCCAGTTGGCGCACGGCACCCTCAATGCCTGCCCAGATCCCAGCATTGTTGGCATGGACCTGCGGCACCATGTTGGCCAGAGTAAACGACTCGCCTTGTGACAGGGCATCGGGCATGTCCCCATTGGGCGCCATGTGGCCGCGGTCGTAGCCGGAGCGCGCGTAGTCGGAGAGTTCGGAACGGTCGCCAGCCGGCAGTCGGGATTCGGGGTGGAACGAGTTGCGCCGCGCCAAGGTCTGGGCCGCCTCGAGGTTCGCGCGCACCAAGTGCTCGGCCGACCACAGCGGCGTGCGGCTCACGCCCGAGTGCATGACCGCGTAGGCTGAGAAGCAAAGCTCTTGGGTTCGCGGCTGCAGCGTCGCCTTGCTGATCGCAGGCGGCTTGCCGCCAGCGTAGTGCTGCGGGCAGTCGGTGGCCCACACAGGCAGCGACAGGCAGGCGAGGACGACAATGAAGGAGGGACGCAGCATGCTCTGGGAGATTCTTCTGAAGCGGCGGATTATCAGGCGGCCAGTGGTGCCTGCTGGCGACCCGTCATCGCCGAGTTCCAGCGTGCCAGGTCGGCGCTCTGATGGTTGCACAGCCACCGCTCGACGCTGGCCACCAGGCTCTCGCCGTGCGTGCGCCGCGGCAGAAAACCCGCAAGCAGCCCGCCGATGCGCTCGAGCACGCTGGCCAGTGCGCCCGCCTCGATCGAACGCACCTCGAAGCTCGCACCAGGCGAGGCTTGCGCCTCCCGCTCGAGCGGCTTCCAGCACTGGCTGTGGAACAGCTGGTTGAGCGGCAGGCGCCGCGCCGTGGTCGCGCAAAACGCAGGTGAGGTGCGCCAGCGGTGCTTCAGCCCATTGCGCGAGATGCCGACGTAGCGGATCTTGCGGTCACTGCCGGCCACCAGGTACAGGCACGCGCCCTGGGCGCGCCAGGCTCGCTCATTGAGCACGTCGTAGCGGGCTTGAAGCCAGGGACCGCGGCGGCCGTCACTGAGCGGCACGTCGCGTGTCCAGCGCGCGCCGCCCAGGCCGTGGATGCGCAGCACGGGCGTGGCAGCGGTGAGGATCGTCTGAGCGGCCTGGAGCGGGAACTGTGCAGGGTTTGAATCGGTGGTCATGCGAATGCGGGTGATTGCGGTCGGTGATCGACGTAGGGGAACGGCAAAGGGAAAGAGCGATGCGGCCGCGACCGTTCAATGCCGGCGCGAGCCGCTCGCTGCGGTTCGTAAGATGACCGGTGCATGAAAGACGATCAGGACGCCAGGACGGCAATGAAGCTACTGCACCCAGACAAGGTCTGGAGCCGCGGCGAGGTGCTGCAACGGCCCAGCCCGGTGCCCAGCGAGCCTGGCATCTATGCCTGGTACTTCCAAGGTCTCGACGGTCTGGTTCCGACGTCGGGCTGCGTGAGCGCCTTCAGGATGCCACTGCTGTACGTCGGGATCGCGCCGAAGCGCACGCCGGAGAACGGCAGTCCGGCCAGCAGCCAGCGGCTGCGCCACCGCATCCGCTACCACTTCAACGGCAACGCCGAGGGCTCGACCCTGCGCCTGACGCTCGGCTGCTTGCTGGCCGACGCCCTGGATATTCAGCTGCGCCGCGTCGGCAGCGGCACGCGGCTGACCTTCGGAGCCGACGGCGAGCAGCGGCTGTCGCAGTGGCTGCAGGACCATGCGTTCGTCGCCTGGCAGGTGGTGTTGCAGCCCTGGCTGCTCGAGCACGAACTGATCACGGCAACGCCGCTGCCGCTGAACTTGGACATGAACAAGCACCATCCGTTTCATGCCGCACTCAGCGCTTGCCGAAGCTCGGCCAAACGGACCGCGCGCGAGTTGCCGATCCTCGCGTAGCGGAAGGTGGCGGGCGAGACAGGCCCGAGAGGATTCGTCCACCGCGGTCACCGCTACAGACGCTCAAGGAAGCTGGACCGTAGCAGCACTTGTTCCCGGTGGAATTCCAAAAAGCGTCGCTGCCCGCTCGTGAACGGCCCGACGTTTGCCGGGCGGTTCGGATCCAGCCCCATGCGCTGCAACGACTCCCGGTCGGCAACGGACGAGACGATGATGCGGCCGTCGCCTTCGAACCCGAGGTAGCCGCGGTCGAACAGGTGGTCCATGCTGGGTGTGAGCATCAGGCCGTTCTCGCCCTCCAGCCGCTCCTCATTGCTCGCATCGCGCCAAGGCTTGCAGTGGCTGGCACGAAGGTACTCGGCGCGCGCGACGCCTGTGATGCGGCAAGCTTGCTCGAGCTGCATCACGCGCTGGCGAAACAGGCCCTGCCCGCGCCGGGCCAGCACGATCGATAGGCGCTCGGTCGCAGGCAGCAGCTCATTTCTCTCGACTCGCGCGATCTCGTGCTCCTCCCAGTGCACCAGTCCGATCGCAGGTGCGCCCGGCGGTGCGGTGGCGCTGCGCAGGCCGAGCACCAGGGCATGCGCTTGTGCACCCAGCAGGTCGATCAGCGCTCCGGCCAGTTCCTGCGACAGGTGGGTCAGGTAGACGCTTTGCAGTCCGGCGCCATTGGGGCGAAGTGGTGCGTACCGATCCGGCAGCAGGGGCGCCAGCAGCGCCATGTGCTGGGACGGCTTGATCGGGTGGTCGAGCTCGGTGAACCGCACGTCCACGCGCCAGCCGATCCGCTCCCAGTACGCACCCACCTGGCCAAACTCCAGCGGCTTCGGCGCCTCGTAGGCGTGCGAGGCTGCAACGCCCAGGGCGCGGATGCGGGTCTCCGAGAACGAGAACACGACGTCGCCCGGCGCCACCTCGCGCATGAAGTCGTAAAACGGGTTTCTCGCGTCGTTGGCCTTACGCTTCGGTGACCATAGGTATTGACCGCCGATCTCGTGGCGATAGGTCTGGTTCTGGTTGACCCACCAGTAGCGCATGTTTCAGTTGCGCGACGTTCGTCGGACTCAGGGCTGCTGCGAGTACAGCAGTTCGACCGTGCGGCAACGCTGGTCGAGCTGGAACGCAGCGCGCTGCACCTCTTGCTCGGTCAAGGTCTGTGGTCCCCGGGCCTGCAGCAGCTCTGGCAGCTGGGCGCCGCTGTAGACGCGGACCGGACCGCGGCCGCTGTGCTCGATGAACCAGCCCGGCAACGCGAGAACCGGATGCACGCAAACCGGGGAGCCGGTCGCACCGCTGAGCCACTTGGCGAGCCAGTCGCTTTGCCGCTCGGCCTGCTCCAGTGGTGCGGTGGTCGTCCAATTCGGAAACCGCAAGGTACGGCCGTCGTAGCCGACCCGGCAGTTCTCCTTGGCCGATCCCGCCACCTGTTTGGTGAATCCCTTGGTTTCGACGGCGAAGATCCCGGCCTTCGAGACCACGACGTGGTCGATGTTGAAGCCCTCGGCCGGCACGTCGTGGTAGACGGCCGCACCCTGGCGCATGAGCTGATCGAGCTCCTGGCCGACTGCGAGTTCGGCGTCCAGACCGGCCTTGAGCCGATCCAGGCGCGTGCCCGCCTTCCAGAGCCGGTGCACCATGAACGCGACGAAGCCCAGCACCACCACCGTGTAGATCGTCGGCAGATGGGCTGTTCTCTGGAGTCCGGGGATATGACCGTGGGCCAGGAACATCGCCAGCATCATCAACGGAACCAACATCAGCATGAAGATGTCGCTCATCACGGTGCCGGTGGCTTCGTCGAGCTGTTCGCGCAGCGAGTGTCCCGGCAAGCGCAACAGCGCCCGTCGCATCGGGGAGCGCCGCTGAGTGCGGGCCCGGCGGCGGCGTACAGTTACGAATGCGACTGCAAGCAGGGGGCCGGCAAAGATGGTGGCCAGGACCGCGATGAGAAGAACGGCTTGGCCGGCGAGTGCCTCCATGGGAATCTTTTCAGGACGCGGTCGAGGCCGGCACTCGTCCTGGGGTGCCGCAGCGCGGCTTGACGATGTCACCGTCCGGGATATCGACCAGAAAGCACAACAGCGTGAACTCGATCATGCGCACGAGTCTAGGTTTGTGCTGCTCAGCTTCGCATGACCAAGTTCACGGCGATCACGTTTCTGAGGCATGTAGGTGGGCCTGCAGCGTCCAGACACGCACACAACGGCCGGATTCCACGGGTCACCGTCAGGCTTGAAACACCTCTGCCGGCTCCCAGTTGCGGTGGATCAAGGCCGATGCGGCACGATCGTAGAAGTCGCGCAGGAATGCTCGTCGTGCCGGCTCACTCGTGCCGGTCTGACCGAGAGCAGGTCTCCCTGGGCTCGCAGCAAGCTGACTTTTGGCACGCCAGGCCGACCGAATTGAGAGTCGGCTTTCTGGCGCGGCCTCGTACTCACGCTGCCGGCCACTTCCAGTCGTTCACGACAGGCACCTCCTGTATTGCGCGTCGGCATCGGTTGTTGGACGTGCCCTTTCGCGTGATTCACAACCAACTTTTCTGTCTTCAGTAGCTCCTGGGTGGGTCAAGTGAACAGCAGCGCAGTCAACGCTGTTGCCCCTGCCGCAGTCGCGGCCTTCGCGCTTGCGTTGATCACCGCCTCTGGAAACCGGCGCACTCCGCGCAGCATGTCGATGAATTCGTGGGCGGAGCCGATACCCATCGCAAGAAGGGCCGAGTTTTCAGCCCTGTCGAGAATCGTGTGGTCGTGAAGATGGTCCACACTCTGATGCATCGTTGTGCCCAGGGCTTCGTTCGAAAAGCCACTGTTGCCCACGCCTTGGCCGTTCATCTTTTCAGCTACCTCATCCGTGACATCGATGCGAGTTCCTGGATACCTGTTGAGGTGTTCCGTAACGTGCGAAGTGCCTGCGACGGCCTTGAGTTGTATCTCCTCGAGTTTCTCGTGCGTTACCGAATCGCGCACGACGACGTCGGCGCCAGGATGGTTGGTTTCCGGAAAAACCTCAGCGTACGTCGAGGCATGGGTGGCGTTGTAACGCTTGACCCACATCAACTCGTGATAGATCCCTTTGACGCTGTCGGCAACATGTTTCAGGCCATCTTCCGACTGCCCCCGAAGGTAGTCACCAAGGCTGTCTTCAGATGCGTCGTTCAGTTTCAGGCTCGATCGGCGTAGCGCATCGAGCACCAGCTGTGACTCGATCGAGTCGTCCAGCGCGTGTCGGGTCATGAGCGCATAAAAGACGCCTCCGATGAACGCTTCCGCCGATAGTTTCTGGAACTCAAGCCCGGTCGGCCCGGCCAGCCACGCCTCGAAGCCATCGATCACCACCCGCCGAAAGTCGGTCAGGATGTGTTGTCTGAAGGCGATCGCGTGCTTGTTGTCCAACGGCTGGCAAAGAACCCCGGTGTTGTCAACGAGTTCGTCGTAGAGCGGTCGGAGCGACTCTTCCAGCAGGAACTTGGCATCTCTCGACTTGAACTCGCTGGCGTCCATTGCGAGGTAGGAGTCGCAGACGGACATGAGGAGCCAGCAAGATTCGACCAGGCGCGCCTCCAGCATGCTCAGGCTTTCAAACGCGCGCCGTTCGGACGAGAGAGCCTTGTAAGCCCCCAAGCCCACCACGATTGAGAGCCCGCCGGTGAGGAATGCGCCGGCAGCCATGCCTCCTCCGACCATGCTGCCCACCCAAGCCATGGTGGCTTTCGTCGCGGCCGCACCGGACAGCGTCGCGATCGAGGTGCCCGTGGATGCCGTTCCGAGCGAGCTTACAAGCGCCAACAGCGCCGCGGTGGTGCCGATGCCCGCGATTTTTGCAGTGACTGCCCGACCAAACTGATCAGCCAGCCGGTACGACTCCGAGCTATCGACTTGCAACATGCAGGCTGACACATAGGCGAGTTCGGCCTTGGTGTTGCGCAGGAGCTCATGGGCGTCTGCCGCCCGGAAGTAGGGCTTGAATTTTTCTCGGGCGTCCCCGTACGTGCGCTCCAGAAGCTCACGCGCTTTGACGACATGAGGGCTTGCCAGGACAGCATTGGCGACTTCAGTCGCAGGATCGACGACTCGTGTCTTCAGGGCGTCCGTGAGGCCCGATTCGGCCGATGCCTCAGCGACCTTATCGACGATAACTATCCCTGCCTCTTGGGCTGACAAGACAATGGCTCTGCTCCTGTCCATGATGCTGTGCTTGTGGTCGATCTCAGCCGCGGTTTTGTGCATTGCATCTCCAAGCGTCTTGGCATGCGCTGTGATGTCAAATTTCTCGTCCGCGGTCTCGAGTCCCTCTTTCGCTGCGTCGAGCGTCCGGCCCGCTAATCTGCTCACTGCGGAAGCGGCTACGAGCGCGCTCATTTGAGCCATGCGGAAAATGTTCATATCTGGCGGCGACGGACGTGTCATGCGGACCTGGGTGGCTCGGATGATCATCGTATGGCCGCGCGCCCTTTGCAGCCGTGAAAAACGTCGCTTTCCTGCGCTTGCCCTGTCGGCATCGTGCGCGCCACGAGCGCAGAGATACGTAGAGTCGCTGCACAGCGGCCGCGGTTCGGCCAGGAGCGACACTTGAAAATCATCTTCAGCCGCAAAGGGTTCGATTCTCAGTACGGCCAGGTACCGAGCCCGATCCTGCCAGATGGGTCACTTCAGACCTTCCCAATCCCGTCTCTCCACGGCCGGCCGCTCGGTGACGTCCAAGGTCTTCTGGGGCCCGTACACAAGCTCGCCAGCGATCTCACCAAGGGCAGGATCAGTGCGTTCACCTCCATCCACCTTGACCCTGACCTGAGTGATCACAGCGTGGAGCGCCGGCCTGGTTGGCGTGCATCGCTCGGGCAGGTCGGATCGGCGCAGCAGCACCTCACCAAGCAGGGGGTGGGACCCGGGGACGTCTTCCTTTTCTTCGGGTGGTTTCGTCAAGCCCATCCATTCGAAGGTCGGTGGCAGTACGTGCCCGGTGCGCCGAACCTGCACGCCCTGTTCGGCTGGTTGCAGGTGGGGCAGGTGCACAAGGTGGGCGCATCTGAATGCCCCGAATGGCTCGAGGATCATCCCCACGTGCAGCATGCCAGCCGCATTGGGGTGGACAACACCATTTATATCGCCGGGGAGAACTTGGCGGGCCCACCCCATCGACTACCAGCGGCCGGCGCCTTCCGGCGCTGGGGCCCTGATCTGCAGCTGACGGCCCCGGGCTCTTCGCGCTCCGTATGGCGCGTACCGCGCTGGCTGCTAAAGGAACCCGAGCGGCCGACTCTGAGTTATCACAGGGATCCTGCGCGCTGGCGCGTCGACGGCGATCGCGCCCTGTTGCAGACGGTTGGCAAAGGCCAGGAGTTCGTAATCGACGTGGGGGATTGCTCAGAGGCGTCTCATTGGCTGCAGAACCTGGTGCTTCGTCACGGCACGTCGACGGGAGCCCCGGCATGAGCGTCACCATGGGCTACAAGATGACCCACGACAGCGGGTTTGCACCCAATCCGTTCCACGGGGTGCTGACGCTGGCCACGTGCAAGCCGAAGGTCAGGGCAGGCCGGCGTGCTGGCGACTGGGTGGCCGGTTTCGCTTCCAAGGCCCTCGTGAACAACGCAGCTCGCAGAGGATTGAAGATCCAGCGAGACGGACTCGTGTACCTCATGCAGATCCGCGAAGTCCTGCCGCTGCACGCGTACTTCGAGGACCGCCGTTTTGCGGCCAAGCAACCGCCACGCGAGTCATCCGACCCAGTCGCCTTGTGCGGGGACAACATCTACTATCGCGACGACCGCGGTCAATATGAGCAGTTGGAGAATCGCAACCACCCCCGCACCGATATGCCTCACGACACCGCCGGCGTCAACGCGCTCGTCGCCGGGCGCTTTTACTACTTTGGCCGCAAGTGCTTCGTGCCTGATGGAGGGTGGGCTGCCACCATGGGAACCCCGCTGTCCACGGGGCGCACATTCCGCTGCCCAGAAGACTTCGCCGAAAACCTTCTGAGGTACTTTGCCGAGAAGCGTATAGCCGAGGGAATGCACGCTGCCCCGGCGCTGATGGACGAGGGCACACCCCCGCATCTACCGCAGCCCTTCGATCTCTCCGTCCGACAGTCGAGCTCTGCAACATCCATGAAGGCGAGTGGCTTCACCCGATCGGATTCTTACGGGAGTTGAGAAAAGCCGCGCTTCCAAAAGCAGAAAAAAGGGGCGGCACCGAGAAAGGACGATTTGAAGGATGAACACTTTCGCGCAGTTAATCTCGGCATAAAAATACCGGCTTTGGGTCGACGGGAGCCGGCTATGAACAGTCGGTCGCGGATGTCTGCTCTCAGGGATTCTTCCAGTCCCACTTCGGATAATTCGCGCGCTTAAAACCTTTAGGATGGTGCCACGCTATTGCCAGCAAAGTCGACTGGAAACGTGCAATCGACCGGCGTCGTAGTCGGTACCTTCGGCAATTGCTGTGAAAGCGCGCCTCGCAAAGGCGTTGCCAGCAACGTATCGTCATTGCCAAGTCTGTCCGAACTCGCGTAGCTGCGGCGCCGAGCAGATCACGGTCAGGAAACTGCCCCGGTCATCCCGCTTCAGGCGAGTGATGGCCGCATATGCCAGGGCCAACCCGGTCGGATCGGACGCTTCCGATATCTGGACGACGAGCGCCCGGTTCTCCCAGCCCTTGAAGCTCTGGATCGTGGTGACCTTGACTCTCGCGTCGCCTCTGAAGAAGGCCAGCTTCTTACGGCGCCCGTCCTCGACCTTCTCACGTCGTGTCTGCCCCAGCCCGAAAGTATGGATGACGTGGATACGCTTGTCCCGGAGCAGCCGGACAAGTTCTAGGCCGATGTCTTCCCGGTCCACGATGCAGACCAACTCGGCAACTGCGACGGGATCGTCATCCGACGTCGAGAGGATTCCAAGCATGGCGTCGATGCACGCGGCCGCCACGGGCTCGGCCGGATCCATCTGCAGCCAACGCAATTCCGTCCTGAATTCAAACTCGCCTTGGGCAGGAATGGGTCGATGCTCGTCGACGTCCGGCTGGAAACGATCCACGAAGTCCGTTGCCAGCCGGCATAGGGCTGGCGACATGCGATGCGAGCTGTCGAGCGCGCCCCACGGGCCCTTGAAGCCTGCCCCGCTCATCTCGAGATCCGTCCATGGCTTGACCCCGTAGACGTTCTGTTGCCGGTCCGCGACCAACATCGCCTCGCCGCTGCCGTCCGTCGGAAGTGCCGCGCGGAGGGCATTCCACCAACCGGGCAGGAAGTCCTGTCCCTCGTCCACGAACAATGCGTCCCAACGATCCTCTTCTTTCAGGCCAGATGCCCACTGAGCGGCCTTCGAGGGCAACGTATCTCGAAGGATTTCCTCGACTTCGTCTTGGGACCCCTCTTTCCAGATGGCGTCGAATTCATCGTCCTTGCCGGCCATTCCAGCGACCCGTCGGCACCAGTGGTGGAAGTTGAGGGCAGTAATCTGCCTGCGAACCGCGCCGGACTGCGCGTACTGAACGGCCAGGTCGAGCAGGTAGTTGATCAACGTGATGTTGAAGGTCACGACCAGGACACGCCTTCCCTGCTTGGCAAGTTCGGCCGCTCGTCCTGCGAGCACGAGCGACTTCCCACTGCCCGCCGGACCCTTGACGCGGCGGAAGCGGACGCTTTCCTTGTTGACGCAAAGCGATTTTTGCTTGGGGGTCAGCAGCTGGGCGAGCGGGACACGTTGATCCCGCGAGAACGAAGGTTCGACGAGCCAGTGCCTCAGGTCGATGGCCACGCGGTCGCTCATCCGGTCGTCCGTCCTTCGCGCTGAATTCAGGAGGGTTCGCAGAGCTGCTTCGTCGTGACTCTCGAGAAGCTCCGCGCCGATTATCGGATACAGCTTCGGGTATTTGGTGTGCGCCTTGGCATCGCGCAAAGGGCGAAGAAGGTTTTCGGCGTCTCGGGTCGTCGCGCTCGTAAAGATCACGCCCGCAACGATGGAACCGAAGCCTCGCGCCGCCGACAAGCTGGGAACATACAGCCCATGCATCTCGCGCTTGTATCGGTCGATCGCGGCGACGGGGTCTCGGGCGCCAAGAGGAAATGCCTTCCCGTCCTTGTGCCCCATTAGCCTCGGGCCGTCGCGATCGTGTTTGACAAAGTAGTCCATGCCCTGCAGGTTCCAGTCCTTGACCTCATATACGGCCATGCCGCGTCGGGGGTGCAAGAGCACGAAGTCTGGCCGCAACCCGTTGAGATGCGGCTGGATGTAGATCTCCCACTCAGTCGGCAGAATCTCGATGAACCAATCCAGCACCCTGCGTTCGCCATCGTTCAGGGGCTGCCGCAGGCGGGACAGGTCTGCCAAAGGGGGGTCGATGACTCTCGGCCTGCGTCCTGGCGGCGGATTCAGATCGATGCGCGCGGTGGCATGCATGTCGCCGGCTCGTTCACTCAGCACAACGGCTCCTGCATCCCCGACGCAGCGCTCGATGCCTGCACATCGAAGGCAGCCAGGAACGTCGCTAGGACGACAGTCAGTTCGGCAATAGCATCCGACTGCGCCTTGGAGTAGGGCTGCTTGCCCAGGAACGCCAGGATCTTCTGCTTTGCTACGCTGAGCAGCCACCGCGGTTGGATCACCTCCTTGAGTTCCACGATTTTCGCGACGAGCTCGCTGCAGAGTCGTTCCGTCTCGCGTCGCCTGGCCTCGACGATTTCGAGGATCGAGGGGAGTGGCTCGAGTTGCCTTCGAAGGTTCAAGATAGCTTCCTCGACGTTCAACTTGGCGTCTTCGACTTCCTTCGCTTTCTTATGGGTGCTCTTTGCCGCGAAGTAGACCAGGGGGATTGCGACGATCCCCCCAAGCACAGTCATGCCGCCTGCCATTCCCGCTCCGCCCGCGGTCAACGCTCCTCCTCCGAACCAAGCCAGAGTGGCATTCGTGGCCGCTGCGCCGGACAGGCCGGAAATAGCGGTGCCGGTGGAAGCCGAGCCGATCAGGGTGACCAATGACCAAGCACCGACGGCCATGGTTCCGCCGGCGACCGAGCCGACACCGACGCTGATCGCGGAGTTCATTCCCGCATTGAATCTTTCGACCTTGTGCAGCGTTTGCGTCTTAACAGCGAAGTTCAGGTCGCGCCTTTTCTCGTCGCGACACTTGATCAACTGCTCGGCATTTTCCAGATAGGGCTTGGCGTGCGTCAGCGCGCTCCCGATCGCTGCAATAGCATCGTCGATCCTTGCCTTGTAGCCGTTCGCCCGGACAAGCAACGACTGGAATCTGCAGTACGTCTCCTCGTAAGCCTGCTTCGCGTCCTCGAGTCGGCCAGCGCCGCCGAGCGTTACGATTTCGTTCACCAGCTTGAATGAATCTTTGAACAGTCCCACAACGCCCTCCCTTCCGATAGGCATTTGAGACTGTGCCTTATGCGCCGCTCGTCGTCTGCGTAATCCTTCGCGCTACTTCCTGATAATCGCCAACAAAGAATCACTCTGAGAGCTGTCGGCCGACGTGCCCTCCGTCGCGGGACCTCTTCCACTTGCCCGTGTGCTGGTCCCGCCGGCAGCTTTGCGCCAACGCACTTAGGTCTGCGCATGTCTCGTCAGGGTCGGGAAGCCCATTTGCGGCGGTAAGTCAGCGGTCATTCGATCGGCCGAGTCACGCTCGCGCGCCGGGAAGGTCAGCAGTACATTGCGAACCGGTCATCGAGCGCTGGCGATCTCTCGTAACTTGCTGACCGCTATGTGCCAGAGACCGTGAGTTCACGATCCAGACCTAATCGGCCGCTCCCGCTGCAAAGCCGTAATATATGGATGGAGGTGCGGCTACTGACCGGTCCCGAGTCGCCTGCAGTTTGACGTACGGGTCGGCGATCCTCTAAGCGCGCTGATCGAGCGCACCCTCACTCATCCGGGACCGCAGGCGTGCGCCGGCACGCGAGCCCATGCCGTTTGAGGCGGCCTGAGCCCATCCTCTCTCCCGCTCGTCCGACGACGATCGGAACCGGAGGCCCGTTTCGATGGGCCAAGGACGGAGCCGCACGCCACCCGAATCAGACGACAGCGCACAGGCCAAGCTTCACGGTAAACCCGCGCAGGGCGGCGTTTCCGGCAGAGGTCCGTCTGGGCTTGGCGGGCTCCACCGACACCGGTTGGCCGCCAAGACCATCCATCGCCGTGCTGACCCGGCGCGCTGGGCAGTACGATGGCAATTGAATTCCCATGCGCGCTACGCGATGCCCAACCTCCCTTTGGAGACCTAGCCGATGACTGCCCCCCACTTCCAGTCCGCCACGGCGTTGGCACAGCAGCTGCGCAACGGACACCTCGGCGCGCGCGAGTTGCTCGAGCATTACCTTGCCCGCATCGACCGCTTCAATCCCGAGCTGAACGCGGTGATCTGGCAGGACCGGGACGCCGCCCGTGCACGCGCCGACGCGGCCGACGCAACGCGCATCCGCGGCGAGCCGATCGGGCCGCTGCACGGGCTGCCCATGACGATCAAGGAGAGTTACGACCTGGCCGGCGCGCCGACCCACTGGGGCATCCCGGCGCTGCGCGACAAGGTCGCCGACGCGGATGCGCTGGCCGTGCAGCGTCTGGCCGCCGCCGGTGCCAACGTGTTCGGCAAGACCAACGTCCCGCTCCGATTGGCCGACTTCCAGAGCTACAACGAGATCTGCGGCACCACCAGCAACCCCTGGGACAGTGGCCGCACACCGGGCGGGTCGTCCGGCGGCTCGGCGGCGTCCCTCGCCGCAGGCCTCACCAGCCTGGAGATCGGCAGCGACATCGGAGGCTCGATCCGCAACCCCGCGCACTACTGCGGCGTGTTCGGCCACAAGCCGACTTGGAACCTGCTGCCGATGCGCGGCCACGCGCTGGCCGGCGGCCTGACCCCGACCGACATCTCGGTGATCGGCCCGCTGGCCCGATCTGCCGAAGATCTCGAGTTGGCGGTGAACCTGATGGCGGGCCCAGACAAGCTTGAGGCGGCAGGCGGGGGCCTGCACCTGCCACGCCTCGACGGCGCGACGCGCACGCTGCGCATTGCGGTGTGGAAGACCGACCCGATGTGCCCGGTCTCTGCGGCCGTTGCGGCCCGAGTCGACGCCGTGGCTGCTGCACTGGCTGCGCAGGGCGCGACGATCGACTACGAGGCGCGGCCGGCATTTGCCAGCGAGCACAGCCACGGGCTGTTCATGACCCTGCTGATGTCGGCCATGGCGGCGCGCTTCGGCAGTGACGAGTTCGCCCGACTCGTTGCTGCCGCCGATGCACTCGAATTGCAAGACCAAAGTGAGGCGGCGCAAACCCTGCGCGCACAAACGATGCGTGCGCGCGACTGGGCACGCGCCAACGAAGGCCGCACCAGGCTGCGCTGGGCCTGGCAGCGCTTCTTCGAGCAATGGGACTTCGTGCTCGCGCCCATCATGCCGACGACGGCATTCGCGCACGACCACCGCGCGTTGGGCGAACGCACGATCGAGATCGACGGCACTGCATATCCCTACTTCATGCAGACGTTCTGGGCCGGACTCGCAGGCGTGTCGTACCTGCCGGCGACGGTGATTCCCGCAGGACCGGGACCCGATGGGCTGCCGATCGGGCTGCAGATCATCGGACCTGCCTACGGTGACCTGCGCACCATTGGCCTGGCGCAGCGATTGGAACGGATGGGCTTTGCCTTCCGGGCGCCCCCGGGCTTCGACTGACGCCGATGTCTCGTTGGCCGCGCTGGCTGCGCGCGTGCAGCCGAGTCTCATTCGCGAGCTCGCCGTTGGCCGCCGGAAATGGCGGCGGCGTCGGTCGTACGCAGCTGTGACCGCTCTGACCGATCACGGCATCGGCCTCATGCGCCTGCTCGAGTGTGAACTCGCACCAAGCATTCGCGTCGTGGGGAGCTGCCGAGGCTGGTGTGACGTGGCTGATGCAGGTTGCTCCCAGGCGGCCAAGATGGGTTACGGCTTGATCAGCCCGCACCGCGCTGGCGACAGTGCCCGTCCGGTCAACCTACCTCCTCGTGCAATCGGCGGAGCAAGCCTGGGTACATGCACCACGCTCATATGCTAGAGATTTCCGTCGGCTCCCAGTTGCGGTGGATCAAGGCCGATGCGGCGCGTTCGTAGAGGTCGCGCAGGAATGCTCGTCGTGCCGGCTCGGCCGCGCCGGTCTGGCCGATGAGCGTCTCCCGCAGTGGATGGTGGCTCTGGATCAGGAACTCGTTTCGCGCATGCAGGCGCTCCAGCAGCCGCACCGACGGCAGCCGGTCAAATTTGCCCTTCGAGCCCCGATTGCACGTCGCGCACGCGAGCACTAGGTTCCATACGCCGTTGACCTGTTGCCTGAAGCCGGCGCGGCCCAGTGAAAACGGAAAGAAGTGGTCCACGTCGGGCAGCAGCGAGCGCTCGGTCAATGAGATGGCGCCGCGGCAATAGAAGCACGCGCCCTGCTGGTAGCCGTTCAACGCGTCCCGGCTGCCGGTCACGACCTTGCGGCGCATCTGGCGGTCGGGTAGCAGCAGCGCCTCTTGCTCGGGGTCGTGGACCACGATCATGGAGCGAGCCAGACCCAGGCCCCAGGCGGTCTCGACCAGCCGCCAGCGCGCCTCCACCTCGAGCGGCAGACCCGCCGCGTCCTGGCCTTGCAGCAGCTGCTCGAACTCGTCGGTGATCAGGATCGACTGGTGCGGCCTGCGCTGATCAATGAAGAAGCGCTCGGGCGTGTCGGCAGCACCCACCACGTGAAAGGCGTCGATGACATTGGCAAACCCGCGAGCCAGCGCGAGTGCGGCCAGCGCATCCCGGTCTCTCCGACCTTCGAGGTTGAACTTGCGGCAGCCTTCGAGGAAGGCGCTGGTCGCGGAGGTGGCCTGCTTGTCCTCGAGCCGCAGGTGCTCGCAGATCTGCAAGGCAAAGGGAAGGGCCAGATCTTCCAGGCGCAGCAGCGTCCCGGCGGCCGGCCTGAGCTCCATGAGCGCCTTGGCCAGTGCGAACTTGTACGACGCGACGTTGCGCCCGAACAGGATGATCGCGCGCCACTGGTCTTCGAGACTCGGCGGCTGGTCTCCCAGGGTGGCGAAGACAGGGGTATCGGACACCAGGGCGGTCAGTAATGACCCTTGCCAGGAATCAAGTGGCGAATGCCTCCGCGCGGGTGCTCGACGTCGCCCTGGCGCCTCGGGATCAGGTGGATGTGGCAGTGGAAGATGGACTGGCCAGCGACCTCGCCGACATTGATGCCGATGTTGAATCCCTGGACGAGCGGGTCATCGGCTTTTAGCTGCTGCCTGGACTGTCGCAGCAGGTCGTCGCAGGCCTGGAGTTCTTCTGGAGAAAGTCCAAAGTAGTCGACCACGTGCCGTCGTGGGATCACCAGGGTGTGACCGGGGGTGACCGGAAACGCATCGCGGATGGCGAAGGCCAGGTCGTTCTCCAAGACAACGCGCTGCGGCGGCAGCGAGCAAAACAGGCAAGTGCTGGCGGGCATGCGGATCCTCGTCCGGTGTCGCTGAAGGCGCGAATGCTACTGGACGGCATCCGGCATCCGAGCCTTTATCTTGGACCGCTTCAGACTGAGTGCGGTAATTCGCTCAAAGTGAGTAGCCGACGGTTATCGAACCAAAGGCGCCCGTGGCGGCTGTCAGGCCGAGCGGCCGGCCCACTCGGGAAACGATAGTTCACGAATCAGGACAAGAGATCTGCGCCAAGGCACAGCGGTCGTTCGCAGGTCGCGTTGATCAACGTGTGGTCGAACGACTACATCTGACGGTCGCGCACTGGCGCTCTGGCCCGTAGCCGAAGTTCACCAACGTGTTTTAACGCCGCAGAGCAGTCACTGCCCACTCGTTTGGGTTCAGCACGTCGAGGCAGCAGTGGTATGCCGAGTCGAACAGATTGCGAACCTTCGGGCTAGGTCGTGTTAACACTTATTGCCGGCACTGTGTCTGCACGCGATACTCCCGATCATGCAATTGACCTCCGAACAGTTTGAGCAAATCAAAGACTGGCTGCCGCGCCAGCGCGGCAACGTGAGCCTGGACAACCTGCAGGTGCTCAACGCCATCCTGCACGTGGCCGCCAACGGCTGCAAGTGGCGTGCGCTGCCCGAGTGCTATGGCAACTGGCACACCATCTACACCCGCATGATGCGCTGGAGCCAGTCGGGCGTGCTCGACCGGGTGTTCGAGCAACTGCAGCGCCAGCGCCTGATGCGGGTGCGCATCGAGGCCGTCTGCCTGGACTCCACCACCATCAAG